>CBDUBJ010000024.1:0-35009 GCA_965365355.1 uncultured bacterium
AACCAAGTATTTCCACATTGCTGGGAAACCTTTATTCAGACGAAGAATACAAAGCGTTTAAAGATTCCGGCTACAGCATTTTTTACATGGGGATCAATATCGGTGCGCTGGTCTGTAATTTCATTGCAGCCTATATGCGCAACAAATATGGATGGGGCGCAGCATTCGCATCTGCGGGAATCGGAATGTTTATCGGGCTTGTCGTTTTTACGCTAGGATTAAAATATTTACGCGACGCCAATGTCATGAAACCTGCGGAGAAAGGAGATGTAGGCATATCGAAAGTCCTGCTGTATGTATTCCTTCCTGCAATTTTGTTCGGAGCATTGGGATGGTTTCTGCCGGGGAATATCCTTGGAAGCGATTCGACCGACGCATTCATTTGCGCATGTATTCCTGTGGTCGTATTTTACATTTCGCTTTTTGTCCGTGCCAATTCAAATGACAAACGCCCAATAGCAGCATTGCTTGCGATATTTGCCGTGAGCGTCATGTTTTGGGCTGTATTTAAGCAGAATGGAACGGCGCTGACCCGGTGGGCTAATTACTATACCGACAGAAGTGTCGCTCCTGCGATCGAGCAATCGTTAGGGACTTTATATCTCGCCGAAAGCCGGACTTTTACTTTAGACAGCGTCACGGTTTACGACGATCAGTTCCGCGCGCAGTTGAACGAAACCGGAAGCCCCCAAAAGGAATTCGGGACTGATGTCTATTTCAAGAATGTGGCACCGGATCAAACGCCGCCTGAAAATGGAAATATCTATCTTTTAAATACTGAGATTTTTCAATCGATCAATCCAGCATGGGTCATTATCCTGACACCGCTGCTCGTATTGGTGTTCACGGCGCTCCGCCGGCGCGGTAAAGAACCGACAACCGCTAGCAAGATCGCGCTGGGATTATTTATTACCGCTTTATCCTGCCTGTTAATGGTAGCCGCGGCATATGTCGGCAACAATGGCGAAATAAAAGTCTCTCCGTGGTGGCTCGTCGGATGCTATGGCGTTGTGACGATCGGGGAATTATTACTGAGCCCAATGGGATTATCGCTTGTTTCAAAATTAAGCCCGCCAAGAATTACGGCGCTGATGATGGGAGGCTTTTTCCTGTCGACATCCATCGGAAACAAACTCTCGGGAGTACTCGCCAGCATGTGGTACGACTACGACCACAAGGCCAACTTTTTCTGGATTAATTTTATACTTTTGATCGTTGCCACACTTTTGGCGGTTTCGCTGCTTAAATGGCTGAACACGATCATGAAGGAGAAAAACGTAAACTAACCTAATAACAAATACAATGACTGAAACTCAGGTAAAAACCGGGCACCCGAAAGGACTTTGGGTACTTTTTGGAACCGAAATGTGGGAACGATTCAACTTCTATGGCATGCGGGCGATCCTGACATTGTTCATGGTAAACGCCCTTATAATGAAAGAAGAAGAGGCTTCGATCATATATGGCGGTTTCCTCGGGCTCTGTTACCTTACTCCGATGCTTGGCGGTTTTATTGCCGACCGTTTTTTCGGAAACCGGAATTGCATTTTGCTTGGTGGTCTTATGATGGCCATAGGTCAGTTGGCACTGTTTTTCAGCGCAAGCGTATTCGATACAAATCTTAGCCTTGCAAATACCCTGATGTGGACGGCACTCGGGATCATTGTTTTTGGTAATGGATTCTTTAAGCCAAACATCTCTTCGATGGTCGGCAGCCTGTATCCAAAGCAGGAAAAATCGAAACTCGACACCGCTTTTACCATCTTTTACATGGGTATCAACATTGGTGCATTCCTCGGTCAGCTTATTTGTCCGTTGATTGGCGATGTGAAAGATGCTGGCGGAATTCGCGACGTTCACGCATTTAAATGGGGATTCCTTGCCGCAGGAATTGCGATGATCATCGGTACGGCGATATTCTTTTTCCTGAAAAATAAATATGTGGTGACGCCGGAAGGACGACCGATCGGAGGAAAACCATCTGGTCATGACGCATCGGATTACGAAGAAGGCGAATCGCAGAAAGCGGAGTTCTCGATGAAATCCATCTTGACGGCAGTTGCGATTTTCATTGGCGTTTTCTTTCTCTTTAATTTTTTCACGGAAGGCGATAACGTAGTGAAAAACTACATCTATCCGATTATTTATGCGAGCGGCGTTTCGCTGGCAGTTCTTATCTTACTCGACAGCACTTTGACGAAAGTGGAAACGCAACGTATATGGGTGATCTATATCATGTCGTTTTTCATCATTTTCTTCTGGGCAGCATTTGAACAGGCCGGTTCTTCTTTGACGTTCATTGCAGATAATCAAACAGACCGAAACATTTTTGGATACAACATGCCTCCATCGATGGTGCAGATTTTCAATGGCGTTTTCGTTGTAATATTCGCGTTTCCGTTCAGTATTCTCTGGGATAAGCTTAGGGCGAATAAACTTGAGCCGCTTTCAACCGTCAAGCAGTCGATCGGTCTTTTCCTGATCGCGGTAAGTTATTTCATCATCGCGCATAACGTGAAAGATCTAGGAAACTCAGGATTGCTGGCCATCAAGTGGTTGATTCTATTGTACCTGATCCAGACATGGGCAGAACTTTGCCTTTCGCCAATTGGACTATCGCTGGTCGGAAAACTTGCGCCAAAGCGTTTTGCATCTCTTGCATACGGAGTATTCTTTATTTCATCTGCGGCAGGTTACGCACTTTCGGGAACTTTGGGATCGATCCTTCCGGCAACGGGTGATAAATTCGTAAAAGCGGAAGAACTTGGTATCGATCTGCAGGCCATTCTCGATAAAGAAGTGACACCAACTGCGGAACAATTAAGAATTCTTGATGAAAATCAAATCAGCGCCGCGCATAAATCCTTCGCAGGATTTGAAATTACCAATCTCTATGAATTCTTTATGGTATTTGTAGTTTTATGTGGAATCGCGGCCGTAATCTTATTTGCACTTACGCCTAAGATCAAGAAAATGATGCACGGCGTCAGATAATGGAGCAGGTTCCGGTTACAAGTCTTGAGGCTATCCAGAATTTTAAAGGAAAGTATCCCAAGCAGCTTTGGTATTTGTTCTTCAGTGAAATGTGGGAGCGCTTCAGTTTCTACGGTATGCGCGGAATGCTCGCCGTATTTATGGTACGGCAGCTTTCGATGTCGGAAACAGAAGCGAACCTGCAATACGGCGCGACACAAGCCTTTGTTTATGCATTTACTTTTATCGGTGGCTTGCTTGCCGATAAGATTTTAGGTTATCGAAAATCACTTTTTTGGGGCGGTTTGATGATGATCGTCGGATCGGTGATTCTCGCCGCGGATCCCGAGAAATTTTTTTTCCTCGGGGTTAGCTTTACCATTATAGGAACGGGATTTTTCAAGCCCAACATTTCGACAATGGTAGGAAAGCTTTATCATGAAGATGACAATCGTCGTGATGCAGGATTTTCGTTGTTCTATGCCGGGATAAATTTGGGAGCTTTAATAGGCGGATATATCTGCATCGCTGTAGCAAACGGAAATATGCTTTCTTCTGTTGTTCCTGACGCGCTTCGATGGAATGTCGCATTTGGATTTGCTGCCGTTGTGATGATCATCAGTTTGCTCACCTTTACACAGACCCAAAAAAGCCTTGGAATCATCGGGCTGTCGCCTCTGGCGGAGCTTAAAGCATCGAAACGGAAAGCATTCGAGTATGCAACGTACATCATATCGCTTGCGGTAATTCCTTTAATAATCCTGATGGTATCAAAAACCGAATACACGGACATATTTATGTTCATCATCGGGCCTGCTGCTTTGATTTACCTTTTCTATGAAATGCGCAATTTTTCGCTGGCAGAGAATAAAAAACTGGTTGCCGCGATAATTTTTATGGTCTTCTCGATATTTTTCTGGGCATTCTTCGAGCAAAGTGGCGGATCATTAAGTTTGTTCGCGGCAAACAATCTGGAACAGCATTTTCTCGGCGTTGAGCTCGATCCGAATGGCGTAAACAATGCTGCTAATTCGCTGTTTGTGATTTTATTTGCGACCATCGTCGGCGTTGGCTGGCTTTATATGGGCAAACGAAAGATCGAGCCTAATACGATCGTAAAATTTGGTTTGGGATTCCTTTTTCTGGCCGGAGGTTTTTACATCTTTTATTATACGCAGTTCTTCGCCAGTGCGGACGGGATAACGTCTTTGGAGCTATTTACGTTTGGCTGGTTCATCATCACATTCGGCGAATTATGTTTGTCGCCCATCGGAATGTCGGCTATGACCAGGCTGTCACCACAGAAAACGCAGGCCGTCGTTATGGGAATGTGGTTTCTGGCAAGCGCATACGGACAATATTTTGCAGGTTTGCTGGGTGCAGGGATTGCCTCTGAATCAGAGAACATGAGCAACCTCGACAAGCTGAAAGTTTATACCGACGGTTATCGTGATCTGGCGCTTTACGGATTGATTGCCGGAGTCGTTTTGATCGCTGCATCACCACTAATCAAAAAGTTGATGGGTAATGTGAAATAATTATTACCTTTCGGCATCAAATTTGACAAACGCGCGAAAATTTTTTAAAAAATAAATTATGAAGAAAGTACTTATTACCTTGTTGCTTGTCATGGGATCGTTCGCTGTAGAAGCTCAGGAACTCACATGGCATACAGATATGAACAAAGCAATGGATGTTTCGAAGAAGACCAAAAAGCCATTGTTTTTGTTTTTTACGGGCAGCGATTGGTGCGGATGGTGCATCAGACTTCAGAAAGAAGTTTTCAAAACACCTGAATTTGAAAAATGGGCAAAGGATAATGTGGTATTGGTCGAATTGGATTTCCCGAAACGCAAAACTTTGACACCTGAACTTCAAAAGCAAAATATGGAATTGCAGCAGACTTTCCAGGTTATGGGTTACCCAACAGTTTGGCTGGTGAATGGATCGAAGAAGGACAACAAGTTTAATTTTGACAAACTTGGAAGCACAGGTTATCTCGCCGGCGGGCCAACAGTCTGGCTTGACAACGCAAATAAGATTTTGAAGAAGTAAAACTTCAATGTAAAATATAAGATCCCTTTTCGTCGGTATGATGGAAAGGGATTTTTCTTTTGATGCAGGTTTGCTTCCATCGTTGCGCATACGTTCTGTAATTTGAACCATCGGCGACGACAACTTCAGGACGGTGCATTTCCAGCCATCGATCCAGATTTATCTTAGGGGAATTCCGCATGATGAGAATATCAGATTTTATGGCCGGCATGGCCGCAGTATCAACCACCACAATTTTTTTGTTCTGAAATGACATGATCCGTTTCGGACCCGAAAGTCTTTCCAGTTTGCAATGATTGAAGATCAGATAATCATTTATGCAGCGGGGAACTTCGTCGGTCTTTGCGTATGCTGTTACTTGTGATCCATTGCGGATCGAAACCGTAAAGTCACGCCTGTTCTGAAAAACAATAAACTCATCTTTGGTATTTTCCGCAAATTTCTTATGGATGTAATACGATTGACATATTATTATGGATGTCCACGCGGCAAAGTGCAGCAAAGCCGATTTTTTCTGAAAAGCTAAAACCACAAATATCAAGCATAGGTATAAAAGCGTCATCATTATGCCGTCCATCGGAATGCCTTCAATTACAAAGTCTTCAAACGATGCGACTTTTGCAATGATTTGATTCATGACAGATACGGACCAGCCCAGTGAAATCGAAAATAGCTTCGGCAAAATTGTAAAAGCGGCAATAGCGACCGATCCAACTCCGAGAATCATTATAACCGTGAGAAATGGTATAATGATGAGGTTTGTTATGAAAAACAAGCCGGGGAATTGGTGAAAGTAATAAACCGACAGCGGGAATGTTCCCATTTGAGCCGCAACCGAAACTGTGAGGATTGTCCAGAAGTATCGCAAAATTTTATTTTCGGGTTTCAAAAATGACATCAGCCATGGTTGAAGCCAAACAATAAAAAACAATGCAGCATAACTCAGCTGGAAACCTACATCATAGATGAACATCGGTTCAACAAGTAAAATCAGGAATGCCGATGCTACCAACGTATGATACGTATTGGAACTCCGACGAATATAATTTCCATAAGCAATAAGCGAAAACATCGCCGCCGACCGTACCACAGAGGGCGATAAACCAGCGATAAAAGCAAATGCCCAAAGTGCCAAAATTGTTATTAAGACTTTAAAAAACCCCCATTTCCTGGTATTTGGGAAAGGTTTCATGCAAAATTCTATCATTAGAATGATAAAGCCAACGTGCAGTCCTGAAACGGATAGTACATGGACTGCTCCCGCCATCCGATAATCATCTGTAATGTCGGATGCAATTTCCTGCTGTTGGCCTAAGATCAACGCGGCGATCACATTGAGCTCGCGCGCGGGCATTCCCGATTTTCGGATATTTTCGAGGATGCGGCTTCGTATGCGATCCGAATAATGATAAATGTCCTTTTGGGTTTCGCCGCTATCGATAATATCCTGCGGCTTAATGTATAGCCGTGCGTAAATCGATTTGTTCCGCAGATATTTCCCATAATCAAACTGTCCGGGATTTTGCACAGGTTTATGATGAAGCAGTTTTCCAAAAACCGTCAGTCGGTTGCCAATTTGAAAATGTTTGCAATCCGAAGCGGCATTTATCAATATTTTTCCGGTTGCATGATTTTTACCAAATGATTCGATATCAGCAACGTAGCGCGGACCTGACATTCCATTTTTTAACTGTTCACGAATGACGATCTTGTATATGGATGCCACTTCGTGAGAAGCAAGCTTTGTAAAATGATGCGTGTAATTTGTTTCCCGATGTACGGCTTCCGTTGCAATTCCCACAGCCATCGACGCAAGGCATGCTGCAACTTCAAAAATTCCTGTAATACGGAATCGATGCAAGACCAGTAAAGCGGCTATTATCAATAGCGTCGCGCCTTCGAGATATTTTATGTTTATCTCGCAGGAATGCGATAGTACGATGCCTGCCAGAAAAAACGGAAATACCTTTACCAAAGGAAAACGCAGGAATTGCATTTAGTTTTTCTCCGAAATTACCGTAGCGAAAGAAGTTCGAATTGCGGAAAAACCGTATGAAATCCAAAAAAAAAGCCTCCCGATCCGGAGGCTGAATGATATTTATAATTTGCTACAAGACGCGATTTGCCTGCGCAAATGTCCGCTTGTAATATGGTTCTTTTGTAGACGAGATGATCACACCTTTTTGAGTAGACGAATGTATAAACTTGATTTCCTCTTCATCTGCCTCAACAACGATCCCAACATGGTTGATCGTATCTCTGCCATTGGTCTTGAAAAACACGAGATCGCCTTTCCTGATTTCCTTTGGTGAAAGTTTTTCGCCAACCTTAGCCATGGCATTTGAGCTTCTCGGAAGTTTCATTCCAAAAATATTGAACACGGCAGTTACCATTCCGGAGCAATCCATCCCGGCTTTCGATGTTCCGCCACCACGATAATTCACGCCCAGGAAATCCATCGCGTTATTGATCATCTGCAGTGCAAGATAATTTTCCAGCGGCTCAAGGATAAGATCGTGATCTTCCTTTTCGTTGATAACCGATTTTTTTGGTTTGTTTGTCTTTTTTACGGTTTTAATTGCGGCAGGTTTCGCAACGGATACCGAAGAAGTTGCCTTATCTGAAGGCTTCTCATAAATGCCTTTTGAAATGGCATCCTTTTTTGAAGTAACGATCTGAGCTTGAGTGAACGAAAAAATGAACAGTAATGCGAGGATAAAGACATTCTTCTTTTGCATATTTATTTTTTATTTATTGCCGGGGCAGGCATTTATTTATTAATAAAACTTCTAAAGAAGTTCATTGTATAAGCGCAAATAAACGCAATTCGAGTATATTACGCAACAAGTTTTTACATAATTACCATGTGCTTTTTCATAATTCCCACTTTACCAGCGGTTTTCTGAATAATTTTTTCTTTGAAGTTTGTCGGTAAAATTTGACGATTATCGGTTCTTTAGCTCGTCGAAAATGAATTTTGCGGTTTTTTCAGCCGCGCCGCTCGAACCTAGTTTGTGCTCGAGTTCGTTGTAATCTTTCAGCATTTTTTGCCTGTTGATCGGATCCAGAAGTTTTGCCAATTCAAGTTTTAGCTGGTCCTTATTTAGTTCATTTTGGATCAGCTCGGTTACAACTTTCCTGTCCATAATAAGATTAACGAGCGAGATATATTTTAAGGTCAATATACGTTTGGCGATCTGATAAGAAATCCAATTTCCCTTATAACAAACTATTTCGGGAACTTTAAAAAGTGCCGTTTCCAATGTTGCGGTTCCCGATGTTACCAATGCGGCATGGGATATATCGAGAAGGTCATATGTCCTGTTAGAGACAAACCCGACATTTTTTCCAATGAATTTTTTATAAAACGAGGGCTCCTGACCCGGAGCGCCTGCAATAACGAATTGGAATGATGGGAAATCTTCAACTACCGAAAGCATTATGTCAAGCATTTTATTGATTTCCTGTTTCCGGCTTCCGGGAAGCAACGAAATGATGGGACGCTCATTTAATTTATTTTCCGACCTGAATTGCTGCTCATCGATTTTTTCGCGGTTGCGTATCGCATCGATCAGCGGATGACCAACGAATTCTACCTTATAATTATGTTTCTCTTCGAAAAATTCCTTTTCAAAAGGAAGTATCACATACATCTTATCCACATCGCGCCGAATATCTTTGATCCGGTTCTCTTTCCATGCCCAAATTTGTGGCGATATATAGTAATGTGTCTGGAAACTTTTCACCTTTGCCCATTTTGCGATCCGCATATTGAAGCCGGGATAATCAATAAAAATGATTGCATCAGGATTAAACGATTCAATGTCTTTTTTGCAGAATTTGATATTTGATAAAATCGTTCGCAGGTTCATCACGACCTCCGCAAAACCCATAAATGCAAGCTCGCGGTAATGCTTGACAAGCGTTCCTCCGGCAGCCTGCATCAGATCACCGCCCCAGAACCGGATATTGGCAGCAGGATCGATCGCGAACAATGCCTTCATCAACCCCGATCCGTGCAGGTCGCCCGATGCTTCGCCGGCAATGATGTAATATTTCATCTAGATAAAAAAGGATGTTATTGCCAAAAAAAGGAATGTTGCAATTATTCCGCGTGCCATCATTTCGCGGTCAAAACGCAGCAGAATAAAAAATATCAGCAGATTTAGCAACGCGCCAAGTTTCAGCAGGTTGCCAAGTTGGCCATTTGCCGCAATGATCTGGATTCCATCGATCGGATTATAATTGGTGAATAAAAAGATAAAAATAATGGCGCCGACGATCGATGCCATTATTCCGATCAAAAATCCGTACAAAAGGTCGATTTTATTATTCATTGAGTTTCCAGGTATTCAGTTGCTGCATTGCGTGATGTGCCGTCAGGTCGAATTGCACGGGAACAAGCGATACGTATCCATTATCCAGCGCCCATTCATCGGTATCTTCACCTTTATCCTGGTTGATGAACTCGCCCGTCAGCCAGTAATAATCTTTTCCGTTTGGGGATTGTCGTTTGTCAAATTTTTCAACCCAAAGCGCTTTCGCCTGCCTGCAGATTTTTATGCCTTTAATGTCATCAAGAGCAAGCTTTGGGAAATTGACGTTCAGCAAAACGCCCTCAGGAAGACCGTGTTCCAAAACTTGCATCGCAATCTTTTTAACAAAAGGCAGCGTAGGAGTAAAATCGGCGTCCCAATTAAAATCGCCAAGAGAAAATCCAATTGCGGGAATTCCTTCGATGCCTGCTTCAACGGCCGCGCTCATCGTTCCGCTGTAAATAATATTAATGGACGAATTCGACCCATGGTTGATTCCCGAAACACAAAGATCAGGTTTGCGATGAAGGATTTCACTGACAGCCATTTTTACACAATCGACCGGCGTTCCCGAACAGCTATACTCGGTAATAAGCGCATTTTTTGCCGAAATCTTGTTGAGATATAAAGTGTTATTGATCGTGATCGCATGGCCCATCGCACTTTGAGGCTTGTCGGGCGCAACAACGATAACATTGCCAATTTGTTCCATAACCGATATCAGTGCACGAATTCCCGGGGCAGTGATGCCATCGTCATTGGTAACTAAAATTAATGGTTTGTCCATTGTGTTGTAACAATAATCGTATTGCGGATGACTAACCGGAATCGCCTTGAAAAATTATGCAGTCAAACCATGAAAGGTGGTTTATTTTTCTACATTTGAGCACAAAAGTACAAATTTAATCTGCGGCCGTTTCAGGTGATGTTTAACAAAAGATTGTGTGGCTTTTAAATAGCTGTCCCATACTTTTTTAAGTAAATTTAGGTTTTACAATTCGATGAACACTTTATTAGAATTTATGAAAAGGAATTACAAGATATTGATGGTTGTGGTCGCCCTCGCCATAGCCTTCTGGAGTTTTATGCCAAGAACCAAGCCCGGCGACCCGGAAAGGGATAAGCTTCTTATTGAACTTTTGACATTCGTTATTGAACGAGGTCACTACGATCCTGCTAATCTCGATGATGCCTTTTCTAAAGGCGTATACAAAGATTACATCCAGGCGCTCGATCCTTCAAAGCGATTCTTTTTACAATCGGATATAGACCAGTTTGTGCGTTATGAAAATTCAATCGATGACCAGATCAAACTTAAGGATCTTTCATTTTTTGATCTGACGTACACGCGTTTAATGCAAAGGATCAAGGAAAGCAAAGGCTATTACAAGACGGTACTTGATAAACCGTTTGACTATCATGCATCGGAAGAAACAAATACAGACTACGACAAACTGCCGTATGCTAAAAATACCGATGAGCTTCAGGAAAGGTGGCGGAAGCAGATCAAACTTTCAACGCTTTCATCGCTGACCGAGAAGCTTGAACTACAGGAGAATAAAGGTAAATCTGACGATGCAAAACACGTCGATAAAGTTTCGCCTGAACTTAAGGACGAAGCCAAGAAAATCGACAAGGAGAAAGCTTCTGAAAATGTAAAGATTGAAAAAAAATCCTTCGAAGAGCTTGAAAAGGAAACCCGCGAAACTTCATTGAAATCGCTTAATGAATACTTTAGCTTTATTGATGACCTGACGCGCGACGACTGGTTTTCAGTTTACATCAACTCGATTGCGTCGCGTTTCGATCCTCATACTTCTTATTTTGCACCTGAAGAAAAAGACCGTTTCGATATTACGATGAGCGGAAAACTTGAAGGAATCGGGGCAAGGCTTCAAAAGAAGAACGATTTTACCGAAATCACCGAACTTATTTCAGGCGGACCGGCTTGGCGCGGAAAAGAACTTGAGCCGGGTGATGTCATTCTTAAAGTCGCACAGGGCAATAAAGAACCTGTTGATGTTGTCGGAATGCGTCTTGACGATGTTGTTAAAAAGATCAAGGGTCCAAAAGGAACCGAAGTTCGCCTTTCTGTCAAAAAAGCTGACGGGACGTTAAAGGTAATTTCGATCATCCGTGACCAGGTTGAAATTGAAGAAACGTATGCCAAATCTAGTATTGTTGAAAAAGACGGAATGAAATACGGCATCATTTACCTGCCGAAATTCTACATCGATTTTGAAGACAACAGCAGCCGCGATGCCGGAAAAGATATCGCTATTGAAGTTGAAAGACTTAAGAAAGAAGGCGTAAAAGGAATTATCATGGATGTTCGCGACAATGGCGGCGGATCGTTAAAAACGGTTGTCGACATTGCGGGATTGTTCATCGAAGAAGGCCCGATCGTGCAGATCAAATCGGCCGGCCGCAAGAAAGAAGTTCTTTATGACAAAGACAGGAAAGTGCAATGGGACGGACCGCTTGTCGTGATGGTTAATAATTTCTCGGCATCGGCATCGGAAATTTTAGCTGCAGCAATTCAGGATTATCGCCGTGGCGTTGTCATCGGAAGCCAAAAAACATACGGAAAAGGAACTGTCCAAAACTTAATAGATCTTAACCAGTTCGTACGCAACAGCGATATGGGCGATTTGGGAGCGCTGAAAACTACGACCCAGAAATTCTACCGCATCAATGGCGGATCGACGCAGCTTGAAGGAGTAAGCAGTGACGTTGCGATGCCCGACCGATATTCATACGTGAAAATGGGTGAGCGCGACATCGAAAACGCGATGCCATGGGATAAAATCGATCCGGCTGAATTCGTGCCTTGGGAAAAGCAGGATAACTTTGACGCTGCGATTTCGAACAGCAAAAAAAGAATTGCATCGAACCCTGAATTTAAACTGATCGACGAGAATGCGAAATGGCTCAATGAAAGAAGCGAGGAATCGGTTTACAATCTGAACATCAACCAATTCCAGGCAGAGCAGAAAGCGCTCGAGGAAAAAGCGAAGAAATACAAATCGATTGTTGATTACAACAACAAACTGAAGTTCCTTTCTCCGGCACATGAGCTTGAAGCTGTCAAAAAGGACAACCTTTTAAAGGAAAAACGCGACAGATGGCATGAAAGCCTTGCAAAAGATATTTATATCGAAGAAGCGATCAATGTGCTGTCAGACCTTCAGCCGAAGAATGCAATGAAAGGCACGGTCAATATTAAGAAGAAAGAGAAACTCGCCAAATCGTAAGGATTTTTAGAATAGAAGACGCTCCAATAGGGGCGTTTTTTTTTATATAAATGTGGAAGCTTCGTAGGTTTTTAATCGTGATGCAAAAGAGTTTGATCAGCACCCGGAAAGAAGTACCTGACAGAAAGAAATGAGCAGCCGTAACCGCGTGAGGGATTGAAAAAAGCTACCGTGTAGCGCTCCGATAGCTATCGGGACCCGGCGGCGGAACCTCGTGGAGCCGACGCCGAAAAAAAACATTCGTACAGCTTACTCCCCAAACCCCAAACCTCACACCCTGAACCCTAAACCTTTCCTACCATTCATTCACCTTATTCGCGTCCATCTTTAAAAAGATAAAAAGCAAAATGGTAAAGCCCCAAAGGCCGGAGCCGCCATAGGAAAATAAAGGCAACGGAACCCCGATAGTAGGGAAAATGCCAACAACCATCGCAATATTGACGAAGAAATGTATAAATAGAATTCCGGCAACGCAGTAACCGTAGACGCGGCTAAATTTGGTTTTCTGTCGTTCGGATAAGTAAATAACGCGGATGATCAAACCGGCAAAAAGTGCGATGACTACGAGAGCTCCCAAAAAACCCCATTCTTCGCCGACCGTAGTGAAAATGTAATCTGTGTGCTGCTCGGGAACGAAACCACCTTTTGTCTGAGTGCCTTCGAGATAGCCTTTGCCGAAAAGTCCGCCCGATCCGATGGCGATCTCAGACTGATTGGTATTATATCCAACGCCTTTCAAATCGACTTCCTTGCCCAGCAAAATATTGAAACGGTCGCGGTGATGCTGCTTAAAAACGTTTTCGAAAACGTAATCGACTGAGAAAACGAATCCCGAAACCATCACGATCGCCATGACGGATAGTATGATATTCCTGTCGATTAGCCTGCTGCGGTAATATTGGATCGCAGCCACGGCAATCGCTCCCAAAATTATGACCCACGGTTCGAATACAAGCGCGAGCATAAATAGAACGATAGCGATAAATCCGATCCAGACATACCATGCGGGCAATCCTTCGCGATATAAAACAAGGATGAATACCGTGTAAATTAGTGCGCTGCCGGGATCGGGCTGTGGCAGGATCAACAAGATGGGCAATCCGATGATAACCAGCGCCTGGACCTGCCGGACAATTTCCTTCAGGTTGATCTGGACATCGCTCAGATATTTAGCCAATGCCAGTGATGTCGCGGCTTTTGCAAATTCGGATGGCTGTAATGTAAAGCCGCCGATGGCATACCAGCAACGTTGCCCTGCGATGGTTTTTCCGAAAAAGAACAATCCGACCAGCGATATTAAGGCAATTGCGAAGATAATACTCGCATATTTTTCATAGAATTTACCATCGACAGACATGACGACGAATATCAATGGAACGGTAAACATGATGAAAAGCAACTGCTTTCCATATTCCCGGCTGAGGTCGAATGCTGAACTTCCTTCCATTGAAAGCGACGACGAATAGATGTTGAGCCAGCCCATGATAACCAACGCAGAATACATCAGCACGCTGATCCAGTCGATGTTTTTCTTGATGCTTTGGTTCTTCATCTAATTTTCCGCTTCCGCAGGCTCGTCCATTTTTGGTTTGTAGATCGTATCGTTTGGATCTTTCCCGAGATATTTGTCGTATTCACTTTGCAGGCTGCCTTCAAACATACGCTTTTCGAGATCGGTTCGGGTTATTTTTCCGCGGATGTATTTTTCGATCATCAAACTTGCGATCGGACCTGCCCAACGCGCACCCCAATATCCGTTTTCGACAAAAACCGCAATCGCGATCTTGGGATTGTCTTTCGGCGCAAATGCCACGAAGATCGAGTGATCCTGAAGTTTGACGCGTTTGCCGTTGATCTTCGAATAATTTTCGGCGGTTCCCGTCTTACCGCAAATGTCGATGCCTTCAACACGGACGCCGCGAGCTGTACCGAGATTGTAAACATCGAATAATCCCTGGATTACCGGTTCATAATGTTTCGGATCTATCGTAGTTTGATGTTTCGTACGGAACTTTTTATCGATTTCGTGCCCTTTAATTTTTTTGATGATATGAGGCGTGTAGTAATGTCCGCGGTTCGCGACGGTTGCCATCATGTTCGCAAGCTGTATCGGCGTCATCAAAACCTCACCCTGACCAATTCCGTTGGAAACGATCGTTGTGCTCCGCCAGCCGCCATTCGGATATATTTTTTTATAAGTTTTTGATGTCGGCCGGTTTCCTCGTCTGCCCGTCGGAAGGTCGTAACCCATAAACTGCCCAAGTCCAAAACTTTTCAAGTGTTTGCTCCAGACATCAACGCCATCGGCAGGCCGCAGGTATTTGTTGATGATCTTCATGTAAACGCTTGCGAAATACGTGTTGCACGAATTGTAAATTCCGTTATGAAGTTTGGAAACGCCCGAGTCGTGGCATTTCATAAATCGCCCGCGCGCATAACTGAATCCATGACGGCAGGTAAACGATGTTTCCGTATCGATAACCTTTTCCTGAAGTCCAATCAATGCAGTTAGGATTTTAAATGGTGATCCCGGAGGATATTCCGCCAAAAGGCCACGATCGTACAATGGTTTCGCAACGGAATCATTGTAAAGCATCGTATAATTTTTTGAACGCTGGCGTCCGACCAATATCGCAGGATCGTACGATGGCGCAGTTACCAATGCCAGGATTTCGCCGGTTTTCGGTTCGAGCGCAACGATACCGCCACGTTTGTTGATCATTAATTGTTCGCCGTATTTTTGGAGTTCAAGGTCGATCGATAAATTGATGTCATCGCCCTGAACGGCAATCGTATCGAATTTCCCGTTTTTGTACGAGCCGATCTCACGATTGTATTTATCCCGCTGGATATATTTGACACCTTTGATACCGCGAAGATTGACTTCGTAACTTTCTTCAACGCCTTGACGTCCGATCAAATCGCCACTGATGTAATATGGATTTTTTTTGATGATCGCGTCATTGACCTGAGTAATGAATCCGAATACGTTTGCGCCGACAGAAACCTGGTAGTCGCGAAGTGCACGTTTCTGGATTTCGAAACCCGGGAATTTCCGGATCTTTTCCTGAAAAGCTGCGTATTCTTTTTTGTTCAATTGCGGCAGAAAGATCGAACGCAGCCGCGGACTGTATATTCTTGCCTTTTCGATTTTTTTAATGAAATCTTCTTTCGTGATGTTGAGAAGCTGGCAAAACTCCGTCGTGTCGATGTTTTTCATTTCGCGCGGCGTCACCATGATATCGTACGACGGCTGGTTTGCCACGAGAAGTTTCCCGTTCCGGTCGTAAATGTAGCCGCGTTCGGGATAATCGTATTTGATCTTGATCGCGTTGTTTTCCGATTTGAGTTTCAGGGAATCGTCGATAACCTGCAAATAGAATAATCGCAGGACCAGTAAAATCACGCTGATAATGACAAGTGTCGGTAGCAAAACTTTCCTCATCGCTTGCCGGGCTTAAACATGTAAATCAGTATAATGCAGACAATGATCGTAAATATGGTGCTTGAGATCGTGCGCAGAAAAATATCCCACAGATTGCTGAGTTTAAAGACTTCGAGGACAAATAGCGTGAAATGATGAATGACGACAGAGATCAGGATAAACGAAAAACGTTCGGGTGTCAGGACATCGTTGATGCGGATCGTCTGATATTCATAACTCAGTCCGAAAGAAAATTTAAATATCGCAGGCCTGAAGTACGCAAGCATCAAGCACGAAGCTGCATGAACTCCGCCCGAATTGCAAAACATATCCATGATGATCCCGAGCATGAACGCCGCACCGATCAATCCCATTTTATTTCCATCGACAGGATACAAAATGATAAAAAGCAGGTACGGAAATGTGCTGATGAAACCGAACAGATGCATATTGTTGAATATGATGATCTGAGCCGCCAGCAGCAGGATAAATCGGAAGATATTTATGATCAGATTGCTATTCACCTTTGGTTTCTGCTTCTAGTTTCACCACTTCGTCGCGGTCTTTGCTTTTGATGACGTATACGTGGCCAAGGTTGGTCATGTCGTTAAAGAGCTTAACGTTGATCGTATAATAATGCGTTTCTTCATCGATGTAAATCTTATCGATGGTGCCGATTCCGATGTTTTCAGGAAATATTATCGATTGTCCGCCGGTCACGATCGTGTCGCCTTTACGAACGGATGCAAGCCTTGGAACATCGATCAGCTGCACGAACCCTGTACTTTTTCCATTCCAGATCAAGCTTCCGAAATGGTTTGATTTCTTGATCTTCGCATTGATCTGCGACTTCCTGTTCAGAATGCTTTGGACGGTTGCATAATTTGTTGAGGTATTTTCAACGATCCCAATGATTCCCGTGCTGTTGATCACGCCCATATCGGATTTAACGCCATCGGCGGAACCGCTGTTAAGCGTCAGGTAATTTTCGTGGACGTTGTATGAGTTGTGGATGACCTTCGAAACGATGATGTTCGTGCGGTTCACGCCTTTGATGGAATCGATTGGCGGCGGCGATGCAGTATCCTTTTTGTCGAACACCAGTCCGCGAAGCAATGCATTTTCTTTGGCGAGATCTTCGTTTTGCTTTTTAAGGCTGAAATATTCGCTGATGGAATTCATCTGCTCGTAAACGCCGCCTGTAAGAAAATTTGCGGAACTCACAACTTTACTGCGATGGTATGAATGCGACTGAATTGTTAACACCAACGAAATTCCTAAAAGCAGCAAAAACAGCAACCGGGTACTGTTTTTTATAATAAATTGTAAGATTTGCTGCATTATTTCGCTCTCGGTTTACGGTATCTTTTCCACTGAAAATGGGCCGTCAGGAATTATTTTATAAGAATGCTCCTGAATTTCGGAATATTTTTCAATGCCATTCCTGTTCCGCGTACAACGGCGCGAAGCGGATCTTCGGCAATGTAAACAGGCAGGTCAGTCTTTTGGGAAATACGTTTGTCGAGTCCGCGAAGCATTGAGCCGCCGCCCGCAAGATAAATTCCCGTATTGTAAATATCCGCTGCAAGTTCCGGCGGAGTCTGTGATAACGTTTCCATGATCGCGTCTTCGATACGCTGAATCGATTTGTCGAGTGCTTTGGCAATTTCCCTAAAAGAAACTTCTACCTGTTTTGGCTTACCTGTAAGAAGGTCACGGCCCTGAACAGACATTTCGTCCGGCGGCGTCTCAAGATCTTCCGTTGCGGCACCAATTGTAATTTTGATCTTTTCTGCGGTACTTTCCCCAACAAATAAGTTGTGCTGCGTGCGCATGTAGTAAACGATGTCGTTTGTAAATACGTCGCCGGCGATCTTCACCGACTTGTCGCAGACAATACCACCAAGTGCGATAACGGCGATTTCGGTTGTGCCACCGCCAATGTCGACGATCATGTTTCCTTTTGGCTGCATGATATCGATTCCGATACCGATCGCTGCTGCCATCGGCTCATGGATCAGGTAAACTTCTTTGCCGTTTACGCGTTCGCAGGATTCCTTTACCGCGCGCATTTCCACTTCCGTAATTCCTGATGGGATACAAACTACCATGCGAAGTGCAGGTGTGAACATCCGTTTTTTCAATGCCGGAATGCTCTTGATGAACATGCTGATCATTTTTTCGGACGCATCAAAGTCGGCGATAACTCCGTCTTTCAAAGGCCTGATGGTCTTGATGTTTTCATGGGTTTTTCCTTGCATCATGTTGGCTTCTTTTCCAACGGCGATGATCTTTCCGGAAACCCTGTCGCGGGCTACAATTGACGGACTGTCGATGACGACTTTGTCATTGTGGATTATCAAGGTATTCGCCGTTCCGAGGTCAATCGCGATGTCCTCGGTCATGAAATCAAAAAATCCCATAGGTAGTTGGAGTTGGGTTTGTTATTTAATAAAATATTAACGCACAAAGGTAAACAAATTAATGTTTGAAATGACGCGTTCCGGTAAATACCATTGCAACATTATTTTCATTGCAATATTCAATGCTCAGGTTGTCTTTGATCGATCCACCGGGCTGAATCACAGCACTGATACCAACGTTTTTCGCGATCTCCACACAATCCGGAAATGGAAAAAAAGCATCGCTCGCCATGACCGCTCCATTGAGGTCAAAATTGAACGATTTCGCCTTTTCAATTGCCTGCTTTAAAGCATCAACCCTCGAGGTTTGACCCGTTCCCGATGCAAGGAGTTTTCCGTCCTTAGCCAGCACGATCGTATTCGATTTCGTGTTCTTGCATATCTTCGATGCAAACAGCAGATCCTCGGTTTCGTTTTCTGTTGGCGAAGTAACCGTAACGACCGAAAGTTGCGCTTTATTGTCGGTAATATTATCGCGGTCCTGAACAAGTAAACCGTTCAGACATGTGCGGACCATACGTTCAGGAAGTTGCACTTCATTTTTTTTAAGGATGATCCTGTTTTTTTTCTCCGAAAGGATATCAATTGCTTTTTGATCGAAATTGGGAGCAATGACAACCTCGCAGAACAATTTGTTGATCTCGGTCGCCGTTACCTCATCGATTTTTCCGTTGCAAATCAACACGCCGCCAAATGCAGACGTCGGATCGCCTGAAAGTGCTTCAAGATACGCATCTGTCATTGTGCTTCTTGTCGCAATTCCGCATGCATTATTATGTTTTAAGATCGCAAACGTAGGATCGTCGTTTTTAAATTCTGCGATGAGATTGACAGCTGCATCAACATCCAACAAATTGTTATAAGACAATTCCTTGCCGTGAAGTTTGCTGAACATCTTCTCAAATTCACCAAAGAAATAACCTTTCTGATGCGGGTTTTCCCCATATCTCAAAGTCATTCCATTAGCAAAACTCTGCTTGAAGATCGTTTCGTCGGTATTGAAATAATTAAAAATTGCAGAGTCGTAATGAGATGAAATATGAAACGCATTTGATGCATAACGCTTCCTGTCTTCAAGCGATGTTTCGCCATTTTGCGCGTCGATCAGTTGCAGAAATTCCGAATATTGATCAACCGATGAAATAATTACCGTATCGTTAAAATTCTTTGCTGCCGCGCGGATCAAGGATATTCCTCCGATGTCTATTTTCTCGATCACATCTGCTTCCGAAGCGCCTGATGCAACGGTCTTTTCAAACGGATATAGATCTACGATGACAAGGTCGATCTGTGGAATGCCGAATTCTTCCATTTGCTGAACGTCAGAATTGTTGTCCTGGCGGTTTAGAATGCCGCCGAAAATTTTCGGATGCAAGGTCTTTACGCGTCCGCCCAAAATCGAAGGATAGGAAGTTACATCTTCGACAGCGACGACAGGAATTCCAAGATTTTTAATAAATTCCTCGGTTCCGCCGGTCGAATAAAAAGTAACGTTAAGTGAATGAAGTTTTTTGATGATCGGCTCAAGCCCGTCCTTCGAAAATACGGAAACGAGCGCCGATTTGATCGGTTTCGATGAAGTCATTGTAGTTGTGTTTGATTCGCCGCCGAACGGCAGTTTTGTGTTGGTGCAAAAGTAATTTTTTTCAATGGAGATGTAGTCGAAACGTTAAACAAATCTGCTGAAGAATTGCGAGAATTTATGCAGTGAAAGTGTGAAACCCCGAATTGCTGACTTCCGTTTAATTTCGATTAGGTTATTGAAGGGAAAATGCGGAATTTTACGCTGTAATTTTAAAATATGCTCGTTTACTTCAGGCTTCTTGGCGAGAGTTTCAGATTTGCACTCAATGCATTGCGTAACAATAAATTGCGTACACTGCTTTCGTTGCTGGGCGTAACGATCGGTATCTTTTCGATCATTGCGGTTCTTGCTGCAGTGGATTCACTGGACAGGAAAATCAAAAACGACCTGAGCAGCCTCGATAAAAATACGATGTATTTAACGCGGGTTTCTTTTGGTCCGTCGAACGTGCCACGGTGGAAAGAGGAGCAGTTTCCGGATGTTACTTATGAAGAATATCAGCTTCTGAAGCGGTCCGTAACATTGGCAGACCACTTTTGTTTCCAGTATTTTACGATGCGCCAAAGCATTAAATATGAAGGCGAAACAGTGAACGACGTCAATATGGTTCCTGTAACGTATGAGTTCGCCGACATCCAGCGGATCGAATTTGAAAGCGGGCGATTTTTCAATGAATCGGAGTCGAATTCCGGAGTTGGCGTCATCGTCTTGGGATACGAAGTCGCCAAAGGCCTTTTCAAGGATGCGGATCCGATCGGGAAAACCGTTCGTGCTTATGGGCAGCGTTTTAATGTTATCGGCGTGATCAAAAAGCAGGGCGCCGGAATGTTTGGCGACAGCAACGATACATCAGCATTTTTGCCCGCAAATTTTTTCCGAAGATTGTATGGCGATAATAATCAGATGCATTTGCCGGTCATTGTCATAAAACCCGCTGAAGGCATCGATGCAGATGCGCTAAAAGGCGAGATCACTCAAAAGCTCAGAACCACCCGAGGCGTTCGTGCGGACGAAATCGACAACTTTTTTATCAACGTGTTGTCGGGCTTTACAGATCTGATCGATAATCTTGTCGGACAGATGAACATGGTTGGCTGGATCATTAGTATTTTTTCGCTGCTTGTTGGTGGTTTTGGCATTGCGAATATCATGTTCGTATCGGTAAAGGAACGTACGAGCCTTATAGGAATCCAGAAATCGCTGGGCGCAAAAAACAAATTTATCCTGTTTCAATTCTTGTTCGAAGCCATCATTCTTTCGGTGATCGGCGGTTTGATCGGATTGTTTTTGGTTTGGATTATTGCGATGGCACTTTCGAAACTGCTTGAGTTCGAATTCGTTTTAAGCGTTGGAAACATTATTTTAGGAACTTCTTTGGCGGCGGCAATCGGACTGATCTCCGGAGTTTTGCCGGCTATTACGGCCTCACGGCTCGATCCTGTCGAAGCGATCCGCACAGGAATGTAATCAGTCGTAAACGTTATATCGATTAATCCGCTTTTCGCGATCGGATACAAGTTTTTTGATATCCGCAACTTCATTTAGCTTTGATCCTGATTCGAGCATTTTTATCAATATCTTGATATAGGTATGCTCGCTGCCGTGAAATCCGTCGATGGTTTCTTCGTCTGTCGATCCGCATTTTTGCATCGTGCTGAAATCGTAGAGTTCAAAATTGTACGATCTGAAAAGCGGGGCAATGGCAGGATATAAATCATTCAAATAATTGTATTTTCCGCTCTGCAGCATTTTTTCATAAACCCGATTTGCAAAAGGTGGTAAGAATGCGATCACTTCAATATTATTTGCTTTGCAGAATTGTAGCAGCTCATCCAGTTCCCTAATCGCATCGGGATTCACGCTGTCGCCATATTGGAATAAGCTCGTCCCGGTTTCAATGCGTTCAAAAGTATTTTTGTAATTGTGATCGCCATATTCCGGATCATTTGCGAGCAACATTTTAAAATCGCCGTAATCCATGCTGCCATCATTGCGAAATCCTTTGTCGCGGAAATGTGCGAACAACCCGATCCTGATCGAATTACTTTCATCTGATTCCTCAAAAAAATCATAAGTTCCCTGAATGAGGTCACGCCATGAATTTTTGATCACATGGTTTTCAGGCGAAAAAGTGAACGAATTTTTCCACATGCCGGAATCTTTTTCGGTGACCAGGCTGTCGGTGTTGCGGTTGAACATCCATTGATCAAAGCCGATAATCAGGTAAGCAGGGTATTTTTCTTTCGGAATGCTTTTCAAATAAGGAGCAAATTGATCGATCCCGTTTACAGTATAACCCGAATTGTAAAATGGTTTGCTGAACATTTGCGCCCGGAACTGCAACACGCGCGAAGATCCTATCGCAAGTACTTCTTTGCGGTCTTGAGATGTCACAGTTTTCCATTTGAGATAGCCGTAATTTTTTTCGTGGTATGCGTATCCTATAAGGTATTTTTTTCCGGAGAGAATGACTTTGTCGATATCATAAAAATTTTCCTTGTATCGATGCAGGATAACCACCGGGATTGCGATGTAGAGCAGAACCGGAACAACAAATAAAAACACACGGAACAGAAATCGTTTTTTCAATATCGACTTTTATTGTTTTGGATGGCGGCGATACCCGAAATCCATCGCATTTTAAATTATCTGCACGAAGATATAGGAAAGCGTCCATCAAAAAAAAATCCCGATTAGCTCGGGATTCAATTTATCTGATCGGCTGATCCTGGATCAGGTCCAGAAACAAATTGATCTTATTCTTAAGTTCCTTTCGCGGTGTGATAAAATCCAGGAAACCATGTTCAAGTACAAATTCGGCAGTCTGGAAACCTTCAGGCAACTCTTTGCCGGTTGTGTCCTTTACCACTCGCGGTCCCGCAAACCCGATCAAAGCGCCGGGTTCCGAGATGTTCACATCGCCCAGCATGGCATATGATGCTGTAGTTCCACCGGTGGTTGGATCTGTGCAAAGCGAAATATATGGAATTTTGGCTTCCGCCAGCTGTGCAAGTTTGGCCGATGTTTTTGCGAGCTGCATCAATGAATATGCGGCTTCCATCATACGTGCGCCGCCCGATTTCGAGATCATTACAAATGGTATCCGGTGTTTGATCGAATGATCGATGCCACGCGCGATCTTCTCGCCGACAACAGCGCCCATCGAGCCGCCGATGAATGCGAAATCCATACAGCAGATGACGATCTCTTTACCTTTCGATTTTCCAACTCCCGTGCGGACTGCATCCTTGAGTTTGGTCTTGTCCATCGCTTCTTTCAAACGATCGGAATATTTTTTTGTATCGACGAATTGAAGCGGATCTTTTGATATCATTTTAGCGTCGAGCTCGATATATTCGTTGTTGTCGAATAAAATCTCGAAATACTCTTTGCTGCCGATCCGGACGTGGAAATCGTCTTCAGGACTCACATATAAATTGCGGGCAAGCTCGTCGGCATCGATAATTTTACCTGTCGGAGATTTATACCACAATCCTTTCGGGACGTCTTTTTTATCTTCAGTTGCGGTGGTTATTCCTTTTGCAGTTCGTTTAAACCAAGCCATTTACTTCAATTAATAATTAATAGTTGATAATTGATAATTATCACGTTTTACAGCGTGTTTACGTTGTTAAGGTCGGCGAAAGCCTGCTCAAGCCTTTTGTTGAATGTCATTTCGCCTTCGCGGATCCATTTGCGTGGATCGTAATGTTTTTTGTTCGGAGAATCGTCGCCGTCCGGGTTTCCTATCTGCGTGCGAAGATAATCGATCTTGCCTGTCATATAGTCGCGAATTCCTTCTGTAAATGCGAATTGTAAATCGGTATCGATGTTCATCTTGATCACGCCGTAGCCGATGGCTTCACGAATTTCCTCAACCGTCGATCCCGATCCGCCATGGAAAACGAAATCTACCGGATTTGGCGGCGTATTATATCGCTGTTGAATATAGTCCTGCGAGTTTTTCAAAATAACAGGCGTAAGCTTGACATTTCCGGGTTTGTAAACACCGTGAACGTTTCCGAAAGCGGCTGCAACGGTAAATCGCGGACTGACCTTCATCAGTTCTTCGTATGCATAAGCAACCTCTTCAGGCTGCGTGTAAAGTTTCGAATTGTCAACATCTGAATTATCGACGCCATCTTCTTCGCCGCCGGTAATTCCAAGTTCAATTTCGAGAGTCATTCCCATTTTGGTCATGCGTTCAAGATATCTTTTGCAGGTTTCGATGTTTTCCTTCAACGGTTCTTCGGAAAGATCAAGCATGTGCGAGCTGTAAAGCGGCTTGCCTGTTTCACGGAAATGTTTTTCGGATGCGTCCAAAAGACCATCAATCCAAGGCAGCAATTTATGCGCACAATGGTCGGTGTGAAGGATGACAGTCGCACCATAAGCTTCGGCTAGCGTATGAATGTGTTTCGCACCTGCAATTCCGCCCGCGATGGCGGCTTTTTCATTGGCATTGGACAAACCTTTCCCGGCATTGAAAGCCGCGCCGCCATTTGAAAACTGGATGATAACAGGAGCTTTTAGCTTTGCTGCGGTCTCAAGTGTTCCATTGATCGTACTCGAACCCGTTACATTGACTGCCGGAAGGGCAAAACTTTTCTCTTTTGCGTACCTGAAAATCTCCTGGACTTCATCTCCGGTAGCCACGCCCGGTTTTATGTTGTGCGCCATGTTGCGGTGTTTTTTAGAGGAACAAAATTAGTAATTTATCGATTTAGAAAGGATAATTAATTCCGATATTTAGGACGGAATGACCGAAATTGTATTCCCTGAACCACTTTTTGGTTTCCTCTGCGGGATTGTATGTTTTGAAACCGATATCGAAGCGCACGACGAAAAATCCGAAATCATATCGAAGGCCGAAACCCGATCCGATCGCCGTATCGGCAAGGGAGCGAAAGTTCTCGAACACCGCACGCTCATCGGTAACGTCATCAAGCACGTTCCAGATATTTCCCATATCGACGAACAGCGCGCCGTTGAATCCGCCAAAAAGATTGAAGCGGTATTCGGTTGAAAACGACAATTTCATGTTCGCCTCATTAAAATCGTTGATCGTCCGTGAACGTCCCGGGCCCAAACCGTATGAAAGCCATGCGCGGTTATCATTCGATCCGCCTGCGAAGTAGCTTCGTGAAAATGGAATGTTGTCTGAATTTCCATACGGAATTGCAATTCCGCCAAATGCGCGCATGGCAAGGACTTTCCTGCGGCCAAGAGAGAAATGCTTGATAAATTCAAATTCGGTCTTTCCATACTGCGAATATGCGACACCGAGAAATGTATTGGCGCCGTCCTGGTTTTTCAGCGCATCGGAAACACGGGCGACGAGCGAAAGGAAATTCCCCGCAGATTCAAGTTTCATCCTGAAAATATGAAAAGTGTTATCCTGCTGGTCGGTTTGCGTCGTTTTGGAATACGTATAACTTGAGGCGAAGATGAGGTTGTTTTCCGTCAGTCGCTCGCGTCGTTCCTTGATGTTTGTGATCGTGCGAAGGTCATCATCGCTTACGGCAATCGACGGGACCGGATCAGTAACATCCCGGATAAACGCGTTTGTACCTTCATCTATAATCAGGTCGCCATTGTTATTGAAATAGCCTGGATTGGCATTGTATTCAACCGCCAGATCGTTTAATGCGTCATATGAAGAGCGATAGATCCTGAAATAATTATCGATATTGATATTGTTGACGTACTGAATGTTGAACAAATCAAGCCGCGCACTGCGAAAACGTTTCGGCGTCCAGTTGTAAGTCATTGAGCCTGTAAAATTCTCTTTGTCCAAACCGATGTTCTGCTGTTTTGCAATACCAAAACTGATCGCCGTGGATGGGATCATGCTTTTCGGAATGAGGCGTTCGGTATTGATCGGAAAAAGTATGCGCGGCAACGACAGTTTTGTATCGATACCATATTCAAGGACATTGAAAAAATTATCGTCGGGATTTGCGAAATATTTTGAAGATCCGATGCTCCCGCGGCTGGTGATGTCAAAGGTTTCCGCGCCGTTAAAAACGTTTCGTATCGTCACGGATGCATTTCCTGCGATCCCGAAGTCCTGAATGTTGGAGTGCGTGAAGTCGATACCGGCGCCAACGGTATACTTTAATTGCGATATCAAATAAATGTTGGCGATAAGTCCATTACCAGTTGAATCCACTTGGTACGTAATATTTGGATATTCAAAAACCTGGAGATTGCTCAGATATCGCGATGTCAGCGTCGTTTTATAATCGGCAAACGTTCCATCTTTCGTAATGAAAACGGCATCGGTGATCGCCTTTGGCTTGTAGCGCAATTTCCCGTTGCTGTAGATGTTGAAATTGTTGAAGGTTGTCGAATCCGATGGCTTGCTTTCAAACGTCTTGTCCGATGGATTGCTGGTGTAAATATTAACCTCACTGATTTTATAGATCTTAAATGGCATAGTCCGCGTCGAGTCGCCATCGCGGTAATTATAATCATCAATGATCAGATTCACATTGGCTTTGTTGCCTTCCATTCCGATCGTGTCGATATTGAATTTCACATAATTCTGCTGGAAAAAGTAAACGCCGCGATTACGGAAGTTTGTCGTCAGCCTGTTCTTCTCATTATCGAAGTCGGATGTTTTATAACGCCTTCCGCTTTTGATATGCGTCTCGGCTTTATTCGCCTGATAGATGGAATCCAGGACGGGACTTGAAATGGTTGATGAAATCGAATCGAGAATGTAAGGCGAGCCTGTTACGACATCGTATTTGACCTTTGCTTTTTTGTTTCCGGTCGTATCGACGTTGTATGATGTTTTTGCATCAAAATATCCATTATTAAAATAGTGCGCACGAAGGCGGTTTGCAGATTTTTTGGCACTGATCGTATCAACGATAACCGGCGGCTCACCAGATTTTTTCAGGAAATTGTGGATGCCGTAATACCAGAAAGACCGTCCGAGCCGGTTGACCTGTTTCTTCGAAAGTATCTTTGCCATTCTTTCGTATTTGCCCGGCTTGCGATAAAATTTTGCCCGGTAGGAGGAATCGGGATTTTTTTTAGCCAGATTGAAAAGGTTCAGCCGAAGCCGGTAACCAAGAATGGCGCTGTTTGGTTTTTGATAGATCTGCGCGGCGACATCTTCGTCTTTTTCCTTTTCACCGTTGACGATGATTTCGTTTTCGGTTAACAGGTGTTTGTTGTTGGGAACCCGCTTTACCGCGTTACATGCTGATATTATTATTCCCGTTAGGATAAATAATGATATTTTTGCGGTCAGGTTTCTCAAGGTCGGTTCAATTAGCCCAAAAGTACATTATTTCCATGATTGGAAAAAGCCAAATAAAACGCGTTGCGAGCCTGCATCAAAAAAAGTATCGCAGGGAATTTGGGCAATTCATCGCTGAAGGCCCGAAGGTGATCGCTGAACTTTTGTCTTCTCATTTTGCACTGTCGGAATTGTATGTGGTTCGCGATTCAGGCATCGAATTTCCCGATTACAATCTTTTGGAGATTTCAGATGCCGATCTTAAAAAAATGAGTGCCTTATCAACGCCGGCCGGATGTCTTGCTGTTTTTGATATTCCGCAAACGCCACTGATTGTATATTCGGGATTAATCGTTGCGCTCGATGACATCCGCGATCCCGGAAATCTGGGGACCATCATAAGGCTTTGCGACTGGTTTGGCGTCAGTCAGTTAATTTGTTCTGAAGAAACCGTCGATGTTTTTAATCCGAAAGTCGTGCAGTCTACAATGGGTTCGCTGGCACGCGTCGATGTAATTTATACAGATCTTCAAAAATACATATCCAATTCTACCTTGCCAGTCTACGGCACTTTTATGGACGGCTTAAATATCTATGACGGTCATCTTCCGCGTGAAGCTGTGATTGTCATGGGAAATGAATCGAATGGTGTTTCGACAAAAATTTCGGAAATGATCCAAAATCAAATATCCATTCCGAGGTTCGGCAATCTTCAAAAAACAGAAAGCCTGAATGTAGCAACTGCAGCCGCAGTAGTTTTGAGTGAGTTCCGAAGGAAAGGATAGGGAAACTTTCGCTGCTTTTATTTCCAGTAAAAAGAGGTGTTTTCAATCATGAAGGGTTATCGCAACTGTTCAGACTAATCAAAGTGGTTATCTTATTTCGTTTGATTTCTTAACGATTGATGAGGTTTTAACGTAAAATCATCGAAGATCGATTTGTAACTTAGAACCGGGGAGGGGCCGGTTGCTTTCCCTACGAAATGTGCAGTAAATGAAAGTGCGGTTTTTCCGCATCTTTTGTTATCGTGAAATTAAATTGACTTTTGTATGAGTATGACAGATAAGGTCTGATTAGTCATGACCTTTTTGCAGATTAATAAAGAAAGTGATTAATGGAAAGTGAAATTCACCAGAACGGCGCGTGTTTTTAGCGATTCAATGTTTGATGTCCACGGACTTGCCGGATCATTGTCTCGGATCAGTTCGTCACCGATTCCAAAAACGCCACGTATCGAAGGAGAGAATTTGAAGTATTCAAAGTAAAGGTCGATTCCGAAGCCAACTTCCCAGTTGTTTGTCCATTGTTTCACACGAAAACGCTGTTCTGAGTTATCGTCGCGCGATTTAAAATTGCTCGATAAATTTAGCGTAGTAGACAATCCGCCGGTCAGATATGGACGGATATTTCCGGTACGAAGCGACGAAAATTTCAATAAAAGCGGGAAGTGAATGTAGGTAGAACGGACTTCGCGGTTCGCATCGATCTGGTTTGTAAAGCCGGGATAAACAAGATTACGTTGTGTATAATACAATCCGGGTTCAAGTCGCAGATCAACATATTCCTGAAGCCTCAAATTTCCGACAAGACCAACATTAAAGCCGGTGGTGGTTTCAACCAGAATGTCCTCCTGAGGCGTTTTGTAGTCGATCTTAAAGTCATACGAATTAAATCCCAAAAAGTAACCCCAATGCACGCGCTGCTTATCAAAATTCTCAAGATTGATCAACGGATCCCTGCCGAATTGCGCCGCGCAGGAAATTGAAAAAACGGATATGAAAAACAGAAAAATCCTTGTCATGCCGGTTTGGATGCTGTATAAATTGTCGCCACACCAAAAGTTTGCGGCATCGAAATTACGGTTATAAACCCGATTTTCCTTAAAATATTGTTGAGTGCCTCGCCATGTGGAAATACCGATGCGGATTGCGACAGATAGCTGTATGCCGATTTATCCCGCGAAAAAATTCGTCCGATTACCGGAAGGATGACATTGGTGTAAAACTTATAACCTTGGCGAAAAGGGAATTTTTCGGGTACCGATGTTTCCAAAATCGCGAAGATGCCATTAGGTTTGAGCACACGCAATATTTCTGAAAGCCCTTTGTCGAGATTTTCAAAATTCCTGATTCCGAATCCTACGGTAATGGCGTCGAATGAATTGTCATCGAACGGAAGGTTTTCAGAATCAGCCAAAATCATATCGATCCGTGGATTCAGATTTTTAGCAGCGATTTTTTTACGTCCGACCGCAAGCATTCCCGCCGAAATATCCACGCCGGTTATTTTCGCACCTTCGATGTCGGAAAGCATAATGGCAAGATCGCCTGTTCCTGTAGCGATATCGAGAATGGTCTTTGGGTTTTTATCAGAAACCAGTTTCAGGATCTTCTTTCGCCATTTGATATCGGTGCCAAGCGAAATGACGCGGTTCAGGCCGTCGTATCCGCCCGAGATGTTATCGAACATTTTCGCGACCTGCTCTTTTTTTCCAAGTCCTGAATCTTTATAAGGCGTAACATTTTCCGGCATAGTCCGCAAAGATAACAATTAAGGGTTTGTGATTGAGGCGAATCTGAGAATCAATGGATGCGTTCGAAAGTCTGAAAAGTGAAATCCAATGAGTGCTTTTCGTCTTTAGGATGATAATTTTCCTTCGACAATTCCCAGTCACTACGACTAAAGGTTGGAAAGAATGCATCTGCATCAAATGTGTGATGTACTCGTGTCAATTCGATGCGGTCGGCTATTGGCAAAGCCAGGTTATAAATTTCACCTCCGCCGATTACAAACGCGTCTTCATTGTCGGGTACAGTTTTGAGTGCTTCGTCCAGACTTCCGACAGCGATACAACCTTCGGGAGAATAATTTTTCTGTCGTGAAATTACAATATGTGTCCGATTCGGTAACGGCTTGGGAAAAGTTTCAAACGTTTTCCGGCCCATAATGATATAATGCCCGGATGTCAGGTTTTTAAAATGCCGGAAATCATCGGGAAGATGCCACAAAAGCTGATTGTCTTTTCCGAGTGCGTTATTTTCGGCTGCCGCTGCAACAAGTATGATCATCAAATTTCGGTACTGTTTCGTTTTTCAGCATCAGACTGAAGTTTCTCCACTCTTTTTTGCTGCATTCCCACGAGGCGGTCAATCTCATTGCGTTCCCAGTTTTTACCCATGAAGCGGTCTGTGATAAAGACTTTTACGAAATGAAGAATGAATATAAAACCCCAGCCGGTGATTGCCCAAATGTACCAATTGTCCGGCTCGCCGACGTTGAGCACTTTATTGATCAAAAAAATGAAAATGCTTCCTACAAGAAAAAGCATGAAATGCAGGAAAACGTGGCGTTTCTGCCTGATTCGCCTGCGCGCATATTCATACTGTTGATGCTGAAGTGATTCCATAACGCTGATTTTTATCTTTTAAAGATAATCAATAGAGGGAAAATGTCAAAAAGAGAGTTTACGATTTCGGCAGTCCTAATTATAACTTTTGCCGTAAAATTTTACACGGCAACAGCGCCTTTTATATGTGGCCATGGCTCATATCCTTCCAGTGTAAAATCTTCGAATTTAAAATCGAAAATGTTTTTAACCTCCGGATTGATTTTCATCGTTGGCAATGCTTTCGGCTCACGCGATAATTGAAGCTCAAGCTGTTCGATATGGTTGCTGTAAATGTGTGCATCGCCAAAAGTGTGGATGAATTCTCCCGGCTGCAATCCGACAACCTGCGCGACCATCATCGTAAACAATGCATATGATGCAATGTTGAATGGAACGCCTAAAAATATGTCTGCACTTCGCTGGTAAAGCTGGCATGAAAGCTTGCCATCGGCGACATAGAACTGAAAGAATGCATGGCAGGGCGGAAGTGCGGCTTTTCCTTCGGCGACATTTTGCTCAAAGGATTTTTTAGTATCCGGCAGTACTGATGGATTCCATGCCGAAACCAACATTCGTCTGCTGTTTGGATTTGTTTTCAGGGTTTCGATAAGCTCCGTGATCTGGTCGATTTCCTCGTTGTTCCAGTTTCTCCACTGATGTCCGTAAACAGGTCCGAGATCCCCGTTTTCATCAGCCCATTCATCCCAGATCTTTACACCGTTTTCGTTAAGATATTTGATATTCGTATCGCCATTCAAAAACCACAATAACTCGTAGATTATCGATTTCAAATGAAGCTTTTTCGTGGTTACCATCGGAAATCCTTCAGACAGGTCAAATCGCATCTGATAGCCGAAAACGCTGATTGTTCCCGTTCCGGTGCGGTCGCCTTTTTGGGTTCCGGTTTGAAGGACATGTTTGACGAGGTCGTGGTATTGCTTCATTGTTTTTTGGGTGTCAGGTTTAGGGTTTTGGGTGCAGGTCTAAGCTGCATTGCGCGTATATTTTATTAAATTGTACAAACGCTTTTGAAGCAGGACAATATTTTGTAGACATGGTTCGGTATCCGAAATTGATAATATCCCTAGATCGTTAGCAAGAATTAAATGGCTCTCTAATTCAAAGCAGGAGCCTTGGCTTATTTCCAAGAACCTTGTGAAATCTTTCGATGAGGATTTTGCCGGGCCTTCTGCAATATTCGCAGCTATTGATATTGTGCAGCGGCGTACTTGAGATGTCAGGCCGTACTTTTCATTGTCGGGAAGTTGGTCGGTTAACAAATAAACATGCTTTGCTAATGCGCGGGCATCTTTCCAGACTTCTAATTGTTTAAAATTTCTCATGGCGTATAAAGTTTTAATGGCTTATATATTTGATAAATGAATTTTTACTTCCTCTTCCTAAACCCTGTACCCTGCTACCTAAACCCTGCTGCCCAAACCCATTCTAACTTTCCCGCTTCGAAATCTCATCCCTTATCTTCGCCGCTTTCTCATAATCTTCATCACGGACTGCGCCCTGAAGAAGCTCATGAAGTTCCGACAAACTTAGTTTAGTGTATTCCTGCCCGGCTTTGTTTGACTCTTCCATACCGAAAGTTTCCGGATGCGACAAAACATCGTCGTGTTCCTGATGTTCTTCCGATTCCTGAGGATTGGCTTTTAAATAGATTCCGGCCTTGTCGAGGATGTTTTTGTAGGTAAAGATCGGCGCATTAAAACGCAATGCCAAGGCTATGGCGTCGGATGTACGCGCATCGATGATCTCTTCGATCTTGTCGCGTTCGCAGATGATGCTCGAGTAAAAAACGCCATCGACTAGCTTGTGGATGATCACCTGTTTAACGACGATGTCAAACCGGTCGGCAAAATTGCGGAACAGATCATGGGTAAGCGGCCGCGGCGGCTTGATTTCCTTCTCTAAAGCAATTGCGATCGACTGGGCTTCAAAAGCGCCTATGACAATCGGCAATTTACGCTCACCATCAACTTCATTCAGGATCAGTGCGTAAGCCCCGTTCTGTGTCTGGCTGTACGAAATCCCTTTTATCGTTAATTTTACCAAGCTCATACGCTATCAAATCTTACCGCAAATTACTGAATTTTAATTCGAATAAAAAAGCCGTTCAGAATTGATAAAACATCAACTTCGAACAGCTTTTTATACAATTTCGACAGCTTAAGAATGCTGTGCCTTGAACTCTTTTATTTTCTGCGTCAGCTTCGGAACGATATCGAAAGCATCACCCACAACACCGTAGTCCGCAACTTTAAAGAATGGTGCATCGGCATCGGCATTGATCACCAGTTTTACTTTTGACGAATTGATCCCGGCAATGTGCTGGATCGCTCCGGAAATCCCTACAGCGACATACAGATTCGAGGCAACAGGACGGCCCGTTTGACCGACGTGCTCCGAATGCGGCCTCCAGCCAAGATCCGAAACCGGTTTTGAACAGGCAGTCGCCGCGCCCAAAGCCGATGCAAGGTCTTCGATCAGATGCCAGTTTTCCGGGCCTTTCAATCCGCGTCCGCCGGAAACTACAACTTCCGCATCTGCGATCGTTACTTTGCCCGACGCTTTTTCTGTAGATTCAACTTTGATTGCAAAATCGTCATCGTTCAAAGACGGATTAAAATCCGCCGCCTGAGCCGAACCATTGCTTTCTGCCAATCCGTATGAATTTTTCGCAAGTCCGAGAACTTTGACGTCAGTCGTAAACTCAGTAACAGTAAACGCTTTATTTGAAAATGCATTTCTTTTAACCTGAAATGGCGATGTGCTTACAGGCAATCCGACAACATTAGATGCATACCCGGCATCCAGCGACACGGCAACCAATGGCGCGATGTACAAACTGTCGGTTGTGGATGACATCAGGATAACTTTGGCACCTTCCTGCTGCGCCGCCTGCTTGATCACGTCGGCATATGCTTTAGCTGAAAATTTTCCAAGCTTGTCGTTTGAAACTTTAAGGACTTTATCAACGCCATATTTTCCAAGTTCTGACACATCGCCTGGATTCACAGTCACGGCAGTTACCGTTGTTCCCAAGGATTCGGCAACTTTTTTTCCGTATGATGCTAATTCGAATGCAACTTTCTTGAATTTGCCCTCTGCTGATTCAGCGTATATTAATATTGACATCTTTTACTATTTAAGATTTTATATTTTAAATTTTGGCGTTTCCCTGCGGGCCGGGCTTTTCGCTCCAATCTTTTCTTTTCAAGAAAAGGATTTACGCTTCAATCCCTAACGCGTTTAAGTCGAAAGTCTGATGTCGAAAGTCGAAAGCCGAAACTCTCTTACGTGGACATTTGACATTTGACATTCATCATATAACCTTCGCTTCATTGTGCAACGCATTCACCAGCTCGTCCAGATTATCGACCGTATACATTTTTACAGCTGATTTTGGCGCAGGCTTTTCGAACTTCACCGATTTTGTATCTGCCGATGCTTCAACAGGTTCCAAAACCTGAAGTGCTTTTGTACGGGCAGTCATGATGCCTCGCATGTTCGGGATGCGAAGATCTTTCTCTTCGACAAGCCCTTTCTGGCCGCCGATGATCAATGGTAATGAAGTGCTCACAGTTTCTTTTCCACCGTCTATTTCACGAACCGCTTTGGCATTATTTCCTTCAATCGTGAGCCCGATGCAGGAGTTGACGAAATTATAACCCAAAAGTCCGGATAGCATTCCCGGAACCATTCCGCCGTTGTAATCCAAAGATTCGCGCCCGCAGATGATCAGGTCATAACCGCCGTTCTTTACGACTTCAGCAAGCTGCTTTGCTACGAATGCGCCGTCTGTAGGTTTTGTATTGACCCGGACCGCTTCGTTCGCACCTATGGCAAGGGCTTTACGAAGTGTCGCCTCGGTATCAGGTCCGCCGACGTTTACAACCGTAACATTCGCTCCTTGTTGTTCCTGGAACCATATTGCGCGTGTCAGGCCAAATTCGTCGTTTGGATTGATGACGAACTGTACGCCATTAGTGTCAAATTCAGAATCGCCGTTGGTGAAATTAATTTTGGAAGTAGTATCAGGCACGTGGCTGATGCAGACTAATATTTTCATTTATCTGTGTATGAAATTTTCGCACACAAAAGTAGGGATTCAATTGAGAATTGACAATTGATAAGTGATAATTGTTTGAGTTGGATCGTATTCGGGATTGTGCGTGACTGAGCTTAAGTTTCCCGTAGACCTTGAAGGTTTTTAAAACCTTCAAGGTCTGAAGCCCGCCGGTGCCGATGTTGTGGTAAAACCGCACATTTTTTTAATGAATAATGAATAATGAATAATGAATAATGAATAATGAATAATGAATAATGA
>CBDUBJ010000025.1:0-34504 GCA_965365355.1 uncultured bacterium
ACCAAAAAGAATTTTACGATGCAGGAAAACCTGTATTCTGTATATATGTTGCAATTGGGCAGAAAGCTTCGACTGTAGCAGGAATTGCAAAGAAACTTGAAGAGCGTGGCGCAATGGCTTACACGATCATTGTTGCGGCTAACGCTTCAGATCCGGCTCCAATGCAGGTTTATGCTCCAATGGCAGGTGCTGCGATTGGTGAATATTTCCGCGACACCGGCCGTCCGGCATTGATCGTTTACGATGATTTGTCGAAACAGGCTGTGGCTTACCGCGAGGTTTCGCTTCTACTAAGAAGGCCACCGGGGCGTGAGGCATATCCTGGAGACGTTTTCTACCTTCACTCAAGGCTTTTGGAAAGAGCGGCTAAAGTCATCAATGATGATAACATTGCAAGAGACATGAACGACCTTCCGGAATCGTTGAAGCCAATCGTAAAAGGAGGCGGATCGCTTACGGCGCTTCCGATCATTGAAACACAGGCCGGTGACGTTTCCGCATATATCCCAACAAACGTAATTTCGATTACAGACGGACAGATCTTCCTTGAATCGGATCTATTTAACTCTGGTGTACGACCGGCGATCAACGTAGGTATTTCGGTATCACGTGTTGGAGGTAACGCACAGATCAAATCGATGAAGAAAGTTGCGGGTACATTGAAGCTTGACCAGGCTCAATTCCGTGAACTTGAAGCGTTCTCGAAATTCGGTTCCGACCTTGATGCGGTAACATTGAACGTTATCGAAAAAGGACGCCGTAATGTTGAGATCCTTAAGCAGGGATTAAACTCGCCTTTCAAGGTTGAAGACCAGGTTGCGATCATCTACGCAGGTTCGAAAAACCTTTTGAGAAACGTTCCTGTAGATAAAGTAAAAGAATTTGAAAGAGATTTCCTTGACTTCATGAACAACCGTCACCGCGATACGCTTGACGCATTGAAAGCAGGTAAATTCAACGACGAGATCACTGACGTGATTGAGCACGCTGCTAAGGAGATTTCGGCGAAATATAATTAAATTAAGGTGCAAGGATCAAGGTACAGGCGTCAGGCTTGTACCCTGAACCCTAAACCCTGAACCTAATAAAGAAATGGCTAACTTAAAGGAAATCCGCAACCGCATAACCTCTGTGTCATCCACGATGCAGATCACATCGGCAATGAAAATGGTTTCTGCGGCGAAGCTTAAGAAAGCGCAGGATGCGATTACGGCAATGCGGCCTTATGCTGAAAAGCTGACCGAACTTCTGCAGAATCTTTCCTCGACACTTGACGGCGATACCGGAGGTGAGTTCACCGCGAAACGCGACGTGAAAAACGTATTGGTGGTTGCGATCACTTCGAACCGAGGATTGAGTGGCGCTTTTAATTCCAATGTCGTCAAAGAAACAAGAAGGCTTACCGAAACGGTTTATGCAGGCAAGAAAGTCGACTTTATCACGATTGGTAAAAAAGGTAACGATGTCATCAAGAAAACAAGTCATGTTGTCTCAAATAACAACAATGTTTACGACGACCTGACCTTCGATAACGTTTCTGCCATTGCAGATGAAATCATGCAGATTTTCCGTGAAGGCCGTTACGATCAGGTTGTATTGGTTTATAACCAATTTAAAAACGCGGCGACACAAATCATCGTAACGGAACAATTTCTTCCATTGGCTTCAGATAATAATGCCGCTGCGCAAAATGCTACCGACTATATTTTCGAACCCGGAAAAGAGGAAATCGTGCTTGCGCTGATTCCAAAAATGCTTCGTACGCAACTGTATAAAGCAGTTCGCGATTCATTTGCATCTGAACACGGCGCACGTATGACAGCGATGCACAAAGCGACAGACAACGCGACAGAACTTAGAAACCAGTTGAAACTGACATACAACAAAGCGCGTCAGGCTGCGATTACAAACGAAATTTTGGAAATCGTCGGTGGTGCGGAAGCTTTAAAAGGATAAGCTGTAATTAATACAGTATTGGAAGCCGGTTAATAGCCGGCTTTTTTATGCTTTTTGAAGGCTTACATTCCTAATAATCTGAATTCAAATAAAACAAATGGCTATTTTTGCTTTCGATAAATCAACCGACTTTGGGATTATATAAAAGCCTCTTCAAGCAAACTGCCATCTACGGACTGGCGACCGTTTTGCCGCGAATGCTGAGCTTTTTGCTGGTCGGATTGTACACAGATACGCTTGAAAAAGCCGAATATGGCGAAATTTCCGTTTTGTTTGCATGGATGGTCTTTCTGAACGTGATTCTTTCATACGGAATGGAAACCGCATTCTTCAGGTTTTATAACAGCGAATCCGACAAAAAGAACGTCATTGCAACCTCGACGATTTCCATTTTCTGGTCGTCTGCATTATTTCTCGCTGCCGCATTGATCTTTCGAAAAGAGATTGCCTTTTTAGCCGATATCGACGTCGAATATATTACGCTTGCGATTTGGATATTGTTTCTCGACGCGCTCGTGATCATTCCGTTTTCTCGATTGCGCGTTTTTCAGAAACCAACAGTCTACACGATGATAAAAGTTGGAAACGTTGCCGTAAATCTCGGATTAAATGTTTTCTTCCTGCTTTTTCTTCCGAAACTCGCCGCCGATTATCCAGACAGCTTTATCGAAACGCTGTATGTTCCGGGATATGAGATCGGATATGTATTCGTATCGAATCTTGTCGCAAGCCTGCTGACATTTGTAGTATTGCTGCCCGATTATTTCAGGATTAATTGGAAATGGGATCGAAATCTTTGGAACCGAATGCTGATCTACGCGTGGCCGGTTTTATTTGCGGGAATTGCATTCGCGATCAATGAGCATTTCGATAAAATTCTATTGGAAAAATTGCTTCCGGAATCTGTTGCAAAAGCCGAAGTCGGGGCCTATTCCGCGTGTTACAAGCTGGCATTGTTCATGACACTGTACGCAACGGCATTCCGTCTGGGCATCGAACCGTTTTTCTTCAGTCATGCCGGAAACGAGAATGCCAAACAAACCTACGCCGTGATCACGAAATATTTTGTGATTTTCGGGTCTGTCATATTTCTTGGAGTCATCGTTTTCGCCGACATTTTAAAAGTCTTGCTGCTTCGCGACACCGAATATTGGGAAGCAATGAAAGTAGTGCCACTGGTTTTACTCGCGAATTTTTTTCTCGGGATCTATACCAATTTATCCGTTTGGTACAAACTCATCGATCGCACTAAGATGGGCGCGTACATATCTTTCTCGGGAGCATTTATCACACTCGCGCTAAACTTTATTTTGATTCCGTATTTTCAAAACTCCGGAGGTGACGGCTACATGGGATCGGCCATTGCAACCATTGCCGCATACGGATCGATGATGGCGCTTTCCTATTTCCTGGGTGCAAAACATTATCCGATTCCATACGATGTCAACCGGATCGGCGGTTATCTCATTGTATCCACCGCATTTTCGTTTGCAGCATTTTACCTGTTCCGAGAAATCTATTACATCAACATACCGTTACTGTTGGTGTTCATTTACTTCATTTACCACAACGAAAAGCAAACATTGAATAAAATCATAAGCAGAAAGGTCAGGAGCTGATCCCGTGTTCCGCTGTATCTTTTCCGGCTGGGTCTCGACAGGCTCGACCCGCCAAAAAAGGATGCCGTCCCAATAGCTATCGGGACACCCGGGGGCTAGACAACGCACAAAAAATATCATGAAAATAAAGATCATCAACCGCTCAAAACATCAATTGCCTTTGTATGAAACCAATGCATCGGCAGGAATGGACCTACGTGCAAACATCGATTCGCCAATTGTTTTGAAACCTCTCGAACGCGCCATCGTAAAGACGGGATTGTTTATGGAACTTCCGATCGGATACGAAGCGCAGGTTCGTCCACGAAGTGGATTGGCAGCCAAAAAAGGAATTACCGTACTGAATTCTCCCGGAACCGTCGATGCAGATTACCGCGGGGAAATCGGGGTGATTTTAGTAAATTTATCCAACGAAGAATTCACCATCGAAAACGGAGAACGCATTGCGCAGTTGATCATTGCAAAACACGAACGCGCAGAATGGATCGCTGTTGAACAATTGACCGAAACAAGCCGTGGCGAAGGTGGTTTTGGCAGCACCGGAACCAATTAACAATTAACAATTAATAATTAATATTTAATAATTAGGAGGAAGTTCATTATTGTCATTTCGATATTTGACTTTCGACATTTGACCTAACATTCATGAAAATAATCGTTCCCATGGCAGGCCGCGGGTCGCGTCTTCGCCCACACACACTTACAGTTCCGAAACCTTTGATTCCCATTGCCGGAAAGCCTATTGTCCATCGCCTTGTTCAGGATATAGCAGGTGTGATCAACCAACCCGTCGAAGAGATCGCATTTATAATCCACGAAGATTTTGGCGTCCAGGTCGAAAATGAATTGATCGCCATCGCCGAAAAATTGGGCTCGAGAGGATCGATCTATTATCAGAATGAAGCATTGGGAACCGCGCACGCAATTATGTGCGCGAAGGAATCAATGTCGGGCCCGATCGTGGTTGCGTATGCAGATACGTTATTCCGTGCCGATTTTACACTCGATACCTCTGCGGATTCGGTCGTTTGGGTGAAACAGGTCGAAGACCCAAGCGCGTTCGGTGTCATCAAGTTAAATTCAGACAACGTGATCACGGATTTTGTGGAAAAGCCTAAAGATTTTGTGTCGGACCTGGCCATAATTGGGATCTATTATTTCAAATCAGGTGAAGTTTTACGCGGGGAATTACAATATTTATTGGATAATAATGTTGTTAAAGGTGGCGAATATCAGCTGACGGACGCGCTCGAGAACATGAAGCAGAAAGGATTGAAGTTCGTTCCCGGTAAAGTCGATGAATGGATGGATTGCGGTAACAAGAATGTCACTGTCGATACAAATTCAAGAATGCTTGCCTTTCTTCATGATGATGGTGAACATCTGATCGATGATTCCGTAATTGCGGAAAACTCAACGATCATCAGGCCGTGTTATATCGGTGAAGGAGTAGTGATCAGGAATTCGACTGTCGGCCCGAATGTATCGCTTGGATCCGGTTGTATAATCGACGACAGTGTTATCGAAAACAGCCTGATCCAAAACAAATCAAAAGTATTGAATGCGAACTTAACCAACTCAATGATCGGAAGCCATGCGACGTTCAACGGTAAATTTACCAGTATCAGCATAGGCGATTATTCAGTTTTGGAATGATATGATAAAAATTAAATTCTTCCTTCTTGTTGTATTTGCGGTTTATTTGTCGCCGGTTCTTGCCGTCGCGCAGACAGAACCGGAAGATATTGCTGCTGTGACAGATGATTTTCAGGACGCTTTCTTCGAATCGCTGACTCAAAAGGGAATCGAGAATTACGACCGTGCAATTCTTGCATTGGAGAAATGTAAAGCGATGCAGCCTGACAATGCGAGCGTTTATCATGAGCTTGGGAAGAATTATTTTGGCCAAAAAGATTATAAAAAGGCGTACGACTCATTTCAAAAAGCATCTCAGCTTGACCCGAAAAACATGTGGCCGCTTGTCGGGATGTACGACGTTTGTTATGAAACTCGGGATTACGATCAGGCAATCGTGATCGTCCAGCAATTGATCAGTTTCAAAAAAGACTACAAAGAAGAGCTCACTTCGCTTTATATGACCACGCAGCAATTCGACAAGGCTTTGGATCTCATCAACGAATTGAATGACAATGTCGGGAAATCGGATATGCGGGAAAATTACAAAGCCCAGATCTTGCGCGATCCTCGTTATCAGGGCGCCGAACGTGCAAACCTGCTTGATCAGATCGCTAAAAACCCAAAGGAAGAATCGAATTATTTGTCATTGATGCGGCTTTATTCCGAAAGCAATCAGGATGACAAAGCCATGGAAATTGCAAAGAAACTTGAACGCGAAGTTCCGAACTCAGAATGGGCGCAGGTTAATTTGTTTCAGACATATATCGTGTCAAATGATGCGGCCAATGCGATCAAAGCCATGAATGTGGTTTTCCAAAGCCGGAAGATCGACAACAAGATCAAGCATCGTCTACTAAACGAATTCCTGATTTTCGCAAAGGACAAACCACAGTACGATGCAGATCTTGAGAAATCAATTGCACTATTTACAAGTGATCGGGATGTACAGATTGCTAAGGAAATCGGAAAATTTTACCATGAACGCAAAAGCTGGGACCGGGCTCTCAGATATTACGACACCCATTTGAAAAGCAATCCACAGGATACCGAAACCGCTTTACTGCAACTCGAAGTGTATCAAAACACCGGACAGTCCGCGAAATTATCATCTGCCGCAGAAAATATGATCGAGCTGTTTCCACTTGAGCCGCAATACTATCTGTATGCCGGACAAGGTTATAATCTAGAAGGCAACTTTAAAAAAGCTAAGGAAATCCTTGAATCGGGTGTCGAATATATCGTCGACAATATTTCGATGGAAACCGCATTTTACCTTCAGCTTTCCGAAGCCTATCGTGGACTCGGGGATGCATCAAAATCAAATTCTTATAAATCCAAAGCCGACGCATTGTCGAAGAACCGAAAATAATGATAAGGATAGTCGCTGCTGTTATTGCATTTTGTTTCATGATTTCGTGCAAGTCGAAAGCCGTACTGGCAACAGCAAAAGCCGGAACCGAACTTCCTTCCGCAAACATCATTGCCGGTCATTATAAAAACGTTAAAGATTTCCAGACGCTGTATATCAAAGCAGATGCGCGTTATAAAGATGATGATCAGACACAAAATGTTTCGGCTGAGATTCGGATCCGAAAGGATGAAAAGATCCTTGTCAGCGTCAGGTTTCTGGGGATTACCATGGCGAAGGCACTGATTACGCCTGATGAAGTCAAATACTATGAAAAGATCAACGGCGAATATTTTGAAGGCGATTATACAACGTTGAGTCAATGGCTGGGGACGGAATTGGATTATAAAAAAGTGCAGAACCTATTCCTTGGACTGGCAATGGATGACCTAAGCAAAGGCCAGTATCGTGAAGAGATCGAGGACAAGATGTACAAACTGCAGGCAAATGAAAATGGCGTGGAAAAATCGTTCTTTTTTGAGGCAGCGCGGTTTTTACTGAAACGCGAAGAACTTACACAGGCATCGAAAAACCGCATGATGACCGTCGATTACCCGGATCATATCCAATATCCTCAAACAACGCTTCCGACGGCGATCCGCATTGAAGCCATGCAAAAGAAAGGCAAAGTCAATATTTCAATCGATTATAAGTCGGCAACATTTAATGAAGATATTTCATTTCCATATTCTGTTCCCGATGGCTACGAAAGAATTTTTATTGATTAATTTTGCACAAAATCCAATCATGGCTAAATCCCTACTGAGCCTTCTTTTTATTTGCATTACTGCGGGCGTCTTTGCGCAGCCTTCCCAACAGGAAAAATTAGAAGCGAGAAAAGCTCAGATCCAAAGGGAAATTTTAGAAAATCAGCGGTTGCTTCAATCGGTTAAAAGCAAGGAAAAGACCGCGACGAGCGAGCTTATTTTGCAAAAAGAGAAGATCAAACTTAAGCAGAACCTGATCAGTACTACTGAAAGGCAAACGAGACTTCTTGGCGACGACATGTATAAGAACCAGCTTCAGATCAACAGACTAAATCGCGAGCTTGACGATTTGCGTGCGGATTACGCCGATATGATTTTAAAATCTTATAAAAGCCGTTCAGAACAGAGCCGGGCAATGTTTTTACTTTCATCTGAAAATTTTCTGCAGGCATATAAACGTGCTCAGTACATGAAGCAGTATGCGAGCTATCGTAAAAGCCAGGGTGAGGAAATTAAGGTCAAATCGCAGGAACTTCTTGGATATAATCAAAAACTTCAATCTTTAAAGTCGGAAAAGCAAAAGCTGCTGAATGAAAATCAAAAAGAGAAGCAGGAACTCGAAAAGGAACGCAAGGAACAGGAAAAGTTGGTAGAATCGATTAGAAAGAATAAGCGTCAGATCACTGCGGAAATCCAGAAGAAGCAAAAGGAATCCAAAGCAATCGACAGGCAGATCGAAAAAATCATCCGCGACATCATCGCTGCAGAAAATAAGAAAACAGCTGCGGCGGGAGCAAAAGCAAAACCAAATTCCGCAAAAGCTAAAACGGGTGCAGCCGCTGCTGCCAGTGTGAATAAGATCGTACTTACCCCGGAAGGAAAAATTGTTGCCGACAACTTCCGCGCGAACAAAGGAAAACTTCCTTGGCCGGTCGAAAAAGGCTTTGTGTCATTGGGTTATGGAGATCAGCCGCATCCGGTCCACAGATCATTGATCGTTCACAATAGCGGCGTCGAAATTACAACTGAAGCCGGCGAGAGTGCGCGTGCAGTTTTTGGAGGCGAAGTCAGCAGTGTTTACAGGCTTTCTCCAGTAAATTTAGCTGTGGTAATCCGTCACGGAGACTTCCTCACAGTTTACACGAATCTCAGCAGTGTTTCCGTAGAAAAGGGCGATAAAATCTCGATAAAAGAGAAAATCGGAAAGATCCGCACAAACGGGGAAACCGGTAAAACTGTCTTGAAATTTGTACTGATGCAGAACGCGACCTACTTTAATCCGCAGCAATGGCTTGCGGGAATGTAATCAGACAAAAAGCGCTTTTAACTCAGTAGCTTCCTCGGGTTTCATCTTTCCGGCGAGAACAAGGCTTAACTGCTTCCTTCTTAAAGCGGCATCAAACCGTTCTTTTTCCAGATCCGTTTCAGGAATGATTGGCGCGACTTCCACCGGACGACCTGTTTCGTCAACCGCGACAAAAGTGTAAATCGCTTCATTTGCCTTTGAACGGATTCCCGATTCGCGGTCTTCGATCCAAACATCGAGAAAAATTTCCATCGAGCTTTTAAAACTTCTTGAAACCTTGGCTTCTATCGTTACCACGCTTCCAAGCGGAATGGAGCGGTTAAAGGCAACATGATTTACCGACGCAGTCACTGTTATCCGCCGGGAATGTCTTCTCGCTGCAATGCTCGCAGCTCTGTCCATCCGCGCAAGCAGCTCACCGCCAAACAAATTATTTAATGGATTTGTTTCACTTGGAAGAACAAGGTCGGTTAATATTGTAAAAGATTCGGAAGGATGTTTCGGCAGCATTTTTCTTGTAAAGTTAAGAAATAAAAAATCCCGAAATTTCGGGATTATAGTTCTTTAACAAGTAGCCAGGCATCGGGATTATGCGATCTTTTGATCTTATTCATCGCTCTCCAAGCCTCTTTATAGCTCGAATAGGATCCGTATAAAACAGGATGTAAGCCGTATTTATTTGGCTCCAGCAATCGCGCCTCATATCCCATTTTACTCAGGCGTTCGTAAGTCCGTTGCGCATTTTTCTCTTTTCTGAACGCTCCGGCCACAACGTGGTAAGGCTTACGCTCATCTGCAACCGTCATGGTAACAGCCGGGATTGGATTGTCGATGACAAATGTTGCTTCCTGAATTTTATCCTGGACTTTTTTCTGTACTGCTGATTCCACAACGAGGTTTTTCGACTCATTGTAGTTTGTAAACAATTTATATCCAATTGTTCCTGTTGCGGTCAACGCAAGAGCAATGATAGCGGTATACTTAAGATAATTCTTGCTTTTTCTTGTTTCAGGAATTAACGCGATAGGCGCTTTTTCCTCAAGTTTTTCGACTTCCTGCCTGTAACCTTCTCGCTTTATGGATGGCGACACGAATGAGCTTAATCCAAATGCGTCTTTGAGGTAATTAAGTTGCTCATGGGGTTTGAAGACAAGTTTGCTTTCCGAATTCAGTGAAAGTTCACCAATGTTCTTGAGCATAAAATTCTGATTGATATCCAGGATCTGACGCCAGATCGCCACTTCGCTCCTAATTGATTCTACGGCATCGTCATAAGTGGTTTTTTCGGCACGCGCAATATGGTTTGCCAGAAGCCCATCATTGTGACGCAGATATCCATTAAAGGAAATCAGCGTTTTCGGCGGATAAAAGGAATTTGAATTCTCGTTAAGCTGTGCCGGCTGCGTTTCGGTCAGGAAAGCACCGAACCCTGGAACGGTAACGCATTGATACCTATATAAAAGCTGCGAAATGTGCTGCTCAATCTTCATGTCAACAAAGTTAAACATTGAAGACAACGAGCAAAATTTTATTAACAAATTTTATCAACAATCAGGACTATCACGTATTTTTAAGATTTTACTTTTATCTATGAGCCACGAAGAATTACTCTACTTTTTAGCATTGCAGAAAGTTGAAGGTGTTGGAGATGTTGTTGCCAAAAAACTTGTTTCACATTGCGGAAGCGCGAAAGATGTTTTTTCGTTAAAAGCCAAGGATATTCAATCGATCGAGCGGATCGGGACTTATGTTCTTCGGAATTTGCGGGATCGTTCGGTGTTTGCCAAAGCCGAAATTGAGCGCGATCACATCCTGAAGAATAACATTAATGTATCCTCTTTTGTGGAAGAAAGTTATCCCGAACGGCTAAGACATTGTCCCGATAGTCCGCTTTTATTGTTTTCTACGGGCAACATCGACTTATCAAACAAACGCATGATCAGCATTGTAGGAACGCGGAATGTTACGGCTGCCGGCGCCGAATTTACACGCCAGCTTATTGCCGACCTCGCGCCGCTTAATCCTATAATAGTGAGTGGTTTTGCATACGGCGTCGATATCATCGCGCATCTGGGGGCGATCGACAATAATTTGCAGACCATCGCGGTCATTGGAAGCGGCCTTGACCGGGTTTATCCGGCCCCGCATAAAAAATTTGTCAAGCCCATACAATCAAACGGCGGTTTCTTTACCGAATTTTGGAGCAGGTCTGAACCTGAAAAAGAAAATTTCGTGCGCCGCAACCGGATTGTTGCCGGGATGTCTGAAGCAACAATTGTTGTAGAATCTGCAGATCGCGGCGGTTCATTGATTACGGCCTACTGTGCCAGCGATTACAATCGGGATGTGTTTGCAGTTCCGGGCCGACCGTCTGACAGGTACAGTCAGGGCTGCAACAACCTGATCAAAACGCAGAAAGCGCATTTGCTCACGAGCGCTGCCGATCTGATTTACATCTTAGGCTGGAAACTGGACAAATCGAAGGAACGTCCGATCCAGAAACAAATGTTTGTTTCGCTTGATGATGACGAACAAAAAGTTTACGATTATCTTCAAAACAGCGGCAAACAAATGCTTGATACGATTGCGCTGGAATGCGATTTTCCCATTTTCAGGATATCTTCAATCTTGCTTAACATGGAATTGAAAGGCGTAGTCCGGCCGCTGTCCGGAAAAATGTTCGAGGCAATCTAGTAAAATCCCAGCTTGGTACGTACGCGATGAAGCACTTCGTCAGCAACAATTTTTGCCTTGGCCGCACCAGCCTTAAGATGATTTTCAATGTCATTCGGATTCGACATAAAGTAATGATACTTTTCGCGTACGGTTTTGTATTTCGAACAGATCAGATCGAATAGCGCCTGTTTCGCATGACCGTATCCGAACGACTGCGATTCGTTTTTGTAATTGATCCGCATTTGAATTACCTGTTCTTCAGAGGCAATAATTTTATACAATGCGAAAATTTTGCACGTTTCAGGATTTTTTGGCGCTTCAAGTGGCGTGCTGTCGGTTTCGATTGACATGATCTGTTTCCGCAAGGATTTATCGTCCAGGAAAATATTAATGATATTTCCGCGGGACTTGCTCATTTTGTGGCCGTCAATTCCCGGAACATACATAGCATGTTCCTCGACTTTCGGCTCGGGAACGACGAACGTTTCACCCATCTGATGATTAAATCGTGAAGCGACATCACGGGTTATCTCGATGTGCTGCAGCTGATCTTTCCCTACAGGAACAAAATTCACATCGTAAAGCAATATGTCTGCAGCCATCAGCATCGGATAACTGAATAACCCGGCATTCACATCATCCAGCCTGTCGGCCTTATCTTTAAATGAATGTGCAAGAGTCAGGCGTTGAAATGGAAAAAAGCAGCTTAAATACCAAGTCAGCTCGGCAGTTTGCGGAACATCCGATTGACGATAGAAGACGACACGGTCGGTATCGAGTCCGCAGGCAAGCCACGCAGCGGCAACACTCATGGTATTTTGTTTCAACGTTTCGCCATCTTTGATCTGAGTCACGGAATGAAGATCGGCAATGAACAAAAATGTTTCGTTCGAAGTGTCTTTGGAAAGTTCGATAGCCGGGAAGATCGCACCGAGCAAATTGCCCAAATGCGGCGTGCCGGTGCTTTGAATTCCTGTAAGGATTTTAGCCATTTATTGGTATTTGCGCAAAGTTAAGTCTTTTGCAAAAATATTCCCCGAATGCTTACATTTGGCCATGAGATTTTTAAAAATCTTTCTGACTGTCTTGTGGCGGATCTGGTTCTACGTGATGATGGCCGTTCCGATCATCGTGATGTTTCCATTTCTTGTGATATCGATCCTCAGGGAAAAGTGGTATCCGTACTTTTTTGTGATGGCAAGGATATGGGCAAAATGCATCTTGTATGGCATGGGTTTCCGGTATCGGGTCGTTCGCGAACAGCAAACCGTTGATCACAAAAGCTATATGTTCATCGCAAACCATACGTCGATGACCGACATTATGCTGATGTTGGCAGTTGTTAGAAATCCTTTCGTTTTCGTGGGGAAAAAAGAACTGGTGAAAATTCCGTTGTTCGGGTTCTTTTATAAACGCACCTGCATTCTTGTCGACCGCACCAGTTCCAAAAGCCGGATGGAAGTTTTCAATCGTGCGCAGAAACGTCTTGAGCAAGGCATGAGCATCTGTATTTTTCCTGAAGGTGGCGTTCCCGAAGACGAAAGCATTTTGCTTGACGAATTTAAAGATGGTGCTTTCAGATTGGCGATCGAACACAAGATCCCGATTGTTCCGATTACGTTTCCCGACAATAAAAAACGGTTCTCATATACTTTCCTGAGTGGAAGTCCCGGATTAATGCGTGCGATCGTACATCGATTCATCATGACGGACGACAGATCTGCAGACGAAAAAAAAGACATCAGAGCCGTGAAAGATCAGTCGTATCAAATAATTTACAACGAGCTGCAGAAATATCAATAAAAAAGTGCCCAATGGCAATGGGCACTTTCCTAACTTAACTAAAAACTATAAACAAGCAAACAAACTATTGTCTAGAAGCGATAGTTTAAACCTGAATAGACGCCGAAAAAGTAAGGTTTAAAGTCGCCAGAATCATTGCTGAAAGTATTGATCTGATATTTAAAAACGGGTTCAACCGTAGCTTGTAAAGATTTTAAAATTTTGTAACGGAAGCCAACGCCGACATTCGTACTGAAATGCATTTTGTTGAGATTTTCGGCTTCACCGATGCTGAGTTGCATTCCGGACGAAGCGACTGAAACATCATTTTTATTTAGGAAAAGCGTACTGAAACCACCGATTAACTCAACGCCAAACTTCCGATTTAGCAGCTTGTAAGACATTTCAACCGGAACTTCCAGATAACCCGTTGATTGTGTCAGGCTACCACTAAATTGGCTGATGGTTCGACCGAGGTTCATTGTTGCGGCGAATGGTTCATTATCGATTTGGATCATCTGGCCACGCATGTTAGGCTTCACATTTTCAAGCTTACGCGCTTCGGGCGTTTGTGAAATCAATATTCCGGTCGTATTATATTCGAGATTTAATGCATTGATTCCGGTCCGGACCGAAAACTTATCAGAAACCGCATATTGAACGCCGACACCGTAGGACATGCTCGGCTTATAAGTTTTTTTGTTGTCTTTGAAACGAGGGTCGATAGGCGATCCGTTTGCAATGGAACTAAAATAGATAGGAGCAACATTTGAGGACACTTGCCACCTACCTATTTTTCGTTCCGTAACAGCAACAGCAGATTCTTTTTCTTTTAGCAATTCTTCCATCGAATCAGGAACTGCGGTTTTCGCAGTATCTTGTTTTGGCTGGCTTGTTTCGGCAACCTGAACATCACCAACTTTGCTGCTGTCTGGGGTTATATGTGAATTAATAATACCTTCGGATGATTTGAAAGACCCTGAATTGTCTGATTGACGGTCTGCGATTTGTTTTCCGGAATCTTCATCATCTGACTTTTCAAGATTGTTGTCTTTTTGAGCAGCTGCGTCAGAAACTTTTCCACTTCGTTCGGATACAATTTCATTTCCGGCATTTTTATTAGAAGCGATTGCATCAGCAAATTTTGGATCTGAAGTAAGATTATCATTGGATGATTTTTTCTTAGGACCCGATTCTTCGTTTTTATCTTCGGCATTTGCGATCCTATTGCCTTTATTATTCTCAAACCTTTCCTCCAGCAGTTTTTGCCTTTGTCTATTGACGTCACGCTTCTCTTTGCCGGAAGTTTTTTCCTGCTCTTCCAGAACCAGTTGTGATGGTGCGGAAGGAATTGTAAGCGGAGGATTTACTTCAGTTTCATTTCCAGGTTCAATATTGTTTTCTCCTTCTTTTCCATCTTCGCCCGCGGATTTTTCCGGATTATTTACCACAGGTGAAGTATTTTCATTAGAAACCGGTTCAGAATTCACCACACCATCCGGCGGTTTTTGTGAACCGTTATTCGATGCATTCCAAAGTAATATTCCCAAAATCAGCAAGGCCGCGACACCGGATAATTTCCACCACAGCGGAATCACGCGACGTTTCTTTTTCTCTTTAAGACGTGCCTCGATATTTCCCCAAACCTTATCGGACGGAGCAGCTTCGAAGTCCTTAAACTTCTCCTGAAATAGCCGGTCTATGTTCTTTTTCTCTATCATTTGGCCGAAGGAAACTTCAGTTTTGTGTAATGCTCAATCTTATCTTTTAAAATGCCGCGCGCACGCGCAAGATTCGATTTTGATGTTCCTGTTGTAATTCCGAGCATATCGGCTATTTCCTTGTGCGGAAAGCCGTCCATCACATATAAATTAAAAACCAACCGGTATCTGTCGGGCAGTTCCTGGATGATCTTCATCAGGTAATCCATCGGAATTGTCTCATCGTCAAGCTCGATTTCCGTATCATCGGCAATATTTTCGTTCACCAACTCTAAAAAGCTGACACCGCGATACTGCTGGAGAACGTTATTGATCATGATCCTTTTAAGCCAGCCTTCAAAAGAGCCTTTAAAATTAAATTGGCCGATCTTACTGAAAATGATCAGAAATCCATCTTGCAAATTGTCTTCAGCTTCTGCATAGTTACGCGAATACTTCAAGCATATAGCAAACAATTTTGACGAAAATAATCGGTATAATTGTTCCTGGGCTTTAGTATCATATCGCTTGCAAGCATTTATAAGCTGTTCCAGATCCACAGCACGCGGGTTATTGATTTTTATAGCGGCACATTGACTTCGGTCTCGAAAAAATGATTTGTTCCGTCGTCATTCACACCATCCCAAAATCTAAATAAATATGTACCGGGCTGTCGCGGCTTAAATCTCAGCGGAACTTCAAAAACTTCTTCGGGGTCGGAAATGCAATCGTTCCGATCCATTCTCGCGTATTCGATCGCAACGGTTCGGGTATAATTATCAGCAACATAATAAAAGCCATTAAAAACATGGCAATTGTCGGGGCGGTTATACCTTATAATTATTTCAGAAATACTGTCGACACGGTACGTTGCGGGCATTTCAACTTCCTGGACGGGTCCAAGAACATAGTGTGTTGCGTGTCCATCGCCGCTTAATTCACAGGAAGCGATCGTAAGTGTTAGCAGACATAGGAAAATTAGCTTCTTCATTGCTCAATTCTGGTTTTAATAAATCCAAGATACAAAATGTAAAATATGGTTGCGTATAATAATAAGAAACCCGGAACATGTCCGGGTTTTGGTTATGGATTTTCTTCTTTGATCCTTGATTTGATTTTTTCTTCGAGCTCGTCCGCAAGCTCCGGATTGTCTTTGATCATCAATTTCACGGCATCGCGGCCTTGACCTAATCTCGTTTCGGCATAGCTGAACCATGAGCCTGATTTCTTAACGATTTCAAATTCAACCGCCAGATCTAAAATTTCACCTGTTTTTGAAACGCCTTCGCCATACATGATATCGAATTCGGCAGTCCTGAATGGCGGCGCGACTTTATTTTTTACGACTTTGACTTTAGTCCTGTTTCCAATGACGTTTTCGCCATCTTTTATCTGTGATGAACGACGGATGTCGAGTCGGACCGATGCATAAAACTTCAATGCATTTCCTCCGGTTGTTGTTTCCGGATTTCCAAACATGACACCGATCTTTTCACGAAGCTGGTTGATGAAAAATACGGTACAATTGGTTTTGCTGATTGTGGCGGTCAGTTTCCTTAATGCCTGTGACATCAATCGTGCGTGCAGGCCCATTTTTGAATCTCCCATTTCACCTTCGATCTCACTTTTTGGCGTCAACGCTGCTACGGAGTCGATTACTACGATATCGATAGCTCCTGAACGAATTAGGTTTTCTGCAATTTCCAAAGCCTGTTCACCATTGTCCGGCTGGGACATGATAAGATTTTCTATATCGACGCCAAGTTTATGAGCATAATTCCTGTCGAAGGCATGTTCCGCATCAATAAAAGCTGCAATTCCGCCGGCTTTCTGAGCTTCTGCAATAGCATGTAAAGTAAGCGTGGTTTTACCGGAAGATTCCGGGCCGAAAATTTCGATTATTCTTCCGCGTGGATATCCATTTACCCCTAAGGCAAGGTCTAGCCCGAGCGAGCCGGATGGAATGGCTTCGACCTCCTCAACAGCCGTGTCGCCCATTTTCATTACCGTGCCTTTACCGTAGGTTTTATCGAGTTTATCCAGCGTCAGTTGGAGCGCTTTCAATTTTGCTTCTTTCTCTGAACTCATTTGATTTTGTACGTTTAATTTTTGTAAAAGTAATTTTTTTAAACCTCGTCAGCGACCTGCGGTGCGTATTTTTATGAACACTATTTTAGTCATGTTCCTGCATCAAAAATAATGTGATGGAATAAGTTCTGATTGTGGTTTTTCCGTCGCATTTGTTAATGGAAATTTACGATTCGCACACTGTCATGTTCAGGATTTCTGATGCTATTCAAACTTAATTATGGATAATGCCAAAGATGGCTTTCAGATAAGCGTTCACTTCTACCTGCGGATATTATTCGTATTTTTGATACTTTGTAAAAAAAATGCAGAAAATTCTTTCGTATCCGATTTCGGCCGTCTACTATTTTTTCTTTGGTCTGACGCTTGTCATTTTTCATCCGATCCAATGGATTTGCCTGAATCTTTTTGGATATCAGGCGCACAAAAAAAGTGTCGATTACATGAATTTCCTATTGTTGCGGTGTACGCACATTTTGGGAACGACCTATGAATTTCACGGCCGGGAAAAGATTCCGCCAAATGTTCCGCTTATTATCGTTGCCAATCATCAGAGTTTGTACGACATCGTCACTATTATATGGTTTTTGCGCCGTTATCATCCCAAGTTCGTAAGCAAGAAGGAATTGGGGAATGGCATCCCGAGCGTATCGTACAACCTCCGTCATGGCGGATCTGTTCTCATCGACAGAGCCGATCCAAAGCAGGCTATTCCGGTAATTAAAGGATTGTCGGAATATGTCGAAACCAACAAAAGATCGGCAGTAATTTTCCCGGAAGGAACACGAAGTAAAACAGGAAAACCAAAGCCCTTTGCGCAAAGCGGTTTAAAAATCCTCTGTAAATATGCACCTTCGGCATATGTCGTTCCTGTTTCCATCAACAATTCCTGGAAGATGGTTCGTTATGGCTTTTTCCCGTTAGGTTTGGGAAATCGCCTTATCTTTACAGTCCATGAGCCCGTGGCAGTAAACAGCAAGCCTTTCGAAGAAATTATGCAGTATACGGAAAGTGCGGTTACGGGCGCAATTAATGTTAATTGAATTAGAATGTCAGTAAAAAATGTGCGTCTTGAAGTGATGCAATTCCTGGAGAAAGATATCGATGGTTTTGTCGACCAATATTTAATTCCCGTTGAAAAAGTGTGGCAGCCGTCGGATTTTCTACCGAATTCCGAAAGTGAAAATTTCTTCGAAGAAGTAAAAGAGCTTCGTGAGATCGCGAAAGACCTGCCCTATGATTTCTGGATTGTTTTGATTGGCGATACCATTACCGAAGAAGCATTGCCGACTTACGAGTCGTGGCTGATGACTGTTGAAGGTGTTGATCAGATCGAACCTAACGGATGGTCAAAATGGGTTCGAAGCTGGACCAGCGAAGAGAACCGTCACGGCGATCTACTTAATAAATATTTGTACCTGTCCGGCCGCGTAAACATGCGCGAGGTCGAAATGACTACGCAGCATCTGCTTGCAGACGGTTTCGATATTGGAACCGGTGCCGACCCATACAAGAATTTTGTCTATACCAGTTTCCAGGAGCTCGCAACGTATGTATCGCATAACCGCGTGTCACAGCTTGCAAAATCATACGGCGACAAAAAGCTTTCAAAAATCTGTAAAATGATCGCTGGCGACGAAATGCGGCATCATCATGCGTACAGCGAATTTGTAAATAAAATTTTCCAGGTTGATCCAAGCGAAATGATGCTTGCTTTTCAATATATGATGAAGCGCAAAATCGTAATGCCGGCGCAATTCCTTCGTGAGTCGGGCGAAAAGATCAGTGCGGCATTCGAACATTTCTCAGATTCTGCGCAGCGCATCGGCGTTTACACATCTGCGGATTATGTAGACATTCTCCAGAAACTTATCGATCGCTGGAACGTTGCCACAATTTCCGGGTTGACACCGGAAGCCGAAAAGGCTCGTGATTTCCTGATGAAACTTCCGGACCGAATGACGAAGATATCCGAGCGCATCGTTATTCCACAGGAATCGCATATGTTTAAGTGGGTTGAACCTGCTTAAATTTCAAACGTTATAATACGTCAGCATTCTTTCTACCAGTATTTGCTGCCGAACCATTTTATCATCGGCTTGCGACAACATTTGATGAGTAACGAAACGATAAACCCAGAAGTTTTACACCACACGATTGAATTCGTGAAGCGCCAATTGCACGGCGCGGAAGGTGGACACGATTGGTTTCATATCGAACGTGTTTATAAAAATGCGATGCTGATCGCTGAAGATGAAACTTGCGATTTATTTGTGGTAAGCCTTGGCGCGTTGCTTCATGATATTGCCGACAGCAAATTTCACAGTGGCGATGAAACGATCGGTCCTACAACTGCGCGTAATTTTCTTCAATCCCAGCAAGTTGATGCGAATGTAATCGATCATGTGGTGAAGATTATCGAGCACGTTTCGTACAAAGGAGGAAATTTCAGCAATTCATTTTCGACCATAGAACTGGATATCGTCCGTGATGCGGATCGCCTGGATGCAATCGGCGCGATTGGTATCGCACGCGCGTTCAACTATGGCGGACATAAAGGCCGGGAGCTTTACAACCCCGAAATCGTTCCGAATTTAAAGATGACCAGGGAAGAGTATAAATTATCCGCGGCACCGACGATAAACCATTTTTACGAAAAGCTGCTTTTGCTAAAGGATCTGATGGTAACTCAATCTGCAAAAAAAATAGCTGATGAACGCCATCGGTTCATGGAATTGTATCTGGAACAATTTTATGCAGAATGGAATGGGGTAAAGTAACCTTTCAACTATTTAACAGATTCTTTTTCGATCTGATGCGCCCCACCACCCGCCACCCATTAAAGTTTCCCCATATTCATCATTTCGCGCTGCGGTTTAACCGCAATACTCCCCAATTTTTCCTTCGCTATCAGGCACAAAAAAGCCGGCTGTTAACCGGCATTCCATTTATGATAATGTCACTTTTAGTGTTTTCCTTATCTAAGGCTCCGATTATTTCCCTGAAAACGTAGCTTTTCTTTTCTCCAAAAACGCCGTAGTTCCTTCCTTAAAGTCGTCAGTACCAAAGCTTTTTCCGAAATTTTCGATTTCAGATCTGAAACCGTCCCGACTAAATCCGGCATTCACAGATTCGATCGCTTTTGAGATCGCCATCGGTGAATTCCGCATGATCTTCTGAGCAAGTCCTTTGCAAAAATCCAACAGCTCGGCTTGAGGTACGACATAATTGACCAACCGATATTCTTTCGCTTCGGCGGCCGTCATCATTCCTGCGGTCATGATCATTTCCATAGCTTTTCCCTTTCCGATAAGCTGCGGTAGCCGTTGCGTACCCCCATAGCCGGGAATAACGCCGAGTGAAACTTCCGGCAATCCCATTTTTGCATTTTCGGAAGCAACGCGGAAATGACAACTCATCGCAAGTTCGAGCCCGCCGCCCAATGCAAATCCATTCACGGCGGCGATGACGGGTGTTTTGAGATTTTCAATCAGGTCAAATAATGTTTCCTGTCCTTTTGCGGCAAGCTGCGCACCTTCTTCAACAGAGAAATTTGCAAATTCAGATATATCGGCCCCGGCCACAAATGCTTTTTCACCACTACCGGTCAGGATGATCACGCGAACGTCGCCATAGAAATCCAGGGCTTTTATCGCAGCGCCCAGTTCTTCGATGGTCGAACGGTTCAAGGCATTCAATTTTTCGGGCCTGTTGACGGTTATCGTCGCCATTCCGTCCAGCTTTTCGACAAGTATGTTTTCGTAGTTCATGATATGGTTTTTATGGATTAATAATCGGAAGGCAAACGGTAAAGACCGTTCCTTTTCCTAACTCTGACTCAAAAGTAATTGTTCCTTTATAATTTTCTATGATGTTTTTAATGATGCCAAGCCCAAGACCCATTCCGCTGGATTTGGTCGTAAATTTCGGCTCGAAGATCCGGCCGACGTTGTGTGGTTCGATGCCTGTTCCGTTATCGGAAACAATGATCAGGACTTTATCGCCCGACTTTTTGATGTTGACTGCTACAATTTTTTCCTTCTGATCCGATGGCATGGCCTGAATCGCGTTCTTGACGAGATTTGTAATAACGCGGATCAACTGCGTTCTGTCCATCCGTGCGATGATTTCCTTTTCGTCCGCATCGAACCGGATAAAATCTTCATTAAAAATATCCAGCGCAAGGTCGACTACATTTACAACATTGACATTTTCATTCTGTTGTGCCGGCATCGATGCAAAGTTCGAAAATGCCGATGCCACGGCGCTCATGGTGTCGATTTGCTGAATCAGCGTCTTAGAATAATCATCGAGTTTTTGTTTTAGGTCGGGATCATCCGGGTCAAACTTCCGCTGGAAACTTTGCACTGTCAGCCGCATCGGAGTTAACGGGTTTTTAATTTCATGCGCGACCTGTTTTGCCATTTCACGCCATGCTTCTTCACGTTCGCTTTGGGCAAGTTTTACGGCGCTTTCCTCAAGTTCGTCGACCATTCGGTTGTATGAGTTTATCAATAGTCTGATTTCCTTGCTATTCGGTTTCAAAACGATTTTCTCGTTCTTCTGGCTCAAACTTGTTTCGTTGATTTTATCGGAAATCGTTTTAAGCGATTGCGTAATGTATGTCGATAGCAAGTAGGCAAGTCCAAACGCGATCACAAGCATAAAAAGGTAAACCTGCCCAAGTCGGATTAAAAAGTTTCGCAGTTCCGTTTCATAAAAACCGTCATCTTCAACGTACGGCAGATTCAGAATTCCGAGCGGCTTAAACTTATCGTCTTTGATCTGGCTGTAAGACGAACGATTTTTCAGGCCATCGATGTTTCGGATATCGACGTATCGTTTTTCAATCGACGATTGGACGAGTTTAAGAATATAGTTAGGAACCGGTGGCGAAACGCTGTCAATGGAAAACGATGCTTTTGATGATTTTAGAAGCTTTCCGTCGAGACCATAAATATTTATTTCAAGGTTATGAATGTCGGCTAGTTCATAAATACGATCCTTAAAGATCAAAGGCAGATTCTCCGATGTCAGCGGGTAAGTGGTCGTAGACAATATGTAATTGATATGTTCCTTGATCGCGAGCTCTTTGTTTTCAAGCCGTTGCTGATGATAAACGCGTGCTTCATTCTTAAACTCGATGATGGAAATAGACGCGAGCAATATCGATGAGATCAAAATCAATACGATCATCGAAAGGAAAATCCTGACGCGTAATGACAGCTTCGATATATTGGTAAATATCGGCATCAGGTATTTTTTCGTTCCCTGACTTTCTTATAGAATTTGAATCCAAGCATCAGTAAAATCGACAATAATACGATGCCGACAACGCCAAAGATCCATCCGACAGCATTTTTTAAGATGACCAAAAACACGATTGCAAACAAAATGATCGTTGCCACTTCATTCCATAGTCGCATAAAATTGGTTGTATGACGGATGTCGTCATTTTGCAATTGCTTGTAAATCTGATGGCAATAGAAATGGTAAGCGTACAATAAAACAACGAATGCCAGCTTAATAATGAGCCAATCCTGCCACATCCAGACTTTTCCGGCATCGGTAAAAAACAGCATCCAAATCGCGAAAATGGCGGTCAGGATCGCCGATGGCCATGTGATGATATACCAAAGTCGATAAGCCATCAGCTTATATTGCTTTCCTAAAATCTCTCTGTCAGGCGACGGTTTCGCCGAAGCCTCGATCTGATAAACAAACAACCGAACAATGTAAAATAAGCCGGCAAACCAGGTGATGACGAAGATCAGGTGCAGCGATTTCAGGTAATTGTAGATCATTTTTTAAGTTTTGTACGCATTTCGAAGATCAGGAATGAGCCCGTAACCGCTGTTGCAAGTAAATCGGCGATCGGGAATGCGACCCATATTCCAAAAATACCAAAATATTCAGGTAAAATGAGGATCAGTGGAATGAGGAAAAATCCCTGCTTTGTCAGCGTCAGCAGTAATGCCTTCAATGCCTTTCCGGCCGCCTGGAAATATGCCGCGCCGATCAGTTGGACCGCAATGACGGGCGAAGCGGCAAAGACCCAGCGCAATGCTTCGGGAGTGTCACGGATCACAGCGGCATCATCGGTAAAAACGGTAACGATCTGCCCGGCGAAAATGAAAACGGCAGCATAGATCACAACGGCGAAGAATCCGGCGTAAATAACAGATTTTTTAATCGACTCACGAACGCGGTCATACTTTTCGGCGCCGTAATTAAATCCGGCAATCGGCAAAAATCCTTCGGTAATTCCGTTAACCGGAAAAAGCGCGAACATCAGCATCCGGCTGATAATTCCATAAATCGTGACTGCATGCTCTCCGCCATGTGTGAACAATGTATTATTGAGTAAAACCGATAAAATGGTAATGACACCCTGACGTGAAAACGTAGTAGCGCTTAACGCGGATATTTCGCCGATAAGTTTTCCCTGCGGAATAAAATCGGAAGCTTTTGGCTGAAGATCGCTCTTGAAAATGAAAAACCAAAGCAAGAATAGGAAACACAATCCGAATGACAAGGCGGTGGCGAGCGCGGCGCCAAAAATTCCCATATCGAGTATCCTGATAAATAGAATATCCAGCAAAATGTTCGATGCGGATGCAATGATGACCGCGATCATCGCGAATTTCGATTTATCCTCGGCGCGTACGACCGAGTTGGCCATCGAACACAGGGCTTGGATCGGCGCTGCGATAAGAATCGGATAGAGAAATAATTTTGCGGGTGCCTCGATCTTGCCTTTTGCGCCAAGCACGTTTAAGATTTCACCGCTGAAAAGAAATATAGCGATCGATAAAATTGAAGTGATCAAAACCGTCATGACGATCTGATGCGCGAAAACCGCGGTGGCTTTGTCCTTCTCACCTGAACCCAGTGCGCGCGACAAAACCGAGCTTCCGCCAATCCCAATCGACAATCCCAGCGATGAAATGAAAAATGCAACGGGTGAAATGACAGTCAGCGCGCCGATTGCCATCGGACCGATCCATTGTCCGACGAAAATAGTTGTAATCAAAATGTTGACCGTCATAAAAAGGATTCCGACCGAGGCTGGAACGGCCTGCCTGAACAGCAGTTTTCCAATGTTTTCCGAGCCTAAATCATCCTTTTCTTTTGCCATTATGTCGTCACTTCAGATGTTTTCCATTCCCGGATCCATTCTGCCACGGCATCAGCCCATTGGTCGTCGTCGTTCAGGCATGGAACGGCATGGAAATTTTCGCCGCCATGTTCTTTGAACTGATGATTTGCTTCCATCGCAATCTCTTCAAGCGTCTCCAGACAGTCGGCCACAAATGCAGGCGTAACAACCGCGAGGTTTTTAATTCCTTTTTCAGGCATCTTATTTATTTCGACATCGGTATAAGGCTCGAGCCATTTGTCGCCCGCAAGCCTGGATTGAAAACTCTGACTGTATTTGTCTTTCGGAATGCCAAGAAGTTCAACAACTTGCTTTGTCGTCTCAAAACATTGGTGGCGATAACAAAATTCATGGGCAGGCGACGGCGTGACACAACATTGATCGTCGATTTTGCAATGCGATCTTGTGACATCGGTTTTGCGGATATGCCGTTCGGGAATTCCGTGATATGAAAACAGAAGATGGTCGTAATCAAATCCGTCAAGCGATCGCTTTATCGATGCAGCCAATGCTTCGATATAGTTCTTGCGATTATAAAATGCCGGAACTTTGGTGAATTTCATCTTTGGAAAATGCTTTTGCCGTAATTCTTCGGCTAACGCGAAAATCGTAACTGTCGACGCCATCGCATGCTGCGGATATAGCGGAAGCAGGAAAACTTCAGTCACTCCTTTGTCATTTAGTTCCTGGAGTCCGCTTTCTATCGACGGCTTTCCGTAACGCATCGCCAACGAAACAGGCAAGTCGGTTCTTTGCGCAACTTTTTTGTAAAATCGTTTCGATAAAACGATCAGCGGCGAACCTTCGTCCCACCAGATCTTCTTGTAAGCTGATGCGGATTTTTCGGGGCGTTTTCTTAAAATAATTCCTCTAACTAAAAAAGCACGAAGTAAAAATGGGACGTCGATGACGTATTTATCCATTAAAAACTGATCGAGGTACGGCTTGACATCTTTGGCGTTCGGACTGTCGGGCGATCCAAGATTAACTAACAAAACTCCTTTCATTATGACGTGGCGTTGATTGACATTAAATATTTCTTAGGTGTTGTGGCGAATTTCTTTTTGAATGCAGCGATGAAATGGCTTCCGGTACTGTAGCCGATCTTTAACCCAACTTCATTGACATTGTACGAACCCGAATCGAGCAGTTTGCGAGCGAAATCCATTTTATAATCGAACAGGAAACCGTAAACCGTATCGCCGTAGATCTGTTTAAAACCGGTCTTCAATTTTTTTAACGTAAGCCCAACCTGATCGGCGAGTTCCTGAAGTCCAGGTGGCTCGGCCATGTTGGCGATAATGATCTCTTTGGCTTTACGGATCTTAAAAATGTTTTCTTCATCTGTAAGAAACGGACAATGCTCGGCATCCGGATCCTCGGTCTGATTGAAATACAGGCTCAGCAGTTCATATCCTTTGCCTTTGTAGTATAATTTTTTTATCGAAGGATGAAGCGTATAATGAAAAAGCTGGCTCAAAACGATAGCCATCGACGGCGTGATGTTTTCTTCTTTGTAGTATTTTTTGTCGATGTTATCCGAACTGAGGAACGGAACATAATCCGCTTCAGCAGAAAAAAGTGAGTGGAATTTTTTGATCGAAATAATTACAGTGATCACCCACGATTGCCTCGCAAGTTCAACATCTACGGGAAGCTCCTTTTGCGGATTGTAAAGCAATAGTGATTTTTCATCACGCAGTTCAAGCGCATAATTGCCTTGGTTGAAAATGAATTTCGCGCGTCCTTTTATTCCAAAATGAAACTGAATCAATCCGCTTTTTACCTGATGCTGAGCTTTGTAAAGATCGTCATCATCATTACGGAAGCGGATCATCGTAAAGTCATCTTCAATATCTATAATTTCGGTTGAACCCATAGCGATATTTTTTTTGTGATGAAACCGTCGAGACCATCGCGAGTTTATTTAGAACAGGTCTAAATAATATCACTGCAAAGGTTGATGGTTGCTGCAAAAATAGCACAATTACAATAAAGTAACGATAAACGTTCGCTAAAAACCCTAATCGTTATTAAAAGTCCTTACAGCGTTATTTTTTGGATTATTTCCACAATAGTTTTGCTGAGTTATTCCGAGGACTGTACTATATGGAAAATTTAAACCTGTCGAAACATCAAACCTTTTATGCCATCGGGCTTAGTTACAAAAAAGCCGATGCAGATATAAGGGGTAAATTCAGTCTCGACAGCAATGCCAAAACCCGGCTTCTCGAGCAGGCGAAATCTGTTGGAATCGACAGCCTGATCGTTACTTCTACGTGCAATCGTACAGAAATTTACGGCTTCGCCCAGCATCCTTATCAACTCATCAAACTGCTTTGCGACAATAGCGAAGGAACCGTGGAAGATTTCCAGCAGGTTGCTTACGTATTTAAAAATCAGGAAGCGATATCACACATTTTTCGGGTTGGAACTGGTTTGGACAGTCAGATTCTTGGAGATTTTGAAATCATCAGCCAGTTAAAAACAGCTTTTTCCGAATCAAAATCGTTTGGTCTTGCCAATGCATTTATGGAAAGGCTTGTCAATTCGGTGATCCAGGCGAGCAAGAAAATAAAGACAGATACAGGAATCAGTTCAGGCGCGACATCGGTATCGTTTGCATCTGTGCAATACATCATCAGGAACGTCGAAGATATTTCGAACAAAAACATCCTGCTTTTCGGAACAGGAAAAATTGGGCGCAACACATGCGAGAATCTTGTAAAGCACACTCGTAACAGTCATATCACGCTGATCAACCGCACAAAGGATAAGGCCGAAAAGATCGCAGGCAAACTTAATCTTGTAGTAAAAGATTATTCAGATCTTCATCTTGAGATCCGCCAGGCAGACATATTGGTTGTCGCAACCGGAGCGCAGAACCCGACGGTTGACGCGGCTATCCTGAATCTGAAAAAACCATTGCTGATTCTCGATCTTTCAATTCCGAAAAACGTGGCAGACGATGTTTGCTCTGTTCCGGGCGTGACGCTTCTACATCTCGACCAGCTTTCGCAGATGACAGACGAAACGCTTGAAAACAGAAAGAAAGCAATTCCTGCAGCCGAAGCCATCCTCGATGAGATCAAGGAAGAATTTAATATATGGATGAAAGCCCGCAAATACGCGCCGGCAATTCATGCTCTTAAAGCAAAATTGAACCACATCAAGGATTCAGAATTGAATTTCCAGCGCAAAAAGCTTTCGAATTTCGATGAACAGCAGGCCGAAATCATCAGCAATCGCATCATACAGAAGATTACTACACATTTCGCGAATCATCTGAAAGACGATAATACGATGGTCGACCAAAGCATCGAATGGATCGAAAAAGTGTTTGGCATTGAAACGGTTCAGCGATGAACAAAGTCATCCGGATCGGCACTCGCGACAGCGAACTTGCCCTTTGGCAGGCGCATACAGTCGAAAAGAAACTCAATAATTTAGGATACGAAACCAAGATCGTTGCAGTAAAATCTGCCGGCGATATCATTCTCGATAAGCCGCTTTACGAATTTGGCATCACAGGTATTTTTACCAAAACCCTTGATGTGGCGATGATTGCCGGTCAAATCGACATTGCAGTGCATTCGATGAAGGACGTTCCGACAGCTTTGCCAAAAGGTATGATGCAAGCCGCAGTTCTCGAGAGGGAGAATCCACACGACATTCTGGTTATAAAGCATGACATCGATTATGTCGATGCACTGACGATCGCTACCGGAAGCCTTCGCAGGCGCGCACAATGGCTGCATCGCTATCCGCATCACGCCACTGCAGAGATCCGCGGAAATGTCAATACAAGATTGAAGAAGCTCGAAGAAAGCGATTGGCACGGTGCCATTTTCGCCGCTGCCGGATTGGAGCGAATTGGCTTAAAACCATCAAACAGCATTAATCTGGACTGGATGATTCCTGCGCCCGCGCAAGGAGCCATGATGATCACGGCTATGATCCACGATGATTTTTCGCGTGAGGCAACCGCCAAACTGAATCATCACGATACGGAAGTTTCTACAGGTATCGAGCGGCAATTTTTGCGGACACTTGAAGGCGGTTGTACGGCTCCGATCGGTGCGCTAACGACGATTTTTGAGAATACGATCAGGTTCGAGGGCGGACTTTTCTCTGTTGATGGGACATCGCGCATACATGTTGAGAAATCCGTCGATATCATTCACTATAAAGATCTTGGAGCTGAATGCGCAAATGAGATTCTTAAAGATGGCGGAATTGAAGTAATGGAAAAGATCCGCGGGAAAGAATGAATATGAGACGTGTACTTTCTACAAAAAAATTACTTCCGACACAAAAGCAATATCTGCTCAATGCCGGATTTTCAGTGATCGAAGCGGATTTCATTGAAATAAAATATAAGAATTTCGATATTGATTCGATAGCGGGCGATTTGATTTTCACAAGCGGAAATGCGGTTCGGAGTTTTATCAGAAATACTGAAGCAAATCGATTTAAATCTGCCAATAATTTCTGCGTAGGTGAGAAAACTTGTGCGCTGCTAAGAGAAAGTGGTTTTAACGTCGCAGGCGTTGCAGATAATGCCGCTGCTTTGGGCGATATGATCATGGAAAACATTAAGGGAGCATATACTTTTTTGTCGGGAAACTTGCGTCTTGATACGCTTCCGATGAGCCTTCGTATAAACGGCGCAAAGTTTCGCGAGGTTGAAGTTTATGAAACCAGGCTAAAGCCATTGAAAATGAATTTATCTCCCGATGCATTGTTATTTTTCAGTCCATCCGGTGTAAAGAGCTATCTCGCTGAAAACCTAATTGGAGACGCCATTTGTTTTTGCATCGGCGCAACCACTTCCGAAGCATTGCCGGAATCAACAAAAGTTGTAGTCGCGAACAAACCATCGGTTGAAAATGTCATAATTCAGTGCATAAATCATTTTAAACACGAGCAAGTATAATCCGCCGAACGGCGAAACCAGATAACATGATCAAAAACGAATTATTTCTTAAAGCGCTTAAAGGCGAAACAGTACAGAGGCCACCGGTTTGGATGATGCGCCAGGCAGGAAGATACCTGCCGGAATTCCGAGAACTGCGCGACAAATACGATTTTTTTACAAGATGCAGGACGCCTGAATTGGCTTCGGAAATAACGGTGCAGCCGATTAGGCGAATTGCTCCTGATGCGGCCATTTTGTTTTCGGATATCTTGGTGGTTCCACAGGCGATGGGAATTGAGGTGTTGATGAAGGAGAATGTCGGTCCGTTTTTGCCCAATCCGATCCGTTCTGTTGCAGATGTTGAGAAAGTAATCGTTCCGGACATCGATGAGACTTTGGGCTATGTGATGGATGCGATCAAGCTCACAAAGGAAATGCTTAACGATGAGGTTCCATTGATTGGTTTTGCAGGTTCGCCATGGACGATTTTCTGTTATGCCGTCGAAGGGAAAGGATCAAAAAGTTTTGATACAGCCAAAGGATTTTGCTTCACCCATCCTGAGGCAGCGCATGCTTTGCTTCAAAAAATTACAGATACGACAATTGAATATCTGAAGAAAAAGGTTGAAGCCGGCGTGAATGCTGTCCAGATTTTCGACAGTTGGGGCGGAATGCTCTCGCCGGTTGATTACAATGAATTTTCGTGGAATTACATTAACCAGATCGTTGAAGCGCTTGCGCCGCATGCGCCTGTAATCGTGTTCGGAAAAGGCTGCTGGTTTGCGCTGAATGAAATGGGAAGAAGCAAGGCATCGGCACTTGGAGTCGACTGGACTTGTTCCGCGCGCAACGCCAGATATTTGTCGGGTGGAAACATTACGCTACAAGGAAATCTTGATCCGTCGCGGCTTTTATCGCCAATTCCGGTTATCAAACAAATGGTCAAGCAGATGATCGATGAATTCGGAAAGGACAAATATATCGTGAACCTTGGACATGGTATACTTCCCAATATACCCGTTGATCATGCGAAGGCATTTATTGATGCGGTGAAAGAATATCGTAATTGATAATTGACAGTTGTCAATTGATAAATGGAACGCAGCAGATAATTTGAACTAAGCTGATAGCAGATAGCTAACAGCTGACAGCTAAAATGAAAGACAAATTCCTATACTACATTCAAAATCTCCAGGAAACGATCACTTCAAGACTTGAAGCAGTCGATGGCGCTGCGAAGTTCCGTGAAGATATTTGGGAGCGTGCGGAAGGCGGCGGCGGCAGGACACGCATTATTGAAAACGGGAATATAATTGAAAAAGGCGGCGTAAATATTTCTGCAGTTCATGGAGTTTTGCCTGAAGCGATGCAAAAAATGTTTGGCGTTGGCGAAGTGGATTTCTTTGCGTGCGGACTGAGTTTGGTCATCCATCCCAAAAGCCCGATGGTTCCAACGGTTCATGCCAACTGGCGATATTTTGAAATGTATGGCGCGGACGGCAATGTCATTCAGCAGTGGTTTGGCGGCGGTCAGGATCTTACGCCTTATTATCTGTTCGAAGAGGATGCGGTACACTTTCATACGATCTGCAAAAAAGCGTGCGATGCGCATGATCCGGCGTTTTATCCAAAATATAAGAAACAGTGCGATGAATATTTTTACAATAGCCATCGCAATGAGGGCCGTGGGATCGGAGGTTTGTTTTTCGATTATCTTAAAGCAGATGACAAACGCTCGATGGAAGATTGGTATTCGTTTGTAACTACGGTCGGTGACAGTTTTCTTGAAGCTTATGTTCCGATGGTTGAAAAAAGAAAGGACCTCGAGTATACCGATAAACATCGCACATGGCAGGAAATCCGTCGCGGTCGTTATGTAGAGTTTAACCTCGTCCACGATAAAGGAACGTTGTTCGGACTCAAAACAAATGGCCGCATCGAAAGTATTTTGATGAGCTTGCCGCCGCATGTTCAGTGGGTGTATGATTTTAGGCCAGAGGTTGGAAGTGAGGAAGAAAAATTAGTAACCGTACTTATGCATCCAGTTGATTGGTTAGGTTTACAGTTGTAAGCTAACAGTTGACAGAATGATAGATTATAGAAAATACATCGTTTGGCAGAAGGCGCACAAGTTAGTTTTAAAGATTTATTCTGAAACGGCCAGCTTTCCGAATAATGAGAGATTCAATTTGGTATCACAGATAAATCGCGCCGCGGTTTCGATTCCGACGAATATAGCAGAAGGTTGTGGAAGGCAGACGCAGAAAGAACTAGTACGATATTTATACATTTCTTCGGGCTCGGCGCACGAACTCGAATACCTGATTTTTTTATGTTCAGATTTGGGAATGATAGATCAGAAAACGACCGAAAAACTGTTAGATGAAATATTGCAAATTAAAAAAATGCTCACAGCTTTAATTAATAGGATTGAGCGTTACAAGCTGTAAACTGTAAAACTAAAAACTGTAAACTAAAAACTGTCAACTTCCATGTTTCCACACCATCGCCACCGCCGTCTTCGCACCAACGAATCAATCCGATCGATGATTCGCGAAACATCCATATCGCCTGCTAACTTCATGCTTCCGATGTTCGTCGCGGAAGGAAACGATGTAAAAGTTCCGATTCCGTCGATGCCCGGAATTTATCGCCATTCGCTAGACCATACCATACGTGAAGTTAAAGAAGCGTGGGATTTGGGGATCCGGGCGGTCAATATTTATGTGAAAGTCGATGAGAAGTTAAAGGACAACACCGGCAAAGAGGCGTGGAACCGCGGCGGGTTGATGCAGCAAACGATCCGTGCGATCAAAGATGCGTGCCCGGAAATGATCGTGATGCCGGACGTTGCGCTCGATCCTTATTCAATTTACGGTCATGACGGCATTATCGAAAGCGGAAGAATTATTAACGATGCGACCGTTGATGCGCTTACGAAGATGAGCGTTTCGCACGCCGAGGCCGGAGCCGATTTCGTAGCGCCTTCGGATATGATGGACGGCCGTGTACTTGCAATTCGTGAAGCGCTTGAAGAAAGTGGGTTTCACGATGTAGGCATTATGAGTTACAGTGCGAAATACGCATCGGCATTCTACGGTCCGTTTCGTGAAGCCTTGGATTCCGCACCGGTAGACAGCCGGAATATCCCGAAAGACAAGAAAACCTATCAAATGGATTATGCCAACCGTATCGAAGCTGTCAAGGAAGCGATTTCCGATGTGGAGGAAGGCGCGGATATCGTCATGGTAAAACCCGGGATGGCTTATCTCGATATCGTTCGCGAAGTCAAAGACGCGGTCGATGTTCCCGTTGCGGTATACCAGGTTTCGGGCGAATACGCGATGGTTAAAGCCGCGTCTGAACGTGGCTGGCTCGATCACGACAAGATTATGCTCGAGCAGCTTTATTGCATTCGCAGGGCAGGCGCAAGCATCATTTCGACATATTTCGCAAAGGAAGCGGCAGTCTTATTAAACAGAATGTAAATAATATTTTTTGAAACCAATCTTTTCGCGCTTCTCGACAAGCTCGAAGCCGCAATAAGAATTTCCACTGCGCGGGGCTAAACGAACATCATGATACGAACATCCATCATCATCATAGCATTCGCATTTGCATCATGCGGAAAAGAAAAATCATCGGCAAAGCCCGAAACTGTGAACGAAGAAATCACCGATCCCGTTGCGTATGGAAGAGAATTGTTCGACGGAACCGGTAACTGCTTCGCTTGTCATTTGCCGGAGCAGAAAGTAATCGGGCCGTCGATTGTGGAAATCGCGAAGATTTATAAAGAAGAAAATGCAAGCATTGTCGATTTCCTGAAAGAGGAAGCGCCGCCAATTGTCGATCCGTCGCAATATGAAGCGATGAAAACCAATTTTGTGATCACGAAACAAATGTCGGACGATCAGCTCAAAGCGCTTGAAGCGTATATCTTGAGTTTTGCCAAATAAAAAAGCCCCATAACGGGGCTTTTCCACTTATTAAAATTAACCGAACTACTATCGTTTTACGACGCGCAGCGTTTTTGAGCTGTCGCGCTGCGTAATGATTACATTATAGATTCCCGATGGATAGTTTTCGCCTATCGCGATTTCCGAATCCGGATTATCGAATACCTGTGAATCCAAAAGCCTGCCTGTCATGTCGTAGACTTTCGCGGTAACCGCATCATGATCGGACGACAATACCTCGATATTGAACGATTCGCTGAATGGATTTGGATATGCGACGGCATTAAATGGAATTTCGGCCATTCTCGATGAAGCTGCTGGAACTGTAAGCGTACAGGTTTTTCCATAAGATCCGATCGGCGCGCCAAGTTCAAAGATCAACCGAACGTTTACGTTATAGGATTGTCCCGGATTGATTCCCATGCCTGCGAAATCACTTAATTTAAACACGCGAAGCTGTTTGGTGATTTCGATGCCGGTTGGAGGAAGCCCAAGTCCGGTTAACCTGAAAACATAAGCGATCGCTCCCGGATAGGAATTCGCGTAGATCGGCGTATTCATCGATGGAACGGCGAACGGGAGTCCGAATCCGTCATCGCACTGTGCCACACCGATTTCTGTTGTCGGGAATTGCGATGTCGAGACCGCGCAATTTTGTCCGAATGGAAGATAGCTTCCATCAGTATTGCGCACGGCTACCTGTACAATGTAAGTTTTACCGTAAAGTACTTCAAAGTTCGTAACATTGGTTAGTCGGAATTCGCGAAGCGGACGATCGAGCAATTGTGTGTTCAATGGATTCACGGGATCCGTGATTCTAAAACGGTAGCCTGTGGCAAACGGAACCGAATTCGCGTAGATTACATTTGTCAGCGACGATTGCAGTGTTGGGCACGACGAAAGTTTTGTGGTTACAGACGGTGTTGATACGGTGCAGGTTGACGCAGTGAAAGGCTGCAGGAATCCTGCGAAATATACCGCAGCTTCGATTTTATAGGTTGTTGCGTATGCATAGTTCGCTAACTGTGTGAGCCTGAATGCGCGAAGTGGTGTATCGAGAAATTGTATCTGTCCCGGATTAACGCCTGAAATCGTCGTAACTCTCCAGCGATAACCTTGTGCACCGGGAACCAGATTTCCATAAATGTATGTATCGAGCGCAGAAAGCACCGTTCCGCAAGTTGCCATTGCAACCTGGACAACTTTCGGCGGGAAACCTTCGTCTGTAAGTCCGTCGCAATCGTCGTCGATTAGATTATAACCGATTTCCGCTGTTCCGGGATTTGCGTTGGAAGATGAATCGTCGCAATCCGTATTTGTCAATGAATATCCGATCGGCGGTGCCGCAGCGCTTACAGCACAGACCATGATCAAAGAAGAACCTGCCGCACCATATCCATCTCCGTCCTGATCGGCATAGAATCCAAATTCCTGGTTAATAAGGAAATTTGAGTCGTCGCAATCTGTACTATTTATTGAATAACCTGAAGGTGGTGTTGATGCATTTTGCGCACATACGCTAACCGGATTTCCGGCGCCGAATCCGTCGTTATCTCCATCTGCATAAAAGTTATAGGTTGCATTTAGTGCT
>CBDUBJ010000026.1:0-33061 GCA_965365355.1 uncultured bacterium
CTTTGGGGCTTTAAAAGTCCCATCTCCCCAGCCTTCACCATCATAAACCCAACAGCCGCCTCATAATCATTCGCAATTTCTCCTTCTAAAATCGCTTCCTTAATGGCCTCTTTTAAAATCCCGATTTCACGTCCTGGCTCAAGATTGAATGTCTGCATAATTTCTTCGCCTGAAATTGGCGGTTGAAAATTCCTGACCTTATCACGTTCCTCGACTTCGACGATCTTACTGCGGACAATCTTAAAATTGTCGTGATACTTTTTGAACTTCCCCGCATTTTTGGTTGTGATGTCGGCCTCACACAATGTCATCAGGTTTTCCACATCGTCGCCCGCATCGAAAACAAGCCTGCGGACCGCCGAATCGGTCACTATATCCTGCGCCAAGACGATCGGCCTCGAACTGAGCATGACCATCTTCTGCACGAACTTCATCTTCTGGTTCAATGGCATGTGCAGTCGCTCGAATAGTTTTTTGACCATCTTTCCGCCAACGAATTCATGCCCGTGGAATGTCCATCCAACTTTTTTCGAAAACTTTTTAGTCGGCGCTTTGCCGATATCGTGCAATAACGCAGCCCAACGAAGCCAGAGATCATCCGTGTTTTTACAGATATTGTCGACAACCTCAAGCGTATGATAAAAATTATCTTTATGCGTTTGCCCTTCAACTTCTTCGACGCCTTTCAACGCCGCCAGTTCGGGAAGAATGATATCAAGTAAACCGGTTTGATTCAGAAGTAAAAATCCTTTTGAAGGCGTATTCGTCAGCAGGATCTTATTGAGTTCTTCAACAATCCTTTCACCCGAAATAATTTCGATCCGATGTTTATTTTGCGAGATCGCAGAAAGCGACCGGCTTTCAATCGTAAAATTTAATTGTGAGGCGAACCTGATCGCGCGCAGCATCCGGAGCGGATCGTCGGAATAGGTAATTCCCGGCTCAAGCGGTGTTTTGATAATGCCATTGTTGATATCTGAAACACCATCAAATGGATCCACAAGATCCCCAAAGGTTTGATTGTTCAACGAAAGTGCCAATGCATTGATCGTAAAATCCCGACGGTTCTGGTCTTCCTGCAACGTGCCGCTTTCCACCACGGGTTTACGGCTTTCCGGCGCATACGATTCTGAACGAGCGCCCACAAATTCGATTTCGGTATCTTTATAACGAAGCATCGCCGTCCCGAAATTTTTAAAAACCTGGACTTTAGGTTTTCCCGGCAAAAGCTCCGATACTTTCAAAGCAAGGTCGATTCCGCTGCCAACAGCAACAATGTCGATATCCTTTTTATGATCGCGGCCCATTAACAAGTCGCGCACGAATCCGCCAATGACATACGTTTCAAGTCCAAGCGCTTCGGATGCCTGGGAAATAACTTCGAAAATTTTGGATTGCAGCGCCTGTTTGTGGTCCATCGTTATTTGCGAATGACTTTCACCTGGGAATCCGCGGTAAGCTTGATGATCGCCGACGGTTTTCCGTTGATTCTTTCGCGGTGCAAATTTACGACATAGTCGACGCCGTTGATAATTTCGGGACTGATTTCTTTAAAGGATAGTGGCGTAGGCTCGCCCGAAATATTTGCCGATGTGGAAACGATAGGCCTTTTCAGCCGTTCCATCAGCTTATAGCAAAATGGCTCAGTAACCATGCGCACGCCTAGTGAATTATCGGAACCAATGATATTTTTCGCTACATTTTTCGGATTATCCAAGATCAAAGTGGTCGGCTTTTCCGATAGCTCCATAATCTGCCAGGCAACTTCAGGCACTTCGCGAAAAACACTGTGCATCATGCGATCGCCGTTCATCAGGACGATCATCGATTTCGATTCTTCGCGTTTTTTCAGCCTGTAAATTTTCGAAATGGCTTCTTCGTTCGTCGCATCGCAGCCAATACCCCAAACGGTATCGGTTGGATATAGAATTATACCGCCCTGATTGACAATCTGATACGCTTTGTGAACTTCCTCATTGATCATAGCCCAAAGATAGTTGACAATTGATAATTGACAATTGAAAATTAATTTAAGATTTTGGGCGTTGCCGTTGGCACGCGCTTTCCGCTGTATCTCTGCGCTGCGCTGCGAGGATGCCGCTGCAATCGCTAACGCGGCTCCCGCATACATAGAACCAATCGATTACAGATTTGATGATCTGAAGCCCTGCACCCTAAACCTCATACCCCAAACTCCAAACCCCAAACCCCAAACCCTGTACCTCACACCCCATACCCCAACCCAAACAAACTTTTACATATCTTTGCAATCTTCTATCAAAATCGACTGATGAAAGTAAAAATTGGCTTCATCCCGCTGCGAAAAGGCTCAAAGGGAATCAGGAATAAAAACCGTAAGAAAATTGCCGGAAGGCCTTTGTTTTCCTGGGTTCTGACAGAAGCCGTATTTTCATCGCTCGACAAGGTTTACGTCTATACCGATGACGAGCAGATCATCGAATACATTGAACGCGAATATCATTGGACCGAAAAGGTCATCGTAATGGAACGCTCCGAAGAAAGCGCCACAGATATTGCATCAACTGAAAGCGCCATGCTCGAATTCTGTGAAACCATCAATTACGAATTCGATATTTTCTGCCTGCTGCAGGCCACATCACCGATTACCAAAAGTCAAGACATCGATGCTTGCCTTGAAAAGGTTGAAAGCCAGGAATATGATTCCGCACTGACATGCGTTCGCACACACCGATTTACATGGAACGATAACGGAACGCCGTCGAACTATGATTTTAAAAGCCGTCCGCGCCGTCAGGATTTTGAAGGTTTGCTGATAGAAAATGGAGCAGTTTACGCAACAACGATTGAAAGCCTGCAGTCAAACAAAAACAGGCTTGGCGGCAAGATCGCGGTTGTTGAAATGGACGAAAAGTCGCTGATGGAGATCGACAGCCTTTCAGATTGGACGATCGTGGAGAACCTTCTGATCGAAGAACTTCGTTCGCGCAAAGAATCGAAAAAGATCACGCATCTCGTTTTGGATGTCGACGGCGTTTTTACCGACGGCTGCGTTTACTTTAGCTCCGAAGGTGAATTTTTGAAGAAATTCGACATGCGCGACGGAATGGGACTGGAAATCCTTCGCCAGCACGATGTTGAGGTCATTGTGATCACATCGGAGATTTCACGACTTGTCGAGCAGCGGATGAATAAGCTTAAAATTGACAAAGCATATTTTGGCGTAAAGGATAAATATTCATTTCTTCGCAAGCTTGCGTACGACAACGATCTCGATCTGAATAACTTTGCGTATTTAGGCGACGACATAAACGATCTGGCCGGAATGCTCAGCGTCGGTTGGTCATTTGCGCCGAACAACGCGATGAACATCATCAAACATAACGCAGATTTTACTTTCGATACCAATTCAGCCGCCGGAGCGATCCGCAGCGCCTGCGAACACATCATGAAATACAACAAACGATATGAAAAATAACGAATATAAAAAGCCATTCCTGATCGCGGAGATCGGCTGCAACCACAAAGGCGAAATGGAACTCGCGAAAGAACTGATCAAGATCGCGAAGATCTTCTGTAACGCAGATGCGGTAAAATTTCAAAAGAGGAACAATCGCGAGCTTTTAACGGAAGAGCAATACAATGCGCCGCATCCGAATCCGATAAATTCATATGGCGATACTTATGGCGCACACCGCGAGTATCTCGAATTTGACGTCGATCAAAACCGCGAACTAAAGGAATATTGCGAAGAGCTTGGCATCACATATTCGACATCCGTATGGGATCTTACTTCCGCGAAGGAAGTGGCATCGCTTGAGCCGGTGTTCATCAAGATCCCGTCGGCATGCAACAACAATTTCGAAATGCTCGACTGGCTATGCAAGAATTACAAAGGTGAAATACATATTTCGACCGGTATGACCACGAAAAACGAAACCGACGAACTTGTTCAGTTTTTCGAAGACCGCGGACGTAACATGGATCTTGTACTTTACAATTGTACTTCGGGTTATCCTGTTCCGTTTGAAGACGTTTGTTTACTGGACATCAGGATCCTTCAGGAAAAATATGCAAACCGCGTAAAAAACATCGGATTTTCGGGCCATCACTTGGGAATTGCCGTCGATATTGCTGCTTTTACTTTGGGCGCAAACATCATCGAAAGACATTATACTTTAGACCGTACCTGGAAAGGAACCGACCATGCCGCATCGCTTGAGCCAATGGGAATGCGCAAACTTTCGCGTGACCTTCATGCCGTGCATCAGGCATTGCGCTATAAAGAGAAAGACATTCTCGATATCGAAAAAGTTCAAAGAGAAAAGCTGAAAAACAGGAAGTAACAATGGATCAAACCTTTGTGTGCTGTTCGACTTACCACGTTTATATCTCCATTCTGGAGGCTTATAAATACAAGCATCAGGGCCATGAATCGGTCCTGATCTTTTTTGACGACCTTATCGAAAACATCGACGAATTTCTCGACAACGTCGAAAAGATCGGGCTGTTTAAAAAAGTCATGCGCATCAAAGGTTACACGATCATTCGCAATCTTCGCAAGAAATACGGTTTCTGGCGATATGTTACCGACCGCGGAGAAGTCATAAAAGAGCTTTACGAAAAGCACAATCCGCAGCTGCTTGAATACGATAAATTCATGGCGAACTCGCAGATCAACCTGTTTCAGATCAACCGTACGCGCGCGTATTTCCTGATAAAATACCACAACAATTTTTTCCGGATGTACGAAGACGGTTATGGAACGTACACGCAAAGGTTAAAGACAATGCGGAAATTCAACAGGAAGTTCATCACTAAAATTCCGCTGTTAAAAGGCCACGATCCGCAGGTAAAAGAAGTTTATGTGACTTATCCTGAAAAGGTGACGGATAAGGTCCTGATGCCGAAATTAAAAAAGCTCGACCTTCTTGCACTGGAAGATAATCTCACGGATGATGAAAAAAACCACGTCGTGCAATCAATGATCGGCGACATTGAATTGAAATCCGAAAGAGCATCCGTGATCATTACGCAGCCATTGTCGGAAGATTTTCTGTGCCGTGAAGAAACCAAAGTCACGCTCTATAAACGTATCATCGATGCGGAATTGGCTGCCGGCCGTGTAGTTTACGTCAAAACCCATCCACGGGAAAAAACTGCTTATTCATTTGATGAGCAAGGGATATTTTTCCTTCCGAAATTTTTCCCGCTCGAAGTTTTTAATCTTAGCACGAAACTTAAAATTGAAAAGGGCATTTCGTTCTTTTCGACAGCGTTGTACAATCTGAAGCACGTCGACGAACGCGCATTGTTGGGTGAAGATTATCTGATGGAAGAGATCAAAAAGCTGGAATCGTAAAAATTACAGCAGTAGTTTGCGATAAACATCGTGATATTCGTGCGCAGCTTTTTCCCAGCTGAATTCAAGCGATCTCGAAACCAATTTTTCTTTTAAATCCGAACGATTGCCGTAGTCATTCATTCCTTTTTCAAAAACATCCGCCATATACTGCGGATCGAAATTATCCCAATAATATGCAAGGTCGCCGCCAACTTCAGGCAATGCCGTAAGGTTAGAGCTGAAAACCGGCTTTCCGAACCGCATCGCTTCGATGATCGGCAGCCCGAAACCTTCTCGCAGCGACGGGAAAACAAATGCTTCACAGTTCTTGTAATACCATTGCTTTTCCGCATCGGGCATTTTTCCGGGAAGCGTCACGCGATCTTTCATTCCAAGATTTGCAGCAACTTCCAGAATTTCGATTCCTTCCCTGGTATTGTTCTTTCCGGCAATAACCAGTTCAAGATCCGGCAGCAGCCGCAGCATGTGAACCAATGTGATGAAATTTTTCCGTCCGGTAATCTCCCCGATGGCAAAAAGAAATGGGTTTTTCGGAATGTATTGAGGCTGATACGAATCGTCGATTACGATATTACTCACAGGATTTCCATTGTAGATCACAAACTCAGGCACTTTCGGTATGTCGTAATTATCGTGCGTCGATTGTTTCGCGTAATTTGAAATGTACGCAATGGCGGAACTGCGGTTTAACTTCTCCTGGAAATAGGCATTTTTAGCCAGGAGTTTTGGACTGTTTGCATCGATCTGATGAATATTATGGACCGTCAGCAGGTACGGAATTCGCGAAGAATACGGTTCGACTTTAGTATTCTGATTCAGCGAATGCCACAGATCATACTTTTTACGGATACGGAACGTCGGGTAACGCCGCATCGAAAAGTATTTTTTATAGCCGAATGATTTTCCGAATTCGCTTTTCAAGAACGAGATGTCTTTGCCGTGGATATCGAACTTAAATTCTTTTGAATCAATGTCTTGATAAGCTTTCAGCAACTGATAATTGAACTGGCCAAAACCGAAATACAGGTTATTTATATGATGCGATTCGAGGAAAATAGACTTCATCCGGAAAATTTGCGCCAAGATAGCGATAATAACTAAATGGCAGTTCCTGAACAATATCGTACTTTCGCACCATGAAAATCGTATTTGCCGATAATGCCGGAAACCGGGAAGAAATTCTCTCTTTTATTGAGCATTTTGATATCACCGGCGATATTTTAGCCAAGGGAAAACGCAATACGATCAAGCTTTTTTCATCGGAAGGTAAGACACTCGCGGTCAAATCTTTCAGGGTACCGAATCCAATCAACGCACTGATCTATCGTTTTTTTCGGAAATCAAAAGCCGAACGCTCATTTGAGTTTGCGCAAAGACTTATTGAAATGGGAATCGGGACGCCTGAGCCTGTCGGATATGCCGAAACAAACACGCTGGGTTTTCTCGGAAGAAGTTATTATATCAGCGAATATTTAGAACCCGATTTTACTTTCAAGGAATTGGTTGCAAACCCCGATCGGCCCGGCCATGAATCAATTTTAAGAAAATTTACCGCATTTTGTTTTCTGCTTCACGAGAAAGGCGTTGAATTTTTAGACCACACGCCGGGAAATACGCTGATCAAAAATAACGGCAGCGATTATAGTTTTATGCTTGTCGATTTGAACCGGATGAATTTCCATCGGACGCTTACCATCGAACAGCGGATGAAAAATTTGTCACGTCTGACGCCAAAGATCGAGATGGTTTCCGTCATCGCCAGCGAATATTCAAAGCTTGCCGGATTGCCTGAAAAATTTGTTTTTGATTTGCTTTGGAATGAAACGCAAAAGTTCCAGGCGAAGTTCCGTCGTAAGAAACGCATCAAGCGCAATTTGAAATTGATTAGAAATCAGCCACCGATTTTATTATGTTTGTAAATATGAAAGCATCGGTGATCATGAGCACATATAATGCAGAGGAATGGCTTGAGAAAGTTCTCTGGGGTTTTGGCGTGCAGACCGTAAACGATTTTGAGATTGTCATCGCCGACGATGGTTCGAAACCACAAACCAGCGAACTGATCCGCGATTTAAAAGATAAATTTCCCGTTCCCATCGTTCACGTCTGGCATGAAGACGATGGTTTTCGCAAAACGCAAATCCTTAATAAAGCCATTCTCGCATCGAATACCGATTACTTGATCTTTACCGATGGCGATTGCATTCCAAGGCGTGACTTTGTTTCCGCACATCTCGAGCATCGTAAAAACGGTTATTTTTTGTCCGGCGGATATGTAAAGCTTCCGCTGAGCATTTCCAAAAATATCAGCCGTGATGACATCGAACAGCAAAAATGTTTCGATTTGAAGTGGCTTCGCGGAAACGGTTTGAAAAGCAGCTTTAAAAATTCGAAATTTGTAGTTACCGGATTTTGGGCATCGTTATTTAATTTTATGACAACGACAAAACCGTCGTGGAACGGCCACAATGCCTCGGGCTGGAAGAAAGACATCATGGCGGTTAACGGATTCAACCAGGATATGCAATACGGTGGCGAGGATCGCGAATTTGGCGAAAGGCTGAATAACAATGGCATTCGCGGACGCCAGATTCGTTATAGTGCGATCTGCATCCATCTCGAGCACGAACGCAATTATGCTAATGAAGAAAGTAAATTGAAAAATCTGGAAATCCGGAAATTCAATAAGAAGAACCACGTTACGACGATTAAAAACGGCATCCGAACTTTAATGGATTCGGTGCCATATGAAAAGATAGCTGTCTGAACTTATGTCTGATAGATTAAAAATTACCGTTGTCATAAGTACTTACAATGCCGAGGAATGGCTTGAAAAAGTACTGATTGGCTATAGCTGCCAGACATACAAAAATTTTGAGATCATCATTGCCGACGACGGTTCAAAGCCAACTACCAAAGAACTGATCGATAAGTATGCCGCTGATTATCCGGTGGTCATCCGACATTTGTGGCATGCCGACGAAGGTTACAGGCGCCAGGAAATCCTGAATGTCGCGATTGTCGATGCGGCTCACGAATACATCATCATGACCGACGGCGACTGCATTCCGCGTGCGGATTTTGTAGAAGTACATGCGCGTCAGGCCGAAAAGGGAAAATTTCTTTCAGGCGGCTATTGCAAGCTTACGATGAAAACGAGTAAAGCGATCACCAAGGAAGATATTCTGAAACAGAAATGCTTCGATGTGAACTGGCTTCGTCAGATAGATAAACTTGGATTTTCGCAAACCCTGAAATTGTCAAGCGACCGCGTTCTGGGAACGGTGCTCGATCTGGTTACGACGACGACGCCCTCGTTCAACAATTGCAATTCATCTGCATTTAAAGAAGACCTGATCAACATCAACGGATACGATGAACGCATGAAATATGGCGGTCCGGACCGTGAAATAGGGGAAAGGCTTGAAAATTACGGCATTCGCGGAAAGCAGATCAGGCATAAAGCGATTTGCCTGCATCTCGACCACAGCCGGGGTTACAAAACTCCCGAATCACTTGCTGCGAACCTTGCGATCAGGAAGAATGTGCGCAATAACCGGCTGACGTGGACGCCGTTCGGAATCATCAAAGACAAGAACACATGAGAATTCTTGTAACGGGCGCGGCAGGATTTATAGGATCGCATCTGTGCGAGAAACTGGCTTCGCTTGGTCACGAAGTTTTTGGAGTGGACAACTTTAACGACTACTACGATCCGAAACTAAAACGCATCAACGCAGCCGATCTTGCTGAACAGGGAATCTCGATCTTTCGCGCCGATCTTACCCGCGACATTCGCGAAGTCTTCCAGCGACCTTATGATTACATTTTTCATCTTGCTGCACAACCTGGTATTTCGGCCTCAACAACGCTGGATGAATATGTAACCAACAATATTTTTGCGACCAGAAATCTGCTTGCGGCTGTCGCTGAGTACAATCCGGAATTGAAAATGTTTGTCAATATCGCTACATCATCGGTTTACGGAAAAGAAGCGACCGTGGATGAAACGATTCCGCCCGAACCCGTTTCATTTTACGGAATTACGAAACTTGCGGCGGAGCAATTGGTGCTGATGCTTCAGCGTGAGAACAAGATGAAAGCCTGCTCCATAAGGCTGTATTCGGTATACGGTCCGCGCGAACGGCCGGAAAAACTTTATACGAAACTCATAGAGAATCTTTATTTGGACCAGCCGTTTCCGTTGTTCAAAGGCAGTATATTTCACCAAAGAAGCTTTACCTATGTAGGCGATATTACCGATGGTCTTGTTGCGGTCCTTGACAGTGAGGAAGATATCAACGGCGAAATCATCAATCTTGGAACTGACGAAGTTCATACTACCCAGGAAGGCATCGAAGCGGTCGAGGCGATCATGCGCAGAAAATTGATCATCGACCATAGGCCGCCACGTCCCGGCGACCAGCTTAAAACTTCGGCTGTCATTGGAAAAGCTAGAAAACTGCTTGATTACAATCCGAAGGTCACGTTAGAAGAAGGATTGCGTGAACAGGTGAAGTGGTATCTCGAGAAATTTGCTAAATAATTCTTTTTACAAACGACTGTAGTTTGGTACGGAAAATTTCCGGATCGAGTTTTTTGTACAGATTTTCCGCTTCGGATTTAAATTCCTTCGAATGTTTTCCTTCATATATTTCCGGATGGAAATCGTTTAAATGAACCGCGGCATGTCGCGCATCATCTTCAAGCATGTTCCATGACGACTTATTGATCCACGGCGAAAAAATCGTAAAGGTTGGAATATTCAGTGCTTTTGCCATGTTCACGGCGCCGCCTTCATTGCCTATCAGAGCATCGGATAAAGACAAAACTGCGAGAAATTCGCGAAGGCTTTTGGTATAGAGGTCGAATAAAATTTTGGTTCGGGTTTCAGGAAGAGCAGCATTGTAAATCGCCATTGCCTCGTCTTTTTGGGTCGGCATGAAATTGAAGATCATCTGCAGATCGCCACACTCTGAAATCATGTCGAGCACTTTTGCCATCTGTTTTGAAGGCAAGCTTTTATTTTTCCCGCTTCCGAGTACGCTGATCATTACGATTGGCTTATTGACATCGGCTGCCGATGAGATAAGACTTTTTGCGGCTGAAATTTCAGTTCCCGAAAGATGAATCTGAGGAAAAGTAATATCGTCGAATTTACCGGTCAGTGCTTCTGCAAGTTCAAGCCTGTGATAAATCGCCGAACCCGAGATGTTTTGCGTCGGAACGATTGTTTTGGAATAAAACAGTGAAGTATACCATTTTTTCTGACCGATTCGGATCTTCGCGCCCGAAATCACGGCAGGGATCAAACTTTCCCATTTTCCGTACGCATCGATAATGGCGTCATAGCGCTCAGCCCTAAGTCTGTGACCCAGATCGATAAGTGATTTAATTCCCGTTTTTGACGGATCTACTTCTATGATCTTATCGACATCCGGGTTGTTCTGCACAACTGCAACCGTATTTTTATGGATCATGTAATGGATCTCCGATTCCGGAAAAGCGCGTTTCAGAGCGCTACAAATGACGGTACTCGCCAAAACGTCACCAATCATCTTTTGCTGGATGACAAGAATCTTTTTCAATGAAGGTGCGGTTCGCAAATTGTCAATTTTCACTTTTCAATTGTCAATTATACCGCTACGTCGTACTCACGAAGTGCATCGTTTAACGAGGTCTTCAAATCCGTCGACGGTTTCCTTTTTCCAATGATCAATGCACATGGAACCTGATATTCGCCGGCTGCGAACTTTTTGGTATAACTTCCGGGAATGACTACCGATCTCGCCGGAACAACGCCTTTGGTTTCGATGGGTTCGCTTCCGGTCACATCGATAATTTTTGTAGAAGCGGTTAGGCAAACATTAGCACCGAGGACTGCTTCTGCTTCAACTCGGACACCTTCAACAACAATGCATCGTGAGCCGATAAATGCGCCGTCTTCGATTATGACTGGAGCTGCCTGCAAAGGTTCGAGCACGCCGCCAATTCCGACGCCGCCACTCAAATGAACGTTTTTGCCGATCTGAGCGCAGCTTCCGACAGTTGCCCATGTGTCGACCATGGTGCCTTCATCGACAAAGGCGCCGATGTTGACATAACTCGGCATCAAAATGACGCCTTTCGAAATGTAAGCGCCGTGCCTTGCAACCGCATGCGGGACAACCCTGATGCCTTTGGCTGCGTAGTTTCGCTTTAGGGGGATTTTATCGTGATATTCAAAAATGCCGACTTCGAAAGTTTCCATCTTCTGGATCGGAAAGTACAGCACCACAGCTTTCTTCACCCATTCATTTACCTGCCAGCCATCCAATGTCGGCTCGGCAACACGAAGCGTTCCTTCGTCCAGAAGGTCAATGGTTTTGCGAATTGCCGAAATGGTTTCGTTTTCCTGTAACAGCGACCGGTCGTCCCAGGCTTTTTCAATCGTTGCGCGAAGGTGGTTCATAGATGGAATTTCTGCAAATATAAACCGTATTTCGAGAAGCACGCCAAAACTGTCATACTTCTGAAATTGACATTCCGCAACTGAATCCGAATACTATTGTGCGGTTAAATGTCTTTTAAAACTTTAGATTTTTAACTAACTTCAAGAAAAATCAAGACAGACAATCGGATTTTGAATTAAAATAATAGGACTGATTCTGAATGTCTGTCTTTAAAGTTTAAATTATGCACAGAACCATCGAAGCTTCCATTCCGGGCAGCGCGACAGATGCGATCATCAGTGATTTACTCGAAAATCCGCATGTCATCAACATTAACACGGTGCGAAATGGCTCTGTAAAGCCAAAAGGCGATACGGTGATGATTCACGTATTGAACCGCGGCGCCGATGCAGTTTTCAAATCAATAAACACTCATGCGAAAGGACTGGAATTTTCCATTGTAACTTCGGAGATAGCAAGCATAAGCGATCCCAAATATCAATACGAAATCGACCACGATATCGACGAGGCGATTTGGGAGGAAATGGAAACGGGATTGCGGCACAATGGCCGGCTTACGCAGAATTACCTGATACTGATGGCTATTGGCGGAATAGTTTCAGCGGTTGGTTTTGTATCGGAAATACACGACTTGGTGGTCGCATTTATCGCTGCATCCATCATCGCGCCTGGACTGGAATCGGTTGCAAAAATTCCACTCGGGATCGCATTGCGAAAATCTGATGTTTTTTTTGCGGGATTGCGTGCGTTTCTTGTGGGTTACGCCTGCATTATCCTGTCGGCAGGAATTTCTTTTTGGGTCATGGATCAGTTTGGTGTCGTAATACCAAGCGACTTTACCGAAAACAAGGCGACACATGGTTTCATGCATTTCGAAACTAAGCATTTCCTGCTCTCGCTTGCAGCGGCCTGCGCGAGCATTGTCATGTATTTGTCTTACCGTCGGAATGTAATTGCCGGACCTCTGATCGCGCTGGTACTGATTCCCGCAACTGCCGCCATCGGCATTTCGCTATACCTTCAAAAATGGGATTTTGTGCGCGATCTCTCACTTCGCCTTGCAGTTGATATCGCATTGGTTATTTTTGCCGGAATCGCCGTTATACGATACAAGCAAAAATTCGTTCATAAGCGCGAGCCGAGCCGTTGATTGAATTTCATACCATGAAAGATAACTTTTCTGCTCAGTCTGTCGATTATTCTAAATTCCGGCCGCATTATCCGCCTGAAATGATCGACTACATTGTATCGTATGTACAAAATCGCGAAGCTGCTCTGGATGTTGGAACCGGAAACGGACAAGTAGCAGCCATTCTGTCAGAACTTTTCCAAACCGTGGATGCCACTGATATAAGTGCAAGGCAGCTTGAGTCCGCGATTCAAAAACCGAACATTCGATACGCCATTGGCAGTGCTGAAGAAACAGGATTTGATGAAAGTCAATTTGACCTGATCACCGTGGCACAAGCGATCCATTGGTTTAATTTCGACGTATTTTATAAGGAAGTTTATCGGGTCTTGAGAAATGACGGAATTTTTGCAGTTCTTGGCTATGGACTGATGACTACAAACTCAGAGGCAGATAAGATAATCGGTGAGTTCTACCACGAGATTACGGGTCCATATTGGGATCCTGAAAGAAGATATCTCGATGAGAATTATGAAACGATCCCGTTTCCATTTGAGGAATTGCCATCGAAACCATTTTCCACTTCATTTATCTGGACGATTGAGCAGCTTATCGGATACCTTGGAACCTGGTCGGCCGTGCATCATTTTATAGCCGCCAAAAATTTTGATCCGCTTGATTTGATTCGGGAGAAGCTTTCACAGGCATGGGAAAAATCAAATAAAGAAGTAACTTTTAATTTCCTGCTCCGCATCGGAAAGAAAACCATCATATGAAAAGTCTGATTCCGGATATGAATCCAATTGCACTTGCCAGGATTCAATCGCAAAAACTTGCTGATGGATCGGAAATGTCCCCCAAAGAACTGACATCGTGGTTTGGCGCGATCCAGGCGCAGGATTTTTCAATGAACAGATTTGCGATCAGCGTCAGGACGTCGTTAAATGATGCAGCAGTTTTAGCTGCATTTGATTCAGGGGAAATAATACGCACTCATGTATTGAGACCGACGTGGCATCTCGCATCGAAAGAAGATATCGGTTGGATGCTCGAATTGTCCGCGCCGTATATCAAAAAACTCATGGCATCGATGAATAAATCTTTAAATCTTGCTGAATCTATTTATCAGAAATGCAATGATCATCTTTCAGATCTTTTAGCGGGCAAACATCTGACTCGTGAAGAAATCTATGCCGAGCTGAATATTCTTGGAATCGAAACCGGCAATATGCGCGGCTTGCATATTTTGATGAATGCCGAACTTGATCGCGTGATATGCAGCGGAAAAATGATTGGATCAAAACCAACATACGCATTGTTCTCTGAGCGCGTCGGCAAATTTGCATCGAGATCCACCGATGAGGCATTGGCTGATCTCGCGACAAGATATTTCAGAAGTCATGGACCTGCAACGGTCAAAGATTTCATCTGGTGGTCGGGTTTACCTGCTGCGCTTGGAAAAAAGGCTGTATCGATAATCGAATCCAAAATGCAGTCGAGAAATATGGATTTGGAAACGTACCATGCTTTTAGTTTCGATGATCTGGCACCTTCTGGAACGATCTTGCTGCTGCCGGCGTTTGACGAATATTTGATCGCTTACAAAAACAGATCGTCCGCCATCGAAACATTGTTCGCTACAAAAGCATTTACCAGAAATGGAATCTTTAATCCGTGCATCATATGGAATGGCCAGGTCATCGGAATCTGGAAAAGGTCGATCAAAAAAGATGATGTTATCATCGAATACGAGTACTTTTACCCGGTCGATGCTTCCATAAAAAAAGCAGTCAGGCTTAAGGCAGAAGAATATGCATCGTTTGTTTCAAAACAGTTGATACATGGCTAGAATACTTGCGATAGATTACGGTGAAAAGAGAACCGGGCTTGCCGTCACGGATGAACTTCAGATCATTGCATCGGCGCTTGCAACGATCGAATCGATAAAGATCATCGATTATCTCAAAGACTATTTTTCAAAAGAGGATGTATCGAAGGTCATCATCGGCGATCCAAAACAAATGAACGGTGAGCCTTCGGAAAGTGCTGCCATTGTAGAAAAATTCATTGCGAAATTTAGTCAAACCTTTCCCGATATGAAGATTGTACGCGTGGATGAAAGGTTCACATCAAAAATGGCTTTTCAATCTATGATCGACAGTGGATTGTCGAAAAAGAAACGACAGGACAAATCTCTGGTCGACCAGATTGCGGCAACGATCATGCTCCGGGACTACCTGACACGATCGATGTTTTAAATTTTAGCAAAAAGCTAACATCAAATCGGCGTATCTTTAAAAGAAAACATGCCTTCAGTTAAGTCTGAAACGGACGTCGTACTCATAGGCGCCGGAATTATGAGCGCCACACTCGGCGTAATGCTTAAAGAGCTTTGTCCGGATATCCGAATTCAGATATATGAGCGACTTGATCAGGCCGCTGCTGAAAGTTCAGATGCATGGAACAATGCCGGCACGGGACATTCTGCATTCTGCGAGCTCAATTATACGCCCGAAACCGAAGACGGCGGAATCGATATATCCAAAGCAATTAAGATTGCTGAATCATTTGAAGTTTCACGGCAGTTCTGGTCTTATCTCGTTACAAAAGGCCTTACCGAGCAGCCTGAGAAATTTATTCGAAGCATTCCGCATATGAGTTTTGTATGGGGCGAAAAAAACGTTGAATTTCTGCGCAAACGTCATCGGGCGCTCACAGCCAACAATCTTTTCCGGGAAATGGATTTCAGTACCGATCCGTCGCAGCTCCACAATTGGATGCCGCTTGTGATGGACGGCAGGAATTTAGGCGAACCTGTTGCGGCGACCTACATGCCAATCGGCACGGATGTAAATTTCGGAACGCTGACCCGTTGTATGTTCCGCCATTTGATGCAACAGGATGGCGTAGAGATCTTTTTTAATCATGAAGTCCGCCGTTTAAAGCAAAAAGAGGACAATCGTTGGCGAATCGTGGTTCGGAATCTTGAAACTAGGCAGAAAATAAAAGTGTATACGCCATTTGTATTTATCGGCGCGGGTGGCGGTTCGCTGCCGCTGCTTGAAAAAGCTGATATCCGTGAAGGCGAAGGTTATGGCGGCTTCCCGGTTGGAGGTCAATGGCTTCGTTGCACGAACCGGAAAGTGATAGACCGGCATTTTGCGAAAGTCTACGGAACGGCTGCCGTCGGAGCACCGCCAATGTCGGTTCCGCACATTGATGCTCGGATGATCAACGGAAAAAAGGAATTGCTTTTTGGTCCTTTTGCAGGTTTTACCACAAAATTTTTGAAGAACGGATCATACCTCGATCTGCCATTATCGATTAATCCCGGAAATCTGATTCCGATGCTTTCGGCGGGATATCACAATCTTCCGCTAACGAAATACCTGCTCGATCAGGTGCGGCTTTCTCCTGAAGCAAGACTTGATGCGCTTAAAGAATATGTGCCGACCGCAAAACTCGAAGATTGGGAACTGGAAATCGCGGGACAGCGCGTGCAAGTCATAAAAAAAGGAGAAGACGGACGCGGCATATTGGAATTCGGAACTGAAGTCATTACCAAAGATGACGGCACGCTTGCCGTGTTGCTGGGCGCATCGCCGGGTGCATCCACATCAGCATCGATCATGCTTGACCTCTTGAAGAGGTGTTTTGCCAAACGCGTCGAAACTCCCGAATGGCAAAAGAAAATACGCGAGATGATTCCGTCGTACGGACGATCATTGAATGATGATCGCGAATTGCTTTTGGAGATCCGCAGCTTTACCGCGCAAACATTACGACTTGACGGCTGAATTCTGATCCATAGATAGAATCGTCCTGTAAATCGAATCTGAAATATTATTGAGCCATAGAAGTTGTTCGATGATCAGCTGCGCTTCCTGTCGCCGCCGATGGATGGCAACTGCGTCGGATTTACCCGTTGAGCCTGGATTCTGGCTACTGATTTTCATTTCTGACACATGCGGTGAAACATCTTTTAATGCGTGTTTTACCGATGAACCCTGCAATACTGCAATGCTGTTTTCAAGTTTTGACGATGCGGCGTCGACAACTTTCCTGAATGCTTCCGACGCTTCGGTTGTTTTGTGCGTCTGGATATAAGTTCCCAATGATGCCAGCGACGACAATAATGTGTGATTGAGCTCTGCCAGCTTGTATGTTTTGCGAAGCTGTTTCTGTTTCGATTTCGGTTCTTGTGACATTCGCTGAAACGAAGCCATTAAATTCCCGATTTCCACAAATGCATTTTTTCGGGCAAGCCTGTAACTCAGAGGCGCTTTGCCTTTTTTGTCATAGAGCCGTGCGATTTCCTCGAGGTAATTTTTATTTGCATTGATCGCTTTTTCAAGATGATTCGGGACTTCGAGAAATTCCCATGCAGGCCATAGCAAATAACTGCCGACAAACGATAATCCGGCGCCGATCGCGGTATCGATGATGCGATATTGCACCACGTATCCAAAATCAGGTGTCAGCATTCCGAAAATGAAAATGACGTACATCGTGACGAATGTTGCGCCGACCTTGTAATTCGTCGACGAGAACGCGAATCCCAGAATCATAGATAATATCGCAAGCATGCTGACAGCGTATCGGTCATGAATCAGGGAAAGTATCGTAAATGCTATGATCCCGCCGAGTACAGTCCCGAATATCCGCTGGTATGAACGCTCTTTTGTGAGTCCGTAGCCAGGCCGCATGATCACTACGATTGTCAGTAAGATCCAATATGAATTTTGGAGCGGGAACGCCTGTCCGATTAGAAATCCGATCAAAATTGTAATGGTCAGCCGCAAAGAATGTCGAAATGCCGAGGATGAAAAACTCAAATTTTCCCGAAGTATACTGAATGAATAGTATTGCGGAGTCAAAAATTTCTCGAGGTCACGTTCTCGTTCTTTTAATTCGTGCACAACGCCCGCCATCGTTAATGCCCGCTCAATGATATGAATGCTTTCGACCTGTTTTTCCGCATATTGAAGCATCGTTGTCAGCATATAGATTCCTTCCGCAGCGGCATCGGGGCCAAGTTTATTTTCGTAATCCTGAATCGATCTTTCGAAAATTTCCAGATCGGCGAACAGGTTTTGCGCTAACTTATAATCGCTTTCGGTTTTCATCTTTCCCGACAAACGCTTCAGGGTTGCGCCAAGGCGGTAAGCGGTATTCTGATATGCTTCGAGGACTTTTTTATGACCCCTGAACTTTTCGTGAAGCTTTCCGTGCTCGAACGACGTCGAAAGTCCAAGTTCCAGGATATCGATCAACGAAATAAACGCGATCAGAAGTTTACGGTTGCGGTTTGATGAACCCGATGCGGCCTGTGTGCGGAGCAGTGATTCTCGAATATTTTCGTGGATGATATTCAATTCCACCTGAAGCTTTAGCTGCTTTTCGATAATCTTGCTCCGCTCCGCATCAACATTCCACAGATCGCCGCGAAGTTTTAGATACTTTGCAGTCAGCCGTATGCATTCCGCCAATTGTTCTTCTGCATAACGCGTAGGATGAATGAAATAAAAAATGAGCGACACTGCAGAATAAAACAATCCGCCGCCGAGCATATATGCGCAGTGAATGTACAGTTCGGTTCCGGAATAAATACCGCTGAATACGATCGACACCGATAATAATCCGGAAAACGACACTAAAGTCGCCCGCGATCCATATACTGATATCATCGACAAAAAGAAGATCATAGCTGCGAAAACCGGATAGAAAATCCACTTTACGGGATATGCGATGCTGATGATGAAAGCGCTTCCGGCGACGATCAGTGAAGCTGAAACTAACCCGTTTATCTTATGCCTGAGGTTGCTTGAAATGTCACTTGGAAAGGTAAGCAGGGCGCCAATTGCCATGGCCATTCCAGCTTCGAAATTATCGAGATAATAAAAAATAAGTACCGGAATTACTGCCGAAATGGTCGCCTTCACAGCGTTTATGAAGTTCATGCTTTCAGTAAATTTCCGTACCCTGTAAATCATTGCTTTTCGTTGGTGCAAAGGTAACATTTGTAATGCGCATCATAGATTTATAAAGCGGGTTTTTATCTTCGGATCGCTGAAATTCATTTGGTTATTTTGCTTATTTTTGCAGACGTTTTAAAAAGCCGAAAGGCGGAATTTTATCCTGATGATTTTACCGATAGTAGGTTATGGCGATCCGGTTCTCCGGCAGAAAGGAATTGATATTTCTCCTGATTATCCTGCGTTGAAGCAAGTCATTGCCGACATGTACGAAACGATGTACAATGCTTATGGTGTCGGACTTGCTGCACCGCAGGTTGGGTTGCAGATCAGGCTTTTCGTTATCGATACGAAGCCATTTGGTGAAGACAATGAACTTTCGGAAGCTGAACAGCACGCATTGAAAAATTTTAAGAAGACCTTTATCAATGCAAAAATGTTAAAAGAAGAAGGCGAGGAATGGGGCTTTAATGAAGGATGCCTGAGCATTCCTGAGGTTCGTGAGGACGTTTATCGCCACGAGACCATCACAATTGAATATTTTGACGAAGATTTCAATAAGAAAACCGAAGTATATGACGGCCTGATTGCGCGAGTGATTCAGCATGAATACGATCATATCGAAGGAATTCTTTTTACCGACAGGATCTCATCGCTTAAAAAACGATTGATACAAAAGAAACTGCAGAATATTATGGAAGGAAAAACGCGCCCGGAATACAGGATGCGTTTCGCTTCGAAAAAAGGAAGATAAAAAATCATTATATGAATCTGGAAAAAATATTGGCCATCTCCGGAAAACCCGGATTGTACGCATTAAAAATTCAAACCCGCACCGGCTTTGTCGCTGAATCGTTGTTGGACGGAAAAAGAGTGACGGTCGGACTTCGAAACAACGTTAGCCTTCTTTCGGAAATTTCGATGTACACACATTCCGAAGAGATCCCACTTGCTGAAGTCATGCGCAACATTGCGGTGAAAGAAGATAACGGCCCGGCCATTTCTCATAAAGAAGATAATGCTGTACTGATGTCGTATTTTAAGGAAGTGCTTCCAGAGTATGATGAAGACCGCGTATATCCGTCGGATATTAAAAAGGTACTGAACTGGTATAATTTGCTTCAGGCAAAAGGATTGGTTTCCCAGGAAGCGCCTGCCGCGGAAGAAGAATCGGTGGTTGAAGAGCAGGAAACAATTTCCGAACCTACGGAAAAAACTGAAAAGCCAGCAAAGTCCAGGAAAAAGTAACCGCCAAGGTTAAAAAATGCATACCAAAAAGTTACAGATCGAGGCGTTCGCCAGGCTTTTGGACATCATGGATGAGCTTCGTGCAAAATGTCCGTGGGATAAAAAGCAGACGCTGCAAAGCCTTCGTCACCTGACGATAGAAGAAACGTACGAACTGGGCGATGCAATCTTGGATAACAATCTGGAGGAAATAAAAAAAGAGCTTGGCGATTTGTTATTGCACATCGTGTTTTATGCGAAGATCGGAAGCGAAGGCGGCGCATTCGATATGGCAGATGTTGCTAACGATATCTGCGAAAAGCTGATCTTCAGGCATCCTCACATTTATGGCGATGTCGAGGTGAAAGACGAAGAGGAAGTCAAACAGAACTGGGAAAAACTCAAGCTTAAAGAAGGCAAAGAGTCGGTACTCGAAGGTGTTCCGAAAAGTCTGCCTGCAATGGTAAAGGCTTCGCGGATCCAGGATAAAGCTAAAGGTGTTGGCTTCGACTGGGAAAAGCCGGAACAGGTTTGGGAAAAAGTCCAGGAAGAACTGCAGGAACTGCATCACGAAGTTGAAAAAGGCGATCGTGAAAAGATTGAAAATGAGTTTGGCGATGTGCTTTTTTCGATGATCAATTATGCGCGTTTTCTCGATGTCAATCCCGAGGATGCATTGGAGCGTACCAATAAGAAATTCATTAAAAGATTTCAGTATCTCGAGGGGAAATCCAAAGAGCTGAGCAAATCGCTTTCCGACATGACGCTCGCCGAAATGGATGTATTCTGGAATGAAGCAAAGAAATTATAACTGAAAAAGCCATTCGACTGAATGGCTTTTTTTTATTCTGTTTTTATCTGACGAACCTGTTTCAGTTTGGCCTTTAACGTGTCGAGCTCTTCTTTATGGCGCTCAATATTTTTGCGGACTTCAGCAACCATCGGATTGTCCTTCTTCGCATTCGCAAAGAACTGGATGTTGTTTTCCAGCTGGAAAATTTCCGATTGTACTTCGTCGATTTTCCTCATTAAAAATACTTTTTCGCCTTCAATGCGTCGTTTATCATCTGATCCCGCAAGCTGGTCCAAGCGATTTGAAAAACGCATCATCTCGCTGTCTTTTTTGCTCAGGCTTAGTTTTTCAAATAACGCGTCAAGGATTTTATTGAATTTGCCTTCTATATGACGTTTGGATTCGGGCACGCGTCCGAAACTTTTCCAGGTTTCGATATGCGATTTAATTGCGGCAAGGTCAGTTTTATGATCGCCGGTCATCTGGAATTCACGGATTGTCTCGAGATATGCCTTCTTTTTCTCGAATGATTCGGTTTCTTCAGATGATTCGGCATTCCGCTGCTCTTTTAACCGCTCAAAATAATTATTGCATGCAGTTTTAAAATCTTTCCAAAGGCTGTCGGAATATTTGCGCGGCACATGGCCAATTTGCTTCCATTCTTCCTGGATCTGCTTCATGACCGGCGTGGTATGCGCAAAATCATCACTGCTTTGCAATTCCTGCGCTTTTGCCACCAATGCCTGCTTGCGGCTCAAATTATCGTTTTGGTCTTTTTTAATTTCTTTATAAAATGAATTTTTTAACGAATTGAAATTCCGGACAGCAGTTTTAAATGCCGACCACGTTTCTTCATTTGATTCGTTCGGCACTCTGCCTGCGCCAAAAAATTCGTTACGAAGCGCTTCCACTTTCTCAATTTGCTGCAGCCATGCGCTGTGCGAATTGACGCGTTCCTGAGCCAAAGCTTCAATTTTTGAAATGATGTCGCGCTTTTTCTCCAGATTTTGAGTCTCCGATTCGCGATGCTTCGCGTGGAGCTGCTCGCGTTTGTCGTGCATCTGACGCGTGATCTCACTGAATTTGTTCCAGATTTCCTCGCGATGTTCTTTTGAAACGGGGCCAATGTCTTCCTTCCATATCTTATGCAAGGCCTGCAATTCGCGAAACGCCTGATTGATGTCATTCATTTCAAGCAATGCCTCTGCACGCGAGATCAGTTTCAGCTTTTGATCGAGATTATGTTTGAAATCCATATCGCGAGCCTCGCGGTCGAGATGCAGGTAATCGTAAAAATTCTCTACGTGGAAATGGTAATTGTTCCAGACGTGGTTGTATTTATCTTTAGGGATTGGTCCGGCATTTTTCCATCGATCGCGGAGTTCGTTGAAATGCTTGAGCGTATCCTTGATATTTTCCTGTGGATTGATGAGGTTTTTCAGTTCTTCGACAATCGCAAGCCTGTTCTCGAGATTTGACTGCAGGCTTGACTGCATCGTCTTAAAATGTGCATTTTTCGCATCCCGGAATTTTGACAACAGATTGTCAAACTTCGATTTTATCGGAACCGTATAATGGAACTCTTCAGTAGTTTCAGGATTTTCCTGATGAAATTGCTTTCGTTTATCATCGAGAAGATGATGATATTGTGACATGAAAACTTTGCGTATCTCTTCGACATGTCGCTTCATCGAAAGCGCTTTGTCGCCTGAAACTATTTCATCAAGATGGGAAACGAGCTCATCCATCTGCATCGATTCGTATTCCTGCAGCGAAACTATATGCGAATCATGTTCGTCGTCATGCTCACTGTCGCTGGCATTCGAATTTTCTATGGCTGTGACCGCGTCCACGATTTCATCCTCCGCAGCTTTCATACGGTCGTGTTCTTCGCGATCGATGGTTTCAACATGATGGACAGATTCGGCCACATCATCGATATCTTCATGTGTTGAGATAACTTCTGAAGCGGTACCTGAAATTTCATGCTCGGGAGTTTGCACTTCGATCAGATCATTGGTATTTGCCAAAAGATCTTCAGGAATTTCTTCATTAACTTTTGCTTCCTTGGCGAAAGTTACGTCAAGTGATTCGATTGGATCAGAAGCTGAGTCATCGACTATGATATCATCACCATCATTTGAATTGCCTTCGGCCTCGATCGTTTTTTCATCGAAATAGTTATCAATTCCGATCGGTTGGCCTTCCGTAGCTGAAATCATGGGGATTTCATCGACATCTGCAGCTTCTTCCGGAATTCGGATCTGCTCTTCATCAACAGGCTGACCTTCTGACGAAATTCCTAACGTCTCATCAGAACTTTCATCCGAATCTGCCGAATTTTCATCGTCAATTTGCGAGCTTACAGTTTGCCCGTCACTTTCTTGTTTTCCATCTGCATCAAGCAGGTTATCATTCTTTTCTTCCAGCATCACTGAAATTTTATTATGGTTCGAACGCGAAAGATACTAAAAAACAGGTAAGCGCCAAAGCCAATCAACAGTTTATAACGCGATCGGCAGTGCTGAATTACTGGTAAAGTTGGTATTTAAGCGGAATTCATTTTCATTGCGGATTCCAAATCTTCCACGATTCTTCGGCTTGGATTTCAAGCATTTCCCTGCCATTTTTAATTTTTGCGCCAGCTTCTTCCGCTTTGGTCAGAAACATGCTTTTTTCGGGATTATATATCAGATCATACGCAAGATGGTGCTCTGTAAACATATAATATGGAATCATCGGGAACGCGCCAATTTCCGGAAAAGTGCCGAGTGGCGTACAGTTAATAATGATTTTGTGATCCTGAAAAATTCGCTGCCCGATCTGTTCGTATCCGAGATCGCCATTTCGTGAAATAAACCGGTAACTGATATTGAGTTGATCCAAAGCAAACGCAACAGCTTTCGAAGCGCCGCCGGTCCCGAGGATCAATGCATTTTTATGATCATCAGACAATAACGGCCGAATTGATCTTAAGAAACCGATCCAGTCAGTGTTATGCCCAATTAATTTGTCATTTAAAATCTGGATGACATTTACGGCTCCGATTTGTTCGGCATCATCGGATAGTTCATCAAGAAAAGGGATAATCGCTTCCTTATAAGGTATGGTAACGTTCAGTCCGCGCAGGTTAGAATGGTTCGCAATGACCTGTTTAAAATCTATAATTTCGTTCAGATCAAAATTTCGATATTCGCCCTTGATGTTTTCATCTGCAAATTTTTGCGAAAAGTGATGTCGTGAAAATGAATGCCCGATATTTTTGCCGATCAATCCGTATACGTCCATGTGGTAAAATTACAAACAAAAAAATCCGACATTGCCGTCGGATTTCCACTATTTAAAACTGCTTACTTTTTTTTGAATTTCGCAATGCAGCTCTGCACTGTCCGTTTGTCCCAGATCACGGGGAACAATTCCTCAAGGATCGTATGGTTTTTGAAATTAAGCCTCAAACCATTGCTGAGGTGAAAAACCCCTTTTTCATTTTCCTGAAGCATAAAGTATAAACCTGCAAGCCTGTATTCAACTTCATATTGCTCAGGGAAATATTCTGAAGCCTGAAGCAGCGTTTGAACTGCGGCCTCGAATTCACCAAGGAATTGAAGGATGTCGACCCAGAAAAGCCATGTATCGATCTGGAAATCTCCATATTCAACAGCTTTTCTATATCCGTATTCCGCCTCTTCAAAAAGGTTCATCGCTTTATTGATCGTAGCATAACGCTTCCAATACAAATGATTTTCATTGTCGATCGCAAGCGCTTTATTCACGAAAAACAAAGCCTTCTGGTAATTTTTCTGACGAACGTAAAAATCCGTGATCGCAATCCAACCTTTATCCAAAAGCGGATCTTCGTGAACCGTTTTGTTGTAATATTTTAAGGCTTCGGACTTTTTGCCAAGTTTCTCGTAACATTTACCGATGCGAAGCAGGGCATACGATGTCGGATCGTCGAGTTCGATAGTGCGATTGTAACTGTCGATTGCGTCCTCGTATTTCTTAAGCCTTTCGAGCGCTTTACCTTTTTCCATGTAAGCGCCGACGAAATCTTCATCGATGTAAGTTGCGAATTCGAACGCCCTTACCGCGTTTTCGTAATCTTTTAAGCTGTAATACAGGCGGCCCGATTGGTGCCACGCGATTTCGCTATATGGATTTTTGTCGATGTATTTCTTAAGGTATTCGATCGCTTCCAGATTCTGGTCAAGAAATTCAAAGCAATAAACCACATTATATAAAGCTGATTGATCTTCCAGCTCTTCTTCAAGGCACTTGATAAAATTTTCCTTTGCGAGCTCAAGATTATCCATAAACAGGTATTCCATGCCTATCAGATTATAGACATCGGCAAAATCATCGGTATATTTAAGAGCGGTCTTTAAAAGTTCGACGGCTTTTTCGTGATTGTCCCGTTTTGAATAAATGTTCGCTTTCTGAATGTAGATTTCCTCATTATGAGGCTCGATGGCGAAAAGTTCGTTAAGGAGTTTTTCGGCCTGATCAAGTTTGTCGTCATAGATCAACATCTCAACCTGTACGAGCTTAAGCCCGGTGGATTTCGGATGCTGCTCCAGCGCAAGCTTTAATGCTTTCTTCGCCAGTGATGCTTTACCGCTGTCGAGGTAATGGAGGATGATCTCCTCAAATTCCTCGGAATCGAAAAAGAGTACTTTGTTGGTTTTCAACATCGACTCAAATTTCGAAAGGGATAAATTATATTCTTCTTCTTCGTTGCTGAGTTGCATACTGATAGTGTTTAAATTATCCTCACTAAAAGTAAGGAGTGTAGGTTGTGCACCGTTGCAATCACCGAATTGTTGTAAACAATTTAATTAACAGGATTTTAAGAACGTAACGATTCGGTGGCAATTTCGTCGAGGACTTCAATAATGATGCCGCAACCTTCTTGGATTTCTTCCTCTGAAATGGTCAGCGGCGGCGTGATCCTGACTGCGCGTCCTTCGAATAGCAGCCAAAATAAAATTACTCCTTTGTCCTGGCATCTTAAAATAATGCGGTCAGTAATCGATGAGCTGTCGGTAATCATCGCTAACATCAATCCCCGGCCACGTATTTCTTTGATCAACGGATGGATAAGCAGCTTGCGGAACAGCTTTTCCTTCTCGATCGCCTGTTCCAACAATCCCTTTTCTGTCACTTCCCGAAGTGTTGCGAGGCAGGCTGCAGCGATTACAGGATGGCCTCCAAAAGTGGTAATATGTCCCAATTTCGGATTGTCTGCCAAAGTGTCCATCATTTCGGCCGATGCGGTAAACGCTCCAACGGGCATTCCGCCGCCCATTCCTTTTCCCATGATTACTATATCCGGAACAACACCGTAATTTTCAAAACCGAACAATTTTCCTGTTCTTCCAAATCCGGGCTGGATCTCATCGATGATCATCAGCGCGCCGGTTTCATCACATCTTTCACGGACCTTTTTCAGAAAATTATTTTCAGGTTCGATAAATCCTGCACCGCCCTGAATGCTTTCCAAAATAACGCCTGCCGTTTTATTATCGATCTTATCCAGGTCAGCTACATTATTAAACGTAATGAAGTCGACATCCGGAACTAGCGGTCGGAAATCCCTCTTTCGTTCTTCAAATCCCATAACGCTCATCGAACCCATGGTATTGCCGTGATACGCTTTGTGGCATGAAACCAATTTGCTTCGTCCCGTAACCCGGCGTGCGAGTTTCAAAGCGCCTTCCGTTGCTTCGGTTCCTGAATTTACCAAATAGGTCTTCTCAAGCGGCGCGGGCATCATAGATGCAAGCAATTTGCAATATTCGACAGCCGGGCTTTGCGAATATTCTCCATATACCATGACGTGGGAATAACGTTCAAGTTGCGCGACGATCGCATCATTTACACGTTTATTCTTATGGCCGACCGAAACTGCCGAAACGCCGGCAACCAAATCGAGATATTTTTTGCCCGAAGTGTCATATATGTAACAGCCATCGGCATGAGAAACCTCCATGCCAAGCGGAAATAAGCTCGTTTGCGCCTGATATTTCAGAAAATCGTTCATTTAGGGATGGTTCGATTTATCATTGTAAGAACATGTAATTAAATTACGTATGTTAAAAGGACAAAGATTTACGGAATTTCAGAAATCGGTTACAAATTTATAATCCGGCCAGATTTGGCTTTTCGAACAATCGAACATCGAACAATCGATTTATCGCTATTTAACCACAGGCTTATCGGCGTTCTTATCATAATCCAAAGTCTCCTGCCTGATTTCCATCGGGACGTTTTCCTTCGCCATTTCAGCCTTACTTTCTTTTACGATTTTTTCGTGAAGTTCGTTTTCTTCGGGCGGGAAAATATCTTCTTTGTTTTTGATGCGTTCATCGCCGCGCCAGATAAATCCGCGTAGCTTTCGGGCATTTTCAGGCAAGTCCTTTTCGGGATATATGTCGCCATCGACAGTTTTAAAGAAAGTGATCGTATCGATGTTATTTCCGTCCAGGGTTAAGTTTATCTTGCTGCTGACATTCTTATTGATTCCGATCAGTTCATTTTTGTCGTTTCGCATGTAATAGATCACCTCGGTATTCTTTACGACATCGGCTTCATAAAGCTTATTGTCGCGGAATTTCCCATACAAATTCTGGCCTTTTACCTGATTAAAGCCGTCGCCAACCGTATCCTTGGAAACCAGAAATGCGTTGTTCAGTACTTTCAACGAGTCGAGTTTTTCGGTTTGCAAATTAGACGTCAAGTGCATAATATCGCCTGTCATCTGATTTTCGAAATTCCAAAGTATCGGACGGCTGATCAATTTTGTCAGACCTGTTTTCTGATCTGAATGTATTGAATCGCATTTGCCGCTCATATCCGTTTTGTAAAACCGCACATTATTGTAGGCGCGGATGATCCGGTTCTCGGGCTTTCCGGTAACAAGCAGACGTCTGCCGTGGATGTATACTGAATCGTTTTCCAAAACATTTATCGCAACCGCGCGGCGCGTCACAAACATCGAATCTTTATTCCTGTATACTTCCGCGTAATGACCTTTCACGAGTCCTTTGTTGATAGAATCCGTAATCTTTACATTATTTGTAGCCGATGCAAATTCCCGGTTCCTGTCGTAATAAAGACTATCGCCTTCAATCAATCTGTCTTTGTATTTGATGTACGACCGACGCAGGAAATGCGCGAAATTTCGTTTGGTGTCGTAAAACCCTTTTTCGGTATAGATGTAATTCGTTTTGCTGGTAATTGTCGACGGTCCGAACAGATAAGCGTGCCCCGAATTGTTGTAATAATCAAGGTGATTTGACTTGATCACATACTTCGGATTCGTGATCGTAACCGCCGTACGGAACGCATATTTTTTTTCATTGACAAAGTATCGCCCGGATTTGCTTCGAAGCACATTGTCCTTATTTGTGATTGTACCGTATGTATTGTAATACGCCTGTTGGATATTCCGGTCGAAATTGATCGTATCGGTTACCAAAGTCATATCCGGCGAACGCATGCTCACATTTCCCGTTGCAAATGCCTGTTTGACATTACCATTATATTCAGCATAACGGCTGTTGAGAAACAATGTATCTCCCTGAACCATCCGGACATCACCAAAAGCTTTCAGATAATTTTCATTTTGGAAATAGTATGCTTTATTGCAGAACATCAGCATACCGTCATGACGTACGCGAACATTCCCGGAAAGTAAAATTGCGCCGGGAATCTCATTCTCGTTGCGATCAAAATTATCGGCGTATTCAACGAAGATTTTCTTTTGTTCCTGTGCGGTCAAAGAAAAAGAAATCAGCAAGGCAAGTAAAGCAGTGTAGAACAGGTGCTTTTTCAACGAATCAAATTTCCGCAAATTTATGGAATTCATGCCAATGCATCCTGAAATTAAGAAGAAATTGGCGGGTTGGAAATATCGGTTAATATCTATATTTGTGACATCGCGAAACGCCGATTATGAAAAACATCCTGACAGCAGTAACCGCATCGTGCCTGGCGCTTTCGATGCATGCGCAAATCAATCCAACAATTATGCAAAACGACGGCGAGAAGAAAGTCGTATACCAGGTGTTTACGCGCCTGTTCGGTAATAAAACGCAAGCCAATAAGCCGTGGGGAACAATCGAAGAAAATGGAGTAGGGAAGTTTAACGATTTTACCGACAAAGCACTGCGCGAAATCAAGTCTCTCGGCGTGACTCACATTTGGTACACGGGAGTTCCGCATCATGCGCTGGTAAATGATTATACGGCGATTGGGATTTCGAACGACGATCCGGAAGTTGTAAAAGGCCGCGCCGGTTCGCCATATGCCGTCAAGGATTATTACAATGTCAATCCCGATCTGGCAGTGAATCCTGCTAAAAGACTTGCAGAATTCGAAGCATTGATCGATCGTACGCACAAAAACGGACTTCAGCTTATCATCGATATAGTTCCGAATCACATCGCGCGCAAATACGAAGGAAAGTCTAATCCAAAAGGTGTTCTGGATTTTGGTGCCAACGACGACACATCGGTCGAATACAAGCGCGATAACAATTTCTATTACATTCCGGGACAGCCGTTCCAGGTTCCGACATCCGAGGATTACAAACCCCTCGGCGGAGAGAAACATCCGATGATTGACGGAAAATTTGCTGAAAATCCTGCAAAATGGACAGGAAACGGATCACGGTTGGCAAAACCCGATATCAACGACTGGTACGAAACGGTTAAGATCAATTACGGGATTCGTCCCGATGGGAGCAAGGATTTTCCGCTGCTGCCGAATGGCGCTGAAAATATGACTATCGCAGAACATTTTGATTTCTGGAAAGATAAAGATGTGCCCGATTCATGGAAGAAGTTTCGCGACATCGCTTTGTACTGGACAGATAAAGGTGTTGATGGTTTCCGATATGACATGGCCGAGATGGTTCCGTATGAATTCTGGAGTTATATGAATTCCGCCATCAAAATGAAAAATCCCGATGCTTTTTTGCTTGCTGAAGTCTACAACCCTAAAGAATATCGCAATTACATCCATCTTGGGAAAATGGATTATCTGTATGACAAAGTCGAATTGTACGATAAGCTGAAAGACATCGTTCGCGGAAACGGTTCACCGGACGATATTGCAAGGATTCAGAACGGCCTTGCAGACATCGATCCGCACATGCTCCATTTTTTGGACAATCACGATGAACAGCGACTGGCCAGTCCGGAATTTGCCGGAAGCGGTGAGAATGGAAAAAGCCTCATGGTAATTTCCGCGACAATTTCGACAGGTCCGGTAATGGTTTATTTCGGTCAGGAAGTTGGCGAGCCCGGCAATGAAGATGCAGGTTTTGGAAGACGCTCGCGGACATCAATATTCGATTATGTTGGTGTTCCCGCGCACCAGCGATGGATGAACAATGGAAAATTCGACGGTGGAAAACTGTCGAGGAAAGAAAAGCAACTTCGCGAGTTTTATAAAAAGCTACTAAGCTTCACCTTGGAAAGTACTGCATTGCGAGGTGAATTCCAGGACCTTCAAACGGCGAACCGCGGTTTTCATGAATACGGTCTGAAAGTATATTCGTTTGCAAGATGGTCTGATACGGAGAAACTGATCGTTACTTCCAATATGTCAGTTCGCGACAATTCTGAATTTAAACTTCGCATTCCTGCCGAGATCGTTTCAAAATGGGCACTTGCCGATGGAACTTATGAGATGACTGATGAGCTTTCAGGCAAAAAATATCGGATGACCATCGAAGGCGGCCGAGGCTCGATACCGGTAAATCTTCGCGCTACCGAATCGCTGATTTTGAGTCTGAGGTAAATATTTTACTGATCATCGTCTTCGTAATCGTCAGCGGAATATTTCCTTTTTGACAAAAGGTATTTTAGGAATATAAATCCGATCAATCCTGATAATCCCGAGGCAACAAGGATTGCCATTTTCGACTGAAGAACGAACGACGCATCGTCAAACGCCAGAAGCGTAATGAAGATTGACATGGTAAATCCGATCCCGCCCAAAAATCCGATTCCCAACAAATCATAGAAGCTCATTCCGCGAGGCAGTTCACAAAGCTTAAAAAGTTTCCCGAGATAACAAAAAAGCCAGATTCCCAGCGGTTTTCCGACGAACAAACCGATGATTATCCCAATTCCGATAGGTTCCAAAAGTGCATTTGCCCAGCCTTCACTGATGATGATACCGGTATTTGCCAGTGCAAAAAGCGGCACGATCAGAAATGCCACCGGATAATGCAGGAAATGCTGCAGGATGTATGAAGTAGACTTTTCGTCGCCGTTTCCGAATGGAATGGCAAAAGCTGTCAGAACTCCGGTAATCGTGGCATGCACGCCCGAGTGCAGCATGAAATACCACATCGCGACGCCAAAGATCAGATATGGGATGACATTGCGGATTTTAAGCCTGTTCATCACAAGCATCAATACGAATATTCCTAAGGCAATTCCGAGGTTACTGAAAGCGATCGAATCAGTATAAAAGATTGCAATGACCAGGATGGCGCCAAGATCATCGATGACGGCAAGCGCAGTCAGGAAAATTTTAAACGATACGGGAACGCGACTTCCTAAAAGCGATAATATTCCGATGGCGAAAGCAATATCTGTTGCCATTGGAATTCCTGCTCCGGCCTGCATCGGCGTGCCGAAATTGATAAGAATATAAAGCGCTGCCGGTACAAGCATTCCGCCCAAAGCACCCATTATCGGCAGGCTGGCTTTTTTGATATTTGAAAGCTCCCCGATATACACTTCCCGTTCGAGTTCGAGGCCGATCAGCAAAAAGAAAATGGCCATTAAACCGTCATTGATCCAATATTCAAAAGGTTTTCCCGCCATCTCATAATGCCAGATCGCAAGATAGTCGTGTTGAAAAACCGAATTTGCAAGGAATAAAGAAATTACCGCAGCGAACATCAGTGTGAGTCCACCCGCTTTTTCGCTCTGGAAAAACGCCTTGAAAAGTTTAGTTGGCCTCATGGATTTAACTACTTTGTTATTTAGTAATCGTCTGTTTCCTGTCCGGGCCGACCGATATAATTTTTATTGGCACTTCAACTTCCGATTCGATAAATGAAATATATGCTTTCAATTCTGGCGGAAGCTCATCAAAAGTCGTCATTCCCGTCAGGTCGGCGTTCCAGCCTTTAAATTCCCGATAGACCGGAGTTACGTTTTCAGGCTCGATATTATATGGCAGATGTGAAATTTCCTTGCCTTTGTATTTGTATGAGGTACAAACCTGAAGCGTCTTGAACCCCGACAAAACATCGCCTTTCATCATCATTAGTTGCGTGACGCCATTAACGCGAATTGCATATTTCAATGCTACCAGATCAAGCCAGCCGCAACGTCTTTGCCTGCCGGTTACCGAGCCGAATTCATTTCCGACCTTCGCCATTGTGGCTCCAATTTCGTCAAAAAGCTCGGTGGGAAACGGCCCGCTGCCCACACGCGTCGCATATGCCTTAAAAATTCCGTACACTTCGCTGATCTTGTTGGGAGCGATTCCCAATCCGGTGCAAGCGCCCGCCGCCGTTGTATTTGATGACGTTACGAACGGATAAGTTCCAAAATCGACATCGAGAAGGGAACCTTGCGCACCTTCGCATAAAATCGATTTTCCTTCTTTCTGCGCCTGGTGAAGATATTCTTCACTGTCGATGAATTGCAATTGCTTTAGGGTTTCGATCGCATCGAAAAATTCCTTTTCAAGCTCTGGCAAATTATATTGGATGGAAACGTCGTAGAATTTGATCATCGATTCATGCTTGTCGGCAAGCGTGCGGTAACGGTCTTTAAAATCGTCGAGTTCGATATCGCCTACGCGGATGCCGTTCCGACCGGTCTTATCCATGTATGTCGGACCGATGCCTTTTAACGTGGAACCGATCTTGGCTTTTCCTTTTGATGCTTCGGATGCTGCGTCAAGCAGTCGGTGCGTTGGAAGAATCAGGTGTGCTTTTCGTGAAATGAGGAGGCGCGATTTGACATCGATGTTGAATTTTTCAAGTCCGGCGAGCTCCGATTTAAAAACAACCGGATCGATCACAACGCCGTTGCCGATTATATTAATGGATTTCTCATGGAAAATTCCCGAAGGGATCGTGCGAAGGACATGTTTGATGCCATCGAACTC
>CBDUBJ010000027.1:0-32570 GCA_965365355.1 uncultured bacterium
AATGTCGTAAATACTTACAATACGATTACAGGAAACATTACTTTGGATGGGAATGGTAATGGATGTGACTCCGGCGACAATCCAATGCAGAATGTCAAGGTTACTGCCACTGACGGCTCCAATAACAGCCTAACTTTCACCGATGCCAATGGCGATTATACGATTTATGTTCCCGCCGGCAATTTCACGGTGGCGGCCGAAACCAATATGGCATACTTCACGTTCGATCCGCCTTCGGGCGTGATAAATTTTGCGACGCAGAACAATCTCACGGAATCACTTGATTTCTGCATGGCGCCCGATGGAGTGCACAACGATCTTGATGTTTCGATACTGCCAATTGGACCTGCACGTCCGGGATTCGATGCAACCTACTATATTGTTTACAAAAATAATGGGAACCAGGTGCTCAGCGGTTCGGTCAATTTTAATTACGACGATTCAAGGATGGATTTTGTATCGGCTGATATTGCACCTTCATCGCAATCTGTCGACAATCTGAATTGGAATTATACGAATCTGCTCCCGTCTGAATCGCGTTCGTTCTATGTGGTTTTCAACGTGAATTCGCCAATGGAAACGCCTGCTGTAAATAACGGTGACTTGCTGACATTTATCGCTACCGCGACGCCGATTTCAGGGGATGACACACCGGAAGATAATGTCTTTACTTTCAATCAGGTTGTTGTGGGCTCATACGATCCAAATGACAAGGCCGTTATCGAAGGCCCGCAGATACGTCTTGAAGATGTCGGTAATTATCTGCATTACCTGATCCGTTTCCAGAACACGGGAACGTTCATGGCCGAGAATGTCCGTGTGAAAGATGTACTTTCGGCAAATCTCGATGTTTCGACATTAGAGGTAATTTCGGCTAGCCATGATTACCGGACAACACTAACTTCGGGTAACGAATTGGAATTTTTCTTTGACAATATCAATCTGCCTCCTGAAGAAGAAGATGAGCCGGGAAGCAACGGATTTGTCGCATTCCGTATCAAGCCTGCAGCATCGGTTGGTGTTGGCAGCGTCATTGAAAACACGGCAGAAATTTATTTCGATTTCAATTTCCCTATCATCACAAATACCGTTTCCACTACGGTCGTTCTGCTTTCGACCGAATCTTATGATATGACCGATTTCAGGATCTATCCGAATCCTGCATCTGAGATGATAAATTTAGACACTCAACTTAGCGGAATGACATCTGTCAAAATCTATAATCAACTCGGGCAACTGGTGAAATCGGTGAACAATATTCCGGAGAACCGCAGAACGATTTCAGTTGAAGACCTTCAAACCGGAACTTACTATCTGCAAATCAGTTGCGGCGAGGTGGTTTCAACAAAAAAATTGATTAAGTTGTAATCGTAAAACTTTAAAAGTTTCAAATGGCGCTGATTAAATTCAGCGTCATTTTTTTTGCTGTTTTCCTGCGATTATAAAGCATCAGTTTCAAAATAAGATTTGCGCGAAAACCTTCGCTTTTTTCAGTTTGTCTGCTACCTTTGCTAGTCTCGAAAATCAACTATGAACAAGTACAGCAAACGCAGGGAAGCACTTCTTTACCACGCCAAACCGATACCGGGTAAAATCGCGGTTATACCCACAAAAAAATACGCTACGCAACGCGATCTTTCGCTGGCTTATTCGCCCGGAGTTGCCGAGCCATGTCTGGAAATCGCAAAAGACATCAGCAAGGTTTACAAGTATACTGCGAAAGGAAATCTTGTCGCTGTGATCACTAACGGAACTGCTGTTTTGGGATTGGGCGATATCGGTCCCGAAGCTTCGAAACCGGTCATGGAAGGTAAGGCACTGCTTTTCAAAATATTTGCAGACATCGATGTATTCGATATCGAGATCGGAACCAAGGATATCGATGCGTTTGTGGAAACCGTTAAAAATATCGCGCCGACTTTTGGCGGCATTAATCTCGAAGACATCAAAGCGCCGGAATCATTCGAGATCGAACGTCGACTTGTTGAAGAGCTCAATATTCCGATCATGCACGATGATCAGCATGGAACCGCGATCATTTCGTCGGCCGCGCTCATCAATGCGTTGGAACTTGCGGGCAAAAAGGCTGAAAATGTAAAGCTTGTAGTTTCAGGCGCAGGTTCTGCGGCTCTTGCATGTACGAACCTATACCTCAGATTAGGGATCAAAAATGAAAACATAATCATGTTCGATAAGGACGGCGTTCTGTCGACCGATCGTGCCGATTTATCCCCGTTGCAGCTTAGGTACGCAATCGACCGCCCTGGACTTTCTCTTGAAGAATCAATGAAAGGTGCGGATGTTTTTCTTGGATTGTCCGCTGGAAACCTTTTGTCGCCTGATATGCTATTGTCTATGGCAAAAAATCCGATCGTTTTTGCGATGGCAAATCCAATTCCGGAAATAGATTACGATCTGGCGATTGCAACGCGTGAAGACATCATTATGGCAACAGGCCGCTCAGATCATCCCAACCAGGTTAACAATGTTCTTGGCTTCCCGTATATTTTCCGCGGTGCGCTCGATGTCCGCGCGACCAAGATCAACGAAGAAATGAAAATGGCTGCGGTAAATGCATTGGCAGCGCTTGCAAAAGAAACTGTTCCGGAGCAGGTCAACATCGCTTATGGCGAAACAAAATTGATCTTCGGCAACGATTATATCATTCCAAAACCTTTCGATCCAAGATTGATCACAACCGTTGCGCCTGCCGTGGCAAAAGCTGCAATGGATTCGGGTGTTGCGCTGCGTCCGATCAAAGATTGGGACGAATATCGCGACGAACTTCTCGAACGGCTTGGCTCTGACAACAAGCTTGTCAGGTTGCTTGCCAACCGCGCCAAGATAGATCCGAAGCGCGTTGTGTTCGCAGAAGCCGATTCACTTGACGTGTTGAAAGCGGCGCAGATCGTATTTGAAGACGGCATTGCCAAACCAATACTTTTGGGTAACCGCGAAACTATTCTCGAACTTAAAAAGGAAATCGGGTTTGATGACGAAATTCCGATCATCGACCCAAAAACGCACGACGAGGACGAACGCCGCGAACGCTATGCCCGCAAGTTTTGGGAATCGCGAATGCGGAAAGGAATTCAGCGAATCGATGCCGAAAAATGGATGCGCGAACGGAATTATTTTGCAGCGATGATGGTTAATGAAGGTGATGCGGACGCATTTGTTTCAGGCTATTCGCGGAGCTATCCGACAGTCGTAAAACCATTGATGCAGCTTATTGGAAAAGCTCCCGGCATTTCGCTCATCGCCACGACGAACATGATGATGACCAACCGCGGGCCGATGTTTTTGTCGGATACCGCTATCAATCCGGCACCGTCTGCCGATGATATGGCAAAGATCGCATTGATGACCGCGAAAACCGTACGTATGTTCGGGATCGAGCCCGTGATTGCGATGGTTTCGTTTTCAAACTTTGGCTCATCGCAGGATCCGGCAGCCGCAAAAGTCCGCGAAGCCGTTAATTATCTTCACACATATTATCCTGATCTGATTGTTGATGGCGAACTTCAGGCGGATTTTGCACTGAATCCGGAAATGCTACAAAACAAGTTTCCGTTTTCAAAATTGGCGGGCAAAAAGGTCAATACATTGGTCTTTCCAAATCTTGAAGCGGCAAATATTACTTACAAAATGCTCAAGGAACTTTATAAAGTCGAATCGATCGGCCCGATCATGATGGGAATGGAAAAGCCGGTCCACATTTTCCAGCTCGGCGCAAGCGTTGCAGAGATGGTAAATATGGTGGCGGTTGCCGTAGTTGATGCGCAGGAAAAAGAGAAGAGACGCAAGAGATGGCAAGGCGCCGCAGATGCCTGATAGATCTGTTATAAGGCTGTTAAAGATTTTTTATATATTTGGCTTTTCTTATTTAATGATAGCACATTTACAGGGGCGTTTGGTTGAAAAAACACCGACCGAAGTCGTCATCGATTGCGGCGGCGTCGGATACCACGTTAATATTTCACTGCATACTTATTCCCTTTTGCCATCATCTGAAAACATCAGGTTATTCACGCATTTACAAATTAAGGAAGACGCACATACGCTGTTCGGTTTTATGGAACGTTCGGAACGCGAACTTTTCCGGCTGCTGATCTCCGTTTCGGGCATCGGTGCAGGAATCGCGCGTACAATGTTGTCATCTTTGGATCCGCGGCAGATCATCAATGCGCTCGGAAGCGGAGATGTCGGTACGATCCAGTCAATCAAGGGCATAGGTGGAAAGACGGCACAACGCGCCATTCTTGACCTCAAGGATAAAGTGTTAAAACTTTATGATCTCGACGAAGTTTCAATTTCTCAAAACAATACAAACAAAGATGAAGCGTTATCTGCTCTTGAGGTCTTAGGTTTTAACAAAAAGTTAGCGGAAAAATCTGTCGAAAATATTGTGAAGCAGCAACCCGATGCAAGTGTCGAATCGATCATAAAGCAGGCCTTAAAAAATTTATAGTACTTGAAAACAGTTTATCATAGAACGGGACTTCTGCTGCGCATTGCTTTCGTCTTGTTGTTTTATATCTTTAGCTTTGAATCCTTCGCGCAGGTTGACGAAGAAGTGCAGGATTCCACAGCCACCGGATTCTCAACCGGGCGTGTGGATTTACCAAATCCGACAAGTATTGTCGAAGCATATACTTACGATCCTGTAACCGATCGCTACGTCTATACCTTTTCAGTAGACGATTTTAATATCAATTATCCGATCATCCTCACGCCACAGGAATATCAGGAACTCGTTCTTCGCGAATCGATGCGGGATTATTTTAAGCAGAAATCCGATGCGATCGACGGTAAAAAAGAAGGCAGTGAAGAAGCCAAAAAAGATCTCCTTCCAAGATATTACGTCAATTCCGGATTTTTCGAGACCATTTTCGGGAGCAATACAATTGATGTAAAACCTACCGGTTCGGTCGAAATGGATCTCGGCGTCCGATATACAAAGCAGGATAATCCGTCACTGTCGCCGCGAAACCGTTCGACAACTACGTTTGATTTCGATCAGCGGATCAGCATGAGCCTTCAGGGTAAAGTGGGAACGAGGCTTAGCGTGAATGCGAATTATGATACCGAATCAACCTTTGCTTTCCAGAATCTTATCAAACTTGAATACACGCCAACCGAAGACGACATCATTCAGAAAATTGAAGTCGGAAACGTAAGCCTGCCATTGAACAGCTCGCTCATTCGTGGCGTCCAAAGCCTTTTTGGTGTTAAGGCGCAATTGCAATTCGGGCGGACGACCGTTACGGGAATTTTTTCTGAGCAGAAATCCCAAACAAGAAGCGTTACTGCACAAGGCGGTGGAACGATTCAGGATTTCGAGTTATTCGGATTGGATTATGATGCCGACCGCCACTTTTTCCTTGCACAATATTTCCGGAACAAGTACGACGAAGCGCTTGCCAACTATCCGTTCATCAATACTCGGGTTCAGATCACACGAATTGAAGTGTGGGTCACCAACCGCCAAAATCGTGTCAGCCAGACGAACAACAATCTTCGAAATGTCATAGCATTGCAGGATTTAGGTGAATCGCAGCTGACCGGAATTCCAGCGGATCAGATTGTGACGCGAAATCCAATCGGGCCGGACTTCTTTAATCCCGATCCAAACAACCCGGGCGACTTTACAGATTTGCCGCCTGATAACCAAAATAACGATTATGATCCTGCAGATATCGGAACGCCCGAAGGTGCGCTTACAACGTCGATTCGTGAGGTAGTAACAGCCGATCAGGGATTTGTCGGAACAGGCGGATTCGTGCCAAGCGAAGGCCGGGATTATTCAAAACTTGAAAATGCCCGAAAGCTTACTTCAAGCGAATTTACTTTTCATCCGCAATTGGGTTATATCTCGCTTCAGCAACGACTTGCCAATGATGAGATCCTTGCGGTAGCATACGAATATACTATTGGAGATACTGTTTATCAGGTTGGTGAATTTGGAACTGATGGCGTCGATGCCACGCAAACCGGACCGATCAATCCAGATACAGGACAGCCTGAAACAATTTCAACGCAGGCGCTTATCGTAAAAATGCTGAAAAGCAACCTGACGAACGTCAACACGCCGGTTTGGGACCTGATGATGAAGAATATCTACCAGATTCCGGGCGCATTCCAGCTTGAGCAGGAAGATTTCCGTTTTAATATTCTTTACACCGATCCGTCACCGCTGAATTACATCGAGCCGGTCCCGACAGCACCATTTCCTGCACAGGATCCGGGATTGCCGCCATTGGAACAGACGCCGCTTCTCAAAGTTTTTAACGTAGACAAGCTAAATTATAACAACGACCCACAAGCCGGCGGAGATGGATTTTTCGATTTCCTTCCGGGATTAACCGTCGATACGCAAAACGGCCGACTGATATTTACTACTGTAGAACCGTTCGGCAGATTGCTTTTTGAAAAGTTAAGACTGACCGGTACCGAAAATTACCTTGGTGACGAAGATTCGTCGCTCGATTGGAATGACAACCAGCGGAAATACGTTTATCGACGGATGTACGAAAGCACGCAGGCCGACGCATTGCAGGAAAGTGAAAAGAACAAATTCCAGCTTCGCGGACGTTTTAAATCAACCGGCGGCGATGGAATTCCGATTGGGGCGTTCAACGTTCCAAGAGGTTCAGTGGTAGTTACCGCAGGTGGCCGTGTCCTTGTAGAAGGTGTCGATTACAGCGTTAATTACCAATTGGGCCGTGTCCAGATTTTGGATCCGTCACTTCAGGCGTCAAACACGCCTATCGAAGTTTCTGTCGAGAACAATTCGGTTTTCGGTCAGCAGACAAGGAGATTCTTCGGAGTTAACGTCGAGCATAAATTCAATGAAAAATTCATAGTTGGGGCAACATTCCTTAAAATGACCGAGCGCCCGTTTACGGTTAAGTCGAACTACGGTCAGGAATCGGTCAACAATTCAATTTTTGGCGTGAATGCCAATTATTCTGCAGAAGTGCCATTCCTTACGCGAATGGTCAATAAGCTTCCGAATATCGATACCGATGTGCCGTCCAACATCTCACTTCGCGGCGAGATCGCATACCTTAAGCCCGACACACCGAAAGCAGATCAATTTGAAGGCGAATCGACAATTTATATAGATGATTTCGAAGGATCTCAGACAAACATCGATATGCGTTCGCCATTTTCGTGGAACCTGTCGAGCGTACCGGTGCGAAACGCTGAAAGTCAGTATCCGGATTTTGGTGCGGAAGCTCCCGATTTGTCATATGGATTCAGGCGCGCGAAACTTTCCTGGTATACGATCGATCCGACGTTTTATGCGCAAACACCGGGAGATCTTTCACCACAGGATATTGCATTTAATGCCACGCGACGGATCTACAGCGAAGAACTTTATCCGCTGACCGAAATTCCGGTCGGTCAGTCGCAGGTTATCAATACCTTCGATTTAACATATTACCCAACGGAACGCGGACCGTACAATTACAATCCGGCAGTTGCGGGAGGAACCGAATTCGGTCCACTCGAAGCACAGGACAATTTCGGTGGTATCATGCGCGCCATCAATTCGACCAACTTTGAGCAGGCAAATGTTGAATACATCCAGTTCTGGATGCTCGATCCGTATCAGGACAGCGAAAACCCTGCACAGCCTGCAGCAGATAATACCGGAAGGATTTTGTTCAACCTCGGACAGATCTCTGAAGATGTTTTGAAAGACGGACGCAAGCAATATGAGAATGGACTTGGACCTGATCAGATTTTAGTAACACCACAGCCGATCTGGGGTAATGTTCCCGCATCGCAATCGTTGATCTATGCTTTTGATGCCGATGGAGGTAACCGTTCGCAACAGGATATCGGATTCGATGGATTGGACGATGCTGCAGAAGCCGCAAAATTCCCTGCGTTTGCCGGTTTAGAAGATCCATCAGCGGATAATTACGAATATTTCCTTCAGGGTGACGGATCTGTAACTGATCGTTACCGACAATATAATGGTACGCAAGGCAACTCACCGGTTGATGTTAGCGAAGACAACCGCGGCTCGACAACGATTCCGGATGTCGAAGATATCAATCGCGACAACACAATGAATACGATCAATGCGTATTACGAATATGCATTGAACCTTAGGCCAAATATCGAGGTTGGCGATGCGGATCAGCCGTATGTGACAGACGTTCGCGAAATCACGAGCAGTCCGCCAAACTTGCCAACCGGTGCAATTCCACCGACAACGACTCGTTGGATACAGTTTAAAATTCCAATTCTTGAAGAAGCTGGCCGTAATGCAATCGGAAGCCCCGATATCAGGACAATCAATTTCATGAGGATCTTTATGACAGGTTTCCGCGATGACATCACGGTGCGTTTCGGATCGCTTGACCTTGTTCGTGGGGAATGGAGAAGATTTACAGGAACGCTTGAAGCCAACGACGATCCGGATGATGACAATACAACGCTTGACGTTCTTGCGGTCAACATACAGGAAAACGAACGCCGCGAGCCGATTCCATACGTTTCGCCTCCGGGAGTTGTTCGGGAGCAATTAAACAATAACAATACGATCGTCCAGCAGAATGAGCAGTCGCTTTCGCTTCGGGTTTCCGGTGCAGGTTTGCAGCCAAATGATGCGCGTGCCGTGTTTAAAAATGTAAGTGTCGACATGCGTCAGTTCAAAAAACTGAAGATGTTCCTTCACGCCGAAGCTTTGGTTGGCGATGGAACGCCATTGCAGTCTGATCAGATGATTGCATTTATCCGGATCGGTAACGATTTTACGCGGAACTTCTACGAGATCCAGATACCGCTTAAAGTATCGCCTTTCACGGCAAGATCTGCGGAAGATATCTGGCCAACAGCAAATGAGATCAATGTTCCATTGGAATTGCTAACAAAGTTGAAGATTTTGGCATTGGGATCGAATCCACCAATTGAAGATGAAAATGGGATTCGTTTCGTAAATGAGGGTTTCCTTGACGATTCACGCATCGGGGCCGACAACGAAATGCGAATCGGTATTCGTGGTAATCCTAATTTCGGCCTTGTACGGACGTTGATGGTCGGATTGAAAAATAACACAGACAATACCGCAATTCCAAACGGAGTTACGTTTACTCCGGAAAACATCCAGGGTGAAGTTTGGTTCAACGAACTTCGTCTTGCCGATATGGACAACGAAGGCGGAATGGCGGCAGTTGTCAATTTAGATTCGAATATCGCGGATTTCGCAACGCTTTCGGCAACGGGCCGAATGAGTACGATCGGATTTGGCTCGCTTGAGCAAGGTCCGAATGAAAGAAGCCGTGAAGATGTTCAGCAGTATAACATCGTTACAAATTTGAGTCTTGGGAAATTGCTTCCAAAAAAATGGTATCTGAACATTCCGTTCAATTATGCGGTGGGCGAGGAGATCATCACTCCGGAATATGATCCGTTCAATCAGGATATCAGGCTCGACCAGTTGCTGGATAACACCGAGGACGAAACTGAACGCGAGAACATCCGCCAGCGTGCGATCGACTATACGAAACGCAAGAGCATCAACTTTATCGGCGTCCGGAAGGAGCGTGCGCCACAGCAGAAAACACGTTTGTATGATCCGGAGAACATAACGCTTTCACATTCATTCAATGAGGTTGAAAGACATGATTTCGAAATTGAGAGCTATGTCGACCAGCAGGTTAGCAGTACAGTCGATTATTCTTATGCATTCCAGCCGAAGCCTATCGAGCCGTTCAAAAAGACGAAGTTCATGAAGAAAAGTGCGTACTGGAAGATATTGCAGGATTTCAATTTTAATTATCTGCCATCGACGGTTACGTTCAATACAAACATTTTGCGTCAGTATAACCGTCAGCAATTCCGTCAGGTGGAAGTTGAAGGTTTGCCGCTTGATCCGCTTTACAGAAGGAATTTCTTATTCAATTATCAGTACGGTTTCAATTATAATCTGACGAAAAACCTGAAGATCAATTACACGGTTGCAACAAGCAACATCGTACGAAATTATATGAATGAGCAGAATATTCCGGATAACAGCGTCACGATCTGGGATGATTATTTTGATGTCGGACAGGCAAATACGCACAACCAGCAGATTGTCGTGAATTACGAATTGCCGCTGAGCAAACTTCCATTCTTAAGTTTCGTGAAATCGAATTATTCATATACTGGAGATTTCAATTGGACACGCGCTTCACTGGCATTGCAGTCGATTCCATATCAAGGCGTCGATTATAGCCTTGGAAACACGATCCAGAACGCAGCTTCGCATCGATTGAATACGTCGCTGAACATGGATCTTTTCTATAAATATATAGGGCTTGGTAAGAAAACCCCGAAAGCTCCTGCCAGACCTGCTGCTGCACCGAGACCTGGACAGAAAGTCGAAACACGTCCGCAGCCAAAAGCGAACGAAGGAAATATTTTTGTAAACGGCCTCATCGGAGTTCTGACAAGCGTGAAAAACATCCAGATCAATTACACGGATAATCAGGGAACCGTTTTACCGGGTTATCTTCCGGGCATTGGTTTCCTTGGAACGACACGCCCGACGTTGGGGTTTGTGCTTGGTTCGCAGGATGATGTTCGTTATGAAGCTGCAAGACGCGGCTGGCTGACGACATATCCGGAGTTCAACCAGAATTTCACGCGTGTTGAAAATAAGCTTTTGAACTTTACTGCGAATGTCGATCTGTTCCCTGATTTCAAGATCGATCTGACTGCGGATCGTGCGTATGCAGAAAATTTCTCCGAGCAATATTTTGTAGATCCTTTGGCACCTGAACCCTATCAGGCACAATCACCATATACATTTGGCAACTTCTCGATATCTACCGTATTGATCAAAACGGCATTCAGTCCAAGTGACGAAAATGGTTCGGCCGCATTTGATGATTTCCGTCAGAACAGGCTTACCATTGCAAACCGTTTGGCAGAACAGCATTACGGAGGAACAGGTTTCCCAACCGATACCGAAGGTTTCCCTGTCGGATTTGGCCGAAACAACCAGGCAGTTTTGCTTCCGGCATTCCTTGCGGCTTACACAGGGCAAGATGCAGGCGGTGTTAATCTTGGGCCGTTCCGCGATATCCCGATCCCGAACTGGACCGTGAAGTACAATGGTTTGATGCGATACAAATTCTTTAAAGACAGGTTTAAGCGTTTCTCGCTTCAGCATAATTATCGTGCATCGTATACAGTAAACTCATTCCGATCGAATTTTGAATATGATCCCGTTGCAAACCCGACCGATGCTGCAGGAAACTTCCAGAATAAGCTGATCATTTCGAATGTGAATTTGGTAGAGCAGTTCAGTCCGTTGATAAGAGTGGATTTTGAAATGAAGAATTCGTTCAAGTTCCTGGCGGAGATGAAGAAAGACCGCGCATTGTCGATGAGTTTTGATAATAATTTATTGACGGAAGTTCAGGGAATTGAATATGTGATCGGATTGGGTTACAGGGTAAAAGATGTGATCTTTAATTCTTCGCTTGCAGATAATCCGCAGGGTGTTATCCGAAGCGATATCAATATCAAAGTTGATTTCTCGTATCGCAATAACAAGACGATCGTTAGATATCTCGATTACGAAAACAACCAGCTTGGTGGCGGACAGAACATCTGGACAGCAAAACTGACAGCAGACTATGCGTTCAGCAAAAACCTGACGGCGATCTTCTTCTACGATCATTCGTTCTCAAAAGCTGTGATCTCGACGTCGTTCCCGATGACAAACATTCGCACCGGATTCACGCTTCGTTACAACTTCGGAAACTAGAAAAAAGTTTTTTCTAATCAGTCGTTAGCTTTACATTTGTGAAACTCAAAAAAAAATCAAATGAACATACCTGCCGATCTGCGATACACTAAGGACCACGAATGGATAAAGCTTGAAGGGGACATTGCTACCGTTGGAATTACCGATTTTGCGCAAAAAGAACTTGGAGACATTGTCTACGTTGAAGTTGAAACACTTGATCAGACCTTGGGAAAAGATGATGTTTTTGGGACTGTCGAAGCAGTAAAGACCGTTTCTGACTTGTTTTTGCCGCTGGCAGGTGAAATCATCGACTTTAACGCAGATCTTGAATCGGCACCTGAAACAGTGAACTCAGATCCTTACGGAAAAGGCTGGATGATCAAAGTGAAAGTCTCGAATCCTTCAGATTTTGATGAACTTTTGACTGCCGATGCCTATCGCGAACTTATTGGGGCGTAGATTACCGCTCGCTGCAGCCATCGTTTGGACAACGGCGATTGCATATTTAAGCTTGCTCAGTTTTAAGAATTTGGGTTCTGAAATGGATATGCCGAATGCCGACAAGCTCGTTCATATTGTGTTTCATTTCGGGTTTACCATTCTTTGGTTCTGGCATTTTAAAACAAGGTTTTCATCGGTTGGTAAAACGCTTGCTGCAATATTCATAGCTTCGTTTATTTACGGAATTGGAATTGAACTTGCGCAGGAATTTCTGACTGCCGATCGTGAGGCAGATGTTGCCGATATCATTGCCAATATTTCCGGCTCATTCCTGGCAGTTATCCTTTCCATTTTCATTGTCAGACGCAAACGAGCATAAATCCTAAAAAACACTCCCGCTTCGGTGGGATTTTTTTATTTTTACCTGATTCAAACACCGCAATGGATATTAAAACTTTTCTCGATTCGACTTATTTGAAAACTGCTGATCAGGCCGGTTTGTCTGAAGAAGATAACCGTCGGGTTGCCAAAGGATTTATCGTTGAAGCGATAAGGGAAAATTTTAAGCTGATCATGATCCGGCCCGAATATGTTTCGATGGCGCATGATATGATTTCAAAAGACGCATCGAATGTGCTTGTCGGGACTGTAATCGATTTTCCGGAAGGAACATCAGAACTAAATTATAAACTTGAACAAGCTGAATCTGCCATTGCAGATGGTGCCGACGAAATTGATTTTGTTTGTAATTACCAAGCGTTCAAAAGAGGCGAAACGGATCTTTTAAAACGCGAAATTCTCGAATGTTCAAAATTGTGCCTCTCGCACCTGAAAACGGCAAAGTTCATTATCGAAGTCGCGGCACTGAACAATCTCCAGATTGCACAATTGTCGTCGCTGATCAAGAATGTGGTGATGTCAAATTTTAATGACGACCAGTTCGCGTCGGTCTTCGTAAAATCTTCGACAGGTTTTTACCAAACGTCGGGCGAGCCAAATGGTGCCACAATTCCGTCGATAATAATCATGCTCGAAAATGCGTCGCCACTTCCCGTCAAAGCGGCCGGCGGTGTCCGGACTTATGAAGAGGCCGTTGAAATGATCAATCTCGGAGTAAGACGGATCGGGACATCGGCAGCGAAAACCATCAGCGACCGGCAAATTTCTACCAATACTTATTAAATGATGAAAAAATATATTTGGATCGCTGTATTGATGATGACGCTGGCCGGATATGCGCAAACCGTGCAGCAATTTCCGACATTTCCCGGCTGTGAATCTTTGGATACCGCTTCCCGCGAATCGTGTTTTTACAATAAGCTCCAGACCTTCGTATTCGAAAATTTTAAAGCTACTGATGCCGATGCCGGAAAAGGAACGGTGATCGTTTTGTTTGAAGTGACTGAGGAAGGAACTTTCGTGGTGCAATATGTCGATGCGCCAAAGCCTGAACTTGCCGAAGAAAGCCGTCGTGTCTTTGCGTTACTTCCGAAAGTTCAGCCCGCAACATATAATGGCAATCCAACTTATGCAAAGTATACGATCCGCATCGATTTGCCGCTGCAAAAGCCGGGTGAAGTTGTCGCCTCAAACTCTTCAGCCAACACTGAAACGATCAGCGCAAGCGAAAGATCATTACGTAAAGTGAAAAGTCGTGAGGTTGAGCTTGCGGAATATGGCAGCATTAAGTACAAAACTTTCGATGAACCGCAGTATTCGAGTCATCTTAACATTCCGTTTTCACACAATTATTATTCGCATTTTGATGATGAGATCAATCAGGTCGGAAGCAACAGTCATACCGCATCGAAACCACTGACATATTCGGAAGTTTCAAGATATTATGATTTCAAGGAGTTTGGCCGCAATCTCAAAATGAGTACGACAAGCTGGCTCGACCGCAAACTGTGGGACGAGAATCTTGTTCGGATAAAGGGCGATGATTATTGGTTTACGCTCGATCCGATTTTGGATCTTCGTGTCGGCAAGAATTCGCCCGGAGATGTGAAATATACGTATGTCAATACCCGCGGATTACGGGTTCAGGGCGGCATTACGGAGCAGATCAATTTTTCGACTACGATATTTGAAAGCCAGGGAAGATTTGCAGACTATTATAATGCTTATGCCACTTCATTGGCACCGTCCGGCGGAAACCCGGCGATCATTCCGGGAATCGGCATCGCTAAACGATTTAAAGAAGATGCGTTCGATTTCCCGGTTGCTGAAGCACAGTTGACCTTTACACCAAACAGGCATTTTAATTTGCAGTTTGGATATGGCCGCAATTTTATTGGCGATGGTTATCGGTCATTACTGCAGGCCGATGGCACGAGTCCGTATCCTTTTTTTAAAATCAATACGACATTTTGGAAAATCAAATACACGAATACTTATATGTGGATGAAGGACGTGCGTCCGGAGGTTACTGAGGAACGGACATACGAAACCAAATATATGGCAAACCATTATTTGAGCTGGAATGTTAGCAAGCGTTTCAATCTTGGATTCTTCGAATCGGTAGTCTGGGCAAATACAAATGGCCGCGGTTTCGATGCGAGTTTCGTAAATCCGATTATTTTTTATCGTGCGGTTGAGTTTGCATCATCTTCACGTAGCGGAAATGCACTTCTTGGTTTGACCGGAAAATACAAGGTGACCAATCAGGTTAATGTCTACGGGCAATTTTTGCTTGATGAATTTTCGCTTTCTGATGTCCGCGCCGGCAACGGAAGCTGGAAGAATAAGTTCGGATACCAATTAGGCGTTAAATATTTCAATGCTTTTGGTGTGGATAATCTGTTGCTTCAGGCGGAATACAATCATGTTCGTCCGTATGTTTATGCTCATAGCGACCCATTGACGAATTACGCGCACAACAATCAAAGTCTGGGTCATAATTGGGGCGGTAATTTCAGGGAGGTTATTGCGGTTGCAAGATATCATTACAGAAGGTGGTTTGGCGACATGAAGCTTACTTACGGTCAGCGCGGACTTGATTTCGACACGGCGGAGGACAGTTTTAATTATGGAGGGAATATCTTTAAGGATTATGAAGAAGGCCGACCGTTTGACACAGGAGTTTCAGTTGCGCAAGGAAATAAAACAGATATTATAATCTTTGACGCGCAGGCAGGATTTCTTATAAATCCGTCTACTAACCTGAAGATATTCGCAAATGTCATTTACCGCAATTTCGATCCATCGCAGGAAACGCTGACTGCCTTTAAAGATTCAACGACATGGTTTCAAATCGGGCTTCGGAGCGATTTGTTTAATTGGTATTTTGATTATTAGAATAGGATGCGGCTGAATTGAAGGCCGTAATTTTTGCAATTTGCGCAGACCTCAAAGGTTTTTAAAACCTTTGAGGTCTAAACCTTCCAGGTTATAAATATAAATTTTCCGATAACCAATGACATACGGGAAAACCGTCAAAATTATGAAAATCCTGCCGCATGAGGTCGTAACATTCAGGACTGCGTTATCGATCAACGAAATCACAGATCGATTGAACGCTATGACTGAGCACCGAAAGCCTTCCAGTTTTACGTCACCACTTAAACACCATGACAGGGCCTATCAAGGCGTGATTGCCCACGACGGTTTTACAATTCTGCGGAACATCGATTACCGAAATTCTTTCAGGCCGGTCATATATGGACAACTCCGGGCGGCGGCAGGATATTCCGAAATGCGTATCGAAATGAAAATGCACAAATTTGTACGCGTGTTTATGTCGATCTGGCTGGCAGGCGTGTCGATCGCTGCGATCGGCACTGCAATCGCCGCATTGCAATCCTCTTATTTTGGGTTTCACCTTTTGGCAGCGCCGGGAATGTTCCTCGTCGGCTATTTTATGTGCACCATCGCATTCAAAAAGGAAAGTGACCGCGTCAAACAAGATTTCGAACAAACACTACAGGCCAAAATCATCGAGAACAATCCGTAAAGGGGATATGATCCATAAAATTTAAGAACGGTTGTCGGAGGTTTCCGCACCGCAATTCATATCTTTGCGGCACTTTTTAAAACTAATGCAAACTTCTTTGGACGCCGCCGAAAAATCAGTTTCACTCAGGTCGGCTTTTACCGACTTTAAAGAAATAACCAAAGCAGGCCTGGCGGTCAGTGTACTATTTTCATCGATCGCGGGTTATTTATTGGGTTTTAGCGACGCAAAACCTTTTCAATGGGATGTTTTGGCGATGCTGATGGTCGGCGGATACTGCATGGTTGGTGCTTCAAACGCATTTAATCAGGTAATCGAAAAAGATCTTGATGCATTGATGGACAGGACAAAACGCCGCCCGGTTCCATCGGGCCGTATGTCGACCGCATTTGCGTTGGGAGTTGCTATTTTCCTGACAATCATCGGAGTCGTCCTGCTTTACATGATCAATCCGAAAACCGCGATGTTTGGCGCCATCTCGATTTTTCTCTACACAAGCATTTATACGCCTTTAAAAACCGTCACGTCGCTTTCCGTATTTGTTGGTGCTTTCCCCGGCGCAATTCCTTTTATGCTCGGATGGGTTGCCGCAACAAACGATTTTGGCATCGAAGCGGGAACTTTATTCCTTATCCAATTCTTCTGGCAGTTCCCACATTTCTGGGCAATTGGCTGGTTTTTATATGAAGATTACGAAAAAGCCGGATTTTACATGCTCCCAACTGGCAAGCGCGACCGTTCAACAGCTTTACAAACGATTTTATATACGGTCTGGCTGATCATCGCATCGCTTCTGCCGGCATTGGGTTACACAGGACAGTTTTTCATCGCACCGTTAACAGCGGCGATCGTATTGGTCCTCGGGTTATGGATGCTGACGTTTGCCGTAAGGTTATATCAAAAAAGAACTGCAAAAGCAGCAAAGGCATTAATGCTGGCAAGTGTAAGTTATATCACGTTGCTTCAAATCATTTACATAATAGATAAATTTCTGCGATAATGGACACGATGACCGTTGACGAACACAAAGCCCGTAAAGCCAGATCATATAAACTGATCCTCGCTTTCGCGATGGTAAGCATGACCATGATGTTTGCCGGGCTGACCAGTGCATTTGTGATCAGCCGCTCGCGAAAAGACTGGCTGAAGGAATTCGAAATGCCATCCGCGTTTGTTGCAAGCACGATCACGATCATCCTTTGCAGCGTCGCGATCCACCTTGCCAAGAAAGCGATCAAAAAAGGCGAAATGTCCAAAGTGACAACGATGCTTTGGGCAACATTAATACTTGGAATTCTGTTCGTGATATTACAGTTTACCGGATTCAATCAGATCGTTGCGCAAGGCCTTTATTTCACGGGCACGGAAAGCTCGATTACGACAACTTACATTTACATCTTCGCGATGGCGCATATTGTCCACCTTTTCGGCGGTATCATTGCGCTTTTGGTCATAATTTATAATCATTTTAAACAGAAATACAACCCTTCACAAACCCTTGGGATTGAACTAGGTGCGATGTACTGGCATTTCCTCGATGGCCTGTGGATTTACCTGTTTTTGTTTTTATATTTTTTCAAATAAAATAAAAGCTTATTTTTGGGGTGCTAAATTAGAATAGTTATATGAACGCGTCAATTACTAATGTAGAAAGCAACGAAAAAGTATGGGGCGGCGGCAATGAGCCGATGGGCGCCAGCTATGGAAAGCTGATGATGTGGTTTTTCATCGTATCGGATGCTTTGACTTTCTCGGGTTTTCTTGCTGCTTACGGTTTCTCAAGGTTTAAATTCATTGAGACCTGGCCATTGCCTGATGAAGTGTTTACACACTTCCCGTTCATGCACGGCGTTGCGGCTCCGATGTATTATGTTGCATTGATGACGTTCATCCTAATTTTCTCATCTGTTACGATGGTTCTCGCTGTTGATGCGGGTCATCAGATGAAAAAGACAAAGGTCGCGGTTTACATGCTTCTTACGATCTTAGGTGGTTTGATCTTCGTTGGATCGCAGGCATGGGAATGGAAAAACTTTATTAAAGGCGAATACGGTGCTGTCGAAACCAAAGGCGGAAGCTTGCTGCAGTTTGTAGATAACACCGGAAAAAGGATTGCATTATCTGAATTCGCAGTGCAATTGCCTGAAGTGCGCGAACAGCTTGTAGAGAGCAAAGCGCCGTGGTTTATCGAAGAAGCAACTTTGCCAACTTACTCAGTGGCAGAGGTCATGGCAGGGTTTAAGGCCAATCCAAATGTGCTTGTGCGTACAGAGGTCATTTATCAGGCAAACGATGAAGAAAAAAAGAACAAAGACCTTCATGCCGGCCTGAATCATAAAAAACACAAAACGGTCCTGACACGCGAGGCATCGGAAAAAATGCTTTCAAACGCCGCAATGGTTGTTGAAGGTGCAAACCTTAAAAGAAACGAATACGGAAACAAGCTTTTCGCTGATTTCTTCTTCTTCATTACAGGTTTCCACGGTTTCCACGTATTTTCCGGAGTGTTGATCAACATCCTGATCTTCATCAATGTTGTTCTCGGAACTTACGAAAGGCGCGGAACTTATGAGATGGTTGAAAAAGTCGGATTGTACTGGCACTTCGTCGACCTTGTTTGGGTATTCGTATTTACATTCTTCTACCTAGTTTAATATTATCATCATGGCACACGGACACGCACACGAACATGTTTCAAATACAAAGCGCATCTGGCTCGTATTCGGGATTCTTTCTGTAGTTACAATTGTAGAAGTTATACTTGGTATCATCAAGCCTGAAGCGCTGTATATGCGAAACTTTCTTGGAATGAACCTTCTTAACTGGATTTTCATCATCCTAACCTTATTCAAAGCGTATTATATCGTATGGGCTTTTATGCACATGGAAGGCGAGCGCATGAGTTTAAGATGGTCCGTCGTTTCATCGGTCATATTTCTCGTGCTATACCTGCTGTTCATTTTATTGGTCGAAGCCGATTACATATATGGGATCTATAAAAGTTCCACCATTAAATGGAATTTTTAATATCCAATTAATAAATTCATAAAGAGACGGTATTACACCGTCTTTTTTTATTTTTGCAAACGAAATCCTTCCGCTTCTTCCATGAAGAAAAACCTCGTTTTATTCGTCCTTTTCATCCTGCCGATCGTTGCCTATCTTTTCTTTGCATCCGGCGTCAACAGTTTCATTAAACTGCCCGTTGTGACTGAGAATGTTGAAGATTTCGGCGATTGGAACGGACTTCGAGGTGAATCGGTAACGCTCGATGGAAAGATCACTGTTCTTGGATTTGGCGGCCATGATCTATTGAAGAACCGCGGCAACATTTATAATCTATATCAGAAAATTTATCGCACATATCACGAATTCCGCGACCTCCAGTTTGTTTACGTGTGTCCGGAAGGAACCGAGAAACACGCCAGCTATATCATCGATCAGCTCGACGATACCAGCGATGTTTCCAATTTTCACTTCATTTTTGCTGATGATGCGGAGATCACGAAGTTTTATTCATCATTGCAGCTTCGTGGAAATCTCGATGAGAATCTGGGTTCCAAGAATGTCGTTTTGATAGATAAAGAAAGAAAACTGCGCGGCCGCACCGGCGATGAATACCGGGAAAGCTATGACACGTTCCATCCGTCCGTCATCAGCAATGAGTTGCTCGACGATTTTAAGATACTGCTGTATGAATACCGCGCGGCATTCAAAAGAAACAACCTTCACAATGAAAAATAAAGCATATATAGGCATTTCCTTTATCGTATTGCTGTTCGGGATCTGGGCCATTCCTAAAATCGTCGACCGCATACAAAACAAGGAAATAGTCGAAGGTGAAAGCCTTGACAATGTAGGCGGAAATCGCGGCAGCAATGGCGACCTGATGACGATCGGGCAAGTAAAACCTTTCGAATTAACAAACCAGGACGGAAAGACGATATCTAACAAAGATCTTGAGGGCAAAGTGTACGTACTCGAATTCTTTTTCTCAAGATGTCCGACTATTTGTCCACAGATGAACCGCAATATGCTTAAAATTGAGCAGGCGTTTTTCGGGAATCCGAATTTTGCAATTGCTTCCATAACCATCGATCCTGAAAATGACACGGCCGAAGTTCTGAAGGCACATGCCGCGCAGCTGGGTGCAAAATCGTCGAACTGGCATTTCTTGACCGGCAAAAAAGATTACATCTATGACCTTGCAAACAAAGGCTTCAATATGTACGCAGGTGCCAATTCGGATGCAAGTGGTGGCTTCGAACACTCCGGAATGTTCGCGCTGATCGATAAAAAAGGGAACATCCGCTGTCGAAAGGACAATTATGGAAATCCCATCGTTTATTATGATGGTCTGGAAAACCACGGAATTACCGCAATTATGAACGATATAAAACTTCTCCTGCGTGAATAGCTCAACTGTCGAAAACAAATACAACAAATGGATACTGATCCTAAGCATCATCATTCCATTGGTCGTTGCGATGCTATTCAGCGTCAAGCTCCGTGATTTTGGCATCGATGTCGAACCACTTACCTTTTTACCGCCGATCTATGCTTCGATCAATGCGCTGACAGCCGTAGTATTGGTTGTTTCGGTCATGGCGGTTAGACGCGGACATAGGAAAACACATGAATACCTGATGAAATTTGCGATCGGCTTGTCAGCTTTGTTTTTGCTCATGTATGTCGCCTATCATATGACAGCAGATTCGACACCTTTTGGCGGTTCAGGACCAATCAGGTATGTCTACTTTTTCATTCTGCTAAGTCATATCTTCCTTTCCGTGGCGATCATTCCGCTTGTCCTCATTAGCTTTGTACGCGCTTTGGCTCAGCGATATGACAAACATCGCAAGATTGCCCGGATCGCATATCCGTTATGGCTTTACGTAGCTGTAACCGGCGTACTTGTTTATTTGATGATTGCTCCTTATTATGCGCATTAAAGATTCTCACATATTATTTTCAATCACATTGCTGCTGGCCTCGGTTGTCGTCAACGCACAATGTGCGATGTGTCGCGCAGCGCTTGAAACAGGTGGCGATACAGAAAAGGCCGAAGCCGTCAATGATGGCATTGTGTACCTGATGGTAATCCCGTACGTGCTTGTTGCCGTAATCGGATACTGGGTTTACAAAATCTATAAAAAGTAGTTATTTCAACCCGTCGACATTCACTTTCACTTCGCCGTCGACGTGTAAAAAAGCCAATATCGCTTTATTGGTAAGCTGGATTTTCTGAAATGTGATGTTGCCGATATTTCCATTGACGAAAACGCCCGGCATCGGTGCATAGTTCGTCAAATATTTCATCATGTTTTGCTTTCCTTCATCAAGGTTTGGTTTGATGGAATAGCGGCAGCTTTGCTGGATCTTTCTTAGGATCAATCCCTGTGCAAGCCAGTTAGCCGTGCGCAGAAGTTTGTCTTTCGTATCCAGAGCGTAATCCAATTGATCAAAATAGATCTCTTTCGTCTGATCGTTGTATTGCGGGAAACCTGTCAGGTAAATCGTGCCGTTTACGCTTCCGATCATATCGAGCGCAATGACCATCTTTCCGCCTTTATGCCAGATTGAGACATTCTGGACGTTGACTTTTCTCGTTCCCGACGCGAATTCCTGACCTGCGAAATTTTTAGCCATGATCTTCGACGCATCTTCATAAGTCGAAACTGCAACGATGTTCGCTGATATCTTATCCGGCATTTTTAGAACCGGCTTTAAAACAATTTTTTCACGGTCGAATTTTTGCGCAGGCTTGTTGCCAACCATAGTTTCGATCATGCATTTCATTCCCATCTGAAGCGAAATGTTGTCTTTTTTGATCTCGGCGGTCGTAGTATAAATTTCCGCAGGAACGATGCGAAGCCAGCTTTGATAATCTTCGCTCATCAAATATGGTGTTGCTATTTTTTCAACTGCATCAAGGACGTTCGGCTTGAAGTCTGCCGATTTTTCAATGGCTTCGTCGATGCTTTTTTCAATCTTCGCCTTAAAAATTTTTACAGCAGGATTTACCAGGTAAGTAATTGGAACTTGTTTGCCCATGACGGTTGTGGTCGGACTTTCATTCCAATGCAGCGATTGGATCATCGTTGTGGTATTGATCTTCCAGTTGTTCAATTTGACATCGCTGTAAAGCGTAATCGTTCCATTCAGATTAAATTCGCGTACCGAAAACATGTCGACGCCAAGTTTGTCCGTACCAATGCGGTATTTTACATTGGCCTTGAGCGGAAGTATCGTGCGGATCTTTCCCGCTGCATCTTCAATGCGTATCGGCGCCTGTTTCCAGATCTTCATCTCAATATCATCGTCGGTAATTTTATTGTCATCGTAAATCAGTCCGTTCAGATATTTATTTGTCTGATTTTCGATGTCTCGCAGCCTAATCGTCACCGGAACATTTATAAATGACGGTACGCTTTCATACGTAATGGGCGACGCGTCGTCGGGCTCCGGTTTCAACGCCGCTATTTTAGATGACGTCGAACACCCGCAAACTAGCGCGATTATTGATGCGACAATCAAAACCGATCTTTTCATCTGAAGAATTTTGCGCAAAATTACTATTCGGAATGAATTATACGACATAAATATTTCACGATCTGCGCAAAGGTAATTTACTTAAATTTGCGGTGCCGATGGCATATCCCTACATCATGAAAAATTTTGTCTTTGTTTTTGGTTTGCTGATTTTTTCGCTCACCGGAACCGCCCAGGTAAAAAAGTGGACCCTTCGTGAATGCATCGATCATGCGATGAAAGAAAATATCACGATCCGACAGACAGCCCTTGACGCGCGGGTTGCGGCAATCGACAAGAGCGACGCGTTCGGGAATTTTCTTCCTTCTATAAACGGCAACGCGACACATTCGTGGAATATCGGCTTGAACCAAAATATCACGACGGGACTTTTAGAAAATCAGACCACGCAATTTACATCCGCCGGACTCAATGTCGGCGTGAATATTTATTCGGGTTTACAGGCGCAAAACCGTCTTCGCCGTGCAAATCTGGCCATTCTTGCCTCAAAATACCAGCTCGATAAAATAAAGGATGACGTGTCGCTTAATGTTGCGAACGCTTTTCTTCAGATCTTGTTCAACAAGGAAAATCTTAAAGTACAGCGTGACCAGTTTGCGAACAACCAAAAGCAACAGGAACGTACCAATGCGCTTGTTGAGGCCGGTTCGATCCCGCGCGGCGACCTGCTTGATATGAAAGCTACGGTTGCAGTTAGCCAAAAGGCGGTTATCGATGCCGAAAATGCATTGCTTATATCAAAGCTTAGCCTTGCGCAGCTATTACAAATTGATGATTTCCAGAATTTCGATATTGTCGATCAGGATTACGAAGTCAGTGAAAGCGTAGCCATGATGCAGACGCCCGATTCGATTTACAAAAAAGCACGTGATTTCCGTGTCGAGATCAAGCTGGCAAAAGCCAATCTTGAAGTCGCCGAAAAAGATGTAAAAGTTGCTCGCGGCGCTTATCATCCGACTTTACAGGGTTTTTACAGTTTTAGTACGCGCGCAGCGTATGCAGACCAGCTGGTAGGATTTATTCCCGATGCGCAGAACCCGTTTTCGGTCATCGGAACTGTCGAAGGAACAGGCCAGAATGTGATCCAGCCCAATTTTGCGCCCGTACTTGGAAAACCCGATCCCGTATTCGACCAGTTTGATGAAAATAAAGGTCATTCGTTCGGGTTGCAGTTAAACGTCCCGATCCTCAATGGTTTTGCGGCGCGCAATGCGGTCGACCGTGCGAAGGTAAATCTCGACAGGTTTAAAATAGCATACGAACAGCAGGAACTCGATCTCGAGCGCAATGTTTACACGGCTTTTACCGATGCAAAAGGAGCAATGAATGCTTATGAATCTGCCGGAATTGCTCTCGAAGCGCGGCAGGAAGCTTTTAACTACGCAAAGGAAAAGTTCGCAGTTGGCATGATGAATTCGTTCGATTACAATCAGGCGCAGCTGCTTTTTGTCAATGCGCAATCCGATCTGATAAGAGCTAAATACGATTATATTTTCAGGGTGAAAGTCGTCGAACTTTACTTCGGCATCCCGATTTCATTAAATTAATATTATGACTAAGAAAACAATTTACTATAGCCTTGGAGCGCTTGTGCTGATGATCATCATTCTTGTCATCGCCGCAAAATCGGGAAATTCCGACAAGGGCAAAGAAGTGGAAACCGCTGCAGTTAAAGAGATTACAATTGTTGAAACTGTTTCAGCGACAGGAAAGATCCAGCCGGAAATTGAGGTCAAAATTTCATCTGAGGTTTCAGGAGAGATCATCGAGCTGCCCGTGAAAGAAGGCCAGGTCGTAAAGAAAGGCGACCTGCTGGTTAAGATCAACCCGGACCTGTATACTTCAGGTTTTAAGCGCACCGTGTCAAATCTTTCGGGGACAAAAGCGGGTTTAAGCCAGGCTGAAGCACAATTTACCGAAGCAAAATCGAATTACGAGCGCAATAAAAGCCTTTTTGAAAAGGGAATCATTTCAAAATCCGATTGGGACCGTGCAATTTCAACTTTTGAAGTGGCAAAGGCAACTCGCCAGTCCGCATTTTATAATGTGCAAAGCGCCACCGCAACCGTTAACGAGGCAAAGGATAATCTCGGCCGTACGACTATTTATGCGCCGGCCGACGGTACGATCTCAGTCTTAAACGTAGAACTTGGAGAACGTGTTTTGGGAACGCAGCAAATGACGGGGACTGAACTGCTTCGTGTTGCGAACCTCAATAATATGGAAGTCGAAGTCGATGTAAATGAAAATGATATTGTGAAGGTCAGCATCGGCGACTCTGCAAATGTTGAAGTCGATGCTTATTTAAAAAAGAAGTTCAAAGGCATCGTAACAAGCATTTCAAATTCGGCAAGCACGGCCTTGACTGCAGATCAGGTGACGAATTTCAAAGTAAAGATCAGGATATTGAAAGATTCATATCAGGATCTTGTGGAAGGCAAGCCTGCAACGTATTCGCCATTTCGTCCGGGAATGACCGCTACCGTTGACATCATCACCACACGAAAGGAGAAAGTTCTTGGTGTTCCGATCAGTGCTGTCGTGGTAAAGACCGATACTGCCGGTGGTAAAAAGCCCGCGCGTAAGGACGACGAAAAAGATAAGGTCAAAAGTGACAGGAAATTTGAATGTGTTTTCGTAAAATCAGGGAATAAAGCAAAGATACGTGTGATCAAAACGGGTATTCAGGACGATACGAACATCGAGGTTACGGACGGACTTAAGAAAGGCGACATTGTTATCACAGGACCATATACTACGGTTACGCGTGAACTTAATTCGGGCGACATCATCACCGATAAAAAAGACGAAGAGAAAGACGACAAAGATTCCAAGGAGAAGAAATAATTGTACATCCTTAATTTAGAAACGGCTACCAAAAATTGCTCTGTGGCGCTTTCGCGCGACGGCAAGACCGAAGTGCTGCGCGAATTTGCCGGCGAAGGCTATTCGCATGCTGAAAAGCTGCACGTTTTCATTGAAGAGGTTATCGCAGAATCGGGGATCTCGTTTAAAGATCTTTCTGCAATCGCCGTCAGCCGCGGTCCGGGATCGTATACAGGGTTGAGAATCGGCGTATCGGCTGCAAAAGGACTTTGCTATTCACTAGGAATTCCACTTATTTCAATCGACACATTAGCGATCCTTGCACATCGCGTAAATATTGACTCAGGGATTATCATTCCGATGATCGACGCACGGAGGATGGAGGTCTATTCGGCACAATTCGATGCCGAGCACAATCAAGTATCCGAGACCAAAGCCGAAATTATTTCGGAATCATCTTATTCCGGGATTGATACCGATGTTTATTTCATCGGCGACTGCCAGCAAAAGATCAAAGCAGTCCTGACAAAGGATAACTTTAAGTTTTTAGATGATATCATATATCCTTCAGCGCGTGAAATGGCAAAACTCACCCAGCAGAAATTTGACAGGAAGTCATTTGAAGATGTGGCGTATTTCGAGCCTTTTTACCTAAAAGACTTTATTGCCGGAGGAAAGTAATTCTACTTATCCAAATGCGCATGCTCCTTGACGAATGGCTGTACGGAAATGCCGGCCGCATCAAAATCCGTTTTGATATTCTGAAGCGTATCGGACTGCATGCTTGCGAAATCTTCGTTTTTTGACCACGGCCGTACTGAAATGACCACCGCGGAATCGGTCAGGTGTTTTACTTCAACAATAGGTTCGGGCGTCGCAAGCACCTTTGAATTTGCTTTCAAGGCGTTTTCAATAATGGCCTTTGCCTGCCTGATATCTGTATCATAAGATATCGAAAAAGAAAGATCGGCACGCCTGATCTGCTCAAGCGAATAATTGGTTATGGTTCCGTTCGACAACATTCCGTTTGGTACAAATACAGTCTGGTTGTTTGGCGTGATGAGTTTTGTTACGAAGATCTGTATCTCGCTTACAGTTCCCGCAACGCCCTGGGCTTCAATATAATCACCAACGCGAAAGGGTTTGAACAGAATGATCAGCATTCCGCCAGCAAAATTCGAAAGCGATCCCTGAAGCGACAACCCGATCGCCAATCCCATCGCACCCAAAATCGCAACAAACGACGACGTTTCTATTCCTAATCTTGCGATGACAGTTACGAACAACAAAAGCCGCAATGCCCAGAGTAAAATATCTGCGAGGAACTTTGTCAGCGTCGGATCGACGTCGCGTCGGAGCATAATTCGCCGCACCAGCCTGTTGATCAATCGAATGACGTAAAGCCCGACAACCAAAACCAGGAATGCCGAGATTACCTTCGGGGAATAATTTAAAAGGATGCGCCAAAAGTTTCCGGCGTATTCTTCAATGGAATCAATCCGTACAATGATAGATGTCAATTTTGCATAGTTTTTAAGGACGCGCGCGCGGCGTTGATATCGTCAACCGGCATGTCGCACGTTTTATTACGGCAAACATAAAAAAGCGTTTTATTTTCGACAAACCGTCCCGCAAGAAATGGCAATTTGGATTCTTGTTCTGTTGCTGCTATGATCACATTTGGATAGTAGCCCGAATTCAGATCGGCAAGGTGGTGTTTTGCATCCGCGCCACAAATTGCGATTTCGCGGTTTTCTTCTGAAAAATCCATCGCCAGATTCAGCCAATTTGAAAATGAAGACGGATAATCGATAAGCCCGACGATATGAGCGGCCATTCGGCGTGCGACATTTTCATAATGCGTATTTGAAAAATACACCGACAATTTCAAAAGCACTGACGCCATTACTGAATTTGAGGCAGGCATGACGTTGTCTTCGATTTCGTAATGTTTCGAGATCAATGATGCTGAATCGTTTGACGAATAGGTAAAAAACCCGCTTTCTTCCTCGTAAAAATGATCGAGGCAATGATCGGCAAGCTGTTTTGCCATCGTGAGCCATTTTTCGTCAATGGTTGCCGTGTATAATGCGATGAAAGCTTCGGCAAGAAATGCATGATCGTCGAGATATCCGTCGATGGAAGCGCGGCCGTTTTTAAAATTGCGATATAGCTTACCGTCAGTCCAGAGGTTGCTTGTCAGGAATTCCGCATTTCGAACTGCAGCTTCAAGGTAAGCATTGTTGCCGGTAGCTTTGTATGCATCGACATATCCGGTAAGCATGATTGCATTCCACGAAGTCAGTTTCTTATCATCCAGCCGCGGTTTGCTTCGTTTTTCGCGTTCCTCGAAAAGAGTTTGTTCCCAACGTTTTTTCTTTTGAGAAAGCTCATCCGTTGTCAGATTGTTTTTTGTCGCCAGCGAATCCAACGTTTCATTTTGGATCAGCACGAAGTTGCCGTGCTCCCAGTGTCCAAATTCATTGATGTTGAATATTTGGGAGAAAAGTTCAAAATCGCTTCCAAGCAATTGTTGTAGTTCGTCCTTTTGCCAAACGTAGAATGCGCCTTCCTCCAGTTTTCCTTCGCGGTTTAAGCTATCAGCGTCGAGAGCGCAATAAAATCCATTATCGACGTCAGTTAATTCGCGTTGTATGAATTGATGGGCTTTTTCAATGATTTCGAGATACAGAGGATTTTTTGTCAGCTTGTACGCTTCGGCATACAATGAAACAAGCTGGCCGTTATCATAAAGCATCTTTTCAAAATGCGGCACATGCCAGCGCATATCGACAGAATATCTGGAAAATCCGCCATCGACAGTATCGAACAATCCGCCAAATGCCATTTTTTCAAGAGTCAGATAAACATGCTCCAAAAGCGTTCGGTCGTTTTTCTGATGTCCGTACCGAAGCATAAAACGAAAATTGTTCGGAAGCATGAACTTCGGTGCACGCGCATATCCGCCGTACTCTTTGTCGAAACTCCGTTTCCATTTGGCGATTAGAGGAGCAATTGCCGATTGATCGATCGCAAAATTTCCTTTGTCGCTTTCAATCAGGCTGATGGCTTCGATGCCGGCATGAAGCTTCTCGGCGTATTCGATCATTTTTGCGGGATCGTCTCGATACATCTTAGCAAGCTGGTCAAGCGATTCGATCCATTGCTCACGCGGAAAATATGTACCGCCCCAAACAGGCCGTCCGTCGGGCAGGCAAATCACGTTCATCGGCCAGCCACCATGCTGTGTCATGAGCTGAACGGCTTTCATGTAAATGGCATCGACGTCGGGACGTTCTTCGCGATCGACTTTAATGCTGATATAATTTGCGTTCATGACATCGGCAACATCGTCGTTTTCGAAAGATTCGTGTTCCATGACGTGGCACCAATGACAGGCTGAATAGCCGGAGCTTACGATGATAAGTTTATCGGTGGATTGCGCTTCCCTGAGCGATTTGTCATTCCAAGCGCGCCAATGGACCGGATTGTCCGCGTGCTGAAGCAAGTAAGGGCTTGACTCGAGATGTAGTTCGTTCATGGCATCGATTTTTTTAGCCCGGATTGCAGCGGCATCCTTTTTTACGACGCGGAGCAGGCGGAAAAAAGATACAGCGGAAAGCCGGAAAAAGCTCCTGAAAATTTTTTAACCATTCAAAGCTTCAACGGTGATCGCGTCATCCTGAAGCATGTCTTTTAGCATGTTTTCGATTCCACTTTTCAGTGTAAATGTCGACGATGGACAGCCGTTGCAAGCGCCCTGCAAAATCACTTTTAACCGCTTTTGCTCGGTATCGTATGAATCGAATACAATGTTTCCGCCATCGGCAGCGACGGCCGGCCTGACATATTCATCGAGAATGTTTATGATACGCTGTGAAGTCGGATCAAGGCTGTCGTATTTCTGTTCGCGCTCGATGGGTTTCGAAGTGTGCTCGATATGCGCTTCATCGATGGCAATTCCGCCGTTTTCGATGAAATTCTTGATGAAAGTGCGGAGTTCAAGCGTGATATCTTCCCATTTATAAATTTCATACTTCGTGACGGAAATATAATTTTCATCGATATAAATTTCGCGAACATACGGGAGCTCGAACAAGGCGCGTGCAAGCGGTGAAGATGCGGTTTGGTCGATGGTTTTATATTCAACCGGCGTTTTGGTCAGCATCGATGCGGACACAAATTTCATCGCCGATGGATTGGGCGTCATCTCTGCGTAAATCGTTACGGGTTTCTTGGCGGCTGATGGCCTTTCGGAAAATATTTGCCCGCCGTTTTCGATGAAATTTGAGATTTGTTCCGCAACATCGTCCTGAACATCGCTCCACTCGACGATATTATATTTTTCGATCGCTACGAAATTGCCGGATATGTAAACTGTTTTTACGAACGGAAGATAAAAAAGCTGCTTTGCAAGAGGCGAGTCGGATGCTTCATCGATATTCCGAAATTCGCGATTCGAATGTCCCGCGATGAACTCCGGGAACTCGAATTTAACAATTGAGGGATTTTCGGTGTTTTTAATTAGAATTTGCGGCATTTGAGTGAGATTTTTTTTGCAAATTTAACTAACTTGTTGAGGTGGATTCTTTATATTTGGAGATTTAAACAATTTATTAACAGTCAGTCCGTTCGCTAACTTTTAATAAAATTCATTGCTCATGAAAAGAATTTTACTCCTCTTTTTATTGCTGCCCCTATTTAATGTTTTTGCACAGCCTATAACCGTCAGCACGACCACTTATACTGTTCCTCAGCTAGTCGAGGAAGTGCTTTTCGGACAGACTGAAGGTGCATCGTGTGCGGGCGCAATTTCCAACATTACCTGGACTACGGGAACCAATTTCGGATGTGTTGATAACGGAATTGGGTATTTCACCAACTCCAATCCGGATTTTCCGATGTCGTCCGGTGTCGTACTGACTTCCGGCAACGCGAATAACGCTCCGGGTCCGAATGACACTACGCTTAGCGACGGCGGCGGATGTGGTTGGCCGGGTGATGCAGAGCTATTCAATTATATACAGGGACTCGGGATAGATCCGGGGCTTTCATCTTATAACAATGCTACGATACTGGAATTCGACTTCACGCCGCTGACGGATTTCATGAGTTTCGATTTCTTGTTTGCGTCGGAGGAATATGGCACTTTCCAGTGTAGTTTCTCGGACGCTTTTGCTTTCTTTCTGACCGATGTGACTGCGGGAACGCCGTCGACCAACTTGGCGCTGATTCCAAGTACGACGATACCTATTTCGGTGATCACGATTCGTGACGACGCGTATAACAACGGATGTGGCGACGCAAACGTGGCTTATTTTGGAAACTTTTACGACGCAGGCGATCCGTCGCCGACCAATTTCGCGGGCGAAACCGTTTTGATGACAGCGTCTTCAGCGGTTATTCCGGGGCATACATATCATATCCGGTTCGTAGTTGCCGACAGGAACGATACAGCGCTTGATTCGGCTGTATTTTTGGCTGGAAACAGTTTTAATATCGGTCAGGCGTTGGTTCAGGGAACCGGTGAGCTTGAGGGCTTGAGCAATGACTTTTTGATTGCGGACGGTTCCGCCATCTGCGGTGGAAGGACGATTACGGTTCAGGCCGGGGCCGATCCCGTTGCAGGCGCTACCTATCAATGGCAGAATGGTGGTGTGGATATACCAGGCGCGACAAATTTTTCACTTGACATTTCAGGACCCGGAACGTATACCGTCATTGCGACGTTTGCCGGCGGTTGCGTCCAGAGCGATTCGATCATTGTTGAATATTGGCCTTCGGCGCCTTTCACCACGCCAACCGATCTTTGCGACAGCGATGGCGACGGATTGTACGACCTGACTTCGAAAGAGCCGCAGATTCTGGGAGCTTTAAGTCCGTTTGATTTTGTATTTTCATATTACCATAGTGTTTTCGACGCTGAGAACGGAATAGATCCGATTACATTCCCATTTGGGGATCCGATGGCATATCCTGGCGCTGTTGGCGAACCGATTTTTGTCAGGATAGATGATAATTCGGGATGTTTCACCATCCTCACGTTTAACTTGATGGACGTTGTGGATCTCGATCCGGCCGATGTTGAGGTTTGCGATGAATATATCCTTCCCGCACTGGCCGCGAATTATTCTTATCATACCGCTGCGGGCGGCGATCCATCGACGGAAATTCCTGCCGGTACGACGATCAGTTCCGATACGATCGTTTATCTTTATTTTAACGACGGCATGTGTGAGGCTGAAGGCGATTTTTCGGTGACGATTGTTCCCGAGCCAACGCAGCCAAATCCAGCTGACGTTACGGCTTGTGATTCTTATACGCTTCCGGCCTTACCCGCAAACAACACATATCATTCTGCGACAGGCGGCAATGCTGCGACTCAGATTCCCGCTGGTACTGTAATTACTACTTCTCAAACCATTTATGTTTTTGCCTCGGCTGGTATCGGATGTTCAGCAGAAGGCGACTTTATTGTTACGATTAATGAAACGCCTGATCAGCCCATTGTTGCCGATGTCAATGTCTGCGATTCATATACTTTGCCTGCTTTACCGGCTGGCCAGACGTATCACAGCGCATCGGGTGGTGCAGCTGCAACTTTGATTCCTGCAGGAACCAATATTACAACTTCGCAGATCATATTTGTTTTTGCTCAAACTGCAACTACCCCAAATTGTACGGCTGAAAATGATTTTTCAGTTACGATTGTCAATACGCCAACTCCTATAAATCCGGCTGATGTAACTTCTTGCGACGGATACGTGCTTCCTGCACTTGCTGCCGGCCAGACGTATCATTCGGCTTCGGGGGGTGCTGCGAGCACCTTAATTCCTGCCGGAACCAATATTACAACATCCCAGACCGTTTGGGTTTTTGCGGGTGGTGCAGGATGTACCCAGGAAGGTGACTTTAATATCACGATTAATATTACTCCTGCTGCACCCATTCCTTCGGATATTACAGTTTGTGATTCATATACTTTGCCTGCTTTACCTGCCGGACAAACATATCACCTTGCACCGGGCGGAGCGCCAGCAT
>CBDUBJ010000028.1:0-31449 GCA_965365355.1 uncultured bacterium
CACCTAATGCAATAGTTGTATTTCCGGGAAATTGCAGGTTGCACCAGTCGACAGTGGGCGTGGAAAGGGTACCGTTAAAAGTGAAATCATTGATACTAAAAGTTCCAGAAGATGCAGAAGCTCCCCAGCCATAAACCCTAAATATAATTGCAGATGAAAGGTTCTGAAATTGTGCCGCTGCGAGTGAAATCGTCGCGCCTGCCGCACTGGGAGTCGCAATGTCTGATGCATAACCGTCCAAGCTTGAACGAACTGCGAACGAAGTCGGGCCTGTGGCTGATGCAGTTCCAGAGTAAACGAAACTGACTAAATCAAGTTCGTAGCCACCCAAAGGAGTTAAGGTAAACTGTATGTAATCATTACCATCGAAAACTGTATTGTACCCATTTGTATTATAGCGATTCGCACCAGCATTCCCAGCTATGCCAGAACCTCGAACAACACCCGAAACAGATAAATTCGCGACAATTGTTTGTCCTGTGGTATAAGGAGAAGTAAAACCGGGATCGGTCCCCGTAATCGGATTGGTCCAAATCGACTGTCCGACCAAACCATTCGCGCAAAGAAGAACCAAAACCGAAAAAAGTAAGTTTTTAATTTTCATCAGGGCTTGTGTTATTCCTTGAAAATCAAGGATTAATGCATTTGTTTTGACTGAGCAAAGTTATGTCTAATTTGCTTGATTTTCATAGCTTTGCGTTATAAAATTGTTATAAATCAACTACAACGTTTTCGCACTGAATATGTCCGAATCCACCATGCGGGAAATCCGCCAAAAAATAGAAAATTTCTGTGCATATCAGGAACGCTGTCATCAGGAAGTTGAGGGAAAACTTCGTGCATTCGGACTTGATGAACGCGAGAAGTCTGAAATCATTGCACACCTTATCGAACAAAATTTTCTAAATGAAGAACGTTTTTCAAGAGCTTTCGCACGCGGTAAGCATCGAATCAAGCACTGGGGCAAATCGCGCATCGTCAACGAATTAAAGATGCGGAACATCTCGCAATACAACATCAATGCTGCGCTACAGGAAATCGATGATGATGATTATCTCGAAAGTTTCGATACCATTGCGCTCCGACAATGGAACAGCATCAGCGAGCCAAACCCGATTAAAAAACGGAAAAAATTTTGCGATTTCCTACTTCGAAAAGGCTACGAAACTGATCTCGTTTATGAAAAAATGAGAAAACTTGAGCAAGATTCCCGACAGGAGTAATTTTTTTCTTTCAGTTCTTCGAAACCAGCACGCTGACGGCATTTCCGCCAAACCCGACCGAATTCACCAACACTTTTCGCAAAGGCCGCGATTTACGGGCTGCTAAGTACGGTGGAATAATAAACTGATTGTGCTGCATCATCATGACCGCCATTTCAATTGAAAGCATGCCAGAAGTTGCGAAAGTATGTCCGCACAGCCATTTGTTGCCGGTGACCGGCGGAACATCGATTCCGAAAACCTTTTCGAGGGCAGCCATTTCAGCTTTGTCGCCTGCAATAGTTCCCGGCGCATGCATCACAATGGCATCAACCTCTTTATGATCTGTGTCCGACAATGCCATTGCCATCGATTTTTGAAAACATACGGCTTCCGCTGAAATCGATGTGGAATGTGTGAGCTGTTCAGTTGCGTACCCGATGCCTTCGATCACCGCGAGCGCATTGCTGGTTTTACCCCTGACTATCGCCGCAACCGATGCCGCTTCGCCTAGAATCATGCTGTTCGCCGACTTATTCAGATCCATTGCCTTGCACGGAAATGCGTCGTCAAATCTTGAATAGATCTTCATCGCCTGCATCTGTGCGATGGTGAATGGTGTTAGTGGCGCCTCGCTTGCGCCAACTAAAAATTTATCGGCCATTCCGGATTGAAGCCAGGCTATTCCGTTTAAAACGGCGTGAAGTCCGGTTGAGCACGTAATGGAATGTGAGATTTCGGGGCCATTTGACTGAAGATCCTGCGCAATCCAGGACGAAATATTTCCCAATGTAGTTGTCGGTGAGGCTAATGTCTTTGCTTTGCCGGATCTAATGAACTCTGCGTGATGATGCTCGAAAAGTCCGGTTGCGCCGCGCGATGAACCGATGTTGATTCCGATAGCGGAATTAGTATCCCAGCCTGCCGAATTTACTGCCATCCGCGAGGCAGCGATCGCCATCAGCACAGAACGGTCCAGGCTTTTGTACTTTACATCCGCTGCAATTTCTTTTACAAACTGTTCGGATGCTGAACTTAATCTGGAAACTAAGACATTTTCATGGTCATCTCGCGAAAAACGTGGCTTGGCCGAAGTATAAGCATTCCATATCTCATCGGGCGTACAACCCAAGGGCGACACTGATGAAATGGAAATTATCGAAACGGGGTGCTGCAAAATATTTTTTTGCAAAAGTACGCTTCTGTGGTCAGACAGCAGATTTTTCTTTGGCCGGATCGAAATAGCATGTCAGAAGCGAACGAAGCTCGGAATTTCCGGCGATGACATCACTGAAATCAGACCATGTCCTTTCTGAAATGAATCTTTTCAGCGGCTGATCGACATTTCCAATTGCAGACAGATTATCTTTGATCGCCTGATCCCATTCTTTGTGATATTTGAGAATATCATCGGGATAAACAACTTTTCGCTCGGTACCTTCGTCAACTACTTCAAAAGGCTCCGAAATATTGAGATAACCGTAATCGTCTGTCAGCTGTTCACCGGGATGAATGTCGCGGATCGCAATCTCGAAATCGTAGGCGGTTGACATGCAGCTCGGCTTAAAACTATGATTTACAAATTTTGCATTGTCCCAGCATAAAATGTGGTTTCCTGCACCATTTGTAAAGCAATAAATATCGAGGTACTCGCGCATCAGCGGAGAAATCTTCTCCAGCTTTTCAGGAGTAAAAACCTGATCCAGTTCGTCCTGAACCCAAGTGATCGTCCCTTTCGGAATAAACTTTTTGGCAACCACGCCATATCCAATTACATCGCTGATAAACTTAAGTTCCGTGTCGGGATGAATCATAGCATTTTTTTTTCGATTAAAGATATAAAATAACTTAAATGATATCCAACACCTGAAAGATCGTATCGTAAATTTTTTCAAGCTGCGAATCCGTGATAATGTAAGGAGGCAAAATGTAAATGATATTTCCAACCGGACGAAGGATAATTCCCGCTTCTATAAAATGTTTGTATAGCTTATTCCGAAGATCGCCGTAGTAACTTTCATCAGAATTTGTATGTATTTCGAGCGCGAAAATTACACCCAGGACACGGGTTGTCTTTACTTTTTTATGTTCTGAAATCCTGCGACTGAATTCCTGATGCTTCAAATTGATCCTTTCCAGATTCGAAGTAGTTTCATCAGACAGCAACAAATCCAGACTTGCCAAAGCCGCGGCACAACCTGCAGGATTTGCGGTAAAAGTATGTCCGTGAAACAGGGCTTTATTGATATCGTCGCTGTAAAATGCATCGAAAATGTCATTCGTAAAAGTCGTTATGGCCATCGGGATCGTCCCGCCGGTAAGCGCTTTCGATAAACACATGATATCGGGCTGCACTTCAAGATAATCGCAGGCAAAATTTCTCCCGGTCTTCCCAAAGCCGGTCATTACTTCGTCAGCGATCGTCAGCACTGCATTCTCTTTACAGATGGCAATCATGTCATTGAGTGGCTTTGCATCATACATTACCATTCCTGCCGCGCCCTGGACCAATGGCTCAAAAATAAACGCAGCAACATTATTCTCCGCAATGGCTGACTTTAACACATCGATGCATTCGGATTCACGTCCGGCAACAGGAACCGGAATTCGTACAACATCTATAAACATTTCGGCAAAAGCCTGGGTATACAATGAAATTCCGCTTGCTGCCATTGCTGCGAAAGTGTCGCCATGAAATGCGTTTTCAAACGCTATGATCGATGTGCGGCGCTCGCCTTTATTGTAAAAATATTGAAGTGACGCTTTGATGGCCACTTCAACTGCTGTCGATCCGTTATCGGAAAAAAATAGCTTCTGCTGGTTTGGCGGAAGGATTTTGATCAGGCGTTCTGCTAACAAAACAGCGGGTTCGTGTGTAAATCCGCCGAATAAAACGTGCTCCAAAGTTGTCAGCTGTTTGTAAATCGCATCCGCAATATATCGGTTAGAATGACCGAACGGATTAACCCACCACGAAGCGATCGCATCAATATATTCTTTCCCCGATTCGTCCCATAATAAAGCGCCTTCACCACGAACGATCGCAACCGGGGCCATTGCAGTTTTGTGCTGCGTGTAAGGATGCCAGAGATGTTTTTGATCGCGATTCGTCAGGGACATGGGTTGGGTGGGGTTTGGGGTTCAGGGTTCAGGGCATGGGTATGAATCTGGGATTTAAGTCGGAGGAAATGGTCACGGAAACGGTCGGCGTAGTCTAAGATCACATTCTTGTCGAAATATGGTTCCGTTTCGATCTTTCCCAGAAGTTTTATTCCCGATTTACTTAGAATGATATGTTCTGATGCTTCATTTGATTCGCCCGAAAAAATGATCCCGGCAATGTCGGCATTCCTGTTCCTTAAAGCTTCGATGGTAAGCAATGTGTGATTGATGCTACCCAGATAATTGTTCGCGACAACGACAACTTTATACTCCGGCTTGATCAGATCTGCGATCGTATCAGAATCATTTAACGGAACGTGCAAACCGCCCGCACCTTCGATCACGATATGATTTTTGGTCGATGGTTCTTTAATTTCATTAAGCGAAATCGTTATTCCCTCGCGCTGCGCGGAATCATGCGGACTTGCGGCATATTCAAGACGATAAGCTTCCGGGTGAATGACCGATTTACGGTTTGAAATAAGCCGCCTGATTTTATCAGAATCGCTTATATCCAGATCACCTGCCTGAACGGGTTTCCAATAATCGGCTTCAAGTGCTTCAACGATGATTGCCGAAGCTATCGTCTTACCCACGTTCGTAGAAATGCCCGTAACGAAAAATTTCATGGATTGGATTTCGGGCAAAGGTACGAACCGAACATAAACATATTATGCTTAAATTTGAGAAAACCACTGCAAATGACGGTAGACAGACGGCCATCTTATATCCGTGCGGTATACATATCGTTACTGATTATCATCATAGTTTTTGTGATGGTGGTTTCCAAAAAAATCCTTGTTCCGCTTATTATTTCGGGTTATATCGCGATGGTAATGACATCCTTTTGCAACAGGCTCGAAAAATTTCTTCCACGATCTTTAAGTGCTTTTTTCGCACTGTTGTTATTTCTGAGTGCCGTGACAGCCGTCCTGTACTTTATCATCTGGCAGGTCAATTCTTTTGTTGACGATCTGCAATCCGATGTGTTTGAAAAACTCAATAATATGGCCATCCGTGCGAACGCTTTTCTATATGAAAATGGCGGATTGAATCTCGGAATGTCACAAGGTTTCGATTTCGGAAAGCTGATGGCGCTGATGCATGATGGTGAAACCAATTCATCTCAACTTGTCCTGATGACGATCGGTACGATTTCAAACGTGGTTTTACTTCCCGTTTTTATATTCTTCTGGCTGATTTACCGCGATCATCTCCTGGTTTTCATCACTAAAGTATTTGCAAAAGAGCGCAATAAGATTTTGATGGAACATGTGGTTTCCATGCGAAAGATCGTGCATGCATACATTACAGGAGCAGGAAAAGTCATGCTTATTTTGGGAGTTGTAAACAGTACGGTCCTGCTGATGCTTGGAATCAAACATGCCATTTTCTTTGGATTTACAGCCGGACTTCTGAATATCATTCCGTATCTCGGACCGATGATCGGTGCCATCATGCCGTTTTTATTTGCACTGCTGACGAAAGACAGTTATTTCTACCCGGTTGCGGTCATCGTATCATTCACAATTATCCAGTTTCTGGAAGGAACTTTCCTGACTCCTAAAATTACAGGATCGAATGTTAAGCTCAATGCATTTGTAACCGTAATAGGCCTGTTGATTGGTGGCGCGATCTGGGGAATTCCGGGAATGATCCTGATAATTCCGACGATAGCAATCTTAAAGCGACTGTTTGAGCTGAGTCCGGCAACCGAGCCTTATGCTTATCTGTTCGGTGAAGAAGACCATCGATGGTTCAGGCGGATAAAGCGCGAGATAACGCCGAAACAAGACAAATAATTTCGTTTTTGCTATTGAAACTGTGGATGCAGATCCGAAGCCGTTCCATACCTTGCGGAACCGTTGGAGACATTATCGGGCGAACGTCAAAACCTTCATTTATCAATTTTTCGGACACTTCGCGAACGCGTTGATTGCCCGGAACAAGTATCGTTTGGATCGCTCCAACTCCTGAATTATGCAAGTTCAGCTTCTGACGTTCGGTCTCGAAGAAAAACAAAGCCAAATTTTCATTCAATGATTCCACCGCTGATTCCGAGACAGCCACGGCTTCATATGCAGCAATAATTGTAGCGACGGCGTGAGGCGGAAGGCCTGTGGTATAGATGAAACTTCTTGCAAAATTTATCAGATAATCTTTTAGATCTGACGAACCGATAATAGCCGCGCCATGGCATCCGAATGCCTTTCCGAACGTGATGATTATTGCAAAAATTTTATCTGCAAGTCCATATTCATGAAGCAGTCCGCGCCCATTGCCAAATATCCCAGCTGCGTGAGCTTCATCGACAATAAGATGCGCGCCGTATCTTTCAGACAATGATACGAGTTCAGGCAGATTTGGCGAATCGCCATCCATTGAAAAAATGCTTTCTGTGGCGATATAAATGTTTTTGCCACGGGATTTTACCAGAAGATCTTCGAGGTCGCTAAGATCGTTATGACGAAATTTAAATGCTTTCGCAGCGGATAACCTGATGCCGTCACGAATGGAAGCATGGCAATATTCATCGTACAAGACGACATCATTCCGTTGAAGAACTGAGCTGAAGAATCCAACATTTGCGTCGTATCCCGAATTGAATATCAAAGCTGATTCTGCCTGATGAAAATCTGCCAACTGCCTTTCCGCGATTTCGTAAAGCAAGTGATTTCCAGTGATCAAGCGCGAACCTGACGAACCGTTGTGGTGGATGTCGTTTTGCTGCAAAATTTCTGTCGCACGCGCGAATATTTCACCTGACCGCGCAAAACCCAGATAATCGTTTGAAGAAAAATCCGTTGATTGCGATGAGCCTTTGAGTGTTCGGAAGGAGCGTTCGACTTTCCTTTGATCGAGTTTTTGCTGAAGCGTGTTTGGGAATCTGACCATGTGGCCAAAGGTAAATTATAACATGCTAATTTGGTAATCAGGTCTTGATTTCATGATCTTGTGGCATTGTCAATTTTATGTTCAGTTTGTTAGCAGCAATTTGCGCATATTCGATTGCTTCAGCAGCAACTTCAAACGTTTTCATCACAAAATGCCTATGATCAGCAGAATGCAAAAGAACCTTAAACTGTGGATTAGCCTGATGTTTTTTTAATAGAAACAAATTTAAATTCCGGCCTTTCTGAATCCGTATCGATATGAACATCTGATTATATGATATCGGAGTGTTGCTAAACTTCAATCATTAAAAAAAATAAACGATCTTCAATATTTTTTTATTGTTTATCAATATTTTTTTTACTTTTATTAATAAATTCAATAATCATGACAAAAATCCATCAGTTACAAGCAGCCCTGAAATTTTTCTACTGGGTAACGATATTGGCATTGGCCGCATCCTCGATAATGTTTGCTCTTATGCTTCTTCCGGGAGAATCATTTATCGATTTTGAAATCAAAGATGTCGTGGTCAAAGTATTGACCCCTGATATAATTTTACTGATTATTCTTGGTATCGGGGCACATGTTGCTTTTATAGTTGCTATACATCACTTCAGGAAACTGATCTCATTATTTATTGAGAAAAAATTTTTTGATACCAAATCTACCCGGATCCTAAGAAATATTGGAAAACTGTTATTTGTAACAGGAATTTTATCTTATTTGCCTCGAATATTGCTGCCACTTCTTTCGATCTCCGAACTTCGGATAGCGATATCCGCCGACCATGAGTCCTTTTTCTTTTTAATGATAATTTCTCTTTTCTTCTATACGCTGAGCTTTGTTTTTGATGAAGCGCGTAAAATGAAGGAAGAAAACGAGTTGACAGTTTAATGATGGCGATTGTAATTAATGTTGATGTGATGCTTGCAAAAAGAAAAATGCGATCAAATGACCTTGCTGAAAAAATAGGAATCACTGCTGCAAATTTATCGATCCTGAAAACCGGCAAGGCTAAAGCTATCAGATTTTCAACGCTTGAGGCGATCTGTGAAATTTTGCAGTGCCAGCCTGGAGATATTATTGAGTATCATCCCGATGAGCAGGCAGAATCTTACGATGACTCGGTCGATAGAATCAATATTGATTGATGCATATTCAATTGAAATTTGTTGCTTGGCCCAATTCCACTGTCTATTAGATCGCATTCTTTTAAAAGCGGTCCCAACCCCAGGGCATGTGTTAATGGCACCGGTTTAAACGTTCCATAATTTTTTACGATTATACGCTGGGAGCTGAAACATTTGTTATGGTTTGACATTTTGTAACGCATTCCTAAGTGAATATTAAGAATACAGAATATTTGAACCATGTAAAAATTATGAATTGTTGCTGTTTAACCGTATGTAACTTGTTTCGCAGAATCGTACCTTCGGGATGTGGGTAGGGGAAGCATGGGTTTATCCCTATGAAAATAATTTTATTTGATGATGCGGTTTTAAGCAAAAATTTTCTTCCAGGTTGCGCTCTCAAAATTCGGACTTATTGGCAAGCCATGCCTTGTACCAGCATTACATTCGCACATTTAAAGATGTCGCGAAGAAAGAACCTCAAAAAATCAATACATTAGCAGCAAACGGTTTGTATGGATGGAATTTGTAAAAATTGTGAGTCGGCAATAAATCCAGCCAATTTGTTCTGCCCGCACTGCAGCCAGCGGACGCATCTGCATCGACTTTCAATGCATGACGTTGCGCATGAAGCGATGCATTATTTTACGCATGCCGACCGTGGACTCATCACACTGTTTCGTGATCTTTCAACCAAAACAGGCACTGTGGCTTTGGAATATGTTAACGGCAGGCGAAAAAAACACTTTCCGCCGCTGACATTCTATCTTTTGGTTGCCGCTACGATGCTATTTATTTTTAGCATGACGCCCACTCCCAATGAATTGTCTGTGTCCAAAGCACAAATTTTAGATGCCTCCGGCATTTCTGAGATGCGGGAAAACCGTGCTAAGCTGTTCATTAACCGCAACTCCAATAAAATCATGATACTTGCCCTTCCGATTATAGCATTTTCGTTTTGGGTTTTTTATAGACGTGCCCGTTACAATTATGCGGAACATCTTGTTGCGGCGATGTACATGGTTGGATACACCATGATCATCTATGTACTATTGATCGTGCCAATCTTTTCCATACTCGATCTGCCAGACAATTCGGGCCCAGTCACAATCGGTGTCTTTCAATTGCTGTACTATGCGATATTTTACCGCAAATTCATGGATAAGCGCGGGATAATAAATCCATTTCTGGCGTCGCTATTTTCCGTAATAATCTGGTTTTTGCTTTCGGGCGGTGTTGTTGCCCTTTACATCAGCAACGGATTCTTCGGATTGGTCAAATAAAAAGCCCGTCCGGAGACAGGCTTCATATAAATTCTATTTTTCGGATCAATCTACCAGGACAATCGCTTTATTATTATTCATTTCAATCGTTCCCGAATTGATGCGGAGCGTATACGTTTGCTCGTTCACTTTTATAAACTTCGGCGAATTTTCTTTGCTGAAGTTAAATGAGGCTGCCGCAATTTTGATTTCTCCTGCTTTCAGGATTGACACGATCGGCGCGTGATTGTTGAGCAACTGGAAACTTCCTTCCGCACCCGGCAATGTTACGGATGTTACTTCTCCTTTAAAAAGAGCGCTCTCAGGTGAAACTATCTCTAATACCATAATTAATAATGAATAATGAATAATGAATAATTTGAGCTGCCAACAATTATTAATTGTTAACTATTAATTATTCATTAATTAAGCTTCTGCAAGCATTTTCTCACCTGCCTCAATCGCGTCTTCAATAGTTCCTTTAAGGTTGAAAGCCGCTTCCGGAAGGTGGTCAAGCTCACCGTCGATGATCATGTTGAAACCTTTGATGGTATCTTTAATATCGACAAGAACTCCAGGGATTCCTGTAAACTGCTCAGCAACGTGAAACGGCTGGGAGAGGAAACGCTGAACACGACGAGCACGGGATACCGAAAGTTTATCTTCTTCCGAAAGTTCTTCCATACCAAGGATCGCGATGATATCCTGAAGCTGTTTGTATTTTTGAAGGATCTCTTTAACCCTTTGAGCACAATCGTAATGTTCTGCACCAAGGATTTCCGGAGTAAGGATACGGGAAGTAGAATCGAGCGGGTCAACCGCAGGATAAATACCAAGTTCTGCAATCTTTCGCGAAAGTACCGTTGTTGCATCAAGGTGGGCAAATGTCGTTGCCGGCGCCGGGTCGGTCAAGTCATCCGCAGGAACGTAAACCGCCTGTACAGATGTGATCGATCCTTTGTTTGTTGATGTAATCCTTTCCTGCATCGCACCCATTTCGGTTGCAAGTGTCGGCTGATAACCTACGGCAGATGGCATACGTCCAAGAAGTGCTGACACCTCTGAACCTGCCTGTGTGAAACGGAAGATGTTGTCGACGAAGAAAAGAACGTCTTTTCCTTGATCTGAACCTGCTCCGTCACGGAAATATTCAGCGATCGAAAGACCTGACAAGGCAACACGCGCACGTGCTCCAGGTGGTTCATTCATCTGTCCGAATACAAATGTCGCTTTTGAATCGCGCATTCCCGGCTTATCTACTTTTGAAAGATCCCAGCCTCCATTTTCCATAGAGTGCATGAATTCTTCACCATATTTAATAATTCCTGATTCAAGCATCTCACGAAGAAGGTCATTTCCTTCACGTGTACGCTCTCCAACACCTGCAAATACAGAAAGTCCACCGTGTCCTTTTGCAATGTTGTTGATCAATTCCTGGATCAAAACGGTCTTACCAACTCCGGCACCGCCAAACAATCCGATCTTTCCTCCTTTTGCATACGGCTCGATAAGGTCGATAACCTTAATCCCTGTAAACAGTACTTCAGACGAGGTCGACAAATCTTCAAATCTTGGCGCTTGCCTGTGGATCGACATTCCGTTCTCCCCTGTTTTAGGAAGATCTCCAAGACCATCGATCGCATCTCCGATTACATTGAACAGACGTCCGTAAATATCCGGACCGATTGGCATTTTGATTGGATTTCCCGTAGCTTCGACATCATAACCGCGGCTTAGACCGTCAGTCGAGTCCATCGAGATCGTACGCACGGTATTTTCACCGATATGCGATTGCACTTCAAGCACCAACACGCTTCCATCTTCCCTTTTGATCTGAAGTGAATCGTAAACCTTTGGCAATGATACGCCTTCTCCGGTGAACACCACGTCTACAACGGGTCCAATAATCTGCGCAACTTTTCCTGTTACTTGTGACATTGTATTGAATTTTATTTAAATAGCTGTTATTAAGGCCTAATGGAGAAAAAAAAACGCGTTCGCACCCTGTTTTTTCCGAGTGCAAAGATAATTTTAAAAAACAGATTATCAATAAATTTTTGAAAATTTTGCTCCAAACTGCCTTTCTCGTGAAAGGTCAAAAAAAAACCACCCGAAATGAGTGGCTTTTTAGTCATATTGACAATTTAGTCGATTGTAACCGGCCTGAGCATCGGATAGTTTGTAAGCTTTACTGTCGGAAGTGTCGAACCATATTTTTCGTTGATCTCGCGGATAAATTCGTTGGCGATCAACGCATAACCGCGCGAAGTAGGATGTACACCATCCAATGAAAATGCACCTCCGAAAACGTAATCGGACTTCAGAACATAATTCTCATAAGGAATACCATTATTAAACAATTCAGTTAGCAAAGCGTTCGCATCGACGACCGCAAGTCCTTTCGCATCAGCCAATGCCTGAATTGAAGCATTATATGCGTCGACGGCAGTTTTAACTTCCGCAACCTCATCTTTAGATAACACCCAGTTATCAGCCAAAGGAACCGACACGCCATTAATTTGTGACGGGTTTCCGCCAACTGTCGTACCTATAAATGTGCGAGCAGGAAGTATGATCAGATCTTCGGCTGTAGCCTGACGATATGAAGGCAGTCCCAATGCCGCAAGATTTGTTAGATAGCTGTCAACGATAACAACTGCATTGCTTGTTCCTGCCGCGAAATTGATTGTCCGTCGGGCCGCTTCATCAGCCGATATCAGTCCGGCACCCAGCGCTACTTGCAATCCGCCATTGTATTGTCCATAAGCCGCAGGGCTCATCAGCATTGCAGCCGTTGCCGCATCTAGCGGAACTGGATTGTACGGAACCGTCCTGAAATACGGAATAGATGTTACATAGGGAATATTGGCAACAACACCTTTTGCTCCATTTGCCGTCAAGCCATCAAGCAAGGAACTGTAAACACTTCCAAATACGTTTGGATCTGTAATGTCATTCGGACCGTATGTCGTCGGGTCAAGATTTCCGGTTTGGTTTACTCCCGCGCCGCCCGACGTGGCATAACTTAGCACATCATTGTTTCCGATCCATAGTGAAAAGAAAGTGGCATTCTGCTGAACTGCATCACCGAGGATCGTGGAAGTTGTTGAAGAAGCAAATCTTGCGTAATATGGATTTGCCGCACCTGTTGCAACTCCGGCAGGATTACCATAACCGGGCGCAACGAGATGGAAGCTTTTCGCTCCCGGCACGCCCATATTATTGTACATTCCGCCAAGTGGCGAGGTAACTTCAGTTGTAGGTGTTCCGGGAACATTTGCCGGTCCCGTACCGTTGAAATATAATCTTGTTCCCTGGATAACATTTCCACCGAGCAGTAATCCGCCAAGATTGTCATTCATATATGGAGTAGTAAATTCACCGCCACCTGCCAACGCAAACTGCTGCGCGAGGATGTTCGGATATGAATATTCCTGTCCGCTTCGGAACAAAGCGTTATCGCTAAATCCCGCCGTCAGGGAATTCCCAACAGAAACAAATTTCGAAAAGTTTGCCGATCCTGCGGTTACCGGAACCTGTGGTTCTTCGCCGCCATTATTGTCATCGTCGCTGCTGCAAGCCACTGCAAAGAGCGAACACAGCAACAAATATTTTATATTTTTTATCATGGCCTTCTAATTTTAAATTATGGGTTGATTGTGAGCTGTGCAAACCAAAGCGATCCAACTTTTCCTGCGCCAAGAACCTGCTCGTAATCTTCGCCGAACAAATTTGATGCACCGATCTTGATAACCGACTTCAATTTCGGGATGGAATAATTTACTTGTGCGTCCATCACAGTATTCTCGGGAACAATCCCTTCTGCAAAATTCGACTGCCAAAGATACTCATCCGTCCAGCGTACGCTGATGTTAAATCCGAAGTTTTTAAACACATTCGGATTTCCTAACATGCCTTTTACCCTGTGCTTCGGAGTATTGAATCCCGGCACAAAACTCGGATCTTCTTCCTGGTCGAATTCGAAATCGGCAAAATTGTAATTTAAAGATAATTCAAAATCTTTATAAACTTTCTTCGAAACACCGGCTCCGATTCCATATGACGTCACTTCCGTTTTCGAATTTGTATAAAGGTTGAAAAGTCTCATGTCGTTATTCTGGACTGCTGTAAAACTATCTTGTGTTCCAACGTCGCCATAATAGGGCGTAAAAACCCGGGATTGATTCAGGAAGTCATTGTAGATGTTGTAATACGCATTGATATCAACAGACAAATCATTATTGACAACAGTACGGTATCCGATTTCGATTGCCTGAACGCGCTCCGGCTCTACGACACTGGTACGAACTGCTTCAAGTACCGACGAATCTCCACTCGCGCGAAACGCCGCTACAGATTCAACAGTGTAAGAATTGTTGTATGCTCTTTCGCCCGTAATATCCACCGTTGAAGCTCCTAAAATCGCCTGTCCCGCAGGTGAAATCGTTCCTTGAACGCCGCCGCCGCCACGTGTCTCGACATAGCGCGTTAAATTGTCGGGCGCTGATCCGATAAGCGAGTATGGGCCAAGGTCAAGTCCGATGTATTGATCCTGCGTTGTTGGATTTCTGAAGCCTGTCTGATATGACAATCTGAAATTGTGCTTTTTCGTCGCACCTGCAGAATATACCAACGCAATCCGCGGAGAAACGAAACCGTCGAAGTTCTCGCTTTTGTCGTAACGAACGGAACCTGTAAACTTCAATCTTTCCTCAGCAAGAAACTTCTTCTGAACTTGGGTGTAAACTCCGTATTCATCATATCTGATTGGACCGTCATAATCCGTGAAGATCGTTCCTTCGGAATTCATTTCATATTGACGGAACGAACCTCCAACCTGGATTTCGGCGATGTCGATCAGATCCCGGAAATTATAGTTGACATCTGAATGATAAATCTTCGAATCATCAATGAACTTGGCTCCCGAACGAAGATCCGGATCGGCAGTTACCGTAGCTAGAGCCGCATTGAATTCCGGTGTTCCCGGAATCAAACGTCCTGTGTCTGCAACCGATCTTGCGAAAGCATGTTTTGCTTCCTCGCTGAATTGTCCGCCGATCAAAGCCGGATTTAAAGTCGCATTGATAAAAGCGCCTGCATATTGGCCAAACCAAACATTGTCGGCTTTCCATTGGCGGTTTACGTTAAGCCCTGCGAAGACCATATCATACGAATTTCCCGCATCTTCGCCTGTCATATACGCACGGGCAAAAAAGTTTTTTCCTTTAACTTCAAACCTGGTTTGATCCATGAAGAAATCTTTCAAAGCGTATCTGTTCGCGCCTTGATAAATGGTATTTCCAAAACCAAGTTTGTATTGAAGTATGAATTCAATATCATTATCCCACGGACGGATATGCATCGAAAAATCTGCTTTAACAGCTTCGATCTTGTTGTCGTAAAGTTCACGCTCGCGATATCCTGTGCGGCTTACGCTGGAATTCGGCAAGAAATTGACCAATGCCGGATTTGGCAATTGACCCAGGGCAACAAGTGCCTGTCCGACAGCCCGTAGGTTAGTACTCGCCTCGTCGCCATAAACGTTTAACCCGTTGTAATTCGGATCTTCAACGTGGCCGATTCCTTCTTTAAACCTTCGCGCCGTATCGACATTTCTCGGATCGTCTGCAACCCATTCAGTCGCGCGTAAATATGTAAAGTTGGCTTTTACAGCGAAATGCTTTGTGAAAGCGTGTGCGGCGCGGATGCCAAAATCGTAATAATCGTTTGTTCCCGCTGCATCCTGCGAAGTTTGCCCGTATTTAAAATATGTGCTGATGCCTTGATGTGTGAACGGATTTTTACTGTTCATGAACAAAATACCGTTGAATGCGTTCGCACCATATAGCGCAGACGACGCACCCGGAAGCAATTCGACGCTGGCCACATCTAGTTCGGATAGCCCGATCAGGTTGCCCAGTACAAAGTTCAGCGCCGGCGACGAATTGTCCATGCCGTCAACCAATTGCATGAATCTGGTATTTGCAACCGTCGCAAAACCTCTTGTGTTAATCGATTTAAATGAAAGTGAACTGGTGTTGAAATGAACTTCTTTAAGATTTTCCAGTCCTTCGTAAAAAGTCGGTGAAGCTGTGTTCCTGATCTCTGCCGGACCCATTCTTTCGATTGTAACAGGCGACTCGATAATTCTTTCAGGCGTTCGCGAGGCAGAGATTACAATCTCGTTAAGCCTCGTTTCCTCTTCAAACATCGTTATTGAAAGCCTTTCCAAACCAGTGACATCAACAGTCTGCATGGCATAACCGACACTCGATATTTCTATCGTAAAAGGCGGTGTTTTGGTCGTTGCAAGGGTAAAATTTCCATCGGCATCGGTGACAGTTCCTGAAGCATCGTCAACAACAATGACATTCGCTCCTGGAACGGGCTGGCCGCTGCCGTCGGTTACCGTTCCTGATATTGTATTTTGCGCCGATGCCAGGCCACAAAAAAACAACGTCAACACAATTAGGTAAACTTTCATTTGGTAGGGATTTGTTGGTTAATGTTAGCCAAAATACAAATATTTTGATTGCTAAATAAAAAAGCGAGAAAATTTCTCGCTTAGTTTAAAATCCCAGTAATAACGGGCTATTCTACTGTTACAGACTTCGCCAGATTTCGTGGTTGATCGACGTTGCATTCACGCATGACCGCAATATGGTAAGACAGTAACTGAAGTGGTATTGTTGTAAGCAGCGGCGACAATGCATCCGCTGTATCCGGAACCTCTATAATGTACTCGGCAAGGTCGCGAACCTGGACATCGCCTTTGGTTACGATCGCAATGATACGGCCGCTTCTGGATTTGATTTCCTGGATGTTCGAAACCACTTTGTCATAATGTCCCTGACGTGGCGCAATGACAATAACCGGCATTTCTTCGTCGATCAACGCAATTGGCCCGTGCTTCATTTCTGCAGCCGGATAACCCTCAGCGTGGATGTATGAAATTTCTTTAAGCTTTAACGCGCCTTCAAGTGCTACGGGGAAGTTATATCCACGGCCAAGGTAAAGGCAGTTCGTTGCGTCTTTAAATTCTGCAGCAATTTCCTTCGCCTTTTCATTTGTCTCAAGCGCTTCCTTCACTTTTTCAGGAATGACTTCAAGCTCCTGCAGATATCTGTGGAAATCCGAGTTTGAAAGCGTGCCTTTCGCCTTTGCAAGACGAAGCGCAATCATTGTCAGAACTGTAATTTGTGTTGTAAAAGCTTTTGTAGATGCGACTCCGATCTCTGGACCGGCGTGTGTATAGGCGCCTGCATGTGTTTCGCGGGAAATAGATGATCCCACGACGTTGCAAACTCCAAACACAAACGCGCCTTTTTCTTTTGCAAGCTTGATGGCTGCGAGTGTATCTGCAGTTTCGCCCGATTGTGAAATCGCAATCAGGATATCGCCTTTGTTGATGATCGGATTGCGGTAACGGAATTCCGACGCGTATTCAACCTCAACAGGAATTCTTGTAAATTCTTCGAAAATATACTCAGCCACAAGTCCCGCATGCCATGACGTTCCGCAGGCAACGATCAGAATCCTGTCGGCATTGAGAAATTTCTCAAGATTGTCCTCGATCCCGGCCATTTTGATCAGGCCTTCATTCGCAAGAAGCCTTCCGCGGTAAGTATCTTTAATAACGTTTGGCTGCTCGTAAATTTCCTTCATCATGAAGTGTTCGTAACCGCCTTTTTCGATCTGCTCCAAATTCATCTGAAGTTCCTGAACGTACGGATCAACCAAAGTATCATCTTTGATTTTCCTGACGCGAAGTGGCTTATGCCTGCGCACGATCGCCATTTCTTCATCTTCAAGATAGATCGCATTCGATGTATATTCAATGAACGGCGAAGCATCAGACGCAATGAAAAATTCATCGGCGCCGATTCCGATCGCCAACGGGCTTCCAAGACGTGCGACAACCATTTCGTCGGGCTTTTGCTTGTCGAACACACAGATCGCGTATGCACCGACAACCTGGTTCAATGCAACCTGAACGGCTTTCCCTAATTTCAAACCATCCTTTTTCTGGACGTCTTCAATCAGATTAACCAAAACTTCCGTGTCGGTATCAGAATGAAATTTATAGCCACGCTTGATCAATTCCTTTTTCAACGGCTCGTAATTCTCGATGATCCCGTTGTGGATGATCGCAAGATTGCCTGAATTTGAAAGATGCGGATGCGAGTTAACATCGTTCGGAACACCGTGAGTCGCCCAGCGCGTATGGCCCATTCCGATCGTTCCCTGCGTATCAATTTCGTTTTCGGCGCGTGCTTCAAGATCGGTGACCTTTCCTTTCGTCTTCGAGACTTTTAAGCTTTCTCCATCGCAAAGCATTACGCCTGCGCTGTCATAACCTCTGTATTCAAGTCTTTTAAGTCCTTTGATTACGATTGGGTATGCATCCCTGTGTCCGATATAACCTACGATTCCACACATATATTATCAATTTTCTTTGGTGTAATAAATTTCAAGTTTGAGCTTTTTATCAGCGGGAACAATTGGGTTGCTTCCATAAATGATCGTTCCGAGCTGGCTCAAGAATGATGAAACCGGCACGACGTTATTCAATCCCGGATAATGATTTCCGTCGAGTTTTGCCATCGATACATTATTAATGTTTTCGGTGATCGAAAGGCCAAGCCTCACGTTTGTGGAATCGTTCTCGCTATTGAGCAAATTACGGATATGATTCGTCAGACGGATGCGATATTTAAATCCGCGCCTTTCTGTAGGCGACACATCAACTTTCTGGATGATGCCGTCATGAATATATTTATTGTACTTGGGAATTGATCCGACTGTAGTAACATCGGTATAATAATCAATCAACGGGCGCTTATTGTCGATGTCATAAAGGAAAATCCTGTCCGGCTCTTTTGACGAGTTTGCCATAGATTCCGCATCGATAAAAAAGGTCAGGCTCGCATCATTGACCTGCCATCCTTCAGTCCGAAGAAATTCCAATTGCTCAGGAACATTATCATCATCACCCGGATCATCAGGACCGAACAATTCAATTACCGCTACAGATCCTGCTCCGCCTTTCAGGTAAAGCTTGTCGTCGCCTTCAACATTATTAAGATTTGCAAGCGCCGATAAATATTCGGGTTTCTCATTGTCTTCGACCACGTTTACCGTATTGCCAGTCAGATTGAGCACGTAAGTTTTCTCCACGCGTTCGCCTGTTACTTCGCCATCGACTTCATAAGTGATCGTGATCTTGCCCTGCTTGAAATCCATCAAAGCAAGAGAACCGCCGTTGGGATTGCTGGCCGCATGCTGGACTTTAAAATACAGACCTTTAAAATACTGCTTGAACTGGTTGTTATTGATCAGGTTGCCTGAAGCGGCAGGCCCGAAAATCTTATCCTGGAAAAATTGCTTGTTCAGGTTCAACACCATCCTTGGAGAAAGACGGTCATCAATAACCTGCTCGCCAGCATCATTTTCCTCATAAGTAAGGACTTCCGCAGGATCAAAAAAGAATTCAGTGTTTTGTGCTGGAGACGGATCGTCATTCAAAATCTGAGAACCGTGGTTTGCATCGAATTGAGCGCCCTGGTTTGAATAATATTTCTGCAATTGCGTGAAACCCGTTTCAGGGTCATAATCGCGCAGGTAATATGTCGATTCGTAAACGCTTAAATTGATCTTTCCGCTTCCCCAGATTGAATCAAGAACGTATGTCGTAACGCCGGTTTCAGCATCAAAATCATCACGGCGGCTGAAATACGGAACCGTCAGTTCGGCTTTCAAGACAACAGGATTCGCATCAAAGTCAGGATTTGCATTGATCATTTCAACCTGTGTCACAAAATTCGCGGTCGTCTTTCCGAAGACGGGATTATCATAGATCCCAAGCGCGTTCAACGGCAGGTTATTCGACTGCACGCTGTCGACTTTCCGATCGTACGCTTTGATCATCACATCGGAATAAAGCTCCATATCAAAATGGTCGTCGCCGATGATATCCGCTCCGATCTCGTTAAAATCCTTGTCGCATGACGCGAACAGAACCACGAACGCAGTTAAAAAAATACTCTTATAAAAAATGCTTCTCATTGTAATGGTTGCTATAGAATCGCGGATTTGTAGAAATTAGTATAAGCTTCCGCGAACGTTTCTTTCGGGCCGAAAGGTAAAAAAGGTTTACCGGCAGATTCGATAAATTTTGTTAAACCTTCAGGCAGCGTTTCCGATGCGATGATGACGCCATCTGAATGCAAAACTGAGGCTTTGATAATGTTCTCGTAAGTCGGCGTATCGAGGAAACTCACTGCATCGGCCGGAATATTGTCAAACTTTACTTTGTTGATCATATCCATGTCGAGCGTTCCATCGAAACCTTGACCATAAACTGAAGTCACGATCTTTGTTTGTGAGAACAGCGCTTCATCTTTGTAATAATGCTTCATGTAGATCGGAAGCATTGCAGCCATCCATCCGTGAACGTGGATGATGTCGGGAACCCAATTAAGTTTCTTGACTGTTTCCACAACTCCTTTTGCAAAGAAGATTGCGCGCTCATCGTTATCCGGATATAGAACGCCTTCCTCGTCGGTAAAAGTCGCTTTCCGTTTAAAATAGTCGTCGTTATCGATAAAATATACCTGGATCCGTTCCTTTGGGATGGAGGCGACCTTAATGATGAGCGGCATATCAAGATCGTTGACAACGAGGTTCATTCCGGACAAGCGGATGACTTCGTGCAACTGATGCCTTCGTTCATTGATATTGCCATATCTCGGCATAAAAATCCGAATCTGGCAACCTTGGTCATTTACCATTTTCGGGACATCGTACGACATCAGTGAAACCTCATTCTCCGCCAAATACGGCACTACTTCAGATGAGACATACAATATCCTCTTATCCTGCATTTACAATCATTTACTTAATTCTCTAAGAACCACGCAAAAGTATAAAATTTTATGCAGTTCGTAACTAATGTTATAAGTTTGCACCGTATTTAATGAGTGTCATGCGCATTTTCAACAAGCAGGCCGAACTGTCGGCTTTTCTGCAATCCCGCCACGGACAGCGCAAGATAGGCTTTGTCCCAACCATGGGCGCGCTTCACGACGGGCATTTGTCGCTTTTGTCGGCTTCGATGAAGGAAAACGACGTTACCGTCATCAGCATTTTCGTCAATCCGACACAATTCAATAATCCCGACGATCTTAAGAACTATCCGCGAACGCTTGAGCGCGATGTCGAAAAGATCCATGTATTGAATCCCGAAATCATTATCTATGCACCGGAGACCGACGATATTTACAACGGCAATACCGTTTCCGAAAATTATGATTTCGACGGACTTGAAAATCAGATGGAAGGCAAATTCCGTGAAGGTCATTTTGACGGCGTGGCAACCATTGTAAAACGGCTTTTTGAGATCGTAAAACCAGACAATGCGTATTTCGGCGAAAAGGATTTCCAGCAGCTTCAGATTGTTCGTAAACTCGTAAAAAAACACAAGCTCCCGGTTAACGTTATCGGCTGTCCGATATTCCGTGAGGCCAATGGACTTGCGATGAGTTCGAGAAATGAAAGGCTATCGGAGGAAGATCGCAAACAGGCTTCCATCATATACAAAACACTAAAAGCTGCGAAATCGCGTTTTGGGACGCAGAGCGCCAGACAGGTTGCAGAATGGGTGGAAACGACATTTGGAAAAAACCCAAAATTTAAACTGGAGTATTTCCAGATCGCCGATGAATCCACATTAAAACCCGCAACCCGCAAAAGCCCTAAAAAGAGATATCGCGCATTTATCGCCGTTTTCGTCAACAAAATCAGGCTCATCGATACGATTGCCTTAAATTAATTACCTTTGCCGCATGCAAGTCCACGTTGTAAAATCCAAGATCCACCGCGTCACTGTAACTGGCGCTGATCTGAACTATATCGGAAGCATTACCATCGACGAAACGCTGATGGAAGCGGCCAACATCATCGAAGGTGAAAAGGTTTCGATCGTCAACATCAATAACGGCGAACGACTTGAAACATACGTCATTAAAGGAAACCGCGACAGCGGCGAGATCACATTGAACGGTCCGGCGGCGCGCAAGGTTCATCGTGGCGATATCATCATCATCATCGCTTACGGAATCCTCGAATTCGAAGAGGCCAAAACTTTTAAGCCGAGCCTCGTTTTCCCGAATGAGAAGGACAATTCACTGCGGTAATTCTTGAAGCGGCGCATTGGCAAATGGTTATCGATCATCCTTCCGCTATTGCTGGGATTTTTCCTCATCGCTTATAAATACAACGAATTTACGCCTGAACAGCTTGCGCAGATGAAAAGCCATTTTCGAAATGCGAACTATCTGTACATCGGGATTTCATTGTTCATCGCGCTTTTCGGATTTCTGTCACGCGCTTACCGATGGAAATATTCCCTTGAATATCTTGGATATCGAACGTCTTTCAAAAATAACCTGATGTCGGTTTGCATTTCATATTTCGTAAACCTGACAATTCCACGATCCGGTGAAATTTCCCGCGCAGTGATCATCAACAAATACGAAGACGTTCCTTTCGATAAAGGATTCGGAACCATTGTCGCAGAGCGCATCGTCGATTTTTGCATTTTTTTGCTTTTTGTATTGGCAACTTTACTTTTCCAGTTTGATGTGCTCAAAAATTTTATTGTCAAAAATGTGCCGCTCGATGATCTTATGTTGTTTGCGGCAGCTGCCATTATTGCAATCGTTGGATTTTTACTGCTGTGGATCTATTCTAAATGGAAATTCATCACGGTTCTGAAGCAAAAAGTTTCAGGTCTGACCGAAGGAATTCTTAGCATCTGGCGCATGCCGCACAAATTGCCTTTTCTATACCATTCATTTTTTATCTGGTTTACGTATTTGCTGATGTTTTATGTGACGATCTACGCGCTTCCTGAAACTTCGCACATTGCGATCCCGGCGGTTATGACAGCTTTTGTTTTCGGAAGCCTCGCCATCGGATTTACCAACAGCGGCTTTGGCGCCTATCCTTTACTGGTAGCGGAAATTTTTGTTTTATACGGCGTTCCCGATACGGCAGGGACGGCTTTTGGCTGGCTGGTCTGGATATCGCAGACATTATTGATCATTTTACTTGGCGTTGTGTCATTTGTACTGCTTCCCATCCTCAACCGTACAAAATAATTTTATATCTTGGCGTTCCCGAATTGAATTTAACCTGCATTGATTCAACTCAAACACATATTTATGAAACGCTTTCTCCTTGTTGCTTTTCTTTTATCAGCCATTCACGCCTTTCCGCAGAAGATCACAGACACGATTAAATCCCAGAAACTTGGCGAAGACCGACTGATCTACATCAATGTTCCTGATAGTTACAAAAGCAATCCGGGAAAAAAGTATCCGCTGCTCGTACTTCTTGATGGAGATTATTTATTCGATGCGTTTCAGGGCGCTTTAAGCTATGGCGGATACTGGGACGATTTGCCCGAAATGATCACGGTTGGCATCAGCCAGGAGAAATCGCGTGACGAAGATTCCGCATCTAACGCTGAATCAGGACTTCCCGAGGAAAAAGGGGAGAAATTCTTTGAATTTGTTGGCGAAGTTGTTACTGCCGTCGAAAAGCAATACCGCGTTGCACCGTTTAAAATCATTGCAGGCCACGACGTTACTGCGGGTTTTCTGAATTTCTACCTTTATAAAGATGCGCCGCTGTTCAATGCATATATTTCAATGAGCCCTGAATTGCCGACTGCGATGGAAGAAAGGATACCGCAAAGATTGGCAGCTCTTCAAATGCCGATTTACTACTATCAATCGACTGCAGATGGCGATGTCAAAAAAATGCAGGCCAGGATAAAAGCACTTGATGAAGCTGTGAAGAAAGTCAGCAATCCAAATTTGAATTACAAGTTCGATGAATTCAAAGGCGCATCACATTACTCGCTGGTGCTGCATTCGATTCCAAATGCACTGTATCAGTTTTTCGCGGTCTATCAGCCGATATCTTCAACTGAATTCAACGAGAAAATCGCAAAATTACCTTCGGGATATGTAGATTATCTTGTCAAAAAATACGATGTCATTGAGAAAGCCCTTGGGACGAAAATGACCGTCCGCATGAATGATTTTAAAGCTATTGAAGCTGCCATCTTAAAAAACAAAGCGTATTCGGAATTTGATGCGTTATCGGATCTGGCACGAAAAAATTATCCGAAAGCCATGCTTTCAGATTATCATATGGGAATGATGTATGAGAAAACCGGCGATACGAAACGTGCGGCAAAAGCTTACCAAAGCGGTTTTCAAAAAGAAGAAATCGGCGATTTAACCAAAGACATGATGCTCGAGAAAGCCGACGAGATGAAAGGGATGTAATTGATGGCGAAAACCAAAACCTCGTTTTTTTGCCAGAACTGCGGCGCACAATACGCCCGCTGGCAGGGACAATGCAACTCGTGCAAAGAATGGAATACTATTGCTGAAGAAGTCATCCAAAAGGAAGAAAAACAGCAGTGGAAAGGAAATTCTGAAAAAAATTCAAAAGCCGTAAAGCCGTTAAAGGTCAGCGATATCGATTCGGCCGCGGAGATCCGCATGGATACTTTCGACAGCGAACTCAATCGCGTCCTCGGCGGCGGCATCGTCCCCGGATCGATGATATTGCTTGGCGGAGAACCCGGAATCGGGAAAAGTACACTGCTGCTGCAGATCTCGCTCCGATTACCATACAAAACATTGTATGTTTCAGGTGAAGAAAGTCAGAAGCAGATAAAGATGCGTGCCGAACGAATCTCTTCCAAAACCGATAACTGTTTTATTCTCACCGAAACCAATACCCAAAACATTTTTCGGCAGATCGGAGACATCGAACCTGATGTTGTGATCATCGATTCAATTCAAACTTTGCATACCGAGGACATCGAGTCGACCGCCGGAAGCATTTCGCAAATCAGGGAATGTACTGCGGAACTGATCCGGTTCGCAAAAGAATCGGGCGTTCCCGTAATTTTAATCGGACACATAACAAAAGACGGAAACATTGCCGGGCCTAAGATCCTGGAGCATATGGTCGACACCGTTCTGCAGTTTGAAGGCGACCGCAATCACGTTTACCGGATTTTGCGTTCGTTAAAAAATCGTTTTGGATCGACGGCTGAACTCGGAATTTACGAAATGCAGGGAAGCGGACTTCGCGAAGTATCGAATCCGTCTGAAATTCTGATTTCTCACCGCGACGAGAATTTATCGGGCGCTGCAATCGCAGCAACACTTGAAGGAATGCGGCCACTATTGGTCGAAATCCAGGCGCTCGTAAGCACGGCGGTTTATGGAACGCCGCAGCGAAGTACGACGGGTTACAATGCAAAACGGCTGAACATGATTCTTGCGGTGCTGGAAAAACGTGCAGGGTTCAGGCTTGGAACAAAAGACGTCTTTTTAAATATTACAGGAGGAATTTCCGTTGACGATCCGGCAATCGATCTGGCAGTTGTTGCTGCGATACTTTCATCGAACGAAGATATTCCGGTTGGAAAAGGATTTTGTTTTGCCGGTGAAGTCGGTTTATCGGGCGAAATACGGCCTGTAAATCGTGTCGAGCAGCGAATCCAGGAAGCCGAAAAACTTGGCTTCAAAACTATTTTCGTTTCTAAGTATAACAAAATCAGCTTAAAAAATACTTCAATTGAAATCCGCTTCGTTTCCCGTATCGAAGACGTCGCATCGGAATTGTTCGGTTAGCGTCAAATGATTAACTTTATAGAAAAGAACGCGCCGGGCAACTGATGAAAAAGAAACAAAAAAGACGTTTAAAACGCGGACTTCTCGTATTTGCCGCATTGTTCGTTATGCTGATTGCGGGCTATTTTGCATTTCGCAACGTCGTTTTGCGCAAAATCATCGAGAAGGCCCAGGCAAAGGTTGAGACTGATTATAACAGCAATTTTACCGTCGAATCCGCAAAGTTTCGAGGCATTTCGGGTGTGGAAATGGAAAACGTGCTTCTGATCCCAAAAAATGCCGATACTTTGTTCAGCATGCAAAGTATTAAGACCGATGTTGACCTTTTAAACCTGCTCATCGGAAAAGTCCAAATCGAGAAAATGGAAATTGGTGATGGCTTTGTGCGGTTGGTCAAAACCGGGACTACGAAGAACTTCGATGCATTTCTAAAATCAAAAAAAGATTCAACCGAAATCAAAGCGGAAATTTCTGAAAAGCGCAATTATTCACGTACTGCATACCGCATGCTTACACGGGTTTTAAATCTTGTGCCGACGGACATGAAACTTTCCAACGTATCGTTTCAGGTAAACGACAATGGTAAGAAAGCATCCGTCCAGCTTAGTGAACTCACGCTTCAGGATGAAATGATGGAAACGTCGATGACGGTTACTACAAACACATTCAGGCAGCGTTGGAAAGTCAAAGGAACAGCCGATCCGCGCGGAAAGCAAGCCGATCTCAGGTTTTTCAGCCTGGATTCGGGTGCGATCAAAGTTCCATATCTTGATGAAAGGTATAATTTGAAAGCAGGCTTTGATTCCATCCGCGTCAACCTGAAAAACATCGATATGGATGGCGATGAGCTGCATGTGGACGGTTTTGCATCGGTGTCACGGCTGACGATCAATCATCCGAAAGTTGCTACAAAAGATGTGATTGTCAACAAAGCGAGATTTGATTACAATTTACTTTTTGGTCCTGATTTCATTCGCGTTGACAGCACGTCGACAGGTTTGCTGAATAAATTAAAATTCCATCCGTTTGCAGAATATAACATCGAAAAAGATACAGTTTACAAGTTTAAAGTCCATATCCCGAAAATGAAGGCCCAGGATTTCATCGAATCCCTTCCCGCCGGGTTGTTTACCAATTTTGAAGGCATGCAGGCCGAAGGAAGTTTTGATTACCGGCTTAATTTCATGTACAATAAAAGCAAACCCAACAATGTTGTTTTCAACAGCACGCTTAACAAACAGAATCTCAGGATCTTAAAATATGGCGAGGCCGATCTCGACAAACTGAACAGGGAATTTATTTACAGAGCGGTTGAAAATGGAAGAGAACAGCGGCCGATTCGTGTTGGCCCTGGAAATCCAAATTTCACACCTCTATACCAAATTCCGTCGATGCTGCGACATGCTGTTCTCACATCGGAAGATCCGTCGTTCTTCAGGCATAAAGGATTTATAAATGAGGCGTTCAAACAGTCGATCGTTAGTAATATCAAAACCAAAAAATTTACGCGCGGCGCCAGCACTGTGAGCATGCAGTTGGTTAAAAACGTTTTCCTGACGCGCGAAAAAACGCTGTCAAGGAAGCTCGAGGAAATCCTGCTTGTGTATGTTCTTGAGAACAACCGGATCGTCAGCAAAGAGCGAATGTTCGAGGTTTATCTGAACATTATCGAATGGGGACCAAATGTATATGGCGTCGGTGAAGCAGCGAGATTCTATTTCCAAAAACATCCATCAGAACTATCGCTAAAAGAATCGTTATTTCTGGCGTCGATCATCCCGCGGCCGAAAAAATTCATGTGGCAGTTCAATGATGAAGGCGAATTGCGAACAATGTATGCCCGGCATCAGGACAGGCTTACAAAATTGATGTTCTACCGTGGATTGCTGAAACCGGAAGATACGATGTATCAATTGAAAAAGCTTTTCATATCCGGTCCCGCCCGTTCATATATCAAGACCAAAGTTCCGGATGTAATCGTGCCCGACCCCGAAATGGATGAGTTTGATTTTTAATTAAGAAAACTTTATAACAATATGATAATCATGGTGTAAGTGAGATTTTTCATTTATCCATATCTTTATGTGACTAACCTTAAATTTTAAATATGAAAAACATTACTTATCTATTTTGCCTGCTGACATTCTCTGCATTCGCGCAGACAATTGGCATCACGCAATTTGCAACGGGTTTTAACGATCCTGTAGCGATTGTAAACGCCGGCGACCAGAGATTATTTATCGTGCAGCAATCCGGACAGATCCGAATTTTAAATTCTGATGGCACTGTTAATCCTACGAACTTTCTGTCACTTGGTACTGATATAATAAGTGTTGGAAGTGAAAGGGGACTACTTGGACTCGCATTCCATCCTGATTACGACACAAACGGTGTGTTCTATATCAATTATACCCGTGCAGGCGATGGCGCAACCGTGATTTCACGATATAATGTCAGTACAGATCCAAACATTGCCAATGCATCCAGTGCATTCCCGATTTTAACGATTCCGCAGCCATTCAGTAATCATAATGGCGGCACGATTGCTTTTGGCCCCGATGGATATCTCTATATTGGTATGGGCGATGGTGGAAGCGGTGGCGATCCGGGCGACCGTGCACAGAATATCAATGATAATCTTGGAAAGATGTTGCGAATCGATGTCAATCCAACAGGAGCATATTCAATTCCCGAAGACAATCCATTTGCGGAAGCGCCGGGCAATGATGAAATCTGGGCAACAGGTTTGAGAAATCCATGGAAGTGGTCATTCGACAGATTGACAGACGAGCTTTGGATTGCCGATGTTGGCCAGGGAACTGTTGAAGAAATTAATCGTGTAGCCGCTACTGCATCTGGAATTAATTATGGCTGGCGGTGTTATGAAGGAAGCCTTAATTATAATTCCAACGACTGCGGCCCAACTGATGCTTATACGTTTCCAATTGCAGAGTATACGCATGCTGACACGAACGGGTGTTCCGTTACGGGTGGTTATGTATATCGCGGTTCTCTTTATCCTAATTTCTACGGCAAATACTTTTTTGCGGATTTCTGCGTGAACCGCATCGGAATGTATACTGAAGGCGTTGGAATTACCTATTCGAACAATTTTTCGGCGGTAGGAAATGTAACTTCATTTGGGGAAGATCTCAATGGGGAACTTTATTTTGCGTCTGCAAACAATGGACGGATATTTAAGCTGATCGATACATCTTTGGGAACGAACGATTTTGCAACTAACGGATTATCCTTATATCCGAACCCTGCCAAAACTGAGCTGTTCATTAGTTCGAACGCGCTTCAACTTAAAAATATCGTTATATACGACTTGTCCGGAAAGGCTTTGCTACGGTTAAATATTCTACAAAGCAATGTTTCAGGAATTAATGTTTCTTTATTAAATGCGGGCATGTACATCGTTTCTGTTGAAGATAACACGGGCAAACGTTACACTTCGAAGCTGAGCATTCACTAAGAAATCGAATTCATACACAGACCGGGATTAATCCCGGTTTTTTTTATCCCCTTGAATTTAATTAACAAAATGTTTACATTTGGTCTTTAACCTAATTACAAATGCAAAAATATTTTCTTATCAGTTTAACTTTTCTTTGCACATGCTTATCAGCACAAAATATTGGATTAGTCCCGTTTGTATCAGGATTAGATTTTCCTGTTGAGATCGCGCATGCAAACGACAGTCGTTTATTTATTGCGCAAAAAGGCGGTTCTATTAAAATCGCCACACCAGAAGGCAACATTTTACCGCAGGATTTTTTAAATATTTCTCAACTTATATCAACCGAAAGCGAAAGAGGACTCTTAGGATTAGCATTTCATCCAAATTACTCTCAAAACGGTTTTTTTTATGTTTATTACAGTGATGCTGAAGAAGGAAATGCCATAGTGGCCAGATATACTGTAAGTGATGAAAATCCAAACGTTGCTGATCCCGATTCAGCATTTATCATACTTACCGTTATACACGGCGGTCTGGTTCATTATGGTGGGTGCATCAAATTTGGCCCCGATGGACTTATATATATTGGTATTGGCGACGGCGGCGCAGCTATCGACGCGGACAATCCGGCGCAAAACGTCAATATAAACCTTGGAAAAATCTTACGGTTAAATGTGGATGTTCCAGCACCCTTTATCCCCCTAACCAACCCTTTTGCATCGGTTGAAGGGTTGGATGAAATTTGGGCATCCGGTGTCAGAAATCCTTGGAAATTCTCATTTGACAGATTAACGGGAGATATGTGGCTGACGGATGTTGGACACACGGATTTCGAGGAAATTAATAAGTTAGAGCAGCCACTTGTTCCCGCAATGAATTTCGGCTGGCCATGTTATGAAGCATTCGGTGAAATTGTTCCAAATTCTTGTTCCAGCATTACGACAAATTTTCCTGATGCGTATTATGATCACCTTCAAGGATGCTCAATTATCGGAGGTTATGTTTATCGGGGAAATACGTATCCGGCCTTCAGCGGAAAATATTTTTTTACCGACTTTTGCTCTCAAAAAATCGGAATTTTAAATGCTGAAAACGAAATAAGCTTTACAAATTCCTTTACTGATTACGGATTTATTTTCATTACAATGGGTGAAGATGCAAATGGTGAGTTATACGTGGGCAGCAATAACTCAATATATAAAATCGTCGAACAAGAACTTGGAACAGTAATTTTTGAGACTAATGAGTTTACCATAACGCCGAATCCTTCCGCAAATCTAATCACCTTTAAAGGACTCAATTTAAATAATTCTTATTGTAACATTTTTGACCTCACAAACAAGAAAATTTTTTCGACCAAATTTAATTTTGATGAAAATCTAATGGATATAAGTTTCTTGCAACAAGGACTTTATATTGTAAACGTAACTACTGATTCCGGGAATACTTATATTGCAAAACTTATTAAAAAATAATATAGGTTACTTTGAGAACTTTTATAAATCGTTCAGCATTTTCGAGATCTCATCCAATTTTGGTGTGAGGATAATTTCAATACGGCGGTTTTTGGCCTTGCCATCGGCGGAATTGTTCGAAACTAACGGCGCATACTCGCTTCTGCCCGCTGCAGTTAGATTTGCTTTGTTGATGCTTTTATTTTCACCAAGGATATTTACGATGGCAGTAGCGCGTTTCGTCGACAAATCCCAGTTATCAGAAATCTGCCCTTGTCCCTGATATGCATCGTCATCGGTATGACCTTCGATTAAAACGGAAATATCCGGATTCGACGCAAGTACCTTTCCGACCTCAACTACCGCGCGGCGGCCTTCGGAACCCACGGCCCAGCTGCCGGAACTGAACAGGAGCTTGTTTTCCATCGAAACATAAACCTTCCCGTTTTTCTGCTGCACCGTAAGCCCTTTGCCTTCAAAACTGTTCAATGCCTTGGACAGCGTTTCCTTTAATTTCTTCATGCTCGCGTCCTTAGCTGCAATCATCGATTCAAGCTCCTGAAGCCGTTGTGAGCTCGAGTTCAGTTCGTTGCGCAATTTATCAAGACGGGCCTGTTCCGCAGCCAGTGCATTCTCCTTTGCTTCAAGTTGTTTGAGGAGCTGGCGATTCTTGTCCATGTTTGCCTGCAACGCATCATCGCTGTTCTTTTCAAGTGCTTTGTAAGAAGACTGAAGGGTTTGTAGATTTTTTTCCGACGTTGCGAGGTCGTTGCGGTACTTGTTGCGTTCGGCCGTCAGTAAATTGATTTCTTCAGACAGGTCTAAATTCTGCGTTTCGAGTTGTGCTTTTTCGTGCTGCATGGCTTCCAATTGGTCGGCAAGACTGCGGTTTTCTTTCTTGAGATCGGCATACTTTGATTCAAGTTCGTTGTAGATCTTTTTTGATACGCACGACGACATCAGTGCAATCATCAGAATTCCGGCAGATAGTTTTTGTAGGGTTTTCATATTAAGTTAGGTTGATTAGGTTAAATTGAATGCCTAGCCCCGATCCCGATAGCTATCGGGAGGGAAAAAGCTTCTGGATAAAATCATGCTATTTCCAGTAATATCGGGCAATGATCGGAATGTTTTGCTTCGGGCAATATCGCTGCATGCT
>CBDUBJ010000029.1:0-30327 GCA_965365355.1 uncultured bacterium
CAACCAAAAACCCTCAACCAAAAACTGCTTTCATAAAAAAATCCTGTCCGGATTGTACCCGATATACGGCATCTCAGATTCCATGAACTTCACACCGTATTCTTCAAGCTCTTTTAATATCGGTTCGTACACTTCCTTTTTAATGGGCAGCTGTACGCCCGGCGTCGAAATTTCGCCGTTCAAGATTCTCAGCGCAGCCATCGCCGCGGGCAATCCTACGGTTTTGGACATGGCGGTATAAGTTTGATCCTCGCCAATGCAGACCATTTTGGAATCGATCTGTTTTTCTTCGCCGTTAAGCTCATATCCGAATTTATGATACATTACGATCATGTCTTTGTCGTCAGGCTCGAGCGTCCATTTGTCACTTAAAATTTTCTCGAGGATCTGCGCCGGTGTCGCATTCTTCAAACCGACAATTTTATTTTTATTGAAAAGGTCGAGTTCCAGGAGTTTGTCCCACATGATATCATCGAGCTCGATCCCCAATTGAAGCCTCAGCTTGATCTCGACAGAATCCGTCGGGTGATATGGCAAAAACAAGTTTGTAAATTCCCGGTAACTGATCGTTTCCGAGTTATCGATCACATACGAATCATCTGTCATCCCAAGTTGCACGAACATATTCCACGCGCGGGAAAATCCGACACGCCGAATGGTTCCGCGGTACATCGTCAGAACATCATCCAAGCCGTAAATGCTCCGGTATTTCAGCGAGTCGCGGTTGGCGTAACCTTCAAAACGGCCAAAACCTTCAACATCGAAAAATTCGGTTCTGCGAAAAAGTTTGTGATACGGAATGTATTTGTAAGTTCCTTCCTGGATAAATTTCGCTGTACCACCCTGACCGGCCAAAACCACATTTCGCGGTGCCCACGTAAATTTATAGTTCCATAAATTGTTATCCGATTCGGGTGCGACCAATCCGCCGCAGAAAGATTCGAACAAGATCATCTTGCCCCCTTTGTCGCGGATATCATCTATGATTTTCATCGCGCTCATATGATCGATCCCGGGATCAAGACCAATTTCGTTCATGAAAACCAGGTTGTTCGCTTTCGCATCAATATCAAGCGACATCATCGCATCGCTTATATAGGAAGCGGTAACAAGATGTCTTTTATGTGTAATGCAATCTTCGGCAACGCTGACATGCATGTGCGCGGGAAGCATCGAAATGACCAGATCGTGGTTTTGTATCTCGCGGCTGCGCTGTAGTTCGTTCTTAATGTCAAATTCAATGGCTTTTGCATTGGGATGCCCTGCAGCTTTGCGCTGTGCCAGTTCAAGGGACAGGTCGCCGATGGTCACCTGCAAATTTTCGCTGGTGGATTTTGCCAGCAAATAATGTATCAGGTTCGACGCCGACCGGCCTGCGCCGATAATGAGGATTTTTCTCATGGATTTGTGAGATTTCAAACGCGGCAAAGGTAGTATCTTTGAATTTTAAATGTTGGATTTTAAGATTAAATGCTCTTTTAATCTAGTCCTGCTTCTAAATCTGAAAACTTCTTATGGTCCGTAAATTAATTCTTGCCGGCGCAGTTCTCGGAATGACAGGAATCATTCTAGGTGCTTTCGGTGCCCATGCTTTAAAAAAAGTTCTGGATGCATCTCAGCTTGTATCATTTGAAACCGGCGTCAGATATCAAATTTATCATGCGATCTTCCTGCTGGTAGTGGCAAATATCGGAACGCTTTCTCCCAAAGCGGCGGCTCGGATTTTTTATTTAACCATTATCGGTGTCATCTTATTTTCGGGGTCGATTTATTTGCTGTCAACACAGTCAGTTATAGGAATGCCGATGTCGCGCATCGGATTCATCACGCCCATTGGCGGCACATTGCTGATCATCGCCTGGTTGCAGCTTTTTATCGATTTTATGCGGGAAAAATCATAAAATTCAGACTTGCAAAAGGGTAACTTAAATATAATTTCTACTTTTGCTTTCTTTTAATTTCACATCTAAAGAGATAATCAATGGACGATAATGCTTTGACAACGAAATCGATTTCGCTGGACGGACTGGGAATAAAAAATGCAAAAGTGCATTACCAGCTTTCGCCGGATGAATTGCATGATATGACAATACGCCTCGGACAGGGCGAAGAATCTTCCACAGGAGCGCTTGCAATTAATACGGGTGAATTTACGGGACGTTCTCCGCAGGACAGATTTATCGTACGTGACAGCATCACGGAAGATAAAGTTTGGTGGGGAAAAGTGAATATCGCTTTCGATCCTGAAAAGTTTAATGCTCTTTATGATAAGGTAACGAATTATCTTTCGGGTAAAGAGGTTTTTGTACGCGACAGTTACGTTTGTGCCGATGAAAATTACAGGATGAATGTCCGCGTGGTCAATGAAACACCATGGTCGAATTTATTCTGCTACAATATGTTCCTTCGTCCGGAGATGTCGGAACTTGATAATTTTACACCTGAGTGGCACGTAGTGTGCGCACCGGGCTTTAAAGCAGACCCGGCTATTGACGGTACGCGTCAGCATAATTTTGCGATCCTCGATTTTACGCGTAAAATCGCTTTGATCGGTGGAACCGGATATACAGGGGAAATGAAAAAAGGAATTTTCAGCGCGCTGAATTTCATTCTTCCGGTAGATAAAAACACACTTCCGATGCATTGCAGTGCCAACGTTGGCGACAATGGCGAAACTGCGGTTTTCTTCGGACTTTCGGGAACGGGAAAAACGACACTTTCTGCGGATCCTGCAAGAAAACTGATTGGTGATGATGAGCACGGATGGACAAGCGAAAATACTGTTTTCAATTTTGAAGGCGGCTGCTACGCGAAAGTCATCAACCTTACCGAAGAGAACGAACCGGATATCTTCCACGCGATCAAGCGCGGTGCGATCCTGGAAAATGTGGTTTTCAAAGAAGGCACGAACGAAGTGGATTTTGAGGACGTTTCAATTACACAGAATACAAGGGTAAGTTACCCGATTTATCATATCGATAACATCCAGCCAGGTTCTATTGGTAAGAATCCAAAGAACATTTTCTTCCTTACGGCGGATTCATTCGGAATTCTGCCTCCGATCTCTAAATTAACTCCCGGCCAGGCTGCATATCATTTCATTTCGGGTTACACGGCAAAAGTTGCAGGAACAGAAGCAGGCGTAAATGAACCACAGCCAAATTTCTCTGCATGTTTTGGCGCTCCGTTCATGCCGTTGCATCCTACAAAGTATGCTGAGATGCTGAGCAAGAAGATGAAAGATGCCAACGTGAAGGTATGGCTTATCAATACCGGATGGACCGGCGGGCCGTATGGAGTTGGCCATCGTATGAAACTAAAATATACGCGTGCGATGATAACCGCGGCATTGAATAACGAGCTTGACAACGTGGAATACGTGAATCACCGCATGTTCGGAATTGCGATTCCGCAGTCGTGCCCTAATGTTCCATCGGACATTTTAAATCCGAGGAATACATGGGACGATCAAGATATGTATGACGAAAAATCAAGGGAGCTTGCTGCCAAATTTCGTGACAATTTTGCGAAGTTTGAAGAGTTTGCCAACGAGGAGATCATGGCGGGAGGCCCGAAGGCTTAGAACATTTTTTATTATTAATTCAAAGAAAGGGCTGCCGGTTGGTGGCCTTTTTTTTTGATTAGGTTTGGGGTCTATGGTGTGGGGCGTAGGGCTTGGGGTTCAAAATTCAGGTTGCGGGAAATTGCGTACTTGAATTGGAGATTGTCGGTAGTTTTTTCTGAGGTGCGACAGGGATAGAAGCGGCATCCTTTTTTAGAGCGCAGTGAAAAAAAAGATACAGCGGATAGCCCGGCCGTTCGCCATAGAAAAGGTTCAAGGAGAAAGGCGCAAGGTTCAGGGCGCAGGTGGCTTCAAAAACCATTTACCTCATACCTCAGACCCTACTTCTCCTTATTCGTTTTCGCGATATACTTATCCAAAGCCATCGTCATCGATGGAGATTCCGGAGATGGTGCCATGATATCAACACGCAATCCGTGCTCAACGGCTTCCTTTTGGGTCGTGCTTCCGAAAACGGCGATACGGGTTTCGTTTTGTTTGAAATCCGGGAAATTTTTGAAAAGCGATTTGATTCCGGTCGGACTGAAGAATGCCAGCACGTCGTAATAAACATCGGCAAGATCGGAAAGATCGCTCATGACGGTACGATAAAAAACGGCCTGTGTCCAATCGACTTTTAGGTTGTTAAGCGTCGCCGGCGCTTCTATATTGAGCTGATCCGATGCAGGAAGCAGGAATTTTTCGTCTTTGTATTTTTTGATCAGCGGCGACATATCGGCGAAATCTTTCTGTCCGACATAAATCTTGCGCTTGCGGTAAACGACATATTTCTGCAGATAGTATGCAATCGCTTCGGACTGGCAAAAGTATTTCAGGTCTTCGGGAACCTTGAAACGCATCTCTTCGGCAGCGCGAAAAAAATGGTCGACCGCATTCTTGCTTGTCAGGATGATGGCACTGAAGTGGCTGATATCGATTTTCTGCTGACGGATTTCTTTTGCACTGACGCCCTCAACATGAATAAATGGCCTGAAATCAATTTTAACCTTATGTTTTTGCTGCAGTTCGAAATAAGGAGAATTTTCAACCTTAGGTTCTGGCTGCGACACCAAAATTGTTTTCACTTTCATACGATCGAAGAGATGTATTAATTTTTTGTAAACCAATAATACATAAAATAGTAGGGCGCTATTTCAAGTGCGCAAAGATACAAAATAAAGTAAAACAACTTACCCGCGATGAAGTTTTGGTAATTCTTCAGTGAAAACAGGTATGTCAGCACGTTTACCGCCAATATTGCCACTATCGCAATCGTGATTACCGCCGTGCCGTTTTGATCGTTGTAGAACAATATGATGTTCAAGGGAAGTAAAAGTAGTCCGATGTACGTCCGATAACTGACTTTCTGCAGGTTGAATTGTTCGACAAATTCTTCGATGTTGAATGATGTTCCGATGATCTTGTCTATGAGGAACCTCACCAGGATAAATGAGCCGAGCAAAGTAAAAATCCGAACGTACAGCAGCCAATCCGCTTTTGACGCATATCCAAAATGTGACAGTGCGATCTGGATGAAGAACGCAAGCGAGATGACCTGGACGATGAACAGCAATATGGTGAAACCGCTCATAAGGTGACTTGAATCGCGGTACATCTTGATGTATTTGTCGGAAATGGCAAGACGTAAAAAATCCGAGAAACGCTTTTCGAATGTGGTCCGCGTCAGTGCGATGAGCAGGAAGCATAACACGAACAAAATGGTTGCCCATTCTGTGGTTTCGGCATTTCGGGGTAGAAGTTGCAGTGGCGCCATACGCGGCAAAAGTACAAATTTGAAGCGTGCGCAACGACCGCCATTATTATAAATTAATTATGAATCGACTGCCCTAAATACTGTATTTTTGCTGTGGCCGAATGGCCGAAACGGAAGAAAATTTTCGCGAATGAGCGGCAGCCTTGTTATCATCCCTACGTATAACGAAATTGAGAATGTCGAGCCCATCATCAGGAAGGTGATGTCGCTTTCGGGCGATTTCCATTTGCTGATCGTTGATGACAATTCGCCTGATGGTACCGCTTCAGCAGTTCGCTTGCTCCAGGAGGAATTTCCTAAGAACATATATCTTGAAGTCAGGGCGAAAAAAGCCGGCCTCGGGCGCGCTTATGTTCATGGTTTTCGATGGGCGTTGTCACGTAATTATGATTTTATTTTTGAAATGGATGCGGATTTTTCGCATAATCCCGATGATCTCGAGAAGTTACTTGAGGCATGTCGTTCGGGCGCGGGAATGGCGATCGGCTCCAGATATGTGCGTGGCGTCAATGTGGTCAACTGGCCATTGAGCCGCGTTTTGATGTCATACTTTGCTTCGGTTTACGTTAAGATCATTACCGGAATGAAGGTCCACGATGCGACCGCCGGGTTTGTCTGCTACCGCCGTGAAGTTCTTGATGCAATCAATATCGAAAAAGTAAAATTCATCGGATACGCATTCCAGATCGAAATGAAATATCGCGTCTTTGCCAAAGGATTCAAGATCGTTGAGGTTCCGATCATTTTCACCGACCGTACCCGCGGCCAATCGAAAATGAGCAATGCAATTATAAAAGAAGCTGTATGGGGCGTGATTTCGCTTCGATTAAGAAAAATGCTTAACAGGTTATAGAATGAACAGGGTTCTGATAAAAAATGCGAAAATCGTCAATGAAGGTGTTATTGTCGAAGGCGATGTTTTGATCGAAGACCAGATAATTGTCAGGATTTCGGACTCCATCAGCGCCTTGCCGAATTGTAAGATCGTCGACGCCGAAGGGAATTATCTTTTGCCCGGGATCATCGACGATCAGGTTCATTTTCGTGAGCCGGGATTGACGCATAAGGGCGATATCGAATCTGAATCAAAAGCCGCGATTTCAGGTGGCATCACTTCATTTATCGAGCAGCCGAATACAGTACCGAATGCGGTTACGCACGAAATATTAGAAAAGAAATATCAGATTGCTTCCGAAAAGTCGTATGCGAATTATTCGTTTATGCTTGGCGCGACGAACGATAATATCGAGGAAGTTCTAATAACCGATGTAAAGAATATAGCGGGCGTAAAAGTTTTTATGGGATCGTCGACAGGAAATATGCTTGTGGACAATGATGCCGCTTTGGAAAAGCTTTTTTCAAATTCACCGACACTGATCGCTGCGCATTGTGAAGATGAGGCAACCATCAGAAAAAATCTTGAGGTTTTCCGCGAAAAGTATGGTGATAATATCAAACCTGAGCATCATCCGTTGATCAGAAGCGCAGAAGCATGTTATTTGTCGTCATCGAAGGCGGTTGCGCTGGCCAATAAAACCGGGGCCAGGCTTCATATATTCCATATCTCGACGGCAAAGGAGACAGATTTGTTTTCGAATAAAATTCCGATCGAACAAAAGAAAATTACCGCCGAAGCGTGTGTGCATCATTTATGGTTTTCTGATGCTGATTATAAAACGAAAGGCAATCTCATCAAATGGAACCCGGCCGTGAAGACAGATGCCGACCGTACTGCATTGTGGCTCGCGTTGCTCGATGACCGCATCGATGTGATTGCAACCGATCATGCGCCACACACACTTGACGAAAAAAAACAATCTTATTTGGAAGCACCATCGGGCGGGCCACTCGTTCAGCATGCACTTGTCGCGATGCTTGAGCAATTTCATAAAGGAAGGATATCAATTGAGAAAATCGTTGAAAAAATGGCACATAATCCCGCGAAGATCTTTAAGGTCGAGAAACGCGGATTTATCCGGGAAGGTTATTTTGCCGATCTTGTCATTTTAAATACAGGGCTTCCATGGAATGTCAAAAAAGAGAATATCCTGGCAAAATGCGGATGGTCTCCATTTGAAGGTTACAGTTTTAAGTCGCGCGTGACGCATACGATGGTTAACGGCGAAGTCATTTATCAAAACTCCAAATTTACAGGCAAGCGCAATCCACAACGTTTGCAATTCGACAGGCCATGAAAAAAATAATCATTCAGATATTGGTACTTGCTGCAATTATCGGTTGTACGAAAGCTGTTGCAGAAAAGCCTGAAAACTTAATCCCGGAAGCGCAGATGGTTGACATTTTTTACGATCTGTCGTTACTGGAAGCGATCAAAACCCAAAAACCGGTCGCGTTGGAGCAGAACAACATTTTGCCCAACGAGTATATTTATTCGAAGTATAAAGTCGACAGCCTGCAATTTGTAGAAAGCCACAGATATTATGCGTCAGATCTTGAGCGCTATAAAAAGATGTATGACGAAGTCAGCAAGAGGCTTGATCAAAATAAGAAAACCGTCGACGAAGTCCTGAAAAAAAACGGTGGCATTGTGCAGCCTGAACAACAGGGCGTTATCCGATAGTGCTTCTTTCCTGGATCTTTATTGTTTCCCGAATTGATTCATCCATGGGAGTGAATTCAAATCCAAGCGTATTGCGAATCTTTTCATTAGAATACCTGGTTACATTGTGAAGTGATCGAGCGGCATCTCTTGAAAGTGTTCGTTTTTTTCCAAGTAACGATAAGAACCAGTCGATGCGCCATCCCAAAGAAGTCAGCCATTGATTGGCATATGTGTCAGGCTTTTTGACTTTTAATTCCGAAGAAACCATTTCCATCATCGTCTTATACGACAGGTTTTCGGAAACCAGGATAAACCTTTCACCTGAGGTATCATTTTTCAGCAATAGATCGATCGCCTTGGTAACATCGTTTACATCAACATAGCCCGTGACGCCGGTGGTATAAAATTTAAGTCCTTTTTTAATGACAGAGAAAATTTCGCCGCTTCCCGAATCCCAAAAGCCGGGTCCAATGATGATTCCGGGATTCACGATTGCAACGGCAAGTCCTTCCTGAAATCCACGCCAAACTTCCATCTCGGCTCCATATTTCGAAATCGCATAATCGTGATGGATCGACTCGGCATTCCACTCGGTTTCTTCGGTGACAAATTGCTCACCGGCGCGTAGTTCGCCTAATGCCGCCACGGAACTTACATGGCAGAGCTTTTTTACGTTTAATGCCAGGCACAGATTGACGATGTTCGCGGTTCCTTCGATGTTTGTTTTCCGCAGTTCTTCTTCGTCTTCGCGATTAAATGAAATTTTCGCCGCACAATGGCAAACGAGGTCTACGCCGGCAAATGCTTTTTCCAAAGCTGGAATATCCGTGATTTCCGCCTGATGCCAATCGATTGTATCGAATAACGCAGCCTGGCCATACATTTCAAACAGCTTTTTTGTTTTGAGCATGGTCTGGCGGTGACGGAATATGCCGCGGACCGTTTCGCCGTTTTTCAATAAACGCAATGCAAGGTGTGCGCCTGTGAGGCCTGTCGCTCCGGTGATGAGGATCATGGTGCAAATGTACGAAACACGCGAGATTGGGTTTCGGGTTTGCGGTATAAAATCTATCTTTGGCGAAATTTTAAATGATGAGGAATTTAGTCGAAGAATTGCGTTGGCGCGGGCTTTATCATGATGCGATGCCGGGCACGGAAGAGCAATTATTACAGGAACCGGTTTCGGCATATATTGGTTTTGATCCCACTGCTGATTCATTGCATATCGGCAGCCTGGTGCAGATCATTTTGCTCGTACATCTTCGACGGTTCGGGCACAGGCCAATCGCATTGGTAGGCGGCGCGACGGGAATGATTGGTGATCCGTCCGGCAAATCCGACGAGCGGAATCTCCTCAACGAAGAAACGCTGGAGCGGAATGTTGCAGGTCTGAAGCGGGTGCTGTCGCGTTTTCTGGATTTCGATGCAGCCGATGCGAATGCTCCGGTCATGGTCAATAATTACGATTGGATGAAGACCTTTTCTTTCATCGATTTTGCGCGTGAGGTCGGAAAGCGGATCACCGTAAACTATATGATGGCCAAAGATTCGGTCAAAAAGCGGTTGTCGGGTGAAGCAGGCGACGGTATGTCATTTACTGAATTTACATACCAATTGATTCAGGGATACGATTTCTACCATCTACATAAACATTACAATTGCATTTTGCAGATGGGCGGCTCGGATCAATGGGGAAATATTACGACCGGGACTGAGTTGGTGCGACGCATGAACCCGGATTCGGATGCGAAAGCCTTTGCGCTGACGACACCGCTGATTACGAAATCGGACGGATCGAAGTTCGGGAAATCCGAAGGAGGAAATATCTGGCTGGATGCAGATAAGACATCGGTTTACCGTTTCTATCAATTCTGGCTGAATTCAAGCGATGAGGATGCGGAAAAATACATCCGGATCTTTACATTCCTCGATAAGCAAGCAATCGAAAATTTGATTGCCGAGCATAGGCAGGCGGCGCATTTGCGAATTTTACAACGTAGGCTTGCTGAAGAGATCACAGTATTCGTACATGGAAATGACGCACTTGAAAAAGCAGTGAAAGCTTCCAATATCTTGTTTGGAAATTCAACCGCTGAAGACCTGATGAACCTCGATGATGACACTTTTCTGGATATTTTTTCCGGTGTTCCGCAAGCTCAGATTTCGATGGATGATGTTGCAAACGGAATCGACATCGTAATGCTGTTAAATGACAAAACAGGGTTTATGAAATCGAATGGTGAAGCGCGCAGGGCTTTGACAGAAAATTCAATATCTGTCAATCGTGAAAAAGTAACCGAAGGATTTACGCTTGGCAAACAGCATCTGATCAATGATAAATTTGTGCTGCTTCAGCGCGGAAAGAAGAATTATTTTGTGGTTAGGTTCGCGTAGCAGTTTTTTAGGTCTGTCAACTGTCAGCTGCTAACTGTCAACAATAATTCTAAACAACCATCAAATTACATCCGCGCACATCGGAATTGTCAAAACGACCCAAAACTTCAAAAGTACCATTCTGATGTTTCTTGCCCAAGTCCTGCGTCGCGATAAATGCACATGAGTTGATATTGGCAAGGTCGATGACATTGATGCCTCCGTTTTTTCCTTCGGGCAAAATCGTTAATGCGTCTTCGGGATCTCGGATGATGATGTCCATCCAGGGCGGACATTCGAAAATTCCGTGGCCAAAAGAATAAGCCTGCGATAGCAGTTCGGTCATTCCATATTCCGAATGGATTGATGCAATGCCGAAGCCATTCTGTAAAATCTGATGCAATTCTTCACGAATCATTTCGCGGCGTTTGCCTTTCATTCCGCCGGTTTCCATGATAATCGTATTTGACAGGCTGAAGTTTTCCTTTTCTATCAGATCCAGCAAAGCGTATGTAACTCCGAGTAAAATTACGTTTTGTCCTGACTCGTCGAGCTTTTTCAATTTCTGGATCAGGTCATCATAATTGTGCAGATAAAACCCGCTATCAGGATTTTTCGACTGCTCGATCATATCTGCAGCCATATAAACCAAAGATGAACCTTCGCGTTCGAGATACGAAGGAAGCAGAGCCAAGACCGCATAATTTTCAATCGGGCCGTAGAAATTTGAAAAGCATTTGCGGAAACTTTGTTTGTAAACGAATATTTCTGAAACCAAATGCCTGCTGGTAACGGCGCCCGTGGTTCCGCTGCTCGTAAATGTTTTTTCGACTTTTTGGCTTCCGGTAATTACATCGTGCGACTTAAAAAATTCAATGGGTAAAAAAGGAATGTCCGTGATTGTTTTTACGTCAGCCGGATCGATATGAAGTAAATTGCAAAAATTATTGTAGACAGAATTATGCTCATACTGATATCGAAATATTTTAAGCGCAGCCTTGACAAACTGTTTCCGCGAGCTGATTTCGAATATATCGTTGCTAGTAAGCATATCGCAAAATTAGAATAAAAAAAGCCCCGGAATTTCCGAGGCTTGATATTATATAGGAAGTCCTTACTTAATTACAAGTTTCCTTGTTGCAGTTTTTCCATCTTCAGTAATCTTCACGATGTAAACACCATTATTAAGACTGGATACGTTCAAAGGCTGGCTTGTTACATTAGCTTTCAAAACCACTTTTCCAAGAACATCATAGATTGCAACTGCTTTAGTTTCGTTGCTGTTTGATGTTATGTAAAGATTACCATTGATTACAGGATTTGGATAAACGCTAAGTCCTGCAATTGAATTTTGAGAAACGCTTAGTGCGAATGACCCTAATGGAACAATAGTGTTCAAAGCAGCTGCTCCGTTGCAAGTACCTGTTGTGTCAAGAACATCGACACCACCAAAAGTCCAATTGTTGATGTTAAAAGTTCCGTCAGGAAGTGTACCATTCACACGCTTAGCCCATGAATCCAACCATTCCCATGCAAGACCGGTTCCGTCGACATCGCTTTCGCCAAATTGATCAATAACAATTGATGTAGCCGAGTTTACCAAACGAACCCTGTCATCTCCGTTCAGGTTCATAGTACCTGATTCGATTGAATTTGCCGAAGTGATATTTGGATATTCAGCAGTTGCAACCGGAAGATTTGCATTAGTCATTACAACGTAAACAAATTCGTTAGTACGTGTTCCGAATGCTGCCAGACTTTGCAATCCTGAAGCACCGCTGCCCCAGGTAGTGTTGGCATTGGTTTGATTTTCAAGATTAATCGTCGTGAAATCAACAGGTCCATTGGCATAGATCTCAAGAATTTTAGGAGTACCGCCTGTGCAAGGTCCGTCAAGAATGGCGGTCAGGATAGGCTGTGCAAACATAGCACCTGAAGATACAAGTAGAATTAATGTGTAAAGTTTTTTCATTATTAGAGTTAATTAATTTGAAGCAAAGGTAGCAAGTATTCCTATTGTTGAATAACAATGGGCGTAAAAAAATAGTTAAATCAAACGACTTAACTATTTTACGATAAGTTTCCTGGTGGCAGTGGCTTCGTCCTCGCGGATCTTTATGATGTAAACGCCGGGAGTTAGGGTTGAGATATTCAATTCTTTTGAATTCAATACTGTATGAAAAACCTTTTTCCCCAATACATCAAAAATGGTGATTTCCTTGTCGAGCGAAGATTTCGAAGTGATGTAAATTTTCCCGTTGCTGACGGGATTCGGATAGAAATTCAATCCCTCGATCTGAGCTCCTGCAGAAGCCGGTCTTCCATCCTGAGCGATAGCCCCTGGGGAAAAAGCCAAGCAGAAAATAAGTATGATTAAGTAGATTTTTTTCATCGGTTTGCTTTGTTTGTAAATGTACAATGAAAATTTCCAAAAATCAAGCCAAAAAGAAAGCCCCCGATAGGAGGCTTTATTAAAAACAAATTAAATTTTTTATAGTGCGCGCAGCCACGAGCCTGATGTGAACGGTGCCGTATTTGCTCCGCTTGCAGATGCGTTAACTGTGATGATTCCATCGATGTTTGTTGTATCACCGTTGATCCCATTCTTTGTCAATGCCGTAATAAATGTGATATTGGCATTGTTAACCTTCAGCGAAGCATCCTGAAACTGTGCCAGCTGATTTCTCAAGTCCACGCCAAAGCCAACATTGGTCGCTACAACATTCGATATGATTCCTGCAGTTCCTTCCTTAAAGTTAAAAGCTGCTTTTGCTGCATTTCCTGAACCTGTGATCGTAACATTCGATACATTCGGGTTAGATCTTGGAATATTGTTGAATTCGGCCGGTAGGTTCGAACATTCAAATGCGAAATCGCCATTTGATGGCTGGATGATCCAGATGTTGCTCAAATTCCCGGTATATCCGCGGTCCCAGTCGATGCTGTCATCTTCGCATCCGAATGCGGCAAGATTTGTTGCGCTGACTTTCCCTCCGAAAAATTCGAAACCATCATCTGCACCTTTGTATGCCTGAAGGTTTTCAAGTGTTGTGCCTGAGCCAACTCCGAAAAATGAGAAAGCATTATATTCACCTGTACCGCCTGTGATTGCCGCACCGGCGTACTCAACTCGTACGTATTTCAATGAACCTGAGCTGTCGGCATCGTCTGTTCCGCCATAGATCATACCGCCTGCTTCCGCGATTTCAGTTCCGCCTGCGACATTTATCTTAGCTTTTCCATTCATGATGATTCCGCCCCATGCTCCGATCTGAGTTGATTCCGCAGTAAAAACAATTGGCTGACCTGCAGTTCCGTTTGCGATCAACTTCGCGCCCTGCTCGATCTGAAGGTAGTTTTGACCAAGTGATTGATCTGCTGTTGTAACTGTAAAAGTTGACCCAGGCTGAATCGTGACCGTTGCGCCATTTTTTACAGAAACTACGCCTTTAAGCTGGTAGTTTCCGGTTGGGATATTCAAATCGGTTGTTATATTGCCTTGTAGTACGTTTCCTTCCAGATTTGGAACGTTTGATCCGCTTCCGCCGTCGTCATCCGATGAACATCCGACTGCGAAAATAGTTAATGCTAAAGCAAGGGTTTTCAGAAATTTTGTTTTCATTTTTGTTGTTATTGTTTTCAGCAAAGCTAGATTCCGATTGTCTTTAGTTAGTTATGTGATGTTTACCAAACCGTTATTTTCTGCTGTGCAAATTGTAAATTCTGCGTTACGACAATTATCAGAAAGTATAAGAAAATTCAAGTCCGATGTTAATTCCCTGCGTCCACCTTGTATTCACATTACTGAAGTTTGCAGGATCGGCAATCGTGTTTGTCGGATCTTGCGTGGTTAGGAATTCGGCATCAAGCAGGTTTCTTACGGTAAGGTTAAGCTGATACTTTTTTGAAAATGTATTTCGCCACGTAAAATCCAACTGGTGGATCGGCTGCTGCTCAATATCCGCGGCACCGTCGGTTCCAACCGCATAAATTCGAGAAAGGAAGGAATTGTAAATAAATGACACGCGGGATTCGGTTTTGTCGCTTTTTGCGATATCAAATGAAAGGTCAGTATTGAATATTGCATCTGATGCGCCCTGAAGCGGGCGGTCCTTCGATGTAAGCCTCGGGAACTTTTCCGGATCGGCAGTTTCTTTGGAAGTCATCAAGATCGCATTCAGACCGAATGAAAATCTTTTAGCAAAAGCGCTTTCTTCGAAGAAAAGGTCGAATCCGAATGCCGCCTCCAATTCAAGTCCGAAAAGTTGGGCTTCTTCAAAGTTGTCGTATTTCGTTAGAAAACCTGTTGATGTTCCTTCGACAAGCCTTGATATCGGATCCTGGATCACTTTTCCGAAAACGGCCGCTGCAAAGACAGAAGTCGAAGTTGGAAAAATTTCATATTTAAAATCAATATTGTAATTCTGCGTGTTTTTCAAATCCGGGTTGCCCACGGTAAAGTTTCCGTCACCATCCTGATATCTGAAAGGAAGAATTTCGCGTACCCTTGGCTTCGTCGAGGTTTTGGACGCGGTAAAACGCAGGTTTGCGCGATCCGACAGGTTGTACTTGACGTTTAGGACCGGCGCAACATCTAAAGGCGCGTATTCTTTAATCAGATAAGGCGAGTTTACTGTTGAAGTTTCGAGTCTGTATTTGGTCTCGCGGAAAAGATATTCAACCCGCGCGCCGAGGTCGACGGTGAATTTGTTCGAGCGGTAAGTATAATTCAATAAGCCCGCATTCGTAGCCTGCATGATCTCGACCTTGTACGTCGGATCGGATGTTGAAATATAATACAGGTTACCGGCATCAAAGTTATCATCAAAAAATTGCTGTGGATCATCGGTATTTATCGTTGTATCCGTAAGGTTTACACCACCATTCACGCGAATTGTCCGGTTGAAAAAGTCAAATGTCGTCAAATCCCCATTGTACCCGGCGCGGATGGAATGCCTGAATTTCTCGGCAGCTTCAGGTCCAAAATTATACTCGTACTCCAGCTTTCCGTTCACGTTGAAATTTTCGAGTTCGGAAAAGAAACGGAACGGGTCTGCGCCATTAAAAGTCACGTAATCCGCATCTTCCCCGACGCCTTCGGTAATCAGGATCTTCCTGTCGGGCATATCATTTTTACCCATCGTAACAGCAATCCCATAGTCGAGCACCTTGCGCTTTTCGGCGAAATACAGCGTTCCCAATTGCTGCAGGCCAATCGAAGTATTTTCGGTATACTTGATATCTCTCAGGAAAAAAGGCCTGTCGGTGGTGATGAAATCGGAGTTTTCGCCCGCAGATTCCTGTATCGAATTATCGGTATTCTGAAGGTAGATCAGATTCAGAAAGAAATTATATCTGTCTGATTTTTTAAAGTTCAGACTGGCAAGTGCCGATTTTTGCGTCTGGTATCTCCAATTGTTTACTTCAAAATCTTTAAACGCGGTACCTTCTGTATTGAGGTTACGGCGTTCGCCCGATTGATTCAAGAAGCTGTTGCTGAAATTAAGGTTAAAGATATATCCGATCTTCCTTTCGTTTTCCAGCGGGAACATATCGGAATTCGTAATGCTCAACCCGGTATTCAGCGGCGCTTTGTTTCGCGATGGCGACCAAGATGAATTAAACATGTTTCTTGATTCGGAAGGAGATGCCTGATATCCAATCGCAACGTCTTTTCCAAAAGCCGACGGCAGATTGCGGCTGTTTCCGGTATATCCGAAAAAGTCGCCGCCGGATTCGGGCGATCCGCTGAAATCCTTAAAGGTCGTATTGGTATTCAATCCTGCGGAAACACTGATCTTGGTAAATGGCTTTGAGCTGATATCTTTCGTGATGATATTGATCGATGCGCCCGCAAAATCCTGATATAGCGAAGAATTAAAGGTTTTGAATACATCGATATTCCGTACGACATCGGTCGGGATGTAGTTAAGCGGAATCGTTTTCAGGTTTGGATCCGACGGGATGAAGTTCAGGCCGTTGATCTGTAGATAATTGTATCGATCGTCCAATCCGCGTACGAATATTCCGCGGTCCCCAACTTTCGTGATTCCTGAGATCTTTGTTACGCCGCCTTCGACCGTTGTTACACCTTTTTGCGCCATCTCGGTTGCTCCGATGCTTTGCTTTATTTCAACAGCGTTTTTCTGCTCCAGCAATAGCGCCGACTGCCGTTCGCGATTTACCTGGGATTGCACGACGACATCCTGCAATGTATAGCTTCCCGTGCCGAGCGCGACATCGAGTGTAACGGTTTCCCCGGCAACTACCGTTACTGTTTTGTCGACAGGTTCGTATCCTACAAAACTGAATTGCAGCACATGATTTCCTGGCTCAAGCTTTATCGAATATTTCCCGCTTTCATCCGACGCCGCACCTATTGTAGTGCCTTTTATTTGCACGTTGGCAAAAGGCATCGGTTCGTTATTGAATTCCTTATCTGTAATGACGCCGGTAACGGTTCCTTTACTTTGTGATAATGCATTTATTGACAATAAAAATATCGCAACAAAAAAAGAATATCTCATCTGGTGAATTTTGTCGCAAAACTACTCCCGCTTTATTAAGCAAGCGTTAGAAGGCTGTTACGAATGCGCACTCTATTATTACCTAATCATTAATAAATTAAATTACCGTTAAGGCCTGCGGTCAAAACAACATTTAGTTACTTTTACCGTGCAAATACTTATCATGAAAAAGAAAGACATCAGGATTTTGCTGGTAGATGACGAACCGGATATTCTGGAAATCGTCGGATACAATCTTTCACAGGAAGGCTATAAAGTGATCACTGCAGAGAACGGTCGTGAAGCAATTTCAAAGGCCAAGAAAGAACAGCCACATCTGATCATTATGGATGTGATGATGCCCGGAATGGACGGCATCGAAGCGTGTGAGCAGATCAGGCAGATCCCCGATATCCAAAACGTCATCATTACTTTTTTAACTGCCCGGGGCGAAGATTATTCCCAGGTCGCAGGTTTTGATGCAGGCGCCGACGATTACATCACAAAACCGATAAAGCCGAAACTTCTGGTGAGTAAAGTCAAAGCATTGCTCCGAAGGCTGAAATCTGACGAACATCCTTCCGGCGATACGCTGAACATCGGGGGAATTGTGATCAATCGCGAAGCTTACAAGATCATTAAAGACGATAAGGAAATCATTCTGCCCCGAAAGGAATTCGAATTGTTTTACCTTCTGGCATCAAAACCAGGAAAAGTTTTTAAACGCGATGAGATCCTCGATAAGGTCTGGGGAAATGAAGTTGTTGTCGGAGGCCGTACGATTGACGTTCACATCAGGAAACTTCGCGAAAAGATCGGCGAAGATCTGTTTAAAACCATTAAGGGCGTCGGGTATAAGATCGATACATAAATGGGTGTCATCTTTAAAAAGACATATCGTTTTGCCGTAATTTCGGCACTCTACATTACCATTTTTTCGACGGCCATCGTGGCTTTGCTTACGTATCACTTTTTCGAATTCTCAATTGCATTTTGTCTCTGCTACGGATTTATAACCGCAGTTTTTTCGTTCCTCGTGCTGCAATACCGTGCTGAAAAATTTATATACAGACGTGTAAAAAAGATCTATGATGACGTATCGTTTCTAGATGCGACAACGATTAGGAACCAGCCGGTCACGACCGACATGGCAACACTGACGCGGGAAGTGAAAAAATTTGCAACCGACAGGAAGCTTGAGATCGAAATGCTAAAGGTCCGGGAGGAATATCGTCGGGAATTCCTCGGAAATGTCTCGCATGAATTAAAAACACCGTTGTTTACCGTTCAGGGTTATCTTTCCACGCTGCTCGATGGTGCGATGAAAGACAAGACAGTCCGTAAAAAATATCTTGAACGTGCCGAGAAGGGCGTCGAACGTCTGATCCATATCGTGCAGGACTTGGACATGATCACAAAGATGGAAGCCGGCGATCTCAACCTTGCCGTGATGAACTTCGATATCGTCGACGTTGTTCAGTCGGCTTTTGATTTACTGGAAATGGACGCATCGAAAAAAGACATTTTGTTGCACTTCGACAAGCGTTACACAAGTCCAGTTTTTGTAAAGGGCGACCGCGACAAAATCCAGCAGGTTGTCATAAACCTTATCGTAAATTCAATCAAATACGGAAAAGAAAAAGGGTCGACCGAAGTAAGCATCGAAATGCTGACATCCAAAAAAGTAATCGTCCGTGTTACTGATAATGGCGAAGGAATCGAAAAACAGCACATCCCGCGACTCTTCGAAAGATTTTTCCGCGTAGATAAAAGCGGATCGAGAAATGAAGGCGGTTCAGGCCTCGGACTTGCGATCGTCAAGCATATCATCGAAGCGCACAACCAAAAAATCTATGTGGAAAGCCGCTATGGTGAAGGTTCCGAGTTTTCATTCACACTCGAAAAGGCAGAATAGATTTTTCCAGCTCGCTTTAGTTTCAATTGGCGGAATTCCTTTGTATAGGTCGATTTCCAATAGATTCTCAAATCTAAATTTATCCTGCTTTGCATAAGGCGCGTAACCTTCTTTCTTCATTTTCTTGGCAAGATATTCCTGCTCATATTGTCCCGGTGTCGGAATAAAAAAGGCTTTTTTCCCAATTTTAGACAGATCCATGATCGTAGTATAGCCCGATCTGCAGATGATCTTCGAGGATGCGTTCATCGCCAATTCAAGCTCTGTAGATGTCATGAAGTTATAGAAAGTGAAATTCCCGGACTTTTCGATGACCTGCTCATTTTCAACAACACCTCTGATAAAGATCGCATTTCCGGTAAACGATTCCAGTTCTACTTTCAATTTATTCTCAAGGATGCTCCGTTGTGGTTCAGGCCCCGACAATAATATCATAAGGTCATATTCGATCGGTACCCACTTTTTTTCAAATCGACTCAGCAAACCAATATATTTTATGTCTTCGTCATGATGATCGGCGTGTCCAAGCTTACCTGAAAGATTTTGAAGTTTTTCAGAATCCGGAACCCAGCATTCTTTAAATTTTTTAATGATCTGACGATGAACCTGCCCGGTAAGCCAGCTCGTATTGCCACTCAATACATTCAGTTGGTGCGTAATGATCACCGACGGAACCTTTTTGCTGTAGACTCCGAGCCTGTTATCGGAAATAATCCCGCATAAGTTATGTTCCTTCACCCATTTTTTCACAATCTTTTTTTCCTGGATCATCGCCTCGATCATACGCGGCGCATTGCGAAGCATCTTCCACTTGAAGTTTTTTTCTTCGGCAGGATACGAAATATCATATGGCGGAAGCTCAAGATGTTGTAGATCGGGAAATTCCTTTTTTAGAAGTGCGAGCGCACCTCCGTCGGATGCGATTATCGGATTGTAGCCGTTTGCAATCAGTTCACGGATGACGGGAATACTTCGTGTGGCATGTCCCAAACCCCAATTTAATGGCGCAACAAGGACATATTTTGTTTGGGTCTGCATTCCTGCAAGATAAAAAGATTTAGCATTAGGCTTATTTAAATTAAGTTTGCGGAAATTTTAAATTTTGGGCAGTAAAAATAAGCTTAAGCGTTTCCTCGAGAACGAAACTTTTCACAATGTGATCCAACCCACGCGCGAGCAATCGACGGATGGAAGCTTTGAGCTTCGCGGCAAATGGAGAACGGAATTCTTTAAAAATGACAATCCGCTGGTGCTTGAACTTGGCTGTGGAAAAGGCGAATATACGGTCGGATTGGCAGAACAAAATCCCGGCAAAAATTTCATCGGCATCGACATAAAAGGATCGAGGCTTTGGCGCGGTGCTAAAACTGCAGTCGAAACCGGGATGACAAATGTTGCTTTCCTGCGCACGCAAATTGAGTTGATTGCAGGATTATTTGCGGAAGGTGAAGTGAGCGAGATTTGGATCACCTTTCCCGATCCGCAGATCAAATACAAGCGCACCAAGCACAGGATGACGAATCCCGATTTTTTAAAGTTGTATAAGTCGGTTCTTTCGCCGGAAGGCGTCATCCATCTTAAAACCGACAGCGAGTTTATGCATGGTTATACACTCGGACTTTTGCAGGGTTTGGGCCATGAAATTCAATACGCGAATCACAACATCTACCGAAACGAAGGCGCACCGCAGGAAGTTACTGGCATTCAGACATTTTACGAAAAACAATATTTGGAAATTAACAAGCCAATCACTTATATTCGCTTTAAAATTAAGTGATGATGGGCTATGTGTTGCCGTTGTTCCTCGGTTTCCTTACCGCTTCGGCAGGCATCACTCCGCCCGGGCTCATCAATATGACGGCAGCCAAAATGGAAATCGACGAAGGCCGTACCAGGGCATTGATCTTTGCGTTGGGCGCAACTTTGGTCGTATTGATCCAGACATTCATTGCAGTCGTATTCGCGCGCTTCATCGACAGCCATCCGGAAGTCGTTGCGCTGTTGCGTGAAATTGGCCTCGGGATTTTTATCGGCCTTACCGTATTTTTTTTCTGGCGTGGGAAACGTATCGCCAAAGCACCTCATGAGATTCGTATCCACAGCAAAAAAAGCAGGTTTTTCCTGGGAATGCTGCTGTCTGCGCTTAACTTTTTGCCGATTCCATTTTACGTTTTTGTCAGCGTGACACTCGCCTCATACAACTATTTCTTTTTCGAGGACGGATTTATCTACACATTTGTTTTCGGTTCAGGTATCGGCGCATTCTTCGGATTTTACTGCTACATCGCCTTCTTCAAAAAATTGGAAACCCGAACCGCATTTATCCTCGCCAATATGAATTACATCATTGGCACCGTAACAGCGATCATATCGATCTTTACGCTGTTCAATATCCTTAAATTTTACTGGTAATGGCCAACGATGGCTTTTTCGAAAAAGTTTACGAGGTCGCGCGACGTATTCCATATGGCAAAGTAACATCTTATGGTGCGATCGCAAATTTTCTTGCATCTTCGGGTTCCGCGCGAATGGTCGGCTGGGCGATGAACGCTTGTCATAGTCGCGACGACGTTCCCGCGCACCGCGTTGTAAACCGGAGCGGTCTTTTAACCGGAAAGCATCATTTCGGCGGCACGAATCTGATGCAGCAACTCCTTGAAAGCGAAGGAGTCGAAATTCATGAGAATAAAATTGTAAACCTCGAAAAACACTTTTGGATGCCTGAGTGAGTCATGGCTGTTTAAATTAGATCTCAAGATTACTTTGCCACTACTTATCGTGGTAGCTGCCACTAATGATCCAATCATTGTTGTTCGTTACATGTGGCCCGCGATCGATGGAAAGCAATTAAAAAAACCGCATGTTCTCTTTGCCGGATTTTTTTTAGGGATAAACCCACCCCTTCCCCGCAATCAAGCTACGATTTCCCCCGCAAATCCAGCTGTGGTAAATCCGCACCAATTTTTAAAGTTTTGAAGACACGGCAAAATCTGCTGCTGGTTAAGATGGAAAAAGTTTTATCGCCTAACCTTCGGAACTTCGCGGCGACTTGCCATTTCGTTTATGCATTTAATTATTTAATCGGCTCATTCACACATGGGCATATTCACACATTTATCTATCTTTGCAATCTGAATTTAGTCTTAATAAGGCTTAAGAAAGCCTCGGAAATACAATGAAATTAGATCGTAAAGAAATTCTTCGCGCATTGGAAAGCATCACGATTGCCGGCGAAGGTAAAAATATGGTGGAAAGCGGTGCGGTCGCCAACGTGCTCACATTCGGTGATGAGGTGGTTGTTGATCTCGTACTTACAACGCCCGCAATGCATATTAAGAAGCGCGCGGAAGCAGACGTCATTAAGACGATCCATGAACAGATAAGCGCTGATGCCAAGGTGAAAGTCAACGTCAAAGTTGAATCGCCCGAAAAAACGGCATCTACGATAAAAGGAAAGGCAATCCCCGGAATTTCAAATATCATAGCGATCGCATCCGGCAAAGGAGGCGTCGGAAAATCTACCGTTACGGCAAACCTCGCCGTAACACTCGCGAAAATGGGTTTTAGCGTTGGTGTTTTGGATGCGGATATTTACGGACCCTCGATGCCGATCATGTTCGACGTGGAGTCGGAGAGGCCGTTATCAGTCACAGTCGACGGAAAATCCAAAATGAAACCGATCGAAAGTTATGAGGTAAAGTTGCTTTCCATCGGATTTTTTACCGCTCCGGGACAAGCCGTTATATGGCGCGGACCGATGGCTTCAAAAGCTTTGAACCAAATGATATTTGATGCAGACTGGGGTCAGCTTGATTTCCTTTTAATAGATCTTCCGCCCGGAACAGGCGATATCCATCTGTCAATCATGCAGTCACTTCCGATCACGGGCGCTGTCGTTGTCAGTACGCCTCAAGCCGTTGCGCTTGCCGATGCCAAAAAAGGTGTCGCGATGTTCATGTCGGAAAGCATAAACGTTCCCGTTTTGGGAATCGTCGAAAACATGGCGTATTTCACTCCGGCTGAATTACCTGAAAACAAATATTACATCTTTGGTCGCGAAGGCGCAAAAAATCTCGCCGAGGATCTTGAAGTGCCTTTCCTTGGAGAAGTACCGATCGTGCAATCAATCCGCGAAGCCGGCGATTTCGGCCGTCCCGCAGCATTGCAAACCGGCCCGACAGCTGATGTATTCGAAGAACTTGCGCGCCGCGTAGCCGAAGAAACCGTGCGCCGAAACAATAGCCTTCCACCAACCGAAGCGATAAAAATTACGACGATGGCTGGATGCTCGGCAGTGAAGCCGAAATGAATCAATGTATCAATTTAGAAATTTAAAAATGTGGAGTAATTGTTACATTTCTAAATTGCTTCATTTCTAAATTAAAAAAATGACAACACAAGAACTAACCCTTAACGTCGAAAAAGCACTCGAAGAGATCCGCCCGTTCCTCAACAGCGACGGCGGCGACATTACGCTGATCGGGATCGAAGACGACCGCCACGTAACAGTTCGCCTCGAAGGTGCGTGCGTTGGATGCAGCGTGAACAGGATGACATTAAAGGCTGGCGTTGAAACGACGATTAAGAAATTTGCACCACAGATCGAGACCGTAACGAATATCGCATGATCTTTTTGGGCGTGCCGGTCCCGATAGCTATCGGGACCGTCGGGCTATCCGTTGCAAGTCCTCGCCCTTCGGGACTGCGGGCTTTCCACTGCTATCCCTCACGCAACTCAAAACATTCATCATTCGACATTCGACATTCGACATTTGACTTTTCAAAATGATTAAAACCGATATACTCATCATAGGCGCAGGCCCAACCGGACTTTTCACTGTTTTTGAGGCCGGACTCTTAAAACTTCATTGCCATATAATCGACGCGCTGCCGCAGGCCGGCGGACAATTGGCAGAGCTTTATCCCAAAAAACCAATTTTCGATATTCCGGGATTTCCTGAAGTTTTGGCTGGCGAACTTGTCAATAATTTACTGGAACAGATCAAGCAGTTCCAGCCCGGGTTTACACTGGGCGAACGCGCGGAAACGATCGAGAACCTTGAAGACGGAACTTTTATCGTAACAACCGACAAAGGAACCGCGCACCACGCAAACTCAATCGCGATTGCGGGCGGACTTGGAAGTTTCGAACCGCGAAAGCCCATTATAGATAACATCGAATTCTACGAAGAGAAAGGAATCGAATATTTTGTAAAAGAACCTGAGCATTATCGGAACAAACGCGTTGTCATTGCCGGCGGTGGCGATTCAGCGCTCGATTGGAGTATTTTTCTTTCAAACATCGCTTCAGAAGTTACTTTGATCCATCGCCGGAATGAATTTCGCGGCGCACTTGATTCCGTTGAAAAAGTTACCGAGCTCAAACATCAGGGAAAGATCAAACTGATCACACCTGCAGAAGTTGTCGGGCTCAATGGCAGCGAACGCCTCGAATCAATTGTCATCGACGAACACGGTTCACAGCGAACTATCGAAACAGATTACCTGATACCACTTTTCGGTCTGTCGCCAAAACTCGGCCCGATCGCAAATTGGGGGCTCGAGATCGAAAAGAACGCGATTAAAGTCGACAATTCACTCGACTACCAAACCAACATTCCCGGAATTTACGCAATCGGCGATGTAAACACTTATCCGGGAAAACTCAAATTGATTTTGTGCGGTTTCCACGAAGCGACATTAATGTGCCAAAGCGTTTACCAACGCATGAACCCCGGCAAAAAATACGTGATGAAATACACAACCGTCAGCGGTGTCGATGGTTTTGACGGTACGAGAAAAGAAGCGGAGAAGGCGGTGGTGAAATCAATTGACTGATTAAGCAATGTAACAATGCAGCAATTTAGAAATATAACAATGTCTACATAATCGGTACATTTCTAAATTTTTAAATTGATAAATTACCATGGATATCACCATCAACATAACCGATCGCGAAGGAAACAAACATTCAGTCCAGGCGCCAACCGACATGTCGATGAACATCATGGAACTCGTTCGCGCATACGAACTTGCGCCGGAAGGAACGATTGGGATTTGTGGCGGCATGGCGATGTGCGCATCCTGCCAATGTTATATCCTGAATGAGGTTCCGCTTCCGGAAAAAAGCGATGATGAAGAGGCAATGCTTTCCGAGGCTTTTTTTGTCAAACCAAACAGCCGGCTTGGCTGCCAGATCAATATTACTGAAGAAATCGACGGATTGGAAATTGAACTTGCACCTGAGTCTTAATTAAATCGTAAACTCAAAATAAATTACTATTACGAATTTAAGTTTAGATTCTTAATTTCTTAAAGGTAAAAAGTTCTTCAGCTTTGCTGATAAATGCTATTTAAAAGCAGAGAAACCGGTAACGTCCATTCCAGTGATCAGCAAGTGAATATCGTGCGTTCCTTCATAAGTGATCACCGATTCAAGGTTCATCATATGGCGCATAATAGAGTATTCGCCTGTGATTCCCATCCCGCCCAGGATTTGCCTTGCTTCGCGCGCGATCTCAATTGCCATGTTAACATTGTTGCGTTTCGCCATGGAAATCTGTGCGGTTGTTGCACGGCCCTCGTTTCTCAGAACGCCCAATCTCCATGTAAGCAATTGCGCTTTTGTAATTTCGGTGATCATTTCGGCAAGTTTCTTTTGCTGAAGCTGTGTTGCCCCGATCGGTTTGTCGAACTGGACACGTTCTTTTGCGTAACGTAAAGCCGTATCGTAGCAATCCATCGCGGCGCCGATCGCGCCCCATGCAATTCCGTAGCGAGCCGAATCAAGACAGCCAAGCGGCGCGCCCAAACCTGATTTGTTCGGAAGTAAATTTTCTTTAGGAACTTTTACATTGTCGAAGATCAATTCGCCTGTCGAAGATGCGCGAAGCGACCATTTGTTATGTGTTTCAGGAGTTGAAAATCCTTCCATGCCACGTTCTACTATAAGTCCGTGGATACGACCCGATTCATCTTTTGCCCAAACCACCGCGATATCAGCAAACGGCGCGTTGGAAATCCACATTTTCGCTCCATTCAAAAGAAGGTGATCGCCTTTGTCCTTAAAATTCGTAACCATTCCGCCCGGATTTGAACCAAAATCAGGTTCTGTCAATCCGAAGCATCCCATAAATTCTCCCGAGGCAAGTTTTGGAAGGTATTTTTTGCGCTGTTCTTCGTTTCCGTATTTCCAGATCGGATACATGACGAGTGAAGATTGCACTGATGCTGTAGATCGTACGCCGGAATCACCACGTTCGATTTCCTGCATGATCAAACCGTATGAGATCTGGTCTAATCCTGCGCCGCCATATTCTTCAGGAATGTACGGGCCAAATGCTCCGATATCCGCAAGACCTTTAATGATCTGATTTGGAAATTCCGCTTTCTGCGCGTATTCCTCAATGATCGGCGAAACTTCACGCTTCACCCATTCGCGGGCAGCATCGCGGACGAGCTTGTGTTCTTCGTTCAAAAGTTCGTCTAGCTGATAGTAATCTGGAGCCTGGAAAAGATCTGGTCGCATGAATGATTATTTAGTGGCGCAAAAGTAGTGATTATTGATTAAGCGCCAAAGATCCTGAGCGCCAAAGATCCAAAGCGTCAATGATTCAATCACTGCAAAAAAAATTACAATTTCAGGTAAAAATCTTTGACCATATCTTTAAATCCGTCCGTGTATTGGTGGCGCGAAATTTCAAGCGTAAGTTCGTCGGTTATTATATCTGCGGCAAATCTTCCGAATGAAATAAGGCTTCGTTTTACAGCTGATTCTGCTGTGCCGCGGACCCGCGTAATACGTGATGGATAAAGCGAATTTTGCTTTGCGATTTCTATAAATTTTGCTTCTTCCGTATACGGTATAATTACCGCAAAAATTCCTTCGTCGGACAAAAGCGATGCAGCATCCGAGACAAGTCCTTCAAAAGGAAGCGCATCGGCAAAACGAGCGATCTTTCGTTTTTCATCGTCAGGGAAAAAATCTTGTGAATAAAAAGGCGGATTCGAAATGATCAAATCATACGGCGTATCCGGATCGTCTGCAAATTCATCGAGTCCCGCATGAAAGCAAAAAAGTCTGTCTGCCCATGGCGAATTTTCGAAGTTTTCGACCGACTGCTCGTACGCATCTTCGTCAATTTCAAGCGCATCGATTTGTTCGGCATTTGATCTTTGGGCCAGCATCAATGCGATCAATCCGGTTCCGGAGCCAATATCAAGAATAGTTTGCGGATTATGTGATATGGGAGCCCAAGCGCCGAGAAGTACGCCATCGGTTCCGACTTTCATCGCGCATTTGTCCTGATAAATAGTGAATTGTTTGAATTTGAACATTGTGAAATTTAAACTTTAAAGTTCGTGAATCTTTAGTTCGATTGTAAGTTGGGGGAACGAATACGTTAAAAAAATATGTGAAACTCATCACCGGTTCGAAAATTTTAATTAGGGGAACCCAACGCCCCCTACCCAACAGCTGAAAGTACAATTCCCGCCGATATCCTGTCTGCGGAAAAACCGTCAAAATTCTTAAATGTCCAACGCCTGCCAACGGAGCCTATTGAATGTGATTCCCCGGAATAGCGTATTCTTGCGATCATCCGTCGAAATCAAAGGCATCAGACTATCCGGGAGGTATAAGTATGAATAATTTTGCCGATCGTCAAGCCGATCATAGAAGAATTGATTTTGGAGTAATTTTGCAGCCCGGATAGCAGCGGCATCCTTTTATGGAGCGTGCGACATAAAAGATATAGCGGATAGCCGGAATTTGCTGCACAAAAAATGTTTTACGGTTTGCGCATTTTGAACGAGGTAAAAATTTTATTGCTGCACCAAAGTGATAATCAAACATTTATTACTTTAGTGGAAACCGTAATAGAATGAGAAAGTTTTGTGTCATTTTGCTTTTTCCAATATATGTCTGTTTTGGGCAGCAGGTTGTTTTTGTAAACGATTACAAGGCACAGTTTCAAAATTATGCCTTGAAATTGTCGGATGAAAATTCTGATTTCAGCAATTCCGGCGAAGTTTTCAACGGCATAAAGACATATAAGTCTGAGGTTTCCGGTCCGTTAATGCTCGGGCTGGAATCGTATAACTGGGCGAAAGATTCGCGAATGATCAGATATTACAGGACGATGGCTTATCCAGTTCAGGTTGAAACTTGTACGGGCCGTGATTTTATCATTTCAGATCCAACTGAGGAACTTCACAGAACAATGCATAGGAAAGAGATCGAACCTGGTTCGTGGTCGGAATAGTGTAAATCTTGTAATTTAATTGAGATCAACTAATCCTTCAGGCAGATCCATGATGATTTTTTTGTTTGCACGATCGATTTTCACCAGAAACTGATCGATCATCGGAATGAGGATTTCGCGTACGCCTTGCTTTACTTCGAACAATGGCTGCGCAGTAGTATCGTTTATAGATTCGATTTTCCCAACGATCCCAAGGGTTTTGTCTTCGATCTCGAAACCGATGACTTCATGAAAGTAAAATTTATCCCCTTCGAGTTCGGGAAGCATTGTCAGTGGCAAATAAACGTGTTTGCCCAGAATTTCGTCGGCTGCTTCTTCGGTGTCGACATCTTCGAATTTAACCCGGAGGAAGTCGTTTCGATGAACGCTCGAGGATTCAATAAAAAATGGAACCAGGTTGTTGTTGATGTCAACAAACACTGATTCCATTTCATCATATAATTCGGGTTCGTCCGTATCGAGGTAGATGAGGACTTCACCTTTAAAGCTGAATTTTTTCGTGATCTTTCCCAGATAAAAGCAGTCTTTCTTCTGCATCACGAAAAATAATTATGCTTCTTTCTCTTCGCTTGATTCTTCAGCAGCAGGCGCTTCCGTGGTTTCAGCAGCAGCTTCAGGTGCTTCAGCTATTTCTGCAGTTTCTTCTGCAGCCGTAGTTTCTTCAACCGCAGTTTCTTCAGCGGGAGCTTCAGTTTCAGCTACCTCTTCAGCAGGAGTTTGCGAAGCGATAAAATCTGCTTCTGCCTGTTTTGCAGCCGCAATACGGTCTGAATTTACTTTTTGCTCAGCTTTCAAAGCAGCTTCACGTGCGTCAGCTTTTTCTTTTGAAAGACCTTCTTTTTTAGAATCGATCTTTCCGGCTTTCTGCTCAAGCCAGTTGTTAAGCTTTTCATCAGCCTGTTCCTGTGTAAGAGCGCCTTTTTTCACGCCACCGTCCAGGTGATGCTTCAGAAGTGCTCCTTTATAAGAAAGGATCGCCCTTGCAGTATCGGTTGGCTGTGCTCCGTTGTGAAGCCACTGAACCGCTTTGTCAAGGTTCAAATCGATGGTTGCAGGATTTGTGTTTGGATTGTAAGTACCGATCTTGTCAAGGTATTTACCGTCTCTTTTTGAGCGTGCGTCCGCAGCTACTACCCAGTAAAATGGTTTTCCTTTTTTACCGTGTCTTTGTAATCTGATTTTTACTGCCATAATCTTTTAGATTAAATTGTGAGGTTCCCGACCTCTGTTAATTGAGGGCGCAAAGATACTTTTTAATTTTAAATTATGGATGCCGCATTTTAAATTGTTTGATAATTTTTTTGCTGAAAATCAGGACGTCTGAAAAAAATTGCAATGTGTAAGCATATTTGACATAAAAACCTATTTTTGTAAAAATCATTTTTGACATGAAAAAGATTGTTGCCCTGCTTTTTGTTTTTGTTGCGATTACCTCGTGTACGCAGGATATTACGAAGAACGATCCAGCAATGGAAGCGTTCAAGGACGATGTAAGATGGCGTGCGCGCGATATGTTTGCTGAAGTAGCGGCGAATGGGTCGGTTACGATTACGGGCCTGACAACCTATGAAACACTGACAATCAAATTGCCGAGTTTGTATCCATTTGTTCATCCCATAGGAGAGAATCATAGCCGTGTCGCGACTTTTACAAATTCCCAGGAAGGCGTGGAAGCGATGTTTACAAGCGGTACCGGTTTTGGCGATGGCGAGGTCGACATCGATGAATACGATATTGAGAATCAAACTATTTCCGGAACGTTCAGGTTTAACCTGATCAATTCATCAGATGATCCGGAAGCGCCGGAAGTCATGAATTTCCAGCACGGTGTTTTATATAAAGTTCCAGTGGTTCCGGCGATCGAACCATAGCAGAATTGTACGGTTTATAATGTTTCCGAGAAAAATCCGAAAAAAACGGTTTTTAAAAATTAAAAAGTTATATTTGTTATTATTATAAACTTGTACTTATGAATATTTTTGTTGGAAGCCTTCCATTCAGCCTTCAGGAAGCCGATTTAAGAGAATCGTTCGAAGCATACGGAGCCGTAGATTCCGTTAAGATCATTATGGATAAATTTACGGGAAGAAGTAAAGGATTTGGTTTCGTAGAGATGCCGAATGATGACGAAGCCCAAAAGGCGATCGACGAATTAAACGGCGCGACTGTTCAAGGACGTGCTATTGTTGTGAACAAATCGGAACCGAGACCGGAAGGTGAACGCAAAAGCTTCGGCAACAATCGTGGCGGCGGCGGAGATCGTGGCGGTTACGGAGGAGGAAGCGGCGGTTACGGCGGCGGCGGTGGAAATCGTGGCGGCGGAGATCGCGGCGGATACGGTGGAGGCGGCTACGGCGGCGGAAACAGAGGA
>CBDUBJ010000030.1:0-29429 GCA_965365355.1 uncultured bacterium
AAGTTGCTCGCTGTTATTTCTTTCTTCTTAGATCTTTCCTCTTCTTTCAGCTATTTCACTAAAACACCCTCTTTAAAAACTACCGGCACTTCTTCCATTGATCCTTTCGAAATAGAATTCGCGCGAAAAACATATTTTCTGTCATACAGTGTGTTTCCAATAAAGAATGTCACCATGAATTCATTATTCAGTGCCAGAACGGCATCTTCGATCATTTCAACTTTAACTGCAGCATTCGACGGAACTTCAATAAATCCGTGACGCAACATAGAAGATTTGCGCATTTCACCTTCAAGTGTTCCGAAAGCTTTTGATACGACCATGACGTTGCTCAAAGATGAATCGCCGTCATTAATCAGATAGACATTCCAAACCGTATTCATAAAGTCGTCGCTCCATTCGGGAATCGCCGCCATGAATACATCCTTAACTTCCGGTATGGTAATGTCCTTTTTCATCAAATTTGTCGGCCTTCAAGACCTTATGACCTTACGACTTTATGACTTTATGACTTTATGACTTCAATCTAAATGCTCGCCTTAAACTGTTCCAAAAACCTCACGTCATTTTCATAAAACATTCTGATGTCGCTTATCTGATACAGCAGCATCGCAATTCGTTCGATACCCATTCCGAATGCAAAACCAGTGTATTCATCAGCGTTTATTCCACAATTCTTCAATACATTGGGGTCGACCATTCCGCAACCCATGATTTCCAGCCAGCCGGTGCCTTTGGTGATTCTATAATCTGTTTCCGTACGCAATCCCCAATAAATGTCGACCTCAGCACTTGGCTCGGTAAACGGAAAGTACGAGGGCCGCAAACGGATCTTCGACCTTCCGAACATTTCTTTGGTGAAATACAAAAGTGTCTGCTTCAGATCTGCAAACGAAACATCCTTGTCGATATACAAACCTTCAACCTGATGGAAAATACAATGCGAACGCGCCGAAACAGCTTCATTCCTGAACACACGTCCGGGCGAAATTGTCCGTATCGGCGGTTTGTTGTTTTCCATATAACGAACCTGTACCGAAGAAGTATGCGTCCGCAATAAAATATCCGGATCTGTCTGAATGAAAAAAGTATCCTGCATATCGCGAGCAGGATGATATTCAGGTAGATTTAATGCAGTGAAATTATGCCAGTCGTCTTCGATCTCCGGACCTTCCGACACATTAAAACCAATCGTTGCAAAAATATCCGTTATCTGATTTTTTACAAGCGATATCGGATGCCGCGAACCAACTTTTAATGGCTCGCCAGGCCGTGTAAGATCGCCGTAAATCCCCTTTACATCGTCTTGGTTTTCCAGAGATTCGTGAATAGAGCGGACTTTCTCCTCCGCAACTGTTTTCAGTTGATTGATCACCTGCCCGTATTCTTTTTTCTGGTCGTTGGGAACGTTGCGAAATTCAGCAAAAAAGTCATTTAAAATGCCCTTCTTTCCAAGGAATTTAATCCGGAATTGCTCCAGCTCATCTTTGCTTTGCGTATTGAATGCTTCCGCTTCGGCGATATATTGCTTGATATTGTCTGTCATATGAAAATCGAAAGTGGCAAATTTACGATTTTTTGCGGCTGACAGAGACCAAAATACCCTTAATCGATAAGTTGTTTTTCAAGAAAATAATTGACGATTGCTTCCTTCATCAAAACCGACTGCTCTCCCGATTTCAGCGGCGGCAATACTTCTTTGACTTTATAATGAGGCCAGCCGTCACGATCGAAGTAATCAAATTCATAGTAACCATAGGGTTCGAGCAGCCTGCAAATTCCGATATGCATGAGATTGACCTTCTCGTCCTTCTTAAATTTCGAATGTACTTTTCCGAGTTCCTGTACGCCTATCAAATATATGATCGCGTCGAGATCGAGATCGTCGCCTTTTGAAAATCTATCGGATAAAATGCTGACAACCTTTTCCCAGCGATCTTTTAATTGTTGGTCTCTAGACATTGATCCATTAATTAGAGTTTGCTGCCGATACAAAATATTCAATCTCTGTTTCGGTAACTACGACACCATTGTTCATCTTTTTGATGAGGATCGGAAAATCGTGGATATTATGGTATGTAATGTCAAAAGTGGATGAGGAGCCCGTCGTACTCGATGATGGTGTAAACCTCATCATACTAACGGGATTATTTACGCTTATGGGAATTATACCTTCGAATACAAAGATCTTTCGCAGATATTCGTTCATATGCCTCGCCGGATTCAATTTGTTGTCGTACAGATATTCGACGCGAAAATCAGATTCAAACGGAGTCGTAAATATCTCGTTTCGCTCGGTCACATTTCCTATGCTATATTCATAGCTTACAATATGATTTGTTTCCCAAACATCCTCGTCAAAGAATTGATTTTGGACCGATGTCAGTTCAGCGCCGGTATAAGTGAAAATCGACCTTGTAAGATCGTCGGATACGATGCTCGTCAATCTATCGCCTTCGTAATTGAAAGTAAACGTTCCGGATAATAATCCGTTCGTGTAGCGCTTTTGATTTAATACTTTATTGCCATCGTATTCAAAAGTAACCGTTGTGGATCCTGTCGTATACGAAGATAAATTGTTCATGGAATCGTATTCAAAATTGGTCACGTATGTTTCAGAAGATTCGCCGTCGTGAATGGTCTGCGTAAGTTTTGTGATCAGAAAATAAGGCGAATCCGAACCATCATTATCAGAATCATTATCGGAACAGGAAAACGCGATCAGGGTCAAAAACAGAAAAAAGCACTTTTTCATAATCAAGTTTTCACAAAGATAGCCATTACTTAAGTTCTATCATTGCAGCAGCGGGAATCCAGCCATCGGAACCATCGGGAAGACGAACATGATTCCAGTTTTCGAGAGATTCGAGCACATGAACCTTTGTTCCTTCATGGATGACGGCCGCGTCGGATGCATTTTGCTTCGGCTCGCCTTTTACCGCAACGATGCCGTCGAAAATAATGGCAGGACGATCTGACTTTTGACGCTGTTTTTCAAGAACTGCGGATACGACTGTCAATAAAATGATTACCGCGGCAAATGTCATGGCAATAAAGAAAATACGCTTCATCAATGTCGTCGCCGAAAAGTAATAGCCACAGAAACATAGCAGAAATGCAAATGCAGAAAAAACTGCGATCCACGCCCAAGTGTCGTAATCCATGATCGAAGTAAAGCTTTTGACGATCTCGCCGAATCCTGCCGGCTGAACTTCCTGGAACTCGTCGATCATCATTTTCTGGGCAAAAACCAGATTATTCCTCGCATCATCATTTGCAGGATCGATCAGCAGCGCTTTCTCATAATTGTAGATCGCCGGCGCAATTTTATTGAGTTTATAGTACGAATTGGCGAGATTGAAATAAAGTTCCGAGGAATGTTTTTTCTCCTGCGAAACGATCGATTCATACTTCTTCGCAGCAAGGTCAAACTTCTCAGCACGGTAAAGCGCGTTTGCTTCATCGAAATCTTTATCAGCTGACTGGGCAAAGATGATTTGTGAAAGCAAGAATATGGCTATGATGAATTTCCTCATGATATCTGGCGTTCAAGGTCGGTTATTACTTTTACTGCCCGGTCGTAATCGTACTCGATTCCCGTTTGCGACGATGGCGTATACCTGGCTAGTTCGCAGCTTTCCATCAACCCCATAAATTGCGAGACGGTTTCATTTTCAGCTTTTGATAATAATATTTCGCGGATTCGTTCCTTACTCATTTCCGATGTTTCAATGTGCAGCCTTGCCTTTAAAAAGTTGTGCATCGACTTTTCCAATGCCACATAAAACTGTTCTTTGTTCCCGATGGAATTTCGTGCGTCGGCGAGGTATTTTTTTGCAAGTTTATCAGATTTGCGGATTTTCTGTCCGTAAACATCTCGATCAATCGCTTCTTTCCGCTTTCTGAACATCACAATGAACGGAATGCACAAAAACGGCAATGCCATCAATGAATAAAATAATGTCGATCCCAGAAAATCTTCCTTTTGAACATCGGCAAGTTCGGTTTCCAGACTAATAAATTTAAATTGCTCGCCCGGAGTTACTTTCACTTTGCCTGTATTGCTTCCCGCAGATGCGACAGCGCCGTTGTTGATTGGGCCATCCATCACATTGATCATAATCTCATCTGATGTCAGTGTTTTATACCTTCCCGCTTTCGGATCGAAGTATGAAAACGACATTGCCTGGATCGGATATTTTCCTTTAAACTGCGGAATGATCGTATAAGTGTCGGTGATCTTTCCTGCCATTCCTGACAACGGTGTGCTGACATTCTCCTTATGGACAGGATCGTACATTTCCAGCGATGCAGGAACAACGGGCTTTGGAAGATTGAATAACTTTAGATTCCCATTTCCGGAAACACTCACGACAAGATCGAGCGATTCGCCATTTTTGAGATTAGTCTTTGATGGCTTTGCGGTAAAATCAAAATTTCCTACAGCTCCCGAAAAATCTGCAGGCTTTCCTGAATCCGGCAGCGGTTTTACATTGATGGTTTTTGCACCGGCCGATACGCGTTTATGATCCTGGATTGCGATGATCTGGCCGAAAATGGTTCTGCGGTTCGACGGAAGCTCAACATCTATATCAAGCGAAAGCGGTTCTATTTCAAGTTTTCCGGATTTCTGTGGATACAAAACGGTTTTCCGCAACACTACGTAACGATACCGTTCGCCATTATAGCGGCCTTCTTCCACCTGAAGCTGTTTGATATCGATATTCTGGCTCCAGAAATCATTGTATTTCGGTTTGTCGAGCTCGCGCCAGTTCGTGATACCTATATTGTAACTGAAATACAATTTGTAAACGACGGTAATCGGCTCGTTTACGTAAGGATTCGTTTTGGATACATCGGCTACAAGATGAAGCGCGTCATCAGCGGACACTTGCGGCGAATCGTTTGGATCGCGTGGCTGCTCGACAGCTCCGGTCACCGTAACTTTTATCGGGTTTGTTTTGTAGATCTGCCCATCGATTTCCACCAAAGCCTGCTTGATCGTAAGAACGCCGCGCTGAGTCGGCATCAGATAGTACGAATATGCTTTCTGGAATGAACTCTTTCCATTTACCCAGGATTGGCTGACCTGCTGGCTCGGACCGGCGATCACGCGGAAACCCTCAAATGACGGCGGCACGAAATTATCACCGTCGGCATTCATCGTGAAATCTACGCGAAGCCTTTCGTTGATGCCAAGCTTGTCCTTGCTGACCTTCGCATCGAAATTAATCTGAGCGGCAGCCTGGATACTTAACAACAGGATTATTAAAAATTTCTTCATTTAAAATTTACCAATCTTTTTCAGTTTCAACCGGGCGCGCTTTTACTTTCTTGGCATTGACCTTATCCTGAATTTTTTTCTCTTCGTTATTGACGGCGTCCAAAAGATTTTTCAAGCGCTCTTTCGGAATTCCGCCCTGTGGTTTTGGCGGCTGGTTTGGCTGCGGATTATCCTGATTCGGATTTTTCTGCTGATCCTGATTCCCCTTTTTGTCCTTGTCTTTATCGCCCTGATCTTTCTGATCGTCTTTCTTCTGATCTTCCTTTTTGTCCGGATCTTTCTTATCGTCCTTTTTATCCTTGTCTTTCTGGTCTTTCTTATCCTTGTTTTTATCTTTTGGCGGCGGATTATCTTTCAGATACTGTTTTGCCAACGCATAATTGTACCTCGTCTCTTCATCCGACGGATCGTTGCGCAGTGCATTTTTGTAAGCTTCGACGGCACCCGCATAATCTTTTTCCTTCATCAGGACATTTCCAAGATTGTGAAATGCACGATGCTTCTGAGGATAGGTTTTTGCGTCCTTAAGCGCCTTCCGGAAAGCGGATTTTGCTTCGGACGCCTGGCCTTGCCGATAAATCGAATTTCCAAGGTTGTAAGCCGATGCAGGATTTGTGCGCGCCTTCGATTGTGAAATCCTGTATTGAGATTCGGCCACAGCATACTTTTTATCCTCAAACGCATCATTTCCTTTGGGCAGATGTTTGTCCTTTTGCTGAGCAGTCGCCGCAATCGTAATTATCGTCGCAAAAAAAATAAAAATCTTCATCATGTTTCCTTTTCATTAAACAAGTTCAGCTTCTTCAGCCATTCGGTCTTCCGCTCAAGCAGGAAAACATCCAGGAACAGCAATGCGAACGCGAATCCGAGGAACCATTGAAACTGCGATTGAAAATCCGCCATCTGCGTACTCTCGAATTCATTCCTCTCAATATTTTCCAAGGCTTTTTTGACATAGTCCAGTACTTTTTTCGTGTTGGCACCGTCTACATATCCGCCTTTCGTATTCTTGGCGATTTCCTCGAGTACATCGCGATTCATTTTCGTAACCACAATCTGATTTTGCCTGTCGCGTTTAAAACTTTCGACAACGCCATTCCTTCTGATTGGGATCGGACCGCCTTCAGCCGTTCCGACGCCAACCGTTATAATTTTCAGACCGGATTTCTTTGCTTCCGCGGCCGCATCTTCAGCGCCGTCCGAATGATCTTCTCCATCCGATATCATGACCAGCAACTTCGCGGTCTTGCTGTCTTTTTCGAAATATCCATTGGCCATTTCAATGGCTTCGCCCAGAGACGTTCCCTGCGACGAAACCATATCGGTGTTGATGCTTTGCAGATACATTTTCGCTACACCGTAGTCCGTTGTTATCGGAAGAACCGGGAATGCACTTCCGGCGTATGCAACAATTCCAATTCTGTCACCCGCAAGCTGGTTGATGATCTGCGATACGACTTGCTTACTCTTTTCCAAACGGCTTGGTGCAATGTCCTCTGCAAGCATGCTTTTGGAAACATCAATTGCAAATACGATGTCGATGCCTTCGCGCTTAACCGTTTCGAGCTTCGTCCCGATCTGCGGATTTACGAGTGCAACCACCAACGATGCTAACGCCAAAATGACCAATCCGAATTTTAATGAACTCTTAAATGTTGATTTTTCCGGTATTAATTTTTTCACAAGCGGAAGATCGCCGAATTCACGCTGCCTTCTTGACTTCCAGTACAAATTGTATAAAAAGATCAGGATCAACAACGGAATTGCGATCAAAAAATATAAATATGTTCTTTCCTCAAGTTGATACATCAGATAAAACTTCTGAATAATGTGTTTCGCAATGTGATCTCAATTAATAATAACAGCCCGGCGATAAGCAAAAAAGGCCTGTACTTTTCGTCATAATCGTAGAATTTCAGTTCTTCGATTTCGGTGGTTTCAAGTTTATTGATCTCATCATAGATCGCTTTCAGCCGTGTATTGCTCGTCGCACGGAAATATTTCCCATCGGTTTTTCGCGCGATGCTTTTCATCAATTCCTGATCGATTTCAACCGGCATCATACGAAAAATAAAATCGCCATTCGGCGCCAAAGCATAAGGAAATTCCGCCATCCCATTTGTTCCAATGCCGATCGTGTAGACTTTAATGCCATATTCCCGGGCGATATCCGATGCCGTTTCCGGTTCGATCGTACCTGAATTATTTACGCCATCGGTCAGCAAAATAATGATCTTACTTTTTGCCTTGCTGTCTTTTAACCTGTTTACGGCTGTCGCCAATCCCATTCCGATCGCGGTTCCATCTTGAAGCACGCGTTCATACCTGATGTCGGACAAAGCTTCGGCTAATATTCCTTTATCCGTTGTAACCGGCGTCTTGGTGTAAGCTTCTCCTGCATAAAGCACAAGTCCAATCCTGTCGTTGACACGGTTTTCGACAAAATCCGCTGCGACTTTCTTCAGGGCGGAAAGCCTGTTTGGCTTGAGATCTCGCGCGAGCATACTGCTCGAAACGTCGATTGCCATAACGATGTCGATGCCTTTCGTGGTTTTGGTTTTATTGCTCACGTCGACTGTCCGCGGCCTTGCCATGGCAACGATCATGAATGATAAAGCGAGTATCCGCAAGACAAACAATGCTGGTTTTAATCGCGGCCAGAATGAATGTGAACTTTTAAATGCAGCAACAGAACTGATCTTTAAGGTTGCCGACTGTTGTTTCCTTTTCCATAAATGCCAAGCGATTAAGATCGGCAAAGTAAGGAACAGCCAAAAAAATTGCGGGTGCATGAATGTGATTCCGTTCATCATTGTGCTCCGATTTGAAGTTCAACAGATGAAATCACACGTTCCAATATCTTACCGGCGTCCTCATCGCCTTCTTCATGCGCAACAAAAATCTGCTGCAAGCCCTGATCCTGCTTGAAGAACAGCATCTCATAATAAAGTTTGCTGCTACTTTTTGCAAATCCATCAATTACTGCCATTGTACCGTATGCACGTATGCCGGAAATACCCGCCTTGGTTGTAAACTCGTCTTTTTTGACCAATATATTTTGCGCGCCTTTCGCCTCCCAGTCTTTGATACTCCCTTCGACAATCACATCAAGATCTATATCTTTCGGATCCTTGAATTTATTGGTGGAAACTAAAATATAAAGGTCGTCACCAAGTCCGCCGTATCCAAACATTTGAAATTCCTTAAGGACGGCAATCGCCTTTGCGTCCATAATTTTATTGGCATCAAGCCTTGTCAGCACACGCGGCGTTTCAATCGCAACGGATGGATTTCCGTACTCGCTGTAGATCCATTCGCCATCGAGCATTTTTTTCGCCTGACTGCTGAAAATACTTTTGTAACCCAATTCGTCCATCACAAAAGAGCCGATTAAAAAAGCTGCACAAAGTCCTAAAAATGCATAAACAGCACGTCGTCGTTCGCGGCGCTTCTTCTCTTTGATCTTTTGCAGCCGTAATTTTTCGTGGTAGATCTCATCTTCATCGTCCTCTTCAACAGTTGGCATTGCGCTGTTGATCGTTACGATTGCGCTTTCGATTTTCTTTCGATGATCGGCAATCTCATATTCCAGCGGCCGTTCCTTCGCAAATTTTACAAGATCGGCCTGGAACAATACTTTTTCAAGATTTGCGACGGTTTCGGGATTCAGCGCGATGTTTTTCTTGACAGATGCCATTCGAAGCTTCTCGATCAGTTCCGAAGTCGTACTTTCCATCGCAGGAATGTGAACGGCTTCTTCAATATATGTCCGCGCGATATCCGTCAGTTCACTATAATACGCTTTTACTTCACCTTTCTGCACAAGTTCTTTCTTTTCAAGCTGCTGCAGCAATCCGGTCGCTTTCTCAATCGGCGTTTTATAAACGATTTCGGCAGTTTTCGGCTTTCGATGATTTTGCCAATATCGGTATGCTAAATAGGCCGCGGCGACAATTACGAGGATGAATATGAGATAGATCCACCATTGACCGCTGGAATCTGTGCGGACAATGTCTTTGATATCGAACAGCTTTTGCTTGAGCGTATCGACTTTTACGTTTGTAAATTCAACCTGAAGGCTATCGGAAAAATAGGTTTTACCTGCGATCCTGACCGGCAGTTTCGGAATGGCATACTTACCTGAATCAAACTGTGTTAAGCCATATTTTTTAATCAGTTCATATTTACTGTCATTGCGAAGTGTATCGATCTTATAATCGCGGATGACTTCAAGTCGGCCAATCATTTTTCCTTTTGGAAAGATAACGGCCGTTCCCGTATCGACCTTCGTTTTTAAAGTCAGGGTAAACTGCGCGCCGATCTTATTGCGGATCGTATCAACGCTCGTATCGATCAAACCCTTTTGCGCAAAAGACACAAGGTTCGACAGCAGTAGAAGCATCAATGCAAATTTCTTCATCAATTAAGCGCGTGATTTAAAATAGCCCAGCAATTTGGTTACATAACTTTCGTCGACGCGGCTGCTGACGGTTCCGGCGCCGCAACGGCTAAAAGTTTCCTTAAAATTCATCACTTTGGAATGATAGTCCTTTTCGTATTTCATCCGGACATTTTTCGATCCTGTGTCTACCAGCAAAATCTCGCCTGTCTCAGCATCCGTCATCGGAACCATTCCGAGATTCGGCATTTTCTCTTCCCGCGGATCATAAACACGGATACCGGTGATGTCGTGCTTCTTGGAAGCAATTTTTAATGTCTGCTCAAACGGATCGTTAACCATAAAATCCGATATCAAAAACACAATGGCCTTTTTCTTCATGACTCCCGATAAAAACCTCAGCGCCTGCGAAAGATCCGTACGCTTGCTTTTGGGAGTAAATTCGATCAGTTCGCGGATGATCCGCAATACGTGTGATTTTCCTTTTTTAGGAGGAATGAAAAGTTCTATCTGATCTGAAAAAAGTATAAGCCCGATCTTGTCGTTATTTTGCGTCGCTGAAAATGCAAGCGTTGCCGCGATCTCAGTTACGACTTCACTTTTGAGCTGACTTTTTGTCCCGAAACTTTCAGATCCGCTGACATCGACCATTAAAAGCATCGTCAATTCGCGTTCTTCCTCAAATACTTTGACAAATGGCTCATTGTAACGAGCCGTCACATTCCAGTCGATCGCACGGACATCGTCTCCAAACTGATACTGGCGGACTTCACTGAATGTCATTCCGCGGCCTTTAAAAGACGTGTGATATTCGCCCGAAAAGATATGATCGCTCAGCCTTCGGGTCTTAATTTCAATCTTTCTGACTTTTTTGAGCAGTTCTTTAGTATCCATGTTTGGAGTTCGGATTCCAGATTTGAGATCTCAATCTAAGCGTCGATCCAAAATCTTTAACCTTATTTCTAAAATCTCTACGGCACTTCGACCTCGTTAACGATTTTATTGATGATGTCGACAGAAGTAATGTTTTCAGCTTCGGCCTCGTAAGTAATTCCGATCCTGTGGCGCAGCACGTCATGAACGACAGCACGAACATCTTCAGGAATCACATATCCGCGGCGTTTGATAAATGCATAACATTTTGCTGCTGCGGCGAGGTTTATGCTTCCGCGTGGCGACGCTCCAAAGCTGATCAGCGGTTTGATGTTTTCGAGCTTGTATTTTTCAGGGAATCTGGTGGCAAAAATGATATCAAGAATATATTTCTCGATTTTTTCGTCCATATAAACCTCACGGACAGCCTGCTGTGCACGCAAAATCTGATCTATCGAAACGACCGCATTGACTTTCTCAAATGCTCCGCGAAGATTTTGCCTGATAACAAGTCGTTCTTCATCCATTTTCGGATATTCGATCACGGTTTTTAGCATGAATCGGTCGACTTGCGCTTCGGGAAGCGGGTAAGTTCCTTCCTGCTCAATCGGGTTTTGGGTTGCAAGTACCAAAAATGGTTTATCAAGTTTAAAAGAAGTATCACCAATGGTTACCTGCTTTTCCTGCATGGCTTCAAGCAGCGCCGATTGCACTTTTGCGGGAGCTCGGTTGATCTCATCGGCAAGGACGAAATTCGCGAAGATCGGACCCTTCTTTATGGAGAATTCATTTTGCTTGATGTTATAGATCATCGTTCCGACAACATCCGCAGGCAAAAGATCCGGTGTAAACTGGATCCGGCTAAAAGATCCCTGAACTGCCTGCGACAACGTATTTATCGCGAGCGTTTTCGCAAGTCCGGGAACACCTTCGAGAAGAATATGGCCCTGTCCGAGCAGTCCGATCAAAAGGCGTTCGGTCATGTGCTTCTGCCCCACGATGACTTTATTCATTTCCATCATAAGCAGATCGATAAACGCACTTTCACGCTCTATCTTTTCATTTATCGCCCGAATATCCAATCCGGCAGCCGTTTCTTCCATACTATAAATTTGAACGTTTCACTTGTGATTTTAAGACCGCTGCAAATTGAAAATTTATTCGGGTGCGGCTTGTTAACAATCAGTTAAAACTTAGCGGATTCGGGCATCGTTAAGGATGATTTATGATTTACTTTTAATATTTTTAAAAATCAAAACACTCCCGGATTGAAATCAGAATTTTCGCCGCTTATTGCCGGAACCATGACTTGGGGTACATGGGGAAAAAACTTATCTGTTTCTGAGATGTCGGCAATGATGAAAATTTGCCTGGATTGCGGCTTTGACACATTTGACCACGCAGACATTTATGGCGGTTATACGACGGAAGACTCTTTTGGCCAGGCATTCGCAAATTCCGGAGTTCCGAGAAATGAAATCAAGCTCATCAGCAAGTGCGGCATTCAGTATTTATCGGACAAATCAAATTTTAAGGTCAAGCATTACGAATATTCGAAATCGCATATTATTGATTCGGTTGAAACTTCATTAAAGAATCTCCGGACAGATTATCTTGACTTGCTGCTTTTGCATCGGCCGAGCCCGCTGATGGAGCCAGACGAAATTTCGGAAGCTATTACAGAATTAAAAACCGCGGGCAAAATCGTTGACTTTGGGGTTTCGAATTTTACGGTTTCGCAGATGGATCTTTTGAAGCATCTCGACATGTCGGTTAATCAAATTCAATTTTCGATCACGGCGCCGGATGCGATGACTGATGGCACATTGGATTATATGATCAGCAATGGCATTATGCCGATGGCATGGAACCCTTTGGGAAGCGTTTTTCGCGATGATACGCCACAGAGTACGCGAATCAAAAACGTGTTGCTGGAGCTGATGGTTAAATATGAAGCTCCTGCGGATGTCATCCTGATGGCGTGGATCTTAAAACATCCCGCGGGAATCCGCCCGGTTTTTGGGACTGTAAGTGCCGACAGGATCAGAGAACTGCCGAAAGCTTTGTCGATTTCGATGGAAACAGAAGATTGGTTTTTGCTTTGGGTCGAAAGCCGTGGCGTAAAAGTTCCTTAAAGAATTAAAATGAAAAACAAAATAGCGTTGATTACCGGCGCGACAAGCGGAATCGGCCGGGCGACGGCGTTGCTTTTATCCAATCACGGGTATGATCTGATCATTTGCGGCCGCAGGTCTGAAAGGCTCGATGAGCTGAAAGCGCAGATGAATACAAACGTTTTCGCACTGTCATTTGATGTCAGGAATAAAGATGAAATCCGCAATGCATTTTCGCAATTACCGATTGATTTTCAGTCGATTGACGTGCTTATCAATAATGCAGGAAATGCGCATGGCCTCGACCCGATACAGGATGGCGATCCTGACGATTGGGAAGCGATGATCGACATTAATGTCAAAGGGCTTTTATACGTTTCGAAGGAAGTTATCCCCGGAATGATCGCACGCGGAAGCGGGCATATCATAAACATTGGCTCGACCGCCGCCAAGGAAGTTTATCCGAATGGCAATGTATATTGCGCGACGAAACACGCCGTGGATGCGCTGAATCAGGGAATGCGGATGGATTTGAACAAGTTTGGGATCAAGGTTGGTGCAATTCATCCAGGAATGGTCGAAACTGAATTTTCGGAGGTGAGATTTAAAGGCGACACGGAACGCGCGGCGAATGTTTATAAAGGATTTGCGCCGTTACGACCTGAAGACATTGCGGATATTATCCTGTTTGTGATATCGCGGCCGTATCATGTGAATATCGCCGATCTCATTGTAATGCCGACTGCTCAGGCATCGTCGACTATCGTGAAGCGAGAAGGATGATGGAAGTCTAGCCCCGATGGGCGGCGGTATCCTTTTTTGCCGCTTCGAGCTTGTCGAGAAGTGGCGAAAAAGATAAAGCAGACAGCGGGAATAGCTCCAGAAAAAAAATCATGATAAACAAGCGGCTTTTGATTAAAAATTTACTCGCGCACAACGACGAGTCGAGTTTTTATGACAAAAAGCGGCAATTGAATTTGCATACAAAGGAAGGAAAAGGCAAGTTTTTGAAGCATATCTGTGCTTTGTCGAATTCAAATCCGACCAATAATTCTTATATCGTGGTTGGTGTTGAGGATAAAGACAATGAAATTACCGGTGATGATTTTTTTGATGACAGCAGGATCCAGAACCTTGTCAATGCGTTTTTGGAAAATCCGCCTAAGATCCAGTATGAAAATGTGCCGTTCCCGAATCTTCCGACCGGAAAGGTCATTGGCCTGGTGACGATCAAGCCGAATTTAAAACTTTCATTTTTTAAAAAGGGAATTCATACGATTCCGGTCAATAGTATTTTTATCAGGCGCGGCAGCAATTCCATTCCGGTCGAAAGAGAATTTGCTTCAATTCCGCTTGAGAAAAACAACCGAAATACCGAAACGGTGATCGCTATCGAGAACGCGTCGCGAAACAGTATCCAGTATACGCTTGACGGCGTGATCGACTTCATGAACGTGAGCCATAAAGACATTGGCGCGAAGTATAAAGTTTTTAAAGAGCTTTTTGTGATTTGCTGGGCAGGCATTCCAAAACGGGTGCGCGGAACTACATTTTTGTCGCGCGTGGACATCGAATTGATCAATGAACAGGTTAAATTGTTTTATTCGGCCCAGGATGATGTGATCATTTCCTATGATGATGATTCATTTACAATTGTGGAATACGTTCCGCTCGGATTGAATGACCGCACAAGTTACTATCCGCTCGAGCGCCAGACGATCCGTTTTTTTGAAAACGGCAATTACAAGATCGAGCGTGAAATGCTGTTTCAGCCGCCGGAATACAACAAAAAAATGCTTTTCCATATTTATAATTCAAGTTTATCGCTGTTGTCGAGAATGGAAAAGAACTTGCAGCTCAGCGAACGTGAGAAGCGCGATCTGGAAAACCTGCCGTCGAATTTCATGATCTGTTACATGAATGGTTTTGATGATGCGAAACAGCGGCTTATCCAGGCAAAGGACGTTTTAAAAAGTTATCCGTCGGTATACTTATCTTTTAAGGAATCGATGCGGGTCTTGCGCAAAATGAAATATGACAAAACATAAAAACGGCGGCCGAAGCCGCCGTTGTAACCTGGCAATAAACCTGTAATCATGCTGCGGCTGGCCCCCAATTCCAACTCAGCTCGTGTGAAGTAATTTAGATTTACGTGGCGTATAAGTAAGTGCCAGGTTTATGTCAGTCGAATTCATTCAATCCGTATAAAATCTCTTTCATCTTCGTTCCGTTGATCTCTACCGGCTTGTAAGCAACATTAAACTTACTGACGGCAAGATCGATATCGGCTTGCATTTTTTTGTATTCTGCGGGCAGCTTTGCATCGCATTGCTTCTCGTTTTCGTAGCTGTTGAGAATGATCCGGAATTTCTCGTAAAACTTTCCGCCCTGGTCGATGAACGCATTGTATTGATTAATGAATTGCATCAGCCTGTCGATCGGAAACTCGATGTTGACCTGCATTCGATATTGCGCAGATCCCGTTGCGGATCGAAGCTTTGTCAGATATTCCTCGGTTTTCAATGTAATGGATTCCCAATCGTCTTTGGTCCGGCATGCTTCTAACGGCTCAGCATAACCGATCGGCTTTGTGTACTCGCGGAATAAAATTTCGACATCTTGTTTTATTCGATCGTTACTAGACTGCAGAAAGGCGGTTTCAAAGTAAATCGTATTAAGGTCGTTCTGCATGCGCAGCGTGAAATCGAGAATGCATTCTACTTTTTCAAGCTCTTTCTTCTTCTCTTCCCCGGACATATTTGCAGTAAACATTCCCGCAAATGTTTGTACGATCGACATCAGCGGATTTGCTGAAAGTATGGCAGTAAGATCGAAAGCAGATTTTTTGTCCCGCTTGTTTGCAACTATCTCTTTAAGCTTCGCATATTCCGGATACTGATTCGGATTTGAAATTTTGTTGATCTCGTTCAATGTCCGCACCGAAGCAAAATGATGGTCAAGGCTAAGGACTTTCTCGTAAAGTATCTTTATGATTTGAAGTCCTTTGAGATATTTGACCTTCGCGATTTCAATGTTCTCGAGATTCTGAAGCGTTTGAATCCGCTCCTGGATAACGTCTTTCTCGATTAACAGATCCATTTTGTACTCGCAGCCTGCTGTCAGGAGAAGTTTGCTTCGGACTATTGCCAATCGATTTTCTTCATTTTCTTTTTCAAGCTGAAAATACTTCCGGATACAGTTTATTTCATTCGCGAGTTCAATGAACAGCAGATTTGCCGATTCATCAGGTTCGAAATGACGTGCAGTTCCTGCCATGGGTAAACCCAATAGCCATGCTATCAACAGGATGCGTATCATTTGAAAATTTGTTAGTGAGTTTCATTGTTAATTGACACCGAGCTTTTTTAATTGCTCCTCGGTTAGATTCCAGCTTCTTTGAAAATCGCAGTTCACCAGATAATACGATACGCTGACGCCTTTCTTTTTTGCTTTGTCGAGCGCTTTTACCCATTCGAAAGCTTTATCCTTATTGAGTTTCCCTGCGTATGTCGTCCAGGTTAGGAACACATTGATCTTCGACTTATCTACGACCGGACTTCCCGCAGGCCTTATCATGGCGAACATGGTATCCATCGTTAAACTCGGATCAGGTGCAATTGAGTCCAGCTTGTTCAGATCTGAGATAAATTTTCCGACATTGGCATTGCACGTCGTCGATTTCTCTTTGTACGGAACAAACTTTCCCTGTTCATTGAAAAACAATGCATCCGGAATCGTGAGCAAGTCGTTTTGCGAAGCAGTGGCAAAAGTGTACAGATTTTTAAAAACGTAAACCCTGCTGGTGTCCACACGATGGCTTAACAAAAATTTCTTGATCGAAGCCTCATCTTCGACTTTTGGTTTTTTGATTCCGTAAGCGGTTTTCATTGCCGACTTGCAGCCTGTTAATAGGACAGCGATCACGAAAATTTTCATTAAGCTTCTCATATGGTTTGTTTTAATGGTTTAAAAAGTACAGTTGTATTTATTTGATTTTGAATCGAACACAACTTTGTATTTTCCGGCCTTGATCCTGTGCCCCGCCGGAAGTTTAAGCGCCCGTGTGGTTTCGGCCGACAGGATGTAATCTTCCTCAATCACGAAATATCCGTTTTGGATCTGAGCCTTGTGATTGTCGTGATACAATCTGTCGAAGACGAGCTGGATTTCCGGCAAAAAACTGGGGTTCATCGCAACGACCGCAGTGACGATGCCCACTGCATCCTGAAGCGTCATATTCACCTTAATGTCGCAAATGCCAAATCCTACACAACCTTTCGATTGCCGGCCCCAGTCGATGTACACGTACGATCCAGATTGCGGTGCCTGGGCCGATGACTCAGTTAAACAAAAAAAAGAAAAAAACAGTGCAAATAAAAAATTTTTCATGGCTAATAAATTAATGGTTAAAAACTGATTGTCAAATTGGTACCGTAATTTGATATTGTAAAACTAAGTCTTTGCAAATCGTGTTGGCTGTGGTTAACCCGTACGAATTGTTAATCAAATGAAACCCAATTTTCTCGCTTCGGTAACGATTTGCTCGTCTGAACCGCGGTCAATGCAGAAGTAATCCCGCAATTGTCCTTTTCTTTTTTCGATCGCGCTCAGTGAAATATGCATATGCTCTGGAAGGTGCTTTGTCCGGATTCCTTGTGCAAGCAGCATGATGATCTGGCGATTATAAGCATCGAGATAAGTTTCCCGTGAAAGCAGTTCGCGAATTCCCTCGCGAACCGTATTGCTGTGATATGTCTCGCCTTTGACGATCCGGGTGAAAGCATCCTGAAGCTCGCGAGGATGAAAATCGCTTTTGACCAAAACGCCTTCCGGAGCAACTTTCTTGATCATGTTGTAAAGCATAAATGTTTCTGAATGTGCCGTAATAACCACGATTTTCGATTCCGGCCTAAACTTGCGGATGATCACTGCCATATCTTCACCATTCTGCACACGACATTCGTCGTACGACGGCATGCTCATGTCGAGGAAGATGATGTCGTAACATTCATCTTCGTTCAATATCATTTGATAGGCATCGGCGAAACTGAAACATGATGTTATTTCCAGCGTCTGCGGAAACATCGATTCCAATATATAGGTGTAACCTTCTATTTGCGATGGATGGTCATCGATCATTAAAACATTCACTTTTCTTTTCGGATGCGTGGAAGATTCTGATCTTGCGCGCTTTGGTTTTGACATAATTTCTGGCATAACTAATTGATTTTGGCATTATTGGAATAAATCTATTCCGCTTCCAAATCTTTGAGATATGCTTTTCCTGTAAAAAATGTTAAAATGCTTAGAGCAGCATCGGTACATTTATTAGATTTAAAAAATGGAAAGAACACTTGTAATTGGCGATATACACGGCGGACTGAAAGCTTTGCACCAGGTGTTCGAACGGGCGTCCGTAACCACTTCGGATAAGTTGATCTTCTTGGGTGACTACGTCGACGGTTGGAGCCAATCACCCGAAGTACTGGATTTCTTGATCATTCTGGAGAAAACGCACCGATGCATTTTTATCAGAGGAAACCATGATGACCTTTTGCGCGAGTGGCTGCTTGGAAAAGATAATGAGCTGTGGTTTCAGCATGGTGGCGAAGCGACGATAAAAGCATATTCGGCACTTTCGCATCAAACGAAGCAAAAGCATGTGGCATTTCTGGGAACGCTTCACAATTACCATCTCGATGATCAGAACCGGTTATTCATTCACGCCGGTTTTACGAACCTTCACGGAATAGAATTCGAATATTATCCGAGGTTGGCATTTTGGGACCGATCGCTTTGGGAGCTCGCTGTTGCGATGGACAAATCTATTCCTAATACAGATTCGCGGTATCCTAGACGCTTGCTACTATATAATGAGATATATATAGGACACACGCCGGTCACAAAAATCGGTGCGTCAACTCCGATAAATATGGCTAATGTCTGGAATATTGATACCGGCGCCGCGTTTAAAGGCGCGCTTAGCATGTTGGATGTCGATTCGAAGCAATTCTGGCAAAGCGATCCCTTGCCCGAATTATATCCTGATGAAAAAGGAAGAAACCAATAAAAAAGCCGCTCGAAAGCGGCTTTTTTTCTATAGATCGAATTTGATTCCCTGTGCCAGCGGCAACTTCGTCGTGTAATTGATCGTATTTGTCTGCCTGCGCATATAGATCTTCCAGGCGTCTGACCCTGATTCGCGCCCACCGCCAGTTTCTTTTTCACCACCGAAAGCGCCGCCAATTTCAGCACCTGATGTTCCGATGTTCACGTTTGCAATACCGCAATCAGAACCTGCCTGAGAAAGAAATGCTTCTGCTTCACGAAGATTGTTCGTCATAATTGCAGATGACAATCCTTGCGCGACTCCGTTTTGCATATCAATCGCATTTTCAACAGTTCCTGAATATTTCATCAGATATAAAATAGGAGCAAAAGTTTCATGCTGAACGATCGCAAATGAATTCTCAGCTTCTGCAATTGCCGGCGCTACATAGCAACCGCTCTCATAACCTTCGCCTGAAAGCACGCCGCCGGGCACAATAAGGTTTCCGCCTTCGGCAACAACTTTATCCAAAGCTTCAGTGTATGACTTGACCGCATCCTTATCGATCAGCGGCCCGACATGGTTATTCTGGTCAAGTGGATTCCCGATGCGAAGCTGGCCGTATGCCGCAACGATCGCATCCTTAATCTTATCGTAAATTGATTCATGTATGATGAGTCGGCGTGTCGATGTGCAACGCTGTCCTGCTGTTCCGACAGCTCCGAAAACTGCCCCGATGACGGTCATTTTGATATCGGCATCCGGCGTCACGATGATCGCATTGTTTCCTCCTAACTCAAGTAAAGACCTTCCAAGGCGTCCGGCAACCGTTTGCGCAACGATTTTTCCCATTCGGGTCGAACCCGTTGCAGAAACCAATGGAATCCTTGTATCTGCCGAGATGAGTTCGCCGATTTTATAATCGCCGTTGATGAGACATGAAATTCCTTCGGGCAAATTATTTTCACGAAGGACTTCAGCAATGATATTCTGGCAAGCAATGCCACACAATGGCGTTTTTTCCGACGGTTTCCAGATACAGACATCGCCACATATCCAGGCTAACGCTGTATTCCACGACCAAACAGCGACCGGGAAATTAAATGCAGAGATTATCCCGACGATCCCAAGCGGATGATATTGCTCGTACATTCTGTGGCCCGGGCGTTCAGAATGCATCGTCAAGCCGTAAAGCTGACGCGAAAGTCCGACTGCAAAATCACAGATGTCGATCATTTCCTGAACTTCACCATAGCCTTCCTGAAGTGATTTTCCCATTTCATAAGAAACCAGCTTCCCCAGCGCTTCTTTCTTTTCACGCAGTTTTTCTCCAAACTGACGTACAATTTCTCCCCGCTGCGGCGCCGGCATCAGACGAAAAGTTCTAAATGCCGCCTGAGCTTTTGACATTGCGCGCTCGTAATCTTCTTTTGTAGATGTTTTTACGCTTGCGATAAGCTCGCCATCCACGGGAGAATATGATTTTAAAATATCGCCTGAGGAAAAATTTTCCTGGCCTGTCGACGTTCCTTCGTTGATTTCTTTGATTCCAAGTTGGCTCAGTGCTTCCCTGATCCCAAAATTATCCGTTGCTGTTTCCATGGGTTTGAATTTGAAGGTGCGAAGATAGGGAATTTTGTTGGCAGGTTTGGGGTGTGAGGCGCAGGGTTTAGCTTCGCTCCCTTCGCCTTCGCCTCGGGCGGGGTATGGGATTTGGCGTTTGGGGTACAAGATTACAGGTTTACATACGTGATGAAATTGAACTGATTCCTCGATCCAATTTCTGTAAGCTGGTTCAGAAAACCTAATTCTGCCCGTGCCGAGTTCGAAAATTTGTAGCCGATACCGCCATACGCCCTGTTTCGGTCGAACATATTCGGTTTGGTGTTGACAAAAATTTCGTTGTATGCTGAGATATAAAAAGCCTCTTTAACCATTTCCTTTCGATTGACCGGAACGTTAAAACCCAGAAAATAGCGGAACCTGCTTTTAAAATCATCTTCAAAAAATCTTTGTTCAAAGCGATATCGATGCTGTATAAAAATAGGTCCAAAGCTCTGCCTCGTAATAAATTGCTGATAGATTCGGTGCTCGGTGAAATCCGTTTTATCATCCGTAGTACCTGCATAGGGTTCATTATATATAAATCCGTATCCTGCGAGCACATTATTATTATTTTCAGAAAGATTATAACCAATTCCCGTGCGTAGCAAAAGCTGGTCGGTATCTCCGGCGATATTAAAACTCCTGTATTGCAATTCGTGATGCCAATTCCATTTTGAATTGATTTTTTTATCGCCGAAATAAATTATCCAGTTACCAATTTCGGCAGGCTGTGCAAAAATCGTCAGCGACCAGAGAAAAGCGGGTGTTATAAAAAATCTTATCATAACTCTGCCACAAATCGAGGATCAGTTTCCATTACATGTCCGCATTGGCTGCAAGTGCGAAGCTCTTCGGAATTGTAAAAGTGCTTGTAGTGCGGAAGAAAATCCTTTTCGATGTTGTTCAGCTCGAAATACACTTCGTACAGCTTATTGTTGCAATTGTCGCAAAACCATAATAGGCCATCGGTAAATCCCTTGCCTGCGCGTTTTCTTTCGATGACAAGTCCGATGGAACCTTCGGAACGTACGGGTGAATGAGGCGTTTTTGCCGGATGCAGGTACATATCGCCTGCGGAAAGTTCCAGCTCTTTTCGTTCGCCATTTTCCTGAACAATGACTTTAATCGATCCTTCTAGCTGGTAAAACAGTTCTTCGGTTTCGTTGTAATGATAATCCTTTCGTGCATTTGGGCCCGCAACCACCATAATAATATAATCGCCGGCATCGGGATACAGATTTTTATTCCCGACAGGAGGTCTTAAAAGATGGCGGTTTTCATCGATCCATCGGTTCAAATTAAATGGCTTCAGGCTTTCCATACGGTGCTTTTCCCAAAAATAAAAAAAAAGGCCGGCAATGCCGACCTGATTCCTACTTTTCCTTTATCAGGTAAATGTAAACCGGAAAGTGGTCACTATACCCAATCTCTGTCATCGTATGCCGTAACGGATATCCTTTGTACTGGCCTGTGGTCGTGATCATGTACGGCTTGTTGTAGATGCCGGATTTCCAATATCGGAACGACTTATAATCATCTTTTAAAAATGGCTCGGTCACGAAAATCATATCGAAAATATCCCAGGAATCCCGATAACCGATTGTTCCCATGCCTTTGTTCGCCATACTTTCAAACGGATTGTAAATTCCTTTTGCTGCAACATCCGCCTTTTTACCTTTAGCGCCGACTTCAACTTTAACGCTTTTATTGAAGCTGTTATCGTTCAAATCGCCAAGGATAATAACCTTCGCGTCGGGCTTGATGGCCTGAAGGGAATCGACAATTTTCCTCGTAAGCCTTCCGGCAGCTTCACGCAGCGGCGCGCTCTTCTTCTCGCCACCTGATCGCGATGGCCAGTGGCAGACAATAACACTGACTTCCTCGCCATCGAGTAAACCCGTAACAAGCAATTGGTCTCTTGTGTAGATGCGGCGTGATTCCTTATCGGAAATCGCTTCATCATCTGTCATCTCCTCACGCTCCTTTTTGGATGAAGCTTTTTCTTCATCACGATAGATCATTAACGGGATGTTCGCGTAGCTGGTTGGCTTAAAATGTTTTTTCTGATATAAAAGACCGACGTCGATTCCCCTTTTGTCGGGAGAATCAAAGTGAATGATGCCATAATCTTTGGCAGCGAGTTTTGGCTGTTTGACAAGGTCTTCAAGGACACGACGGTTCTCGATTTCCGAACCACCGATCAATGTTGGTGAATTTGGATTCTCGCCGGTTCCGATCTCGGAGATGACACGGGCAAGATTTTCAAGTTTTTTTTGATATTTCTTTGAGTTCCATCGTTGAAGGCCGTTTGGCAGCCATTCCTCATCATTGGTGATGGGATCGTTGATGGTATCGAAGATGTTTTCAAGGTTGTAGAAGGCGACAGTATGCACAATGTATTTTTTTTCTTGTGCTGAAGCGGTAAAAATTGAAGAAACAATAAAAAGAAGAGCGATACATTTCCGAATTCTCATAAATCACGTATTAATTTTAGATGAAGTTTTCGACAAACTTCGGGCCAAAAGTAAATAATAATATGAAATGCTGTACATTTGTCGGCCGTTAAGTTTTTGTAAACTACGGAGAGAGAATTGTTTAATTTCAAATCGTTTATGAGAAAATTTATTTTAAGCGTTTTATTTGTTATTCAGGCGGTTACGGCACTTGCACAAGGTCCGACAGGTGTTATCGGAACTGTTGTCGATGCGAAGACACAAAAACCGATGGAGAACGTAATTGTTTCCATTCAAAACACCAACCTGACGCAAGTAACTGATGCACTTGGAAAATTCAGCTTTGACAATGTGGAAGAAGGAGATAAGCTGATTCAGGTCAAGAGTGCGGGATTCCGCGACCAACTTCTTCCGGTTTCAATTAAAGCTGGCCAAATGATCGACATCGGAACCGTGGTTCTTGAGGAAGATATTACGTCAGAACAGGAACTTAGCCTGATCACGATCACTGAAAATGATCTTGGAGATGACAATAGCGGCTCCGAAAGTACGGCAGGATTGCTTCAGGCAACGCGCGATGCGTTCCAGCAGGCCGCGGCATTCAACTGGGGACAGGCACGTTTCAGGATCCGTGGGCTAGACAATGAATACGGAACGACCATGATCAATGGAATCGTAATGAACAAGATTTACGATGGGCGTCCGCAGTGGAGCAACTGGGGCGGATTGAACGATGCGACACGTAACCAGGAATTTACAATGGGATTGGCGCCTTCCGACTATACTTTCGGCGGAATCCTTGGAACACAGGAAATCAACACCCGTGCATCGATCTATCGTCCGGGAAGCAGGATTTCATTTTCGGGAACAAATACAAATTACAGATGGCGCGTAATGGGAACACACGTTTCCGGAATGGACAAAGACGGCTGGGCATTTGTTGTTTCAGCTGGTCGTCGCTGGGCTGAAGAAGGTTACTTCGAAGGAACTGATTACAGTGCAACTTCATTATTTGGAAGCGTCGAAAAAAGGTTTGGCGAAAACCACTCGATCAACGTGACGTCGATATTTGCGCCAAACAGCCGCGGAAAAAGCTCACCTAATACCGAGGAAGTAACAGGTATCGCTGGTGTGAAATACAACTCTTACTGGGGATGGCAGGACGGACGTAAAAGGAATTCGCGCGACAAAGATGTCGTAGAGCCGATTACGATCCTTGGCCACTACTGGAAGATGTCCGACAAAACAAACCTGAATACCAATATCGCATATCAGACAGGCAAGATCGGGAATTCGCGTATCGATTATCAAGGTGCCGAAAACCCTGATCCGACATATTACCGCAACCTTCCGAGCTATTTTACATCTGCTTACGATAACGGCGTTTTCATCGGACAAACTCCGGGACAACTTGCATTAGCTGACGAGGCCCGAAATGAATTCCTTGGAAACAGACAGATTGACTGGGATCTTTTGTATCAGACAAACTCACAGACCGTAAACGGACGCAGTGCATACATTTTATATGAAGATCGTACGGATGACAATACATGGACGTTCAACTCCATCATAAATTCGCAAATCGCTGATAATATTTTGCTGAATGCAGGCGCGACATATCGCAGGACAAAATCGCATAACTTCGCAAACCTATTGGATTTGTTGGGCGGACAGTTCTTTGAAGATTATGATAATTTCTTTACCGGAAGCCAGTCACAGCCCGACCTGAACAATCCTGCAAATCCTGGAGAGCCGGGACGTCACGTCGTAGAAGGCGACACATTCGCATACAACTACAACCTGCTGGCAAATGTTATTGACGGATTTACACAGTTTAAATTTACGTACAGCAACGTCGACTTTTTCCTTGCACAAACTTATTCACGTTCTGAATATCAGCGTGAAGGCTTATACAGAAACGGAATCTATCCTGAAAGCTCTTTCGGAAAAAGCAAGAAATACAGTTTCGAAAATTTCGGCTTTAAAGGTGGTATGACGTATAAGATCACAGGTCAGTATTTGCTTAACTTCAACGCAGGTCACATGACCAAAGCGCCAACTTTGAGAAATACTTTCCCAAATGCGCGTATCAACAACAGCGCAACGGAAGGACTTGAGAGCGAAACCATATCAAGTGCTGATGCGAGTTTCATCATCCGCGCGCCACGTTTAAAAGCGAGATTGACAGGTTTCTATTCACAAATCCAGAATGCAACTGAAACTTCGTTCTTTTTTGGTGAAGGAATTTTTGATGATGATGGCGGTGGATCAAACGATACGGATGCATTCGTTGCTGAAACAGTAACAGACATCAACAAAAGGCATATCGGTGCCGAGCTTGGAATCGAATATCAGATAACTTCGACTATCAAAGTAACTGCTTCTGCCAACTACGGTCAGTACATTTATTCAAACAACCCGCAGGTTTCATTGAACAATGACGATCTTGCTGAAGTTGGATTTGGTTCTTCAATCGTTGATTTCGGACGCGCAAGCATGAAAAACTACCGTATCGCAGGAACGCCTCAACAGGCATATTCTGCAGGTTTGGAATATCGCGACCCGCGTTTTTGGTGGATTGGCGCCAATGCCAACTTCCTGGCAGATAATTACCTCGACATTTCTCCGTTATTGAGAACGCAGAACTTCTTCGAAAATCCAATCGATCCTTGGGGATTGCCGTTCCCGGATATCGATGAAGACAACGCGCGCAGGCTATTGGAGCAGGAACGTCTTGATGATATATTCCTGGTTAACCTCGTAGGTGGGAAATCCTGGAGAATCGACAGAAAGACCATCGGATTTTTTGCTTCGATCAACAACGTATTCAATACAACTTATAAAACAGGTGGTTTTGAACAGTCAAGAAACGCAAATTATCAGGAGCTGAACAACGATGCACAGACCGGAACTCCGCCATTTGCGCCTAAGTATTTCTATGGTTACGGCCGTACGTATTTCGTAAACCTTTACATTCAATTTTAATTAAAGATGATGAAATTCAATCTAAACAAATATTTTTTCATTGCGGCGTTGGCAATTCTTGCTACAAGCTGTGTCAGCGATGACGATACAGAGCTTCCGCAATATGAGCCGCTTGTCATGGGACAGGATTTTAATGCCGGCGCAGACGAAGCACCGGTTTCAATCCCGGGCTGGATCAACTATGCAGAATCGGGAAATGCGTTATGGACCATGCAATTTTTCAGGGGCAACGGATACGCAGAATTTTCCGCATTCCAGTCTGGCGATGTTTCTAATATCGGCTGGCTGATTTCACCTGCTTTCACTTTGCCTGAAGAGCACAGCCGAGTTCTAAGATTTCAAGCCAGTCAGAGTTTCGTAAGCACTTCTGCAAACTCGCTTGAAGTATTGATTTCTACAGATTTCAATGGGACAGATGTTACATCTGCTACGTGGATTCCGGTTTCGGCAAATCTACCGGGCCCGACAGCTGAGTATTTCCTTTTCTTTGATTCGGGACTGGTCGACCTTTCAGCTTTCTCCGGCAATGTACACGTCGCATTCAAGTATACAGGTTCGGGCACGAACAATGCGCTCGACGGATCATACCAGATCGATAACGTTCGTGTTTACTAATTAAATTGCTTTACCAAATGAAAATATCAATGATAAAAACAGCATTTGCCCTCGCAGCAATGGCAGCATTGTTTACCGGATGCGCGAATAACGATGATTACGAAAGCCCGCTTACGGAATGTGTGGAGCCAAATATCACAGCTAACAAAACTGTTGAGGAAGTTGCGGATATGGCAACAGGATTCGCCGTTCAATGGCTGCCTGCTGATAATTCAATTATCGAAGCGTACGTAACATCAAATGATGAACGAGGAAACTTCTTTAAATCGATCTCGCTACAGACGATGCCTTCCGATGGTTCAGATCCGATTGGATTCAGCGTTGCAATTGACGAGACAACACTTTTTGGTCGAAAATTCGTTCCTGGCCGCAAAGTATATGTGATCATGGACAGCCTGTATTACGCGCGCGTCGATGGTTCACTTAAGATTGGTGCGCTGTTCGAAGGCGAAGTGGGACGTATTTCCATCTTCGATTATGAAAAAAGCGTGATCGCTTCATGTACGCAGGTCGATGAGGACATGCTCGTTCGTGAAATGACCATTGCAGAAGCGCTCGACGATTCGAACATCAATACATTGATCGAACTGCAGGGCGTACAATTTAAGGACGAATTCGTTGGGACGACATATTACGATGAGGACGACGAAGAAAATACGGCCGGTGGCGCGACAAACCGCTACCTGGTCGATGCTGCCGGGAACGATATCATCTTCCGTACGAGCAGTTTCGCGAATTTCAGCGGAAATGTGGTTCCGGATAAAAGCGGAAAAGTGCGTGGCGTGCTTACCAAGTTCGAAAGCGATTACCAATTTGTTGCAAGGGCAGAGACAGATATCATGCTTACCGAACCGCGAATCGACAACTCTCCGCCTCTTGTAGGAGGTTCAATCACCTATTCAGGAAGTTTTACAGAGAATTTCGAAAGTTATCCGACAACTTCTCCGGGCAACCGTAATTTCGCGTCGTATATCAACGATGCGGCGACCGGAAGCCGTTATTGGTTCGTGACTTCATTCGGCGGAAATAAATACATCCAGATGAGCTCATTCGGCGGAACACCGGAAGCAAACCGTTCGCTGTTCATTGTTCCTGTCGATATGACTGCTGCAAGTTCCCTATCATTTAAAACGAAAGGCGGATTTAACAACGGACAAGTTCTGAAAGTATTCTACTCACTTGACTACGTACCTGGAGAAAATATTAACGACGCGACCCTTGTAGACATCACATCGTCATTCGCTATCGATCCGGGACCTGCCTCAGGATACACACCTAATTTTCTGTCGAGCGGGGCATGGTCGATTCCTGCCGGACTTACCGGTAACGGCTACATCATTTTCCAATATATCGGAAATGGTTCAGGCGGACCAACAACTACAATGCAAATCGACGATATAGTTGTGAACTAAGAAATATATGATTTTAAAAAGCGGGCTAGTCCCGCTTTTTTTTGTGCTGTCTCAAGCAGTTAAGGCAGCCGTATTCAACTCCGATTTCGATTACGTGGTATTTCAGAAAACACTTAAAACTGCGAATCCCGGCAGTCATTAATTACGTAAGGTCTAAATTAGCGATTGCTGTAAAATAAAAAGTCGGCATTTATATACCGACCTTTCATATGAATTCACATGTAAGATTTACTCATATTTGTAATTAAAAGTCCCATCAGTTACATTGATATCGACAGGCGCCGCAGGATTGCCTAACTCGTCTACCGTTTGAAATTGAAATGTTCCTTTAACCACCTTAGTTGATGTATTTACATCTGTAATGATGATCGTGCCGCTTTTAGTATGTTCGGAAATGTCATTGGAATTATCAATCAAATCGATAAAATGTGACGGCGGTGTGTCAAAGGTCTCCTGGCCAATTGTATAAGTTCCCTCAACTATATCGCTTCTCTTAAGCCAGATATTAATTTCAGGATTTCCAACTATTCCACCTTGACGGCCTTGCAGCATAACATAATCTTCTTCCGGAAAATAACTCCAGATGTTCGTGCCTGAAAATGCATTATTCCCAAATGGATTATTCGCTTCAAACACCACGTTATTTAGTTTCGCAGTCATCGCAAAATCCGGCGTTGTATCTTCTCCACTATCATCATTAGATGAGCATGAAAATAAAAATGGCGCTGCAAGCAAAGCAACAGAAAATTTCTTCATAATTAGTTTTGGTTTCAGCGAATGTAGAGTTTTATTTCAGTTTCGAATCAAAAATGAATTTGATATCTGGTTGGAATTCAAAATGTCGCATAACTTATTCTTGGGCGCGTCCTAACGGCCGGGCTTTCCGCTGTAGCCCTCGGCTAAAGCCTGCGGGCTGCCGCTGCAATCCCTCGCGCAGTATCGGGGACACGTTTCATGGTGTGCGGCTTTCGATGTTGGGTTTGAGCCTCGAAATGAAGCTATAAAATTGTTAGCGGTTTCGGCTACAGCATAGTTGCGGCACGCGACCGTAAAGCTAACAATACGATCGGATTTTCAATTACTAGAGTCGTGTCTGAAAGAGCAAAAAACCAGCGATTTACGGTAGCCATTGTTACCAGAAGTGCAGATTAATCGCCAAAAATTTTTTCAAATCTAATTAATTTGCCATCTCGCTTATCTATTATTATTGATATGCCAAAGGGCACCAGCTTTTCCCGTCGAACTAATCTATTTACGTAATACTTGCCAACTGTACAGATCCTGGCAGGATCAATTTTAGAAATTTTGGAATTAGGGTAATTATTTAAGAGGAGAAGGTCAATATATTTGTCCGCTACCAATATGGCATCATCGTAACTATTTACTCGCCTGCGTTTAATCGACTTATATGTTTTCTTTTGATGAATTGTATCGAGCAATTCTTCTTTTGCATTTAGTTGGTTACTGTGCGGATCATTATAACGTAACTCTGTGAATTTGCATTACTACAAATACACATGATTAATAAACAGAACAGCTTTTTCATGTTTAGCATTAAGATTTTCATTGCATTCTGGTAACTGACAGCTGACAGCTCCCCAAAAAAAAAGCCCCCGATCTCTCAAGGGCTCTTCATCAAA
>CBDUBJ010000031.1:0-28284 GCA_965365355.1 uncultured bacterium
TCATCCGTCAATAAAAATAGCGATGGGCGGCGGGTTTCCAAATACCGAACTGCGATCGTTATCTGACCGGCGTGTTTTTGAATTCTTCGATTTTATTACACTCGACGATGGCGAACTTCCTGCTGAAGAATTATATGCGAACGTAATGGATCCATCGTATGGAAAATACAAACGGACATTTTTGCTGGAAAATGATCAGGTAATTTTTAAAAATAATTCGGATAGAAGTGATTACCGTCAGTCGGATGTCGGAACGCCGGATTATTCCGGACTTGCACTCGACAAATATATTTCCGTCATCGAAGTCGTCAATCCGATGCATCGCATGTGGAGCGACGGCCGTTGGAACAAGCTGACCATGGCGCACGGATGCTATTGGGGAAAATGCACGTTTTGCGATATTTCGCTCGATTATATCAAGCTGTACGAACCGGTGGCAGCGGGAATTCTTTGCGACAGGATCGAAAATCTTATAAAACAAACGGGCCAGACAGGATTCCATTTTGTTGACGAAGCCGCGCCTCCGGCTTTGATGCGCGCGCTGGCTATTGAGATCATCAGGCGTAGGATCACGATAACGTGGTGGACGAACATCAGATTTGAAAAAAGTTTTTCTGCCGATTTGTGCCGATTGCTACGAGCTTCAGGCTGCATTGCCGTCTCGGGCGGTTTGGAAGTTGCATCCGACAGACTTCTCGCGCTAATCGACAAAGGCGTTACCGTTGAACAGGTTGCGACTGTCACGCGGAATTTTACCGAATCGGGAATAATGGTCCACGCATATTTGATGTACGGCTATCCCACGCAAACGATCCAGGAAACCATAGACAGCCTGGAAATGGTGCGGCAGCTATTCGAAGCCGGAACGATCCAATCGGGGTTTTGGCATCAGTTCGCCATGACGGCGCACAGTCCGGTTGGAATGTATCCTGAGAAGTTCCAGGTTGAAGCTTCCAGCAAGATCGGGACTTTTGCCAATAATGATATGATGTTTACTGATCGAACAAAGATCGATCATTCCAAATTTAGCTTTGGACTGAAGAAATCGCTTTACAATTACATGCATGGGATATGTTTCGATTATCCATTGCAGGATTGGTTCACCTTTAAGATACCGAAAACCACGATACCGCACGATTTTATTGAAAAAGCTCTGAGCACCAACGATATCTTTGTAAAACCGACCTCGAAAATATTGTGGTTTGGCGCAGAACCTGAGTCGAAACCCTATATCAGAAGCAAAAAGGGGAAAACATTCGAAGGAACGGAGTTGATCTTTCATTCAAAACGCGACACTGTTACGGCGAGATTTTCGAATGAAGAAGCGGAATGGCTTAAAGAAACGCTGGCCAATTTCGGAGTAACCTCACAACTTCGCACATTCGCCCAATTTAGGGCTGATTACGAAAATGCCGGACTTGAAAATTTTGAGTTGTTTTGGAATTCGCGGTCGATGGAACTGGTCCGCAGCGTTGGAATGCTTGTGCTGTAGCTATTTTTTTTTCTTTTTTCCAATCGATTCGAATTTAACGATCTGTTCCGGCGTTAGGATGTCACGGATTTCGGAACGCACCTGATCGTTTAGTTCGCGAAGTTTTTCGCCTTTTGAATCCTGTGGAATATCTTCTGCCATGACTTTTTCAACCTTCGTTTGATTTTCCGTGAGCAGCCTGGTAATTACGGCTTCCTGGAAATTATCAAGTGAAAGGTCTTCCTTGAGTTTGGAAACTGTCATTGCCGTATAATCCGGTTTTTCCTGTTTTTTATTTTTAGGAACATCGTAACGCGGTCCGCCAATCCTTCGATCAAGCTGCGCGTTGGCATCAAGTGCGAAAGTAAAAATGAAAATGGCAGAAATCAGAATTTTGTAAATCATGCTTTTTTATTGTTATCGATGTATCGGAAACCGATTCCGTGTATGTTTTCAATTGAGATATTTGCGTCGAACGATAAGATCTTGCGAAGTTTCGATATGAAAACATCGAGGCTGCGGCCCATGAAATAGTCATCGTCGCCCCATAATTTCTTTAAAATCTCTTCGCGTTTCAACACCGCATTTGCATTATCGAGAAACAGCTTCATCAATGCCGATTGCCGCTGCGTCAGATCGATTCTTGAATCTTTGCCAAAGATAACGAAGTTCTCGGCATCGAAAGTATAATCGCCAAGCTGATAAAGTGATTCGGAAACGTCGGCCTTTTTATTTGCACGCTTTAAAAAAACGTGGATCTTCAAAACAAGCTCCTCGATACTAAAAGGTTTTACGAGATAATCATCAGCGCCAAGCTTCAAACCTTTGATGCGGTCTTCCTTCAGGGTTTTGGCCGACAAAAATATAATCGGAATATCAGCATCGGCGGCCCGAATCTCAGAGGCAAGCTCAAACCCGTCTTTCTTTGGAAGCATGATATCCAGAATGCAAATGTCGAATTTGGATCCCGCAAATGCCGCGCTGCATAAGTTTCCATCGCTGCAATGAACGACCTCAAAACCGTTTTGCTCCAGATTGTCAGCAGTCAGGAATGCTAGCGTTTCGTCATCTTCAGCATACAGGATTTTTGCCATATCAAACTTTGTTTGGGATTTTAATGGAAATTTTCAGGCCGCCTGATTCATTATTTTTTGCAGATATTTTCCAATTGTGCATGCGGCAGACCTTTTTGACATAGTAAAGTCCGAGGCCAAAACCCGTAACTTCCGAGCTTCTTGAATTAGGTATGCGATGGAATTTATCAAAGATATGATTCAATTCCTTTTGCGGAACCCCGATGCCATTGTCGCTGAACCCGAGTTGAAGATTGTCGCCTGTCTGACTGATATCGATCGTTACCGCCGGTTTGGTTTCGCAGTATTTCACCGAATTGTCGACCAGGTTATAAATAAGGTTTGTCAAATGAAACTCATCAGCAGTGATGACGTAGTTTTTATCAGTAATGATCGATACGTTCAGGTCGTTGTGTTTCAATTTGATGTTGTCAAGGACATCCTGAATAAGCTTCACAATAGATATTTCTTTAAGGTCAGGCGTCATCGCATCGTTATCGGATTTTGCCGTATTCAGGATTTTCTCGATATGCGCATTGAGTTTATTGCTTTGGCTGATGATGATGCCTGTATATTTTTCAAGCTTATCATCCGATGTGATTCCGGGCTGCTTCATCAGGTAATTCGATGCAATAAGGATGGATGAAAGCGGTGTTTTGAATTCGTGCGTCATGTTGTTGATAAAATCGCGTTGCAGATCGGAATATTTCTTTTGCTGAATAATGGTAACGATCGAATAGACGTAAATCAGCAGAATGATCAGCAAAGCGACCGACAAGCCGACCCAGAATTTCAAGGAACTGAATAAAAACGAATTTTCATTCGGAAACCGGACCGCAAAATAGTAAACAAGGTTTTCGTGTTTCGGAAAATAGACGGTGGTTTTCTTACTCGCATTTTCGGCGACCGAAACATAATTCCCGTAAACCATTTCGTCGCTCTGGCAATTGTACATCGCGTATTCAAAATCGGTATCGATGTTTGCTTTTGCAAATTCGGTTGTCAGATAATGTTCGAGGATTTCAGGCTCAAAGTCATTTTCGACGTTTACAATATAATAATCGTTTGAAATCTTTTCTATCGGATTTTTTGAAGGCAGTTCATGCGTTGTTCCTTCGTATAGCATTTTGACTACTTCGAGAAGTGCGATGTGTGCTTTCTGACTGAATTTCTGTTGCTCGAGATCGAATGCCTGCCGCGTCCATAATAATTGTGCGACAAGAATGCCAACAATGCCGACAAGTCCGAGGATGATGATAAAATTAAGTCTGTGCTTTTTCACGGCTCGAATGTAATGTAAATTCTCTAAGATATTCGATAGGCACTGTTCGGTTAACAACCGGTTAACAAAGATTTGAATCCGGTTAACAGCGTTTCGGGAATGAGTGGAATACTTTTGAAATCGAAATCAACAAATACTTCTAAATATGAAAACTTTAAAATTAAGCTTGCTTGCATTAGCATTTGGATTGATGTCTTTTAATAATGGATCGACAGTAACAGATCCGATTGCAAAAACCAAATCAACATCGTCAGTAGCCTGGAAAGCGGAAACGATCGAGGTCGGAGAGATCAAGCAAAACGTTCCAAAAAATGTGGAATTCGAATTCAAGAACACAGGAAAAGCTGCGGTGGTTATCACAAATGTGAAAGCAGCATGCGGATGTACTGCGACAGAATACACAAAGACACCTGTAAAACCGGGCGAAACTGCTAAAGTTGTTGCGACTTATAACGCAGCTGCGAAAGGCGCGTTTTCGAAAACGGTTACTGTAACGATCAGTGGCGATGAAGCTCCGAAAGTTCTTACGTTCAAAGGAACGGTTATATAAATTGGTTGGTTAGTTAAGTTAAAAACTCCGCTTTTGGGCGGAGTTTTTTTTATGCTGTAATATGTTCGATAACCGATGCCGGCTCGCCATAAAGGTCGAATTCCGTTGCTTCTGTTATACGTATGAAGACAAATTCACCTGTTTTTAAATATTGCTTTGTCGCATCGATTAGCACTTCATTGTCGACATCCGGACTGTCGAATTCTGTTCTGCCCACAAAATGGTTTCCTTCTTTCCGGTCGATTATGCAGCGAAATACCTTCCCGATCTTTTCCTGATTCAACTCAAATGAAATCTGCGATTGGATTTCCATGATTTCATTTGCACGCTGCTGTTTTACTTCGGCCGGAACATTGTCTTCCAACAAATACGCATGTGTGTTTTCCTCGTGTGAATATGCAAAGCAGCCGAGGCGTTCGAAGCGCATTTCTTCAACCCAATTTTTGAGGATTTGAAAATCTTCCTCAGTTTCTCCCGGATATCCAACGATCAGTGTCGTCCGGATCGCAATTCCCGGAACGGCAGCACGGAATTCCTTTAGAAGCCGAGTCGTTTTTTCCTGAGTTGTTCCGCGGCGCATCGATTTCAGGATGTTATCCGAGATGTGCTGAAGCGGAATATCGATATAATTGCAGATCTTAGGTTCGCGGCGCATTAGTTCAAGAACGTCCATCGGAAAGCCGCTTGGAAACGCATAGTGCAGCCTTATCCATTCGATGCCTTCGACTTGACAAAGCGCTTCAAGAAGTTCGGCAAGATTTCTTTTTTTGTAAAGATCCAGGCCATAATATGTCAGATCCTGCGCGATCAATATCAATTCTTTGACACCGTTTTTGGCGAGACCCGCGGCTTCTGCAACCAATTTTTCAATTGGCTGGGAAACGTGCTTCCCACGCATCAAAGGAATCGCGCAAAAACTGCAAGGCCTGTCGCAACCTTCGGCAATTTTTAAGTAAGCATAATTTTTTGGAGTCGTCGTAAGTCGTTCGCCAAGCAATTCATGTCGGTAGTCGGCGCCAAGGGCTTTAAGCAATAGCGGAAGTTCAGTTGTTCCGAAAAATTGGTCGACGGTCGGGATTTCCTTTTCAAGATCGGGACGATATCGCTCAGACAAACATCCTGTTACAAAAAGCTTATCTACAAGACCGCGCTCTTTTTTATCGGCATATTCAAGGATCATATTCACCGACTCGGCCTTGGCATTGTCAATAAAACCACACGTATTGATCACGATGATGTTACCTTCTTCATGTTCTGGAGCTTCGTGGGCGACATCTTTCCCAGATGCGCGCAATTGTCCCATAAGGACTTCGCTGTCGTACACATTCTTCGAACACCCTAAGGTGATTACGTTGATTTTATTTTTCTTTAAAGACCTGACTCTCATTAAATTAAATTTGGGCTGCAAAAGTAGTCAATTACTTCCGAAGAAACGAATATGGGAATCGAAATCAATAAAAATCCGTTCCCGGTAAGGAAACGGATTTAATGACAATCTGCTTTTTATAGTTCAAACATTACGCTTAGCGTCACGTTGTTGTTCACTGTGTTAATCTTCGCCGGATCAGTCAGTCCGCGTGAGAAAAATCCTTGTTCCGAATCGCGTTGCGCATGTGTATATGAAATATCGATTTTGGTATCGCCGAAGTTATAGCCGAGACCGCCTGAAATTGCGTTCAGATCTCCAATGGTTCTACCGTTTTTATACGGACTTTGCTCGAATCGATATCCTGCGCGAAGGCTCCATTGTTTTAACTTTTTCTCAGCGCCGATACGGAATTCACTTGTAGCATCGAGCATATCCGACATCATGTCGTTGACATCCATGAAATTACGTTCAGGTCGAAATTGAACATTGCTGTAATTCTTCATCGTGTAATCAAAGCTAATCAATCCGGATTTACCAAATACGTAAGCCAAACTTCCTGTCCATCTCGATGGTGTCTGCAATTTATAGGATGATACCAAAATTACGCGCGGATCAAAAAAGTCTGTGATTGAAGTTCCGTTGTCAACAGTTGAAAAGGAAATACTCTGTGTGTATTCATCTTCCAATCGATACCATGTCGGCGATTCATATGCAAGACCTACGCGAAATGCCTCGGTGACTTTTGCAATTCCGCCGATCTGAAAAGAAAATCCGGATCCGTATGTAGCAAGGTCGGTTACGAAACGAACCTGCTGCAAGCCTTGCTCCGGATTGTTTGTGTTTGATTCGTAAAAACTTGTCGATTGCTGATAATCGGCAAAATGCGAATTCAGGTTAAGTCCGAAAAACAGCCAGTTTTGATATTGAGCCGCCATATTGAATGCCAATTTGCCGTTGTAGCCTGTGGATACAAATGAATTTTCCTGATAGTAATTGCCACCTGCGGGAACGTTCGATGTCCAGAAATTTTCTTCGGGAACATCAGTGGGCGGATTGATCACATAGCCTTCATACCCAAAAAGACTCTGCCATTCTGCAAAGTCAAGAGATTCGTATGGATCATTTGCGACGGCATCAAAAGAAACATTAAATGGATTTGCGTAAGCCAGAAAATAGTTTGCAAGTGAATTGTTTGGATTTGTACCAGCGGAGAACAATGTATTGTCAAAATTCCTGATGTTGTCATAGTTCAGTGCAAGTGTAACTTTCTTCCAATCGCTTTCTTGATCGTCGTTTTCAAGAACATACACACCACCGGCCTGATTAAGATCGAATGCATAATCTTCCTCGGTTGTCCGCGTTCCGAAATAATTTGATTTATTGCTGGTGTTGTAGCTGGTCAATGAAAGACTGACGACATTATTCACGAAGATCGCGGATCCGGCAGGGTTGACATTTATCGCAGACATGTCGCCGCCGAGTGCACCAAATGCGCCGCCCATTGCACGGAATCTGGCGGTACCGTTAAGATCATCCTGTGCATATCTCAATGCATCATTTATTTCCTGGGATTGCGCTGCGGAGAATGTAAGGGCCGCAGCAAATAGGGATAGATATGTTTTCATTTTTCTAATATTGATTCAAAAAAATACCTATGAAAATAACGTGAGTCATTACATAGGTATTCCTGTATTGTTATAAATTTATCTTCTTCCACCTCCGCCACGAGATCCACCAAAACCACCGCCTCTTGAACCACCGCCTCCGGAAGATGACGGCGAATAAGACCTTGTTGAACCGGATGACTGACGAACGCCACCTGAATTGGAATTGCTGCGAGGCGTCGAGAAAGTACTGTTATTTCGGGTTGGCACAGTTGCTGAACGCGTAGAAGAATTGTTGGAACGTGTATTAGTAAATGTACTTTGGCGTGTCCCGTTAAAATTCGCCGATCTTACGCCATGAACCTGACGTGAAGAAGTTCCTGCTCTTAAACCATTATTATAGGAAAGCCCACGGTTTCCGCCACGATAATACGTGTATGGATTACCGTACCAGCCATTATGCCATCCATTGTACGGATAATAATATGATCCCCAGCCGTAACCCCAGTATGGGGAATACCAGGAATTCCATCCGAATCCCCAACTCCAGCTTGGACCATACCATGAATTCCAACCGTAACCCCAGCCTGGATACCAGTAATTATTCCAGCCCCAGTTGTTCCAGCCCCAATTGTTTCCATAAATATTCACCGTAACATTTTCTGAACTGTCGCCCCAGCCGGCGTAGCCTGAAGAAGTTTCACGCTGTTGGTTTTGGGTAGTATCATCATACGTCGTATAGCTGTTTACATCAGTAAAAATCTCAGCGTTCTCATCTTTCAATGAACTGAAATAATTCTTATACTGGACGTTTTGATTATTTGACTGATCGGCCGAAGAAACGGTTTCGTTTGAAGATTTCCTTTCGGAAGAACCGTATATGCCGTCATTGTCGTAGTAAGAGCTGTTTTGATAGGAGCCGCACGAAACAGCGAAAATCGCCGATAACCCAAGCAACACGTGACGGGCTACCTTTTGGCTCACTTGGTAGATAGATTTCATAACAAGAGTTTTTTATTGTGGTACATTACAAAAATAGTTAGTTTTGCTGAACTTATAAGTTAAAAAACGCGAAACAATCATTGTGCCAAAACTGTTAAAATGAGTAAAAATTTAACGTCAAGAAGTGAAGATTATTCAAAGTGGTACAACGAGTTAGTTGTTAAAGCAGATTTGGCCGAAAATTCGGGCGTCCGCGGCTGCATGGTCATCAAACCATACGGATATGCAATCTGGGAGAAAATGCAGGCTGAACTTGATCGTATGTTTAAGGAAACCGGCCATCAAAATGCATATTTCCCAATATTTGTCCCGAAAAGCATGTTTGAAGCCGAGGAGAAAAATGCTGAAGGTTTCGCAAAAGAATGTGCGGTCGTAACTCATTACCGACTGAAGAACGATCCTGATCGCAAGGGTAAATTGATGGTCGACCCAAATGCTAAACTTGAAGAAGAGCTAGTCGTCCGGCCAACCAGTGAGGCAATTATCTGGAGTACTTACAAAAATTGGATCCAATCATATCGTGATTTGCCGCTGCTGATAAATCAATGGGCAAACGTCGTAAGATGGGAAATGCGAACACGCTTATTTTTGCGTACAGCTGAATTTCTATGGCAGGAAGGGCATACCGCTCATGCGACAAAGTCCGAGGCGATCGAAGAATCCGAAAAAATGATGAACGTATACGCTGAGTTTGCAGAAAAATTCATGGCAATCCCGGTCATTAAAGGTATTAAAACTGAAAGTGAGCGTTTTGCCGGTGCCGAAGAAACGTATTGTATCGAAGCATTGATGCAGGATGGGAAAGCACTTCAGGCGGGTACATCGCATTTTTTAGGTCAGAATTTTGCCAAAGCTTTTGATGTCAAATTCGCAAGCGCTGAAGGAAAACTCGATTACGTTTGGGGAACTTCATGGGGTGTTTCAACCCGACTGATGGGCGCGTTGGTTATGACGCATTCAGACGATAAAGGGTTGGTTCTGCCGCCCAATCTTGCGCCTATACAGGTTGTGATCGTTCCAATTCATAAAACCCCCGAGCAACTTGAGGCTGCAGCTGCTGCGGCAAATGAAATTGCATCTGCTTTGCGCAAACTCGGGATTTCGGTAAAATTCGACGACAGGACGACGATGACACCAGGCTTTAAGTTCAATGAATACGAATTAAAAGGTGTTCCGATCCGGGTCGCAATTGGTCCGAAGGATCTTGAAAACGGTACTTTTGAAATTGCGCGCCGTGATACGATGAGCAAGGAGATCATAGCCAAAGATGTCGTCATAGAACATATCCAAAATCTGCTGACTGAAATACAGCAAAATCTCTATAAGCGCGCGTTGGAATATCGTGACACACATATTACACCCGTTTCGAATTTTGATGAGCTCGTTGAAGTTTTGGATACCAAAGGAGGATTCGTTTCAGCGCATTGGGATGGTACTTCGGAAACCGAAGAAAAGATCAAAGAGCAGACGAAAGCGACAATTCGTTGCATTCCGCTCGATGGAAATTCAGAAGAAGGCACCTGTGTACTGACCGGAAAACCTTCAAAAAGAAGGGTGCTTTTTGCACGGGCATATTAAAATTTAAAAAAATATTCGAGCGCTATTGCACGAATAGAAAATAGTTGTATTTTTGCATCCGCATTAGCAACCGGCCCGTTCGTCTATCGGTTAGGACGCCAGGTTTTCATCCTGGTAAGGGGGGTTCGATTCCCCCACGGGCTACAAGTTATGCCTAGAGAACTAATGGTCCGTTCGTCTAGGGGTTAGGACGCCAGGTTTTCATCCTGGTAACAGGGGTTCGATTCCCCTACGGACTACATAATTTAAAAATTTATTTTTCAAGAAAATGGCAAATCATAAGTCAGCCCTTAAAAGAATCAGAAGCAACGAAAAGAAAAGGGTATTAAACAGATATCAGCACAAGACGACTCGTAACGCGATCAAAGCGATCAGGACGTCTACAGATAAAACTGATGCAGCGTCGAAATTGGCCGGAGTTATTTCTATGATCGACAAACTTGCCAAGAAAAACATTATTCACGATAACAAGGCATCAAACCTTAAATCGAAACTTACACGTCACGTAGCGAAAATGTAATTCGCATCTTGCATATAAAAAAAAGCTCCTTATCGGGAGCTTTTTTTATTTGTTGAATATCGTCTTCAATTTGTCGAGCATGTCGGTCGTGATCGGCTTCGACATAAAATCGATAACCATCGGATAGCTTCGCGCTTTCTCCACATCCTGCGGATCGATCGTCGACGATAATACGATCACTTTTATATCATTAAAAACATTCGCATAAGTTCCTTTACAAAAATTGTCCAAAAATTCCCAGCCGCCCATAACCGGCATGTTCAAATCAAGTAAAATCAATTCAGGATATTTCTGGTCATTGTGCATGATAAGGCTGTCGAAATAATGCAAAGCTTCTTCGCCATTGGGAGCTGAATCGGTAACTTTCGCGAAATCGGCCTTGGCCACAACCTTTCGGCAAAGCATTACAGTTATCGGATCATCATCAACGCAAAGTATTTTTTCAAGCATTCGTGTTTGCTTTAAATGTTAGTGTAAATGTAGTTCCTTTATTTACTTCACTCTGCACCGTAATATTTCCACCCATAGATTCAACCTGGGATTTTACGAGATATAATCCCAATCCCTTGCTGTCGGGATAATTGTGAAATCTTTGATATAGCCCGAAAATCTTATCGCCATTCCTTTCCAGGTCGATACCGATGCCATTGTCGCGGAACGTCAAAATGATATTATTGCCAATCTGTTTGGAAATAATATAGATCTTCAACTGACGATTCGTCGCCCGATACTTGATCGCATTCGTCAGTAAATTCAAAAGAATGCTTTCAAGGTAAGCCTTGTTGATGTTCAATATCGAGACACGTTCCAGCTCTATCTTGATGATCGGTTTATGCACCGCAATCATGAAACTCAATTGATTGAACACGTTTTCAAAGACATCTTTGATCAATACTTCCTCTTTCTGGATCGATGGATTATCCTTTATGATGACAACGCGAACAAGATCATTTATTGTTTCATTAAGCAAGTGCGTCGATTTCGAAAAGCCATTTAATATTTCGCGCAGCTCTGGATTTTCAACGTGGATATCTTCCATCAGATTGAGTAAACCGGTCAGATTCGAAAGCGGAGCCCGCAGATTATGCGATGTGATATACGAAAACTGCTTTAGATCCTTGTTATTCTGCGTCAGTTCACGAATTAATTGCTCTTTTTCTTTTTCCTGTTTTTTTTCTTCGGTGATATCACGCTGTATCGATATCCAATGCGAATGATCGCCTTCTTTATTCGTAATCGGAATCATCGAGAAATTCACCCAATATTCTTCGCCGCTCTTTCGATGGTTAAGCGTCTCGAATTTGTATTCCTTCTTATTTTTCAGCGCTTCCGACAATCGTGCAATTTCATTTGCGATCGACTTACGGCCCATAAAGATTGCGGGCGATTTGCCGACAACTTCTTTGGCTTTATAGCCTGTCATGTGTGAAAACGCCGGGTTTACGAACACGATCTTCGGAATGCTGCGGTTTGATTTCTCGGCTTCAGTAATGATGACTGAATCTTTCGTTTGCGTAACCACTGTTTCAAGAAGTTTCAATCGCTGCTCTTCCTGTTTCTGTCTCGTGACGTCCTGCATGGCTCCAATCATCCTGATTGGTTTTCCATCGTTGTCCTTGACAAGGAAACCCCGGTCGAAAACATATTTGTACGTTCCATCCGCGCATGCAAAGCGATATTCATCCTGCCATTTCTCGACTTTCTCCTCAAGGAAATTGTACAGTTTTACCGAAACACGGATCGAATCTTCGGGATGGACGCGGTCAAACCACCATTTCGAAGTATTTCCAACATCTTCTTTCTTATATCCAAACACGCCTTGGATTCCCTTATTCCACGAAAAGCTGTCTTCCTGGATCTTCCAGTCCCAAATGGTATCGCTGGTTGCTTTTGCCACGATATCATAACGCTCTTTTGCACTTTCGGTTTCTTCAAACGACGTCCGGTTTTCGATCAGGATACCAATTAAATTCGCCGCGCGGTCCATAAGATACTTTTCCTGCTCGGTAGGAACACGCTTTTTCTTAAAATGAAGTGTCAGCGCAGCATTGATCTTTGCGCTTCGTTTCTTGACAGGTATTGTCCAACATGATTTGTATCCGAACTGGCCGATGGCGTCAAAATGAATCTTCCACGACTGGTCGGTCTCCATGTCATTTATAAATGAAGATTTGCCATTGCTCAGCGCTGCGCCGCATGATCCGGCATTTGCGCCGATCCCAAGCTCCTCGATCGATCTTATATAATTGCTGTTGATGTTCGGGCCCGCTATATTTCTAACGATCTTATTTTCACCATGAGATAATATCGCGCAATGAGAATCCGGGATCAGCGATTCTACATTGATAGCAAGCTTGTTCAGAACGTAATCAAATGCAATCTTAGGATTGGCGTTCAATTCGTAAATTTCCTTTTCGAACTCCAGCACCGTAGCCTGGAATTTCCGTGTTGAAATATCCTGCATCGCACCGACTTTTTTAATCGGCTCCCCATTGCTCCAGATAATATTGAACCTGTCCAGAATGTCGGCATAAGATCCATCATTGCGTTTAAACCTGTATTCCATTTCAAAATGGGTTACGGTCGGATCCTGAACTGTTTTATTCATTTCGCCATAAACACTTTCCTTTTCATCAGGATGGATGCAGTCGCGGAAAAAATTAATGTCGGTTTGATTGTTTGGAAACTCATATCCGAACAGCGCATGATAGCTGGCGCCGGAAATATAAATGTTCCTGGTCCGGAAATCGTATTCGTAAATCGCATCGCTCGTAGCTTTTGCAATCGCTTCGAAACGATAGTTGGATTCGCGAAGCTTCCGCTCATTCTCGACGCGTTCGGTCACATCGCGGGAATTGACTGCAAAACCCTGGATATCGCTGTCGTCAAGAGCGTTCGTGATGATCGATTCGATCCAAATATAATTGCCGTTTGCATGTCTGAATCGAAAAGGCGACGAATTCACTCTTTTCGTCGCAAGCAAATTTTTATACAACTTTATGATACGATAGTAATCCTCCGGATGAAGGAAATCAACAATCTTCTTACCGTTCATTTCGTCTGCGGAATAACCCAAAATTGTTTCGTGATTTGGACTCACATAACTGAATTTTCCCTGTTCGGAAATGATCGTAATAAGTTCGCCGCCTTCCTGGATCAAAAATTTAAATCGCTTTTCACTGGCTTCAAGTGCGCGTTCCGACTGAAGTCTTTTTGTAATATCGAGGCTAAGGACAAGCCTTGCCTGTACACCATCGATCTCTATTTCGCTGCTTTCGATCTGAACATCGATCACTTCACCAGTTTTCTTCACATGTTTGAAAAAGGAGCCTGAAGAAGTTTTTCCCTGTTTAATTTTTTCAACAGCTTTTTCAAGTTTAGGAAGATCTTCGGACGGACGGATATCCGCGATGGTCATCTTCAGAAATTCTTCAACCGAATAACCGTATTGCTTCACGGCAGCGTCATTGACATACAGAAAACGCCATGTGTCAATATCATAGATCCACATCGGTATCGGACTCGCCTGAAACAATGTTCGATATTTAGCCTTTGATTCGCTGATCTTCTTAAAGTTTTTTTGACGTTCGAGACTGTACGTGATGCTTTTATACAACGAACCGGCTGTCAGCTCTTCCTTAACGATATAGTCGGCTATACCGTCTGATAACCATTCAGGATTTAAAAGGCTGACTTCCCGCGATGTCAGGCATATCACCGGTATTTTATCCGCGACGCCCTTAACTTCGGCAACAAGCAATTCGCCACTGATATCCGGCAAAGTCAGATCTAATAAAATAACATCAGGCCGCCGCGCACCGGAGATTATCTCTTTTCCATCTTTAAAATTCTGCGCACGAGAAATGACGGGCGAATTAAATCTTTCGGATATAAGGTCTTCAATTTTTGAGAAATCGCCCGCGTCGTCTTCTATGACAAGAATGCTGAAATCTGAATCGATCGCTATCATAGATTACTTCGGTAATTAATAGCAAGTCCCGGTTTGTGGAAATTCCGCGCAGCAATCAGTACAGTCGTCCTTAAAACAGCATCATCTCCTTGAAAAGGTCGAAAGTAAAAAGTAATCATTTTGTTTAATTTGGGTCCGGCAAATATATGTAAACTAAGCATTTTTCATAATCGTCCTAACCATTTTGTAACCAATGTTTTCATGAATTCGTGCATCATTAAATTTTTGGAAGGCATTTCTTATCAAACAGTTTCAAAATTCCGGATGTCTGATAAAAATAAATATTTATCTCGTTGCCGGCGTCTGTAAAAAATCAACTTGTCAACAAAAATATGCACCGTTTTTCGCTGTCTTTTATCAAAAAATAAAGCATACCTTTGCACCCTAAAATTTTGACATGGAGTCTATCAGGAATATTGCGATTATCGCACACGTCGACCACGGTAAAACCACATTGGTCGATAAAATCATGTACCATTGCCAACTTTTTCGTGAGAACGAAAATACCGGTGATCTGATTCTGGACAACAATGACCTTGAGCGTGAACGCGGAATCACAATCACTTCGAAAAATGTCTCAGTAGTTTATAAAGGCACAAAGATCAATATTATCGATACTCCGGGTCACGCCGATTTTGGTGGCGAGGTTGAACGCGTATTGAATATGGCTGATGGCGTACTTTTATTGGTTGATGCATTCGAAGGCCCAATGCCGCAAACGCGTTTCGTACTTCAGAAAGCCATCGATCTTGGTTTGAAGCCTTGCGTTGTCATCAATAAAGTTGATAAAGAAAATTGTACTCCTGAAGAAGTTCATGAAAAAGTTTTCGACCTGATGTTCGAGCTTGGCGCTGAAGAATGGCAGTTGGATTTCCCGACGGTTTACGGTTCTGCAAAACAAAATTGGATGTCTGAAGATTTCCGTAATAAAACGGAAAACATCGAACCTTTGCTGGATATGGTCCTTGCGCATGTTCCGCCGCCGAAAGTTGCCGAAGGAACACCGCAGATGATGATCACTTCACTTGACTTTTCGTCATTTACGGGACGTATCGCGATCGGACGTCTTCAGCGTGGAATGCTTAGCGAAGGAATGAATATTTCCCTCGTAAAGCGCGATGGCAAGATCATTAAATCAAGAATCAAAGAACTTCACACATTCGAAGGACTTGGCAGAAAGAAAGTTGAATCGGTAACCGCAGGAGATATTTGTGCAATTGTTGGATTGGAAGGATTTGAGATTGGCGATACAGTCGCCGATGCGGAAAACCCTGAAGCGCTGACAACCATCGCGATCGACGAGCCTACAATGAGCATGCTCTTCACGATCAACGACTCACCATTCTTCGGTAAAGAAGGAAAATTCGTGACATCACGACATATTAAAGACAGGCTTGCAAAAGAACTTGAAAAGAACCTTGCATTGCGTGTCGGCGAAACCGGAAGTGCCGATAAATTCATGGTCTTCGGTCGAGGCGTTCTTCACTTGTCGGTTCTTATTGAAACGATGCGACGCGAAGGGTATGAACTTCAGATCGGTCAGCCACAGGTTATCATTAAAGAAATCGATGGCGTAAAATGTGAGCCCGTTGAAGAATTGACGATCGATCTTCCTGAGCATTTGTCTGGTCGTGCCGTAGAATTTGTTTCACTTCGTAAAGGTGAAATGCTGAGCATGGAAACCAAAGGCGACAGGATGATCATCAAATTCAACATTCCTTCGCGCGGAATCATCGGATTGCGTAACCAGCTTCTTACGGCCACTGCCGGCGAGGCGATCATGTCGCACCGATTTCTCGAATATCAGGCTTTCAAAGGCGACATTCCGGGACGTGTCAATGGTTCATTGATCTCCATGGAAAACGGGAAAGCAATTCCTTATTCAATCAATAAACTTCAGGATCGCGGTAAATTCTTTGTCGATCCGAACGAAGATATCTACGAAGGCCAGGTTGTCGGGGAAAATTCCCGCGGCGACGATATGACGATCAACATCACGAAGACAAAACAGCTTACGAACTTCCGTTCTGCCGGCGCCGATGATAAAACGCGTATCGTTCCCGCCATCAAGTTTTCGCTTGAGGAAGCTCTTGAATACATCCAGAAAGACGAATATGTAGAGGTGACGCCAAAGTCGATCAGACTTAGAAAAATCTACCTTAGCGAAACCGACAGGAAACGTTTTAAAATAGCATAATCAAATAAAGCCGTCGCAATGATGGCTTTTTTTACGGTTTTTCCGCAGTTCCATGTTTTTGGGATTTGGTATGTTTGCCACGGGAAGGGGCGAGTTTTATCCCTACAAAATTAATATTCAGGTCAGCTGAGGTTTTTTGAAAAATGCTAATGAGCTGCCTTTTTATACATAAAAGTATGACAGTTGAAATTTGTTCATGTACAGGCTTGGATCCAGATTGCAAAAAATGCTTTGGTAGCGGCTACCTAAATGCTGCAACTTCGAAAAAGCCAATGCCAAAGACGACCGAAAAGCCAGTCAAAAAGCAACAGCCTAAGTTGCAAACGTTTTTGCCTGCAAAAATTGACGTCTTATCAAAGGCAGAAGTTGAAAAAATCGCTGTCGATATCATTGTCGCTTTAGATTTAAGGTCGCGAAAACAGATGCAACTTTTAAATAGTATCCCTTTTAATACAAATACTTTCCGCAGGGATTTTAAAGATAAATTCGAGAGTTTGCAAATTCTCGAAAATGAAAAGGAGCAGCTAAGAAATGAGCTGTTTGTCGTCGACCAGGAAATTATTGCGAAGAATTATAAAAGTAAGTTCAGGTTCAAACATTTTTTGTCTGATAAAAATATTGATGTCGATTCCAACCGACAATTGAAAGAATTAATTCGAGAATATAAAAAGCTTAAAAGTAAAGCGGGCTCCTAATTTCTTTTTGCTATAAATCAGTCCAAAAGTCAAACGTTGTTCAAATTGGTCGGATAAAATCAAATTTCTTTTTACCTATTTGGCAAGAAGAAAAAATACCGGCTGATCCAGCCTTGCCGCCCAGGCTTCTTCCGAATGATCAAGTCCTTCGAATTCTTTCGTGATCCAGTTTGTCTCAGTAAATCCTTTTTTCTTCATGATTTCATCAGCTTTTTTCTGGAAAGGCTTGTACGCCGCATCAAGCGTTTCAGTTCCGTAGTCAAAATAGATTTTATGATTTTTTGGCGAAGGCAGTTTCTGATCCATATAAGTAAAGAATGTTTCAGGAATTGGATTTTTTTCAGTTTCAAACACGCCCGGCCAATGTGTCGAAATGCAGGCCGCGCCACCGAAAACGGTCGGATATTCACAGATTGCATAAAGCGATATCAATCCTCCCATACTGGATCCTGCGATGAAAGTATTCGCCATATCCGGTTTCGTGAAGTATGTTTTATCGATAAACGGTTTCAGCTCAGTGACTATGAATTTAAGGTAATTATCCGAGTTGACTTTCCCCTGGAACAACGGCGCACCGCCATCAAGTTTCACTTCATAAAGCGAATCCTGCTGTTTTTCAGTCAACGATTCAAACGGCTTCTGCGGAAAATAATCAACATGGCGTGTTTTTGATAAACTCGCAATACCTACGATGATAAATTTCTGAGTCGCATCTTGTTCGATCAACGCACCGGCGACTTCATCGGCTTGCCATTCCTGTTTGTTCCAGGTTTTTGAAGGATCGAATAACATTTGCCCATCGTGCATATAAAGCACCGCATACTTTTCATTTTTGGAATAACCGTTCGGAAGCCAAACGTCTACGTTTCGCGGCGCAACGAATTGTGATTTAAAATTTTCGTGGCGCTTTACAGATCCGGATGTCACATTGATTTCCTGGCAAAACGCCGAAACCGTCAATAAAAATGCTGCTGCAGCAAAAAATTTTCTCATTGTTATCTTTTTAAAGCAAAATGTCCTTTGTAAACTTTCCCGTCTTCAAATGTAACCACAAACCAATAATCGTCCGAAGGCAATCTTTGGCCATTATAAGTGCCGTCCCAGCCTGTGCCTTGCGCGCCGATCATTTTCAAAAGTTTGCCGTATCGGTCAAATATATGAACAGTCGTCCCGGGATGAAACTGTCCGTTCACACCTTTAACATTCCATGTGTCGTTAAAGCCGTCGCCATTTGGAGTGAAAAACGGCGGAATTCCCAAAACTGAGATAACCTGGCTTGCGACAGGGCAGCCGTTCAAATCTTTGACATAAACCGTATGGATTCCCGCAGGGACGTTCGCAAACACATTCGATTGCTGAAATGCATTCTGAAAATCAAGGCTGTACACATAATCGCCGTAACTGTTTGAAGTGATCGTCACGGTAACCGTATTGAATTCGGCCATGTCGGTAACGGTGATGTTTTCGATGATCGCGGTGCTCGATGCGATTACCGGGATCGTCCTGATTTTAGTGCAGCCGTTTGCATCGGTGACTTTAACTGTATAAGTTCCTTCGGTATCAACCGTCAGCGTCGGCGAATTTGCCCCCGGAATTTCATCTCCATTAAATGACCATTGATATTGATAGTCGCTCCCGGAAACTCCCGGTTCGAGCCCGGCATCGATTACGGTGGTAAATGTGGGCGCATTCACACACACAACATGAGGTTCGAGGCCAAGATTTGCATCGATGGCCGGCAAAGGATTTACCTTGATATTTATAAGATAGATGCGCGAACAGTCATTTCCGGATTCTGCACGGACAAATATCGTCTGCGCCGTATATGGTGTTGAATTTTGAAAGAAAGCAGCATTGTTGATCTCATTGATTTCCATCAACGCATCATTTTCAGTTACGTAATAGCGTATGTTCGACGCCGGAATGTTCGCATCGGTCAGGTCAAACAGATAAAATCCGTTTTCGCTTCCGTCATCATCGCATTGTTCGGGCAGATTAATGACAATGTTTGGCAAAAGATTCACCGACAAATTCAATGTGCTTAAGCTGAAGCAGCCCGTGACGGGATTTGTAAGCCTGACCGTCAGCTGTTGTGGATTTGAAAGGTTCGTGTAAGCCAGCGGCAGTTCGTTATTGCTGTTTTCGGCATCTGCAACCGATTCGAAGAATGCTATTTCCAAGGACGTGTCAGATCCAATCAACGATGGAATCGCTTCCTCCAGATTAAACAAGGTTATTCCATCCGGTGTCGCGCCAATTTCGCACTGTATCAGCGTCTGGACCGATGACGGCGGTAACGGATAAACCGTAAGGATCGCATTGGCTGAAATCTTTCCGCAAACATTCCCCGAGCGATCCAACAGAACGCGGTACGAATTTCCATCCATCGCCGCGGTCACGTTTGCTATCGTAAGTGTTGAAGTGGTGACCCCCGAATACAGCGCATTATTTGGAAGATTTGAGAAATTTACGCCGTCGGCAGAAACCTGCCATTGGTAAGTCACGCCGTCGTTGGTGTCAATTGTAAATGAAACCGCTCTCGATTCGCATCCGATATTGTCAACGGGCTGCGTTTCAATGATGATTGGTGTCGGCGTAAGATAATTGGCGCCCGGAGCAATATATCCGCCAAAGCCCAAAACAATTCCCGTCGTCGATACCGGAGCGTTATTTCCGATTTGGCCATCGCCATCGGAATCCGAAAACGATGCTTCCAAAACGTCATTACAGCCGTCGCCATCCGTATCGGAATCAACATAATTAAAAATTCCATCTGTATCAACATCGGATAATGTATAGCTGATATCTCCGCTGTCCGCGGTTGTTTCCACCGAATTTGACAAACCGTTATTCCCGAAAGATGATGCGTTTCCATCGATGATTCCGTTGTTATCCATATCAGCCGCAGAAGAAAACGATTCGAATAAGTCATAAATCCCGTCGTTATCGCTGTCAAGATCCAAGTGATTCGGAACGCCATCAGCATCAGAATCGGCCATCATACCATTGCCAAAAATATCATCAATGCCATCTTCGTTCGTATCGATGCCCGATAATTCTTCAAACGAAATTCCCTGGGATTCGTAACGATCAGGAATGCCATCATTATCGGAATCAAAATCCTGCTGGTCAGGGATTCCATCGAGGTCTGAATCGTTTGGCAGGCAGAGCGCCGCGATATTAAACGTCGCGCGGCCGGTATCGAGGTCGCTTAGATTTTTGTGCGTGTAGGTAAAACTTCCCGCGAGATACGACCGGAAACTAAAAGTTCCCGTCCCGACAGGCAGCGGATCGGGCGTATTTAACCTGAACCTAATCTCAAATGATGAGAACTCCGTGACGCCGCTTTCGTAGATTCCATCGTAATTGGTGTCGATCAATAGCTGATTGTCCGGATTGAGCACCGAAATGGTCTTGTTCGATGGAACGCTGATGATAAACTCGGAATTTGAATTGATCCAATCGCCTGCACCGCCAGTAGTTGCGTATTCCATCGAAATGCTGACAGGCTGATCGAATGCCATGTTATATGAAATCGAATTTCCTTTACCCGGCAAAACTTCCGTTACAAAATTTCCATTCGCCGCGCCAACAAATGGGGTAGGAGACTGCGGACCGTTTCCGGGCGGAAAATTCCCTGTAAACGCGTTGGTGTAACCCGGACCGGTTATGTTGCCGCTTAGCGGATTTGAAATGTCGATCCCGATATTTCCATTGGATTCATTGCAATTTGTGATTCCGTCATTGTCGAAATCAAAATCAACATTGTCATTCGATTGGTCGTTATCTGAATCTTCGGGACACGAACTAACCGGAATCTTGTCTGAAATCAAATTCGTTCCGCAGGACGAAATCGTCGCGGATACATGGTAATATCCGGGAACTGTCGGGATATAATCGCGGCTTGTCGCACCTGCGATCGGCGCATCGTTAAAATACCACTGGAAAACATCAAATGCCGTGATCGGACTTACCGAAAGCGTCACATTCGGAATGCATGTAGATTCCTCGATATCGATCTTATCAAAAGCAATTTCCGGCTTGAAAGTAAAACCGGAATAAAACCCTCCAAAGGTCGCGGCATCGCTGGATCCGTATGATGCCAGATACAATTGTCCGGAGGAAATTACCGAAACGTCTCCTGATAATCCTGTAATCACATATGTCTGATAGCCGGCGTTCCCTGTGACATTATTCGGTCCGTTGACTGTCACATCAGCCGGCAGTCCTGAAAGCGGATAGGATGTGCCATTGATGACAAAATCGAGTGACGAACCAGTTTGTGTAATAATCGTAACGCGGCCGTTGAAAAGCCTGTCTCCAATTTCGTTGAGATCCGGAATGTTGTCGATGATCCTCGGCGTTTCGCAGCTCAATGGCGGAACAAAAAATAACTCCTGGTTTGCCTGGTCCGGGCGGCCGTCATCGCCTATGCTTTGGTAAGCAAAAACGTTCTTTGATGAGCTGATGTACAGGTTTCCGTTTGGATCGTAATCTGCGCCGTTGAAGGTCAGATATTCGCCGGCAGACAATGTTGCAACCGGTGTCGGATTTCCATCTCGAAATATCTGTGTGCCGTTTTCATGGGCGATGATCAGCACACGTTCGACATCGGTCAGACCCGTGCCGCGGATGAATATATAATCTTTGCCTGTTCGCTCGGCCGACACGATCTGGTCAAAACCCGTATCGATGTTGTTCATCGCGCCGTTGGTTCCGCCGAATGAACCGCAATTCACGGCAATCGGTTTATCCGAACTGACAAGCGATCCTACAAGCCCGTCGCGATTGGCGTCAAGCGGACCTTCGACAGCCATGACAAAACTTTCTCCGCTGTTCAGGATGATCGGCGCCGGCGTATTTCCTTCCGCGCTGTTGTTGATCAATGATACGGGTGCAAAAATATCCGAAAAAGTAACTGTTGTATTGTTTTCCGTTGCCAAGATTGCCACAAAAGTGTAATGAACATTGCTGTAATCGCCGATCAAAGTATTTAAAAGCGCTCCGATCCGGAAATTGGTTCCAAGTGCCGCCAATCCTTTCGAGACGATTTCCCCTGCCTGGTTTCCGCCACCGGCGATGATCCTTGCGGTAACGTAGATGAGGTCATCGGCTTCGACAACAAAGCCTTTGTAAGGAAGAATAGAATTGACTTCGAAACGGTTTGTCATCAATTGCGTATCGCCCCCAAAGCCCACATAGTAGATGTATGGATTGTCACGACTGACAGTTCCTTCGACAACTGAGCCGCCGAGATTGATGATCCGAAAATAGACGGGATTTGTATTGGGCGTAGAAATATACAGATACTGATCTTCAGGCTGGATAAAATCGGACGCGGACAAAGGCGGAATGTAATGCGTCTTGCTGAATTGCGAAAAACAATTTGTAACCACGAACAGCAATATCAGCAGGCACTTTTTCATTCTTTCAAAATTAACAGAAAACGCGTTATCTCTTTAATGTAAAGTGACTTTTTATGATTCGTCCAGACGGAAAGCTGATTGAAAACCAATAATCTGATGACGGAAGCTGCTTCCCTTTAAATAGACCGTCCCAACCTTCGCCGTCGCCTTTAAAGTTGTACAACAGTTTGCCATATCTGTCAAATACTGAAATGATTGCATCAGGATACGCTTCTAAATTCTTGATTTTCCAGACATCGTTGAAGCCATCACCGTTTGGCGTAAAGAATTTAGGGTAATCCAAAACGACGATCGGAAACGGGCCGGAAACTCCACAACCGTTAATATCGTTGATAAAAACAGTGTATTGGCCCGCAGAAACATTGGCAAAAAACGGATCCGGCTGAAAATTTTCCCCATCGATGGAAAACTCGTAATTGCCGATTCCGCCGTAATTGATCAATACCGAATTAACGCCGCCGGACAAATCATTGATTTCGGCACCCAGAAAAGTGGCAGCTTCGGACGCGTTGACAAGAAAGTTGGCGGTGCGCGAACAGCCGTTTAAATCTGTCACCACGACGGAATAATTACCCGGATTTGTTACGGTAATTGAATTTGACGTTGCACCGTCGCTCCACAAATATGATGGAAAGCCTGGCGGCGCTGTAAGTGTTTGCGTTCCGCCGATGCAAATCCAGCTTACGGTGTTGCCAAAACCTGAAATGTCAAACACATTTATAATTAAAGTGACTGGAATGATTCCGTAACAATCGGCGCCATTTACAACGCGTGCGTAAATTACCTGTTGGCCGACAATCGTATTTGTAAAATTGTTTTGCAATGGATTCTGCATCGTAACTGCAGAAGCGGCATCGGAAAAATATTGGATCACCGAACCCGATGGAACAACCGAAGCAATTGATGGTGTTACATCGGTGGCAAGATCAAAAGTTACAATTCCGTCCTGATTGTCATCGCATCTTTCAATCGGAGGAATTGTTGGAATAGGGTTATTACTGATCTGAAGATCTATTGTAGAATAAGACGCGCATCCGTACAGATTTTCAATTTTTGCGACGACCTGCGACGGTACTGAAACGTAACTGCCGCTATTCAGGATTATGTTGGTTTCATTTTGCGCATCGGTAAACGTCGGATAAAACGAAACGCCAAGCAAATTGGAAACCGATGCTGTCAAAGATGAGGCTACAGATGTGAGATCGAATGTGGAAATTCCGTCGCCGTTGTCATCACATTGTATAATCGACAGTGTTGCCGGAACCACTGGCAGCGCGGAATATTCAATTACCGCTTCGCCTTTTGCGACGCAGGTTGTAGCGCCCAAGCTGACTTCAACGGAATAAATACCCGGAGAATCGGCCGTATAAATCGGTGAATTTGCGCCCGAAACCGCAGTTCCGTCTTTAAACCACTGATACGCTGTTGCGCCGTTTTCGCTGGCGTCAAAAGTGTGAGTTTCGCCTGCGCAGACAGGGTTGCCGGTAGCGATCAATCTTCCCGGCCCGATATCGGTGCCAACCGAAAAACTGCCGCCTTTTAAAAATATAGCCGAGTCATAACGGTAATTCTGTTGATCCGCAATTACAAGTTTAATATGATAAACAGTTCCCTGGATCACATCTGCGGAGGCGGTAAGTACTGCTGTCTGGCCATCGTAATTTGTGGGGTGATTTGACGGATTGTAACTTCCGAAATAAGCCTCATTTATTGCCGGGCATTCACCGGGAACATCGGGATGAACCGTTGTGACGAGCACGGGCGTATTCGTATTTGGGATGAGCGCAAGGTTTTGATATGGCTGCGAATTGTCGGCTGGTTTAAGCAGAAAAGCGAATCCATCGGAATAGATGCATTGCGCGCTGTCGTGATATTCTTCGGATGCAAAAATATAATCAAAGCTGATGCGGCTTGTTGCGGGCGTAAAATCAAACTCAAGGATCGTTGCATTTACAGTTCCTGAAATGCCAAGCGCGGCTTCAAGATCGGCATCGCCCGGCCAGCTCGTGGAACCTTCATCGATAAGATTGTTGTTAGGTCCGGCAGATCGGAATGCACGTGCGGTACTCATGACAATTCCTTCGGCGAAAGGAAAATCCGGTGACGAATTGGTGAAATATCCGTAACTCTGATATCCAGGGCTGAAATTGTCGCCGGCCACGGTATAGTTCGACACATCGGCACACAGCGTATCAACAAGAACATCACGGACAAGTTGTTCCGCGGTATACGAATCATCTATCTGTAAGTACTGTGCAGAAGCAGCAAAAGAAATCAGTAATAAGCTGAAACAGAGGGTATTTTTCAGACGCATCATAGCATCGGCAAAGATACTACAAATCCCGTCTTTGCAAGAGCCTGTACGACATTAACACAAAAATAACGGTCCAGCCGATGACGATCGCAACATCCATATATTGAACGCCATAATCTTTCATGTTGACAGCGCCGCCAATGGAAGTTTCGATGTTTTTAATTACAGAAAGCCGTGTAAAAGGTTCCTTGATCAGATTTGCCATCGCTTCCAAAGGGAAAAACTGTGTGATCTGAGATGCTTTATCGCTTTTCGGATAAATCTGGAAATGTAAAATTCCCTTTGCAATTCCTTCCAGAATATTCCAGACAAATAAGAATCCCAAGGCAAACGCCGATCGTTTAACCAATATCCCCAGGAATAAACAGAAAGAAAAGAATGCAACAAGCTTTAAAAAATAAGCAAACAGATATTCAAGATCTGAAAAAATGATGTCGACTTCATCATAAGACGAAAAACACAATCCCAGAATCAGCGACATGATGAATACAAAAATGGTCGAAATGCCGGCAAATAGAACCACTGTCAGGAATTTCGATTCTATGAATTCCCTTTTGCTCATTCCATCGATGAGGTTTTGCTTTAATGTTCCGTAACTATATTCGTTTGCCATCATCGAAACGATCACGATCGCCAGGAAAAGTTTCAAAACCGCCGCGATGTAAGTGTTGAAATGCCAGATGTACGGGAAATTGAAAATGCCCTGCTCGGCGATATGCAATTCGAACGTTCCGATGTTAAATTTTATCGATGCGATCAGCGCAATGAATGACAGGATGATAAAATAACTGATAAGCAAAATGCGGCTTGCGCGGTTTTTCCAGATCTTTTGAAATTCAATGGATATCAGTCTGTTCATCAGTTAAATTTATTTTGTTCGTTGGTGAGTTCAAGGAATTGTTCTTCAAGCGAATTTCGTTTTACGGCGAGATGCTGCAGGTAAATGTTGTGACCGCAAAGAAAACGGTTGATCTCCGACGGATCCGTAGGCTGGTTCATATAAACCAGCAGCTTGTCGGCTTCCGGAATGATCTTTTTAATCGCCATATTAGTCAGAAGTGCGGCACGCAATGCATCCATATCAGATGCCTGAAGCTCAAAAAAACTTTCATTGGAAGTCATTTCATCCACTTTTCCCGAATATAAAATTTCGCCTTTACGCAGAACCAGCACGTGCGAACAAACTTTTTCAACTTCATCCAGCAAGTGCGAAGCAAGTAAGATCGTCGTTCCCTGCGATGCAATTTTTTTGATGATGTCGCGGATCTGATGAATTCCCTGTGGGTCGAGTCCGTTTGTAGGTTCGTCGAGAATTAAAATTTCCGGATCGTTCAAAAGTGCGGATGCAATGGCGAGACGTTGTTTCATTCCGAGTGAAAAGGTGCGGAATTTACTGTCTTTTCGTTCGGTGAGACCGACGATGTCGAGTTTCTCGTCAACTTTGGAATAATCGATGCCTTTGATCTTGCAAACAAGTTTCAGGTTTTCGGCAGCCGACATGTACGGGTAGAAATTCGGACGTTCGATGATGGCGCCGACTTTTTTCAGTGCATCGTGCGTGGCGACTTTTCCGTCAAACCAACTGTATTCGCCGGAGGTTTTGTTGACGACGTTTAAAACGATTCCAAGTGTGGTTGATTTTCCGCTCCCGTTCGGGCCAAGGATGCCGTAGACATTGCCTTTTTGAATTTCAAGAGAGACGTTCTTCACGGCGTGGACAAATCCGAATCGCTTGTGAAGATTTTTGATCGAAAGTATGGTTTCCAATATTGGTATTTTGGTTAGCGCGGTTAGGACGACCAATATAAGGAAATGTTACTTACAATGTAAAATGTGCGTGGCGCCTGCGATAGAAGTTTAAAAGTGTCTCGTTGATCTCACGATGCTCGGCCGTCAGTGAAATCCGCCGGCCCGAAACATCATTGGTGAGCTGCATGTAGCAAACGCTGCATTCAAATTCCTTGAAATAATCCGTGACGACTTTCGTAGTGTGGAATTTATGGCCGAACACGGAACAGGTCAAACGGCCACGCAAACTATTTTCGCGATAAGTAATTGATTCCATGAACGGTAGGATTTAGAATCTAAACTTATCAGATTTCCGTTATACCGCCAATTTAATCCGATGAATTACTTATTTTAACATATATAATCTGTAAAAATCTTACAATTAGGATTTTTGTTCTTTATTGAAGTAAACCAGATAATAATACATTTGCTTTTCTTCGTCCCAACCTTTTTCGACGAATTTTTCGGCACTTTCAGGATTGATGAAATCGAGTTTTATCTGGATGTTCGTATCGAGGTTGATGACATTTTTGATCGACTTCCGCGCATCTGAAACAGCGGAATTGGCAATTGGAAAAGTGGTCACATCTTCGATGCTGTATTTCTCGCCTTTATCGACTTTGTAATTCTTGAATTCGGGAATCAGATCAGGATTGTCCAGAACTTCATTTAAAAAGTTGGTCTCCTCGAACTGGTCGTTTTTTGCAAAATAATTCACTGACCGGTTCATGAACATCACTTCTTCCTTTTTGTCTTCGGCAGGAAGGACGACATCTTTTGCGAAATTCTGACAGAACTTAAGATATTTTTTGGTGAAGAAACTCTCATCTTCGAACGCATCGACCGAAAGAAAATGCTCGAGCCAGTAACGCGCATCGTAGCGATTGCTGTCGACCGTAAGGATCTTATAACCTTCGTCTCCTTTATAATTAAAAATCAGGCAGCCTTTATCGAGTTTATTCAGGCTGACGCCATGCTGAAGGATCATTTCAAGCTGTGTTTCCTTTTCGTTGAACTGAAGGAAGTCGCTTTGGATCTCACTTTTAAAAATGCCGATCGCATCAACAGCATTGTTGTCGATTGAAACGTTTGTCAGATGCGCGATGTAAACTTCGCCGTTTTTGATATGCGGATGATTTGACTGCTCGAATAAATGTTGCGTGATCTTTTTCGAAATTTCATGCGTCTGATCAGGATTCGTAAAGATCTCAGAAGAAAATTTATACATGTCATTGTAATCCAGATCGACTTCATGCGCGAACTGATAGTAATTTTCTTCCTTGTCCCGAAACGGTTTCAGGAAAAATTCCTTGATCAACGGCATCAGCTCGTCAGTCAGTTTAAACGGCTGTTCCGAAAGAAATATGGATTCGCTGCGGCTTTTGTTCCCGACACGATGGATGGAAAGCGATTCGATTTGGGTGTTGTATAGGTTGATCATGTTT
>CBDUBJ010000032.1:0-28091 GCA_965365355.1 uncultured bacterium
CATGGAAAATTCCCGAAGGGATCGTGCGAAGGACATGTTTGATGCCATCGAACTCGAGCGTATGCCCGGCATTCGGGCCGCCCTGAAATCGTGCGATGATATCGTATTTGGATGTCAGGACATCTACAATTTTACCTTTTCCTTCGTCGCCCCATTGGAGGCCCAATAATAGATCTACAGACATGAATTGACAATTGATGATTGATAAATGATAATTGAGCGAAATGCCGTTGTCGGAATGCGGTTCAAAATATTGGATGAATTTGATGCCATGGAGTACGTGAGCGGTTGAGGCGTCCCGATAGCTATCGGGAGTGTGCAGCCGAAGACGCGACAGGAGGGCAGCGCAGGGCACGCCCTAAGCATCGCCATGCTCATCAGATTTTACGTTTTTCCTGTTTCCGTACAAATACAGCGAGTGGTTATGGATCTCGATATCGAAAATCTCCTCGATGGTTTTTTTGATGGTCTGGATGCGTGGATCGCAGAATTCGATCACCTCGCCGGTATCGGTCATGATGATATGATCGTGCTGCTTGTCGAAATATGATTTTTCGTAATGCGCCTGATTTTGCCCGAACTGGTGCTTGCGTACCAACCCGCAGTCCAGCAGCAATTCGATGGTATTATAAAGCGTTGCGCGGCTTACGCGGTAGTTCTTGTTCTTCATCTTGATATACAGGTTTTCAATATCAAAATGTTCCTCGCTATCATAGATCTCCTGCAGGATCGCATACCGTTCAGGCGTTTTGCGGTGGCCTTTATTTTCGAGGTATTTCGTAAAAACGTTCTTTACGATCTCCTGGTTTTTGGAATTGTCTACGGAAATGAGTGTCATGTGGCAAAGATACGAAAGAGGAAGGAAGCGGTAAAGTCATAAAGTCATAAAGTCAAAAGTCATAAAATCGTAAGGTTGTCTCTCACCAACAAACAACCAACAACCAACAACCAACAACTAATTCTTATAAACCCGCGTCACCTTATCCACGCCGTCGATCTTTTTAATATTCTCAATCAGTTTTTTGAGGATTGTATTGTTTTGGACGATCACTGCAACCTGTCCATTGAAAATCCCGGCTTCTCCGCTTAGTGAAATGCTTTGAATGTTAACGTGCATATTGTTGGAAATGACTTTAGTAAGCTTGTTCGTCAAACCTAAAGTGTCCATTCCGGTAATCTTTAAAACGGCTTTGAATTCCTGCTGTGTCGAATCGATCCATTTTGCGGGAAGAATTCGGTACGCGTAATTCGATTGCAGGCTGATCGCATTCGGGCAATCTTTTTTATGGACTTTAATTCCTTCATTAATCGTCACAAATCCGAAAACGTTATCGCCCGGAATCGGGTTGCAGCATGCAGATAGCGTGTAATCAAGCTTATCCTGTTCGGCGCCGAAAACAAGCATATCGAAGTTGCTGCTGAGATGCGGCCTGTGGATATCTTCACTTGGCGGATGATGTGGTCGGCGAATCCGATTCTTGAAAAAATTAATGAATGTATTGTTCTTTTGTGCCGCGTAATCCTTAAGCTGCTGGTTTTCGATCGCCCCGATGCCGACTCGATAAAACAGATCCAGGCTGGTTTTTAGCTTAAAGAAGTTTACAAGTTCATTAATGATCGATTCGTTGATCGTAATTTTTAGATGCCGCAGTTTCCGGGTAAGCAGCTCCCTGCCGTCCTCGGCTGTTTTCTTGATGTCTTCATTGAGGACGTTGCGGATCTTATTCTTTGCCCGCGACGTTGTTACGTAATCGAGCCAGTTGATCGTAGGTTTTTGCGTAGGCGAGGTGATCACTTCAACCTGGTCGCCGCTTTTTAATTCGTGGTTAAGTGGAACAAGCTTACCGTTCACCCTTGTGCCACGTGTTCGTACTCCGATCTCAGAGTGAATGCTAAATGCAAAATCCAGCGACGTTGCGCCCTTTGGTAAGGATTTGATCTCTCCTTTTGGCGTAAACACGAAGATTTCCTTGGCGTACAGGTTCATTTTAAAATCCTGCACAAAATCGACTGCGTTTGTTTCCGAGCTTTCCAACGCTTCGCGAAGCAGGTTTAGCCAAACGTCAAGTCCGCTTTCTTCAGTTGCGCCCTGTTTGTATTTATAGTGAGCGGCGTAACCTTTTTCCGCAATTTCATCCATGCGTTCGCTTCGTACCTGGATTTCAACCCATCGGCCTTTTGGGCCCATGACCGTGATGTGAAGCGCTTCGTATCCCGTAGACTTCGGTGATGAGATCCAGTCGCGCAGCCTGCTTGGGCTCGGACGGTAATGATCTGTAACGATCGAGTAGATCTTCCAGGCTACGAACTTCTCGTCGTGCTGACTTGCGTTGTAGACGATGCGCAGCGCGAACTTGTCATATACTTCGTCAAAGCTGATGTTCTGTGTCCGCATTTTCCGCCTGATCGAGTAAATCGATTTCGGCCGGCCTTTGATCATATATTCGATGCCTTCAGCGTCCATCGCGCCTTTCAGAACATTCGAAATATCGGTTATATATGCATCCTGTTCTTCTTTTGTTTCCTTGATCTTACTGACGATATCTTTGTAAATATCAGGCTCTGTATATTTCAATCCAAGGTCTTCAAGCTGCGTTTTGATGTTGTAAAGCCCAAGTCGATGCGCGAGCGGAGCATAAATATAAAGTGTTTCAGACGCGATCTTTACCTGTTTTTCTTCAGGCATCGAATCCATCGTCTGCATGTTATGAAGCCGGTCGGCAAGTTTGATCAGGATCACTCGCACGTCATCGTTCAGCGTCAGGAGCATTTTCCGGAAATTCTCAGCCTGGACAGAGATATTCATGTCTTTTTTGACCTGTGCGATCTTCGTTAGCCCTTCGACGATAAGCGCAACTTTCGGACTGAATTCACGCGAGATCTCCTCGATCGTTACAGGCGTGTCTTCGACGACATCGTGCATCAAAGCCGCCGCGATCGAAGTTGAACCGAGTCCGATTTCAGATGCTACTATTTTCGCGACTGCTATCGGATGGAAGATATATGCTTCTCCGGACTTACGCCGCTGGTCTTTATGCGCGTCGACGGCAAAATCGAACGCCTTACGAATGAGTTTTTTATCGTCGTCAGACAATGTCTGATAACTGATCCGCAAAAGTTCCTTGTATTCGTGGGCGATTGCCTTATTTTCCTTCTCTATATCAATTTCAACCATAGCATTCCAAAAATAGGAAGAAGTTCATTCCAAACAACGTAGATAATTGCTTTTTATTGGTCGAAGTTCCGCTGACGTTTTGCCTCAAATATCAGTACGGCGGCCGCGACCGAAACGTTCATCGAATCGATTGCGCCCTGCATCGGAATGATGATGTTTTTATTTGATGCATTTCGCCAAGAATCGCTCAATCCTGTTGATTCTGTTCCAACAACAATGGCAATCGGAACGGTGAAATCCTGGATATGATAATGCTCAGAATCCTGAAGCGTCGCCGCATAAATTGCAATTCCGGCGGATTTTAAATACCCGATGATCTCATCCGTCGATCCTTCAGCAATTTGCACTGTAAAAAGACAGCCTACGCTGGATCGGATGATATTCGGATTGTAAAAATCTGTTTTTGGGTTGGCAATAATAACGGCATCGAGATTTGCAGCATCGGCAGTCCGCAGCAATGCGCCAAGATTACCCGGTTTTTCGGGCGCTTCAGCCACAAGTATCAACGGATTTTTTTTAAGCTGAAGATTACCAAGGGAATGCTCTTTCGTTTTTGCAACCGCGATCAGACCTTCCGTAGAATCCCGGTATGCAAGTTTTTGATAAACATCGCGGTTGATCTCGATAAGCTCCGCGTCCGACTGAATTCCGGAAACCGATACAAGCTCAGGTACATAAAGAATGGTTTCGATTTCATAATGCGCCCCAAGCGCCAATTCCACCTCGCGCCGCCCTTCGATAATGAATTTACCGCTACTACGGCGGTTGCGGCTTTTATCCTGCAGTTGAACGAGTGATTTTATAAATGGATTTTGCGCGCTGGTGATCGTTTTCAATGCAAATTGATTTTGGTAAAGATACAGCTTCGATAAAAAATGGATTCGGCTACCTTTGCAGAAATTTGATTATGTTCCAAATCATTGAAATCCTTGGTACGATTGCCTTTGCGATTTCCGGGGCGTTGACGGCGATGGGAAAACGGCTGGATCCATTCGGGGTTTTTATCATTGCTTTTGCGACGGCGGTCGGAGGCGGAACGTTACGCGATATCCTGATTGGCCAGACTCCCGTTACCTGGATGCGCCATCCCGAGTACGTTTACCTGATCGTTATAGGATTTGTCATGGCACTTTTGTTCAGGAAAAAACTCGACCGGCTACGGGTTTCACTCTTATTGTTTGACACGATCGGACTGGGTGTATTTACCTTGATCGGATTGGAGAAAGGACTTATCTACGGTTTGCATCCGGGAATCTGCATCATGCTTGGAACAATGACGGCTTGTTTTGGCGGCGTGATCCGCGATATTCTATGCAACGAGATTCCGGTGATTTTCAGAAGGGAAATCTATGCGACGGTTTGCATCGCCGGTGGTTTTGTCTTTTTTGGATTGAAAGCTTTAGAACTGCACGATGATATTATTTACCCATTTACCGCGGTCTTCATCATTGCAGTGCGGTTGATAGCGATCAAGTTTCATTGGAGGCTTGAGCCTGTGGAGAAGTAGCACCTGATTGTGCCTCGCTACCTGTTCAAATACAAATACCCAACAAGCGGTTCCCTATAATCCGGATCGTTGAGGTGAAGCACATAATAGTAAGTTCCGTCGGGCGCATCATTACCGGCAACACGGATGCCTTTGGTGCAGGTTCCGGTCCAGTCTTCGGAGTTATGATTTCCTTCCCAGATCAGTGCGCCCCAGCGGTTGTAGATTGCAAGGTCAAAATTTAAAAATATGTTCCGCAGCCCGTCGATAAAAAAGATGTCGTTCCGGCCATCGTTATTGGCCGACACGTAATTGTAAACCGTCGGCGGACAGTTTCGCACAGTCAGGTTAAAAACCGCGATGCTGTAACAATCCTCATTCTCGATACGAACGTAAATCTGCATCGGAGTTTCAGGCGCTTCGTAAGATGTGACGTTTAATATATCGTTGATTCCCGACTCAGCATCTGCCTGCGTTTGATGGAAAGAAACCACATGATTAGGATTAGTAACGACCAAATCAGCATAATCTGCAAAATCAAAAATACCGCGCGTAAAACCTATATTGCACGATTCGAGGTCAGGAAGCGAATTTACTTCAGGACGCATTAGTAGCGTACTTTGAACTGCAAATCCATTGTTCATTTCATTTAGCTCGGCAACTACGCCCGAACCATCGATCAGATTATCAGCAACAAGCTGAACCGTGAAATCATCCGTAATCGCATCAGGAAGCGTGATCGTAACCTGCGCGGGTTCGTTTCCGCCGACCGGAAGTGCATTTTCTGTAAACACGGTCGTAATAAAAACACCATCAACATAAATTGATACTGGCGTATGTCCCGGAAGAATATCGGTACTGTTGACATTGTAAACCGTATAATCGATCGTGACAACACGCGAATCGCATTGGCGGCCGATATTGTCGATGATCACTGTCGCGTCTGGAAGCTGGCTGTTCAGTTTGGTTACAACCACATTGATCATTACAAAATCCTGCGACGATGCCAATGCGATCTCGGCAGTGTCGTCGCCGGGCTGAATATTGTTCTGAATGTCGTAAACGTCGAGATCCATATTATAGAGTATGGTCGAACCCGTAAAGCTGTTGGTTCCGTTAAACGCATTGTTCGACGGATTTAACGGCGGATTTCCGATAGTGCTTCCATTGATTGTCAGCGTTTCGCCGTTCGCGATATTCCGGTCGCCTTCCCATGCGACAAAACCGATTTTTGCGCCGTCGTTGTCGATGACATTCAAACTGCTCAAAGTAATTGTGAGAGACGTCGGAACCGCCTGCAATCCATCGTAAATATTGATCTGATTTAATGGCAACGCCGGATCTTCGTACACAATAACGATAGCCCAGCCCGCAAAATTAGTCCCGTTGATGCAGTATTCTGCCGGGTTAAGCCATGGCGAAACATCGAATTCCGACAATGTGTAAGTGCCATTTCCAGTGGTTTGAACAAACGAAGTGACATCCGCGAATGCGCTGAAAAACGGAAGTCCTGTTCCTGCAAAAGTCAGTGCAAAATTTCGCGTCGATGTAATATCCTGTCCGTTTAATTTGACATTGAGATCACCCGGCCCCGAACCTGCCCAATATAGAAATGCCTTATAAATCGTATTGCCGGCAGGAAGATTCAAATTTGCGGATGAACTGGTGTTCACCAGGCACGGATCGTTGGCGCCATTTTCCTGTACGTTCATCGTGTTGCCCAAAAACAAAAAGTCATAGTGACCGTTCGCAGAATCATAAAGCGAGACATCCTGTGCAAAAAGGTTTTGCAGGACGGCGAAAATCATCAAAGCTGCGAATCGCAATTTTACAGTCAACTTCCAAAAAATGAGGAATTAAAGTTAACATTTATTTTGATATTCGCCAATTTTCATGCATTGCTCGACTTGTATCGGATTATTGATTAATTTTCGGCTGTTTAAATGCGAATGGATTATACGGTAAGGCCATACGAAAAGAGTGATTTTGAGAAGTGGAACGCTTTCATTGCCGAGGCAAGAAATGCTACATTTCTATTCGACAGGAATTTCATGGAATATCACTCAGACCGGTTTCACGATCATTCGATGATCATTGCAAAAGGCGATGTGTGGCTTGCGGTATTGCCCGGACATATTAAGGAAAACGCTTATTATTCGCACTACGGACTCACATACGGCGGTTTTGTCTACGGAATGAAAATGAAGCTGGCATCATTGATCGATATCACGAAATCTGTTCTGAAATACCTGAACGACAACAAGATCACAACGTTTTATGTTAAGGCAATTCCTTCGATTTACCATCAAAAACCATCCGATGATCTCCTTTACGCATTGTTTTTATCTGATGCGAAACTGATTCGGCGCGACGCATTATCCGTGATTGATCGCCTATCGGGTATCAAGATCACCAAAACAAGGCGCGAGGCTATAAATCGAGGCGTTCGAAACGGTTTGATCATCATAGAGGAACCAAACTTTGAACTTTTCTGGAATAAAATATTGATCCCGAACCTTGACGCAAAACATGATGCAAAGCCGGTGCATACGGCTGGGGAAATGCAATTGCTGCATCGGCGTTTCCCGGAAAACATTCGGCATTTCAATGTTTACAAGGATGATGAAATCGTTGCGGGTACAACGGTATTCATATCAAAGAATGTCGCACATCCGCAATATGTATCAGGGCAAAAGGACAAAAATGAACTAGGTTCACTTGATTTCCTGTACCATCATTTGATTACCGAGGTTTTTACCGATCGGCGATTTTTCGATTTCGGAATATCAAACGAAGATCAAGGGCGAAAGCTCAACGAAGGACTTCTGTTCTGGAAAGAAAGTTTTGGCGCCGGAACGGTAACGCAGGATTTTTACGAAGTTCCGACAGCCAATTATCATCTTTTTGATCAGGTCATAATATGATAAAATTCCTCGATATCCAGAAGATCAACCAAAAATACGAAGCCGCTTTTCGTGAGAAGCTTTCGACGGCGATCCATAAAGGCTGGTTTATTCTCGGCGATGAGGTGGTTATCTTTGAACGAAGTTTTGCAGAATATTGCGGTGTCAGGCATTGCATTGGCGTCGGGAACGGACTCGATGCGCTTACGATTATTTTTAAGGCATATATCCAGCTTGGCAAAATGCATCCGGGCGACGAGGTCATTGTTCCGGCAAATACATTCATTGCAAGCATTATCGCGATTCGCGAAGCCGGCCTTGTCCCGATTCTTGTTGAACCTCAAGCCGGCAGTTTCAATATCGATGCTGATGCAATCGAGGAGAAAATTGGCAGCCGAACGAAAGCTATCATGCCTGTTCATTTATATGGACAGCTTGCGGAAATGGGTAAGATCATGTCGATTGCCCAAAAACATGATTTGCTTGTTGTTGAAGATGCCGCGCAGGCGCATGGTGCGGAAATGTCAATTGATGGAGTTTTGAAAAAAGCAGGATCGATCGGGCACGCGTCGGGTTTCAGTTTTTATCCCGGAAAAAATCTTGGGGCATTGGGAGATGGCGGCGCTATCACAACAAATGACGACGAACTCGCGGAAATGGCGGCAATGATTCGCAATTACGGGTCGCAAACAAAGTACCGCCATGATATTCCCGGAACAAACAGCCGTCTTGATGAACTTCAGGCCGCGTTTTTAAACGTGAAGCTTGCCGATCTTGATTCAGATAATGAACATCGCAGGAAAATTGCGAGTGTTTATCATGATAAAATCACAAATCCGTCGGTTATCCTTCCGAAGTATTCAGGTAGCGAGCATGTATTTCACTTGTTTGTAATCCGATGCAAAAAGCGCGATCAACTGATGAAATTTTTGGATGGACATGCGATCGGGACGTTGATCCATTACCCTATTCCGCCACACAAACAGTTGGCTCTGAATGACTTGAATAAAATGTCGTTTCCGATTACTGAACAGATACATAATGAAGTGCTGAGCATTCCAATAAGTCCTGTCATCACAATTGAGGAAGCGATGATCGTTGCAAATGCCATAAACGATTTCACTTGAACAGGCTTCGTGTCATAGCCCGCCGTGAATTGTTCAGGGTCGCATCTCTGAATAGCCTGAGCGTGGCGATAAAGATCATTTTAGGTTTGATGACCTCTAAAGTTATCGCGATGATGATCGGACCGGCAGGAATGGCGCTCACCGGCAATCTCAGAAATTTCCTGACATCGGTGGAATCTGCAGCGACGCTCGGTTTCCAGAACGGTATTGTCAAGTATGTCTCGGGCGCAGCAGACGATGACGCGCTTAAGAAATTGCTGTCGACCGTAATCATATGCCTTACGATTGCCACAATTGTGATCAGCGGATTTCTTTTTATCGCTGCCGACTGGCTAAATGGAACCGTTTTTTCCGCAAAAGATGATTACGCGATCGTGTTTAAAGCGCTCGCTCTCGGTTTGCCATGGTATGTGGCATCGATGTTTTTGATAACGGTTTTAAACGGTCTTGCCGAGTTCCGCAGCGTGATCTACATCAACATCCTCGGTAATTTTTTAGGACTGCTGGTTTCATTGATATTGATCTATGAATTTTATACGCTCGGCGCGCTGATTGCCACAGTGCTTTCGCCTTCGCTGATGTTTTTCATCACCTTGTTCTTCATCCGAGACAGCATTAATTTCAGGTTGCTGAGACCCAAAAGGATTGATGCTCCAATGCTGAAAAATCTATCCGAATTCTCTTTGATGGCTTTGGTTTCGGCAATCGCGGGTCCGATCGTCATGCTTGCAATCCGCAATAATGTAATCGAAAAACTCGGCATCGACAAAGCCGGGTTGTGGGAAGGACTGCAGCGGATCTCATCCTATTATTTATTGTTTCTGTCGACGATCTTAGCTGTGTATTTTTTGCCAAATCTTGCAAAATCCAAAACTGCTGAGGAAATACGTGCAGTTTTTGGCGGCTATTATCGAATGATCATCCCTGTATTTGCATCGATGCTCGCTGTAATCTTCGTCATGCGAAATATGGTGATCGAAATTCTTTTTACAGATGAATTCGCGGGGATGTCACAATTGTTTTTCTGGCAGCTGGTCGGCGATCTGCTTAAAGCGTCGTCGCTTATTCTGGGTTATGTTTTCTTCGCAAAAAAGCTGACAGTCGCATTTATTACGACCGAAATCTTTTCACTCGCCGTTTTATGCATATCAAGCATGATGCTGATAGACTACTTCGATATTGTTGGCATCGTCATGGCGCACGCACTTACTTATGCCATTTACCTTGCGGTGCTGATCATATATTTCAGGAAAACCCTGTTTGGCAATTCCGCTTTAGCGTAAGCATTTCGCGATCGCCTTTGCCTTTGCCGTAAACGTATACCGAATCGAAGTCATTTAAATTATAGATCTGGTTGACACGATTAACCTTTTCGTCCCGGTTGCAATTGGCAGTAGCAAATTTCCCTGTAAGTTTTCCATTTTTAGTTTCAGGCTTCGTGCCGATAACTTCAACTTCATATTGATCGCTCCACGGTTTGATCCATTCTGCCATCGATGCAGTTACAATAACGATTTTATGACCGGCTTCACGATGCTTTTGCAGCGAAGTAAAAGTTTTGTGGTCGAGGCCTGCAGGCAATTTATCTTTGGCAAATTCATCAGCAAGAGCATGAAATCTATCCGACTGCATTCCGGCAAAGAAATACGCAAAGAATTTCTGCTTGACATCTGAATTTGCAGCCAAGCCAAGTTTCATCATCAGCAGATAAGGCGACAGCAATACCAACCCAACCGCAAATTTTGTATTGCCCACGGAAGACCGCGTAAATTCCAACAAAGAATCTTTCTTATATAATGTGTGGTCAAAATCGAAAAATGCGACGGAAATCATCAATTAAAATATAAAAGATAGCACATCAATCCAATCCACAAAACGATTGTAACCTGAATAAAACGATCTTTCAGGACTATTAAAGTGGGCGAATATGTCGAGCCATCAACAATGGCTAGTTTCAGGTATCGCAAAATTCCATTTAGAACAAAAATGATTGAAACGTAGAGTAATTCCGACTTGTAATGCTCGCGGACTTCCGGCGAAATGCAGTAAAAGATATAGCAAACAAGTACGATCGCGGAGAGCAGTCCCATGACCGTGTCGACAAACATTAAATTGTATCCTTTGATATTCTTTCGGACATCAAGACCGTCATTTGCCAAAACCACATCCGTACGGCGTTTTGCCAGGCCGAGAAACAGCGCAAGTAAATATGTGATCAATAAGATCCAGACAGACGGATCGATCGCAGTAACTGCCGATCCGGCCAAAATCCGTAATACAAATCCGATGGCTATGATGTTGATGTCAAGGATCGCAACGTGTTTCAGCCACTTCGAATATAAGATGTTCAGGATTATATAGCCGACGAGAATAGTAGTCAGTTCGTGAGAAACGAGATAAGCCGCAAAAAGAGAACTTGCTGCCAGGATCACTGAAAAAACAAGCGCGGGCATGGTCGCGATATTTCCTGATGCAATCGGGCGTAATGATTTTTTTGGATGCGCCCGATCTTCACGGACGTCGAGGTAATCGTTTAAAATATAGATGCTGCTTGCCGCGAGGCAGAAACAGATGAAAGCTATACAGGTATTCAGGAAAAGATCGGGTTCAGTTAGGCTGCCGCCAAAAAATAGCGGAGCAAACACAAATGCATTTTTGATGTATTGTTCCGGACGTATCAGCCTGATGTAGTGCTTCATTTTTTGCCGTTTAAAACAATGAAATGCCGGGATTCATCAACCTGCTGAAGTTCCATGAACATTCGCCAGGCAATAATGCTCGATCTGGTTTCTGCAGGCAAATTCGCTTCATTTTCAAGAAATGATTTTTCAAGAAAAATGTAATTTTTTGGATCCGAAGCTAAAGTAAGGAATAAATCATATTTGCGGTTGACCTCGGTATTGATGAGCCAGTCTGCCGGAAGCGGGTTCTGATGATCGAAAAGATAATATGCCATTGGAATCGAAGGCGCAGTAATGAATTGCGGATATTTTTCGGCCAGGTTCTTTAAATCAGCTAATTTCTCATGATTCGATTCATTCGTCCGAAGACCTGCCAGCTTTGGTGAAATATCGGTCAGCGACACTGTCAGTTCAGGCAACGGTTTTTCGCGATAAGGCTTCCATGCATAAGTGAATCCGATTCCAATTAAGATCAGACTTAAAATAGGGTAGAGCACACGACCGATGATCTGCACAAGTTCAAAATGCCGCAGTACAAGAAAGCAGGAAATGATGGCTGTTGCGAAAAAAATCGGGTAAGGATATCCAAGGCTGATCGATGCGCACCACGCAATTCCGAGCGCAACAAGAATCGGAATATAAAAATTCAGCTTTTCATTTTTAATAATAATATCGCCAATGATCGCAGCAATGCATGCGAGAAAGATCACATGAGAAAAATGGAGCATATCCCAAAAAGCGACGACCATTCCATAGGATGCAATGCCAACCGGAAACCATCGTACGAAATCCGTCAGCAAACGGTTATTCCTGTTGCGTTTGAAAATGATCATCAATACGGTAAAAAATGTTATGATCGCGATTGCGCTAAAAGTTGCGACCGAACCTTTGTAGAGGTGAAATCCTACATATATCAGATCCGAAAAATGTGTTTCCCCTATTGTCTGATCTAAGAAATTTGAAAAATTGTCACCCAAAATCACAGTGAAAAAACTAACGGTTACAGCCAGAATTCCGACAAAATTCCGACAATTGCGAAACCCGAACGATGAAAAAATCCAAACCGTAAAAAGAATTGGAACAGGATAAAAGGATTGCTTCGTCAGCGACGATAATATACAAGTCAATGCTATTGCAATGAGTTTTCCGATCGTCATCCTATCGCTAATAGCAGTCAGATAAAATGCAATCGATGCGAATAAAAGCCCGTCGGTCGTCGGCCATGGATATCCCGGGAAGTTCAGCATCGAGATCACGAATCCCACCGACATCAATACCCATTTGTTGATGAAGATGCTTCGCAAATTGTAAATCCTGTCGATTCCGCTGACAATGAAAAAAACCTGCAGCCCGAACATCAAAATATAAATCGCCTTGATGAAATAGAATTGCCCAGCATCCGGAAGGATTTTCAGGAAAAACGCATTGAGATAAAGCGTAACCGGCGGGCCTTTGTAGAAAAAATCTCCGTAAACCGTTTCACCATTGACGATTCGCCATGCGTAACCGGGAATATATCCGGTATCCCAGGTTTCAAAGCCAAAAAGTGAGAGAAAAAATGCGTAGAAAATTATTGTTGCGAAGAACAGGTATTTAAATAAATCCCGATGCGGCCTTACGCTTGCGACCATGTTTCGATATACTTGGATGCAATTTTCACGTAGTGATGTTCCTTTTCGACGAACTCTCGCGCGCGAATTCCCATTTGAACGATATCGTCAGGATTTTCGATATAATGCGAAAGGTCGGTCACAAGTGTTTCAACATCCGGAACCGCATTCACCGCGACTTTATTACTGAGCTGATAATGACGGTCGAAAATTTCTTCGGCGCCGGTAAATACAACTTTTCCTTTGGCCATCGCTTCAAGCGCATTGTAACCCTGATCGCGTGCATATGCCTGATCGAGCATGATATGCGAATCCTCGTAAAGTGTAATATATTCGGCATACGGCCTGTTGAACGAACGGACCGCTTCGGCGCGTTTACCGAATTTTGAAGTTATCTGCTCGAGCGCCTTTTCAAAATAGTCGATTCCCTTTTTATAATAGCTTTCGCCGTTGATACCAAGGAAGATTTTCACTTTTCCGTTGATTTGCATCGGATGGAACGCAATCTTATCTACGTTGATCGGGTTCGGGATCATGCCGAGATATTTCGGATGGTTTTTCAGCGGAATATGGTAATCGAGGTCAGACGCAATGATTCCTGAAATCCGTTCGCTGATGAATTTATGAAGGTCCCGATACGCTTTTGATCGGAATTTCAATACGTTCATAAACTTCTTCCTGCGGATCTTCCCCATCAGATAAGGCTGTATCACGGATTTTTCTTCAGGATGCTTGAAATAATATGAAATGCTCGAAAAATCGTCGCCGCATGATAAAAGAAATACCTTTTTATTGTTGTCGAACAAATGCTCGAGCATTTTTTTTTCGATCCACGGCTCGCAGAAGAAACTGTTTTCCGATATCAATTGAACGACATCATAACCTGAAAACCGGTCTTTGTTTTTATTGAATTGTTTGTATGTAAGATAAGATGTGACGTTAAAACCTGAGAGCTTGTAAATGCCGACTTTCAATTTTTTGAGAATACCCGTTTTCCAGCGTTTTTCAAGTTTGAAATCTACCGGAAAATCCTTAAAGCCGTCGGCAAAACCGCAAATGGCGACTTCATGCCCCAAAAACGTCAGGCCTTCCTTAAGTGAATTGTGCAGCCTGCTGTATTCGCCTATCAGTAGTATTTTCATGTAGTGGAGTAGGTTCCGCAAAACATTGCCCGGCGCGCGGAAGCAATGCGTATATTTGGCAAATATAGGCAAGTGAAACTTTATGCCGAAACATACGGTCAAAATAGCCATCGTTTCGCATTCGCTCGGATCCGGCGGTGCTGAACGGACAGCAGCTTTGTTGAGCAGGATGCTTTCATCCGAAGGCTATGAAATACACAATATCATCATCAACGACCGCGTCGATTACGAATTCGGCGGTTTATTATACAATCTTGGAAAAGAAGTAAGATCGGCAAATCCGCTATTTCGTAAATGCAGGAAGTCGATGCTGTTAAAAAAGTATCTCGATGAAAATCACATCAGCACCATCATCGATCATCGCACACGGACATCTTTCCTGCGTGAACTGATCTATTCCGTCGTTTATGGAAACAGGGAAAAGATATATGTCGTCCACAGCCATAACCTGCTTGCGTATCTTCCGCAATCGGCATTTTTAGCAAAATTGCTTTATGGAAAGTCGAAACTTATCGCAGTTTCTGACGCAATTCAAAAAAAAATTAGATCCAATTACCGACTGGATGCCAATGTGATCCATAATCCTGCAATTCCGTTTCCTATATCGGCAAAAGACTATTCAGGGCCGAAATACCTTTTGTTTTTTGGACGTCTTGACGATGATGTCAAAAATTTCAAGCTTATGCTCGAAGCGTTTGCAAAATCAGGGCTTGCGGATGAAGGCATCAAATTGAAGATCATGGGCGACGGACCTGATGCGGATACTATTATGGAAACAGCTGCATTTCATCGCATCGAGAATGCCGTTCAATTGATGCCTTTTGATGAAAATCCCGGCTTTGCTATCCAAAATGCGATGTTTACGATACTGACGAGCCGCTACGAAGGTTTCCCGATGTCGATCATTGAATCGCTTGCAATGGGAACGCCTGTCATATCGGTTGACTGCGAATCCGGGCCGTCGGAAATCATTAAAAACCGCGAAAACGGACTGCTGGTTTCCAACCACAATGCGGATGAATTGGCGCAATCGATGAAAATATTTGCGCATGACGCCGAATTATATCAAATTTGTAAAAGGAATTCTGCCCAAAGTGTTGCACATTTGTCGGTGGAAAACATAATGAAGCAATGGAAGCAAATATTACCGCAGTGATGACCGGTACTGCAATCAAGGACGTCAGGCTGATTGAAATACCGAAGATTGAAGATGTTCGCGGCAACCTGTCGGTTATAGAAGGCAATGTCGTCCCTTTTGATATCAACCGCGTTTATTACCTCTACGATGTTCCGAGCGACGGCTACCGCGGCGGACATGCCCACAAAGAACTTAAGCAGTTACTGATCGCGCTCAGCGGAAGTTTTGAAGTCGTACTTCGCGATGGCCGTTCGGAAAAGATCATTACTTTGAACAAACCAAACTTTGGACTTCTTATCGTACCCGGAATCTGGCGTGAGCTTCAGAATTTTTCATCGGGATCGGTTTGCCTTGTGATCGCATCCGATGTCTTTAAAGAAGATGATTATATCAGGGAATACCGCGATTTCCTTTCGTTTAAGAACCGCTAAGCATTTTTAAAATTTTTAGGACAAATCCCGGAAGTTTTAGCAGCAGTTTTGCTTTTATTCCGATGCTTTTTGGATCAATGTCTTTTACCAGTATTTCATATTTCGACTGATTTCCGGTCATCTTAGACTGGATCGCAAGCGAATACCGGTTCAAATCGAGAAATTTCCTGATTCGCGGATCGTCAACTGCAGCCGACTCATATTTTTTCAGATCGATATTCGAAATTTGCGACGACAAACTTCTGGCGGTACGGATATATCTCGCGAGCACTTTCCAATTAAAAAGAATCGGGTATTTGATTCCGATGCGAATCCATAGATCAGTGTCTTCACCGGAGTAAAGTGTTTCATCAAACTTTCCAACTTCTTCAAATACGGATCTATGAAAGACCGATGCCTGCGTCGTAATGACCGATTCTTTCATGCTTCCCGAAAAATAATTTACAGGCATTACATTCGCGTGCCGGAGCATCGAATATTCCGCCGGCTTTATCTTACTGTTCTTCTCGATTTCTATCGCTGATGCAAAAATTTTATGCTGCGGATGATCTTCGGTCATCGACTTCATTTCCGACAGAAAATCGGGATACCAATAATCATCGGCGTCCAGAAACGATATAAATTCCGATTTTGCTTTTTCGATCCCGAAATTGCGCGCAGAAGAAACACCGCGGTTATCGGTCTTGTAATACGTAATGCGCAGATCGCTGAATTCCAGGATTTTTTTCTCGCTTTTATCTGTAGATCCGTCATCGATTATGATCAGCTCAAAATCTGTAAACGTCTGCGACAAAATGCTGCCAATCGTCCGCTGCACAAATCGCTGCTTGTTGTAAACCGGTACGATGACACTGAAATACGGCATTATTTGTATTTGGATGAAAGACTGCACATGTATCCGATGCGGAAAGCGTCGAAGATCATCATGGATGGATTTTCGCCTGAAAGGTTCTTTAAAAATGACTTTTCGCTTGAATTAAAAATGCCCGCGACTGCGCTGCACAATCCTAATTTGTTGATAACGCTGTACAATTTAGACAATTTCGAATAGGATGCGGGAAGCATTTTTCGACGAAGCATCAACAGTAAGCCTTCCAGCGATTGTTTTTCCTTTAGGATTGCGGTTTCAAAATCGTCGAGGCCGAGATGAAAAACCGGGTTTTCTATGTGCATTACAGACACGTGTGCAGTCATCAGATGGTACGAAAAAAGCGTGTCTTCGCGCCGCAAGTCCGGCATATTTTCTTCAAACGGCACTTTTGCAAATGTCGCTTTGTCGATTATGAAATTGGAAGAAAGCAGCGTTTGATATGGTTTTGTCTGCCGATATTGTGCGGGAAGCGATTCGCGCTGATTCCCGTAAACCCATCGAAGCAATTTTCCCGATTCAGGTTTTTGTTCCTGATATTTCAATCCGCCTGAGATGACCTTTGCAGTGCCGATTTCCTTGATATAAATCTGAATAAAATCCTCATTTACAGGCATTACGTCAGCGTCCAGGAAAAGCAATGATTGATATTTTGCTTTTGATCCCAGAAGATTCCTGATCTTGCTGCGCCCGATATTATGCGGCAAAGATTCGAATCTGCAGTTGTCAAGCGAGTTCATCCGGTTATTGTCACTTGAAAATCCATTTGAACCATCGTCGATAGAGATAATTTCAAACGCGATACCTGTCTCGACACATTGAGTCTGCAACGTTTGGACGAGCGGAAAGATGTTGTAGTTATATGTCGGTATAAGTATCGAAAGCATCGTTTCGGGAACGTGCTAAACGCTACGCTGGACGACTTCGAAAATCGTTGCGTTTTCGCACTTCAGGGTTTTCGACGGGAATTTCATGATCAGCGCATAATCATGCGTCGCCATGATGATCGTTTTTCCGTTCGCATTGATCTTCCTTAAAACTTCCATGACCTCGACGCTGGTTTGCGGATCGAGATTTCCTGTCGGCTCATCGGCGAGGATAAGTTCCGGATCGTTCAAAAGTGCGCGGGCAATCGCAACCCTTTGCTGCTCACCGCCGGAAAGCTGGTGCGGCATTTTTTTGGAAACGGCTTTCAGGTCGACTTTCGAAAGGACTTCGTCGATCTTCGCATCCATTTCATTTTGGTTCTTCCAGCCGGTAGCTTTTAAAACAAAAAGCATGTTCTCGTTGATGCTTCGGTCGGGCAGGAGTTTAAAATCCTGGAACACTATTCCGATTTTCCTTCTTAAGTACGGAATCTGGCTTTCTTTCAGTTTGGCAAGATCAAAATCCACAATGCTTGCCTGGCCTTTTTGCAGCGGCAGATCCGCGTAAAGCGTTTTCATCAAACTGCTTTTTCCCGAACCTGTTTTCCCGATGATGTAAATAAATTCGCCCTGATTCACTTCAAGGCTGACGTTTGAAAGTACGGCCCTGTGATCCTGAAAAATCGAAACATTCTTTAGAGAAACTATCGGTTGCGGCATGATTGGAAAATTTGTGGCGTAAAAGTATGAAGAAAGGTGGAAAGGACAAAGAGACAAAGCTCCAAAGCTCCAAAGTCCCAAAGCTTAATAGAAAGTAACAAAGTGACAAAGAGACGCCCGAGGCCGAAGGACGGACGGAGCGAAACTAAAGGGACAAGTAGTAAAGCTCCAGAGATCCAGATTCTCATGGTGACATAGCCGACACGTAAAGTTTAAAAGTAAAATCATCCCGCAGATATTCGAATTATAGAAAATTCTGTTGGTTTTCCATGGCTTTGGCTCTTTGGCGCTTTGATTCTATGGCGCTTAACTGTTAAGAATTTTGTTTATAATAATCTCCCAAACTAACCCGTTATACCAACCATATTGGAATAACTTTGATGCTCTAAAAAAATATCCGAATATGCGAAAGATAATCCGTTTGGCCTTGTTGTTTTTTTGTTTGAATTCGATTGTGGCGACGGCCCAAAAAACGGAGATGTATTCCAATGAACTTCAGGATTATAACCGGGCGCTCGATCTGTATAACAACAACCAATATCAATCAGCGCAGATCATCTTTGATAAGGTTCGTGCGACTACCGACAATGCCGATATCGAAGCCGATTGCGCGTATTTCAGCGCGAACTGTGCGATCCGATTAGACCAGCCGGACGCTGACACGCGGATGGAAAATTTTGTATCGGATTATCCGACAAGTGCGCGCCAGAACCAGGCATACATCGAAGTTGCGCACTACTATTTTGCGCAAGGCCGCTATCCTCAGGCGATGGAATATTTTGATAAGGTCGACGAGAACGCTTTGACAGCATCGGAACGCGAAAAATTCTACTTCCAGAAAGGCTACAGCTTTTTTACGGCTAAGAACAAAAAAGAGGCAAATTCATATTTTAACCGGGTTGTCAATTCGCCGGAATATGGATCGCAGGCCAAATATTACCTCGGATTCATCGCTTATGAAGGAGACGATTATAAAGAAGCTACAAAGTATTTCGATGAGGTTTCGGGCGAGGAAAAATACAAGGAAAAGCTTTCGTATTTCCAGGCCGACATGAACTTCAAGCTTGGTAATTTTCAGAAAGCCATTGACCTTGGACTTGCAGCAATGCCGAAATCGAATGCGCTCGAGAAATCCGAACTAAATAAGATCATCGGCGAAAGCTATTTCAATCTTAAGCAATACGACAAGTCGATTCCGTACCTGACGCAGTACAAAGGCAAAAAAGGAAAGTGGAACAACACGGATTATTACCAGCTCGGTTACGCATATTACAAACAGGGCGATTACGGAAATGCAATCGCGCAGTTCAATAAGATCGTCGGCGGAAGGGATTCCGTTGCGCAGAATGCCTTTTACCATCTCGGCGAAAGCTACCTGAAATCCGACATGAAGCAGCAGGCGTTAAATGCATTTAAAAGTGCTTCCGAAATGGATTTTGACGCGAAGATCAAGGAAGATGCGATGCTCAATTATGCAAAGCTGAGCTATGAGATCGGGAATTCATACCAGGCAGTTCCTGATGTTTTGGCCGGATTCATTTCGCAATATCCAAATTCACCTGCGAAGCCTGAGATCGAAGGTTTGCTGATCGATTCGTACATAACCTCAAAGAATTATCAGGGCGCGCTGGATTTGCTCGAGAAAAATAAAAATGCAAACCGTGCAGCGTATCAAAAAGTAACTTTTTATCGCGGACTCGAATTGTACACCGACGGAAATTACCGCGAAGCGCTTTCGATGTTCAAGAAATCGATTGGCGAACCCCGCGACGCGAAGTTTACTGCAAAAGCGACGTTCTGGAAAGGTGAGACGGAATTTGTTCTCGACAATTTTAACGAAGCGTTATCCGATTACAAGCAATTCGCTTCCATGGCGGAATCATCGAAAACACCGGAGTATAAAAACATCAATTACAACATTGCCTACGCGCATTTTAAGATCAAGGAATACGAACAGGCCGGAAATTTTTTTCAAAAACACATCGATGTTGCGAAAGGAGACAATGTCCGCCTGAACGATTCTTACCTGCGTCTTGGCGACAGCCGTTTCGTGACCAGCAAATACTGGCCGGCGATGGAAGCTTATAACAAAGCTATTGAATTACGCAGTGTTGATTCGGACTATGCAGCGTTCCAAAAAGCTATCAGTTATGGATTTGTCAACAGGAATGAAAGTAAGATTTCCGATTTGAGCAAGTTTCTTTCGCAATATCCGAAATCAAAATATCGGGACGATGCATTGTTCGAGCTTGGAAATACGTATGTGACTGAGAAAAATAACGAGCAGGCAATTCGCACTTATGATCAATTGATTGCCGAAGCAAAAGGCGGAACTTATGCATCTAAAGCGATGCTTCGACAGGGATTGATCTATTATAACGCGGAAAATGATAATCAGGCTTTGACAAAATTCAAGCGCGTCGCATCGGATTATCCGGGAACGCCGGAAGCCATCGAAGCTGTACAGACAGCCAGGTTGATTTATGTCGATAATGGCCGCGTAGACGAATATGCATCGTGGGTGAAGACATTGGATTTTATTGAAGTTTCCGATGCCGATCTCGATAACGATACCTGGACGGCAGCAGAAAAGCAATACCTTCAAAACAATACAAAACAGGCGATATCTTCGCTTTCATCGTATGTTTCCAAGTTCCCAAATGGCATTCATTCTTTGAAGGCGAATTTTTATCTCGCACAATCTTACTTTGCGGACGGCAATGAAAACAAGTCGATTCCGCATTACGAATTTGTAATATCAAAACCGGGCAATGAGTTTTCCGAGCCGTCACTCGCTCGTCTTGCAGAGATCTATATTAAAAAGGACGATGCTGCCAAAACCATTTCAATCCTGAAACGCCTTGAAGCTGAAGCAGATTTTCCGCAGAACGTAACATTTGCGCAGGCGAACCTGATGAAGTCGTATTACGAGCAAAAGGATTATTCGAATGCGGTTGTTTATGCCGAAAAGGTACTCGCAAATCCTAAAATGGATGATAAAGTTCGTTCCGATGCGCAGATCATCGTGGCGCGTGCCGCAATCCAAACCGGTGATGAAGCGAAAGCGCGCGCGGCATATGGAAAACTGCTGACCATCGCGTCTGGTGAAATGGCTGCGGAAGCACTTTATTACGACGCATATTTTAAAAATAAGGATGGCAAGCACGAAGCGTCGAATGCTGCGGTTCAAAAGCTGACAAAGAATTATTCGGGTTACAAGTATTTTGGTGCGAAAGGCCTTGTAGTCATGGCGAAAAATTTCTATGCGATGAAAGACAGCTTCCAGGCAACATACATTCTGGAAAGCGTTCTCAAAAACTTTAAAGCTTATCCCGATGTGATCGAGGAAGCGCAGCGAGAACTTGACATCATCAAAGCCGAAGAATCGAAAACCAACTCATCAATCACTAACTAAGTGCGGATTTCCCTGCATAAAACCAATCCTATGAGCCTGAAAAAGCAATTAGTTGTATTAGCCATCCTTCTCACATGTCAATTGTCGTTTGCACAGCCAAAAGATGAAAATATCGGCACTGAAGTCGTAAATGTCGTAAAGCCTTACACACCAACGATTTCCGACGCGTTCAAAATCAAGGAAACACCGGTTCTTGAAGATGAAGACAATTCGACAAAGATCGGCATCAAGTACAATATTTTCTCGTTTCCGGTAGCTTCGACGTTTACGCCGTCAAAAGGGCGCGCGGCCGGAGTTGACAAAGAACCTGAGGAAAGCCTTTATAAAAATTTTGCCACGGTTGCTGTCGGCAATTACAGTACGATCAATGGCGAATTGTTCATCACGCAGAATGTCGGGGAGAACGGATATATCGGCGCAATGGTCAGGCATTTATCATCGGGGGGCGGAATCGACGATGTAGAGCTCGAAGACGGATTCAACAACAGCTCGATCGATCTTACTTATGGAAATCGCGGGCAAAATATGTCATGGACGATCGATGCCGGTTATCAGAACCAGGGGTATAACTGGTACGGACTTCCGGAAGACTTCGGCGCCGAATTTTCACCGGATGTTCGTGCAGACCTTATCGATTCAATCGAACCTGAGCACACTTTCCACACCGGAACTGCCGGAATGAATTTTACTTTTCATGAAAGCATCGTAGACGAAATTTCGGCGAGATATTACAGATTTTGGGATTCATATGATTCTCAGGAAAATCGTTTTTACGCCAAGCCACAAGTCAGTTTTGATATTGCCGAAACCGAAATCAAAACAAATTTTATTGTGGATTATGTAGGCGGCAGTTTCGAGGATTATACTTCATTTGCCGGGTATAATTACGGTTTTACGAACATCGGTGTTCATCCGAGCTTTAACATCGTTCGCAACGATTGGTCGATCAATGTCGGCGCTGCGGCGTTTTACAGCATGGACAATGAGAACAGCGACAGCAAATTTTTGATTTATCCGCAGGTCAATGCCTCATATAAATTGGTTGGTGACCTGATGATCTTTTACGCAGGCGCTGAAGGAACACTCGAGCAGAATTCTTACCGCGAATTTGCTGATGAAAATCCGTTCGTAATGCCGGGATTGTTTATTGCGCCAACCGACAGGCAATACGATATTTTTGCCGGTTTGAAAGGCAAGCTTGCGAACCGCGTGAGTTATAATGTGCGCGGATCATATATCAACGAGTTTAACCGTGCTTTGTTTAAGATCAATGATTACGAAGCAACTGTTAGTGAGTCGTTTCAGCACGGAAATTCTTTCAGTGTTGTTTATGATGATATGACTACGATCAGTTTCTTCGGGGAACTTAAAGCGGAATTTACCAAAGATGTATCGTTTGGCGTGAACGGACAGTTCAGCAGCTATTCAACCGATGAACAGGAAGAAGCATGGAATCTGCCGTCGTTGAGGCTCGGTGCGTCACTCGATGTGAATATCACAAAGAAATGGTATGCCGGAACTGATGTATTTTATATCGGCGAAAGAAAAGATTCACAGGATTATTTCAATGATTTCTTCGATCGGGAAATCACCACGCTTGATCCGTACATCGACCTGAATGCGCATGTTGGCTATAAGCACAATGACCGTCTGACGGGATTTGTAAAACTCAATAACATCATCGGCGAGAATTACGAAAGATGGATGAATTATTCTGTTCAGGGAATTCAGGTCTTGCTGGGTGCGAGCTATAAGTTCGACTTCTGATTTGGATGCGTTCAAACAAAAGGTCCTTTTAAAATACCATCAGCTTGTCCAGGATCGCATCGATGCGTTCCGCGACATGATTTCGGCGCTTGCAGAAGATTCCCGCAATGACGCCAAAGGTTCGGCAGGCGACAAACACGAAACGGCGTTGTCGATGATGCAGCTTGAGCAGGAAAAACTCAATATAAAACTTCAGGAATTTTTAGATCAGAAAAGCGTTTTGGACAGGATTGCAGCCGTTGATAACCACGCCGAAAGATGTGCGCTCGGAAGTTTGGTCACGGCCAACGATAAAATCTTCTTTATCTCGGCAGCACTGCCAAAAATTAACATTGGCGACATGACGATCTACGCCGTTTCGCCACAGTCACCTTTAGGATCGCAGATGCTGGGGAAGATGGTCGGGGAAAAATTTACGGTGAATGGAAATCCGTACCGGATTGCTGAGGTAAAGTAGTATATTTGGCCAAACCGCTTATTATGAAATGCTTACTCATTCTGCTATGGACCGGTGTGATCTCGGCGCAGATCGTAAATATTCCCGATGAGGTGTTTTTAAGTAAACTGATCGGTGCCGGTATAGATTCCAACTCGAATGGATCGATAGAGGAACCCGAAGCACTTGCGGTTACAGTATTGAATATTGGGATACTTCCTTCCGATCCCGTAAAAATTGAAAATCTGGGCGGACTTGAATACTTCACGAATCTTACGGAATTGCGTGTAAATGGCCATAATTTAGGTATGGCAGATTTTACGTCCCTTTCCCAGCTTAAAATGCTTTATGCCTATGAAGCAGGGCTCACCAGCATCTCCGTTTCAGGATTGGATCAGCTGGAACGTCTGTGGATACAATACAATGCGCTGGAGGCAATTGACCTAACCGGGCTGGGAAGCCTTAAAAGCTTTTGGTGCAATGACAATGAAATTTCGGCATTAGACCTGAACGATACGCAGAATCTTGAAGTTCTTGTTTGCGGGAACAATCAAATCGATGCGCTGGAAGTTGATTTTCTTTCCGCACTTGGCGTACTTTCATGTGGGTATAATGGGATCAGTTCGATGGATGTGGCAAATATGGCATCGCTCCAACATTTGGATATGTCGGGCAATCCAATTGAAGTTATCGATATCACACAAACGATCGTTTCAGAAATTTTCTGCAATGACTGCGTAGATCTAAAACACGTCTTTGCGAAAAACGGGATAATATCTTACAACGGGCCGGATTTGCTGGTTTACGGAATGATGTTCGCGAATACGCCTTCGCTCGATTTTATCTGCATCGACGAAGGGGAACAGGAAGCGCTCGCGCTCAGTTTCTACAATCCCGAATATGTAACGGTTTCCCTTACTTCATGCGAACTTTCGGTCGATGAATTTGAAGAAAGCGTATCATTGATGCTGGTACCCAATCCAGTGTTGCATTCAACTGAAATTGTATCAAACCATTTATTTGACGTGTATCGCATTGTCGATATGTCGGGTAAATTGCTTTTTGAAAGTTCGGATCAAGCGGCGGTTCAAGATCATTTCGCGCGGCTGGCGGGTGGATTGTATTTTTTAAAGGGCGATTCAAAAAGCGGATCTTCAACCGTCAAATTCATCAAAATTTAAATGTCGCTGAGTTTATCGTTCAAAGTTTTTGAGCTTCCCTTAATACATCCGTTTACCATCTCGCGATATTCGGTGAGTATCCAAAGAACCGTGATCGCGTCGATGTCTGACGGTCAATTTACCGGTTTTGGCGAAGCGACTGCAAACCCATATTACAACAGTACGGTCGAAAAATTATCCGCGAGCATTTCAAAGCTTATCCCGGTTGTAAATAACCTGGACACCCTGCATCCGACCGAATTCTGGAAAATCATTTCAAATTATCTTCAGGACGATTATTTCGCAATGTGCGCCATCGATATCGCCTATTGGGATTTTTACGCAAGAAAACACGAAAGAACGCTGCGGAGTTATTGGTCGGATGGTACAGAAAAACTTCCAATGACATCTTTCACGATCGGGCTGGACGATATTGAAGTCATGAAAAATAAGATTGCGGAAATACCCTGGCCGATCTACAAGATCAAGCTCGGCACTTCCGATGATATGGCAATTGTTGAAGCACTCAGGAAATCGACCAATTCGATTTTTCGTGTCGATGCGAATGCTGCCTGGAAAGCGGGTAACGCAATTCAATATTTGAAAAACCTTAAAGATCTTGGTGTCGAATTTATTGAACAGCCATTGGCAGCCGCGGATGTCGACGGCATGAAAAAGCTACAAGCGAATTCTGCACTGCCGCTAATCGCAGATGAATCGTGTCAGCGTGAAGCAGACGTTGAAACTTGTGCGGGCCTGTTTGACGGCATCAACATCAAGCTGATGAAATGTGGCGGGATTACGCCGGCGCTGCGCATGATAAAAAGAGCCCGCGAACTCGGTTTGTCGATCATGGCGGGCTGCATGACGGAATCGACTGTCGGCATTTCCGCACTGGCACAATTGGCATCACTTCTCGATTATCTTGATGCGGATGGTGCGATGCTTTTGGCGGCCGACACCTCGACTGGTGTCACTTTTAAAGATGGCAAAATTGTCTTTGCCGACGGCTTCGGTTCAGGCGCCGAAATGACGTCATAAAAATCAACAAAATGTTAATAACTTCCTAACGTGCGCGGGCATTAATTACCTGATAATCGTGCGTGTTTTCGTATATTTGCCAGTCTAGGACAAAACGATCTTTTCAGAGTAATAATTTATGAGCGACGAAGCAAAGAAGAGCAATTATTCGGCAGACAGTATTCAGGCGTTAGAGGGAATGGAGCACGTAAGAATGCGTCCTTCCATGTACATCGGCGATGTCGGTGTCCGCGGTTTGCACCACCTGGTTTATGAAGTAGTGGACAACTCGATCGATGAGGCGATGGGCGGCCATTGCGACACAATTTCGGTGACCATCAATGAAGATAATTCGGTTACGGTGGAGGATAACGGACGTGGAATCCCGGTCGACCTTCACAAGAAGGAAGGCGTTTCGGCACTCGAGGTGGTTATGACAAAGATTGGCGCCGGAGGAAAATTCGACAAAGATTCATACAAAGTTTCCGGAGGTTTGCACGGTGTCGGCGTTTCGGTTGTAAACGCGTTGTCAAAACATATGCGTTCAACGGTTTTTCGCGAAGGAAAGATCTATGAGCAGGAATACGAGCGTGGGAAATCGCTTTATCCTGTGAAGCAGATCGGCGAAACCGACAAACGCGGGACGCGTCAGACATTTTATCCTGATGATACGATCTTCCAGCAGACAATCGAATTCAGCTACGATACGCTTGCCGCCAGAATGCGCGAACTTTCATATCTTAATAAAGGCGTCACGATCGTTTTTACCGATAAAAGGACGACGGATGAAGAAGGAAATCCCACATCGGAAACTTTTTTCTCAAATGAAGGCCTTAAAGAATATATCCGCTATTTGGACGGAAACCGCGAGCCGATCATTTCGCATGTGATCAGCATGGAGCACGAAAAAGGGGAAATTCCCGTTGAGGTCGCATTGATCTACAATTCCAGTTACGCAGAGAACATCTTCTCCTACGTCAATAACATCAATACACATGAAGGCGGAACGCATTTGCAGGGCTTCAGGAGCGGACTTACGCGTACGCTAAAGAAATATGCGGATGCATCCGGACTTTTGGAAAAACTTAAGTTTGAAATTACAGGTGATGACTTCCGTGAAGGTCTGACAGCCATTATATCGGTGAAAGTTGCCGAGCCGCAGTTCGAGGGACAGACAAAAACCAAGCTTGGAAACAGGGAAGTGGTTTCGCCTGTTAGCCAGGCTGTTGGTGAGATGCTTGAGAATTACCTTGAGGAAAACCCGAACGATGCACGGACGATCGTTCAAAAAATCATTCTTGCGGCGCAGGCACGACATGCGGCCAAGAAAGCGCGTGAGATGGTGCAGCGTAAGACCGTCATGGGCGGCGGCGGGCTTCCCGGAAAACTTTCCGATTGTTCGGAACAGGATCCGGCAAAGTGCGAAGTTTATTTCGTCGAGGGCGACTCGGCGGGTGGAACCGCAAAACAAGGCCGCGACCGGACATTCCAGGCGATCATGCCGCTTCGTGGAAAGATCCTGAACGTCGAAAAAGCCATGCACCACAAGGTTTTTGAGAACGAAGAAATACGGAACATATTTACCGCATTGGGGGTTACGATCGGAACTCCGGAAGATTCGAAAGCGCTTAACCTTGAAAAGCTTCGCTACCATAAAATAATCATCATGTGTGATGCGGATGTCGACGGTAGCCACATCGCGACACTGATCCTGACATTCTTCTTCCGTTTCATGCGCGAGCTTATCGAAGAAGGATACGTATATATTGCCGCACCGCCGTTGTACCTTGTCAAAAAAGGCAACAAGAAGGAATATGCGTGGAATGACCTCCAGCGCGACCAGGCGAACGAGCGCATGGGCGGAAACGCCGCGATCCAGCGATACAAAGGTCTGGGTGAGATGAACGCCGAACAATTGTGGGAAACCACGATGGATCCGGAATACCGCACGCTTCGCCAGATCACGATCGACAGCCTTGCGGAAGCCGACAGGGTATTCTCGATGCTGATGGGCGACGAAGTTCCGCCACGACGCGAGTTCATTGAAAAGAATGCGGTTTATGCGAAGATTGATGCGTAGTTTGTAGCTAGCAGTTAACAGCTAACAGTTAACAGCTAGCAGCTAATAGCTGACAGCATTTAAAAT
>CBDUBJ010000033.1:0-27839 GCA_965365355.1 uncultured bacterium
CCCATAATAGCGGGGCTTTTTTTATTCGGTTATTTAATCTTCATCAAATTGGTTTAGGTGGCTCTACGTAAAATTATTTTGGTAATAATGAATCGAACTACAAAAAATTCCAGATAAACCATATCTATTATTCAAATGGATTTTGTAGGTTCGTTATTAGCCCCTTGCGTGAGCAAGATATTGATCCTGAAGTAATATAGGATGTGGAAAACCCGCACTATTTCAGAAAGTTTGAAGTTGCGTGAAGGATGGAAGCGGCATCCTTTTGCAGCGCAAAAGATACAGCGTACAGCCTGACCGCTTGCGCAGCCTGCGGAGTAAGCGGACGCCCAAATTATTTCTCGGCGAAATTTTTTAACGCCTGCACAAGTTGCTGCCAGCCTTCTTTGAAATTTTCGGCCGAAAGGTCGGGATGCAGATCGGGACGAAATGAGTCGAGGCCTGAATGTTTAATATTTAAAATCGTTGAAGCGCCCTGATCTGTAAGCTCAAACGTCAGATGGGAATTTCCCGGAAAACCGTCGAATCGCCAATCATACGCGATCAACTTGTTTTCGATCGCATCCGTGACTTTCCATACATGCGGAAAATCCTTGTCGTTGTGATGAACATTAAAACTTGTTTCAAAATCCTTCACAGGTTTAAACGTTTCAAGCATTGGAAAATACCATTGCCGCATTTGGTCGACATCGGTTAACGCGCGCCATACTTTTTCAACCGGTGCGTTTATTGTTTCTGACAGGAAAACTTCGTTCATGGCTGTAATCTTGATTTTATAAATTTCGGAATTATTATATTTGGTTCCTCAAACAAAATGATGAAAACCAATTATTTGAAATTGAAATTTACTTCAATTTTCCTTTTTGTCCTTTCCTTTCCTTTATGGTCCCAGGATTTTACCGATTCAAATTTGCCGATAGTCATTATAAATACGGATTTCTCCGACGGTCAGCCGCAGGAAATCGTTGACGATCCGCGTGTTTTGGCAACAATGAAAATTATCTTCAGGCCCGAAGGCGCAAGGAACTATGTTGCAGATCAGAATAACGACGAGTTTCTCGAATACAATGGGCGAATCAGTATTGAAGTGCGCGGTTCGACCTCGCAGATGCTGGACAAGAAAGGATATGGACTTACGACGCTTGAAGATGACGACGTCTCGAACAACAATGTCAGCCTTTTCGGAATGCCGTCGGAAAATGATTGGATCTTGAATGGACTTGCGTACGATTCATCATTGATCCGCGATTATCTGTCGTACAATCTATCGGCAATGCTTGGAAACTATGCGCCGCGGACGAAGTATTGTGAGCTGGTCATAAATGGTGATTATCGCGGATTGTATGTATTCACGGAAAAGATCAAGGCCGATTCCGGACGCGTGAATGTTTTAAAAATGACACCACAGGATAATTCGGGCGAGCTTTTAACGGGCGGGTTTATCACCAAATCTGATAAAACAACCGGCGGCGACCCGCAGGCCTGGGTTATGGCATCGTATAACGGGACTACAGAATTTGTGCATGATCTTCCGAAGCCTGAAGACATTACAACGCAGCAGCATACCTTTATCAGGTCGCAGTTTATTTATCTCGCATCAGATGCAAATCTTAATAATTCGCAGATCACCGACGGCTATCCTGCCACGATAGACATTCCGACTTTCGTAGATTTCATGATCATCAATGAACTCGCATCAAACGCCGACGCGTACCAGATCAGCACGTATTTTCATAAAGACAGAAATGGGAAACTGCGCGCGGGTCCGGTTTGGGATCATAACCTGACGTATGGAAACGATCTTTTTATGTTTGGACTTGATCGCAGTCATTTTGATGTGTGGCAATTTGACAATGACGATAATACGGGTCCAAAATTTTGGAAAGATCTGTATGACGATCCCGCTTTTAGATGTCTGCTCGCGAGAAGATTTGCTGAACTCACATCACCCGGACAGGTTTTATATCATGAAAATATTGCGGCATTTATTGATGAAATCGCTGCGGAAATCAACGAGGCTGCCGAACGTGAGGAAATCAGATGGAGTTCAGCGCCCGATCCGATGTGGGAAATGGACGCAATCAAGCTTTTTCTGGACCTGAGAATCGAGTGGATGACGGAAGTGCTCGGTGGCTTTGATGCGTGTTCCGATCCGGATTTGCCACCACTCGTGATTTCGCGGATCAATTATAATCCGGGAACATCGCCGGGATTCACGGTAGCGAACGATCAGGAATTTATAGAAATACGGAATGCCGGTACGGAGCAAGTTGATCTGACCGGGATATATTTCAGGGAATTAGGCATTTCGTACAAATTTCCGGATGGCTCGATAGCACAGCCCGGAGAAAGCATTTTTCTTGCAGCCAATCCTGCAATATTTCAGCAGAAACATGGCGTTCCCGCATTTGGAAAATTCACAAGGAATCTATCGAATAGAAGTCAGAAGCTGCTTCTTGCAGACGCGTTTGGAAATACAATCGATTCTGTCACATATCTTGACGAACAGCCTTGGCCTGATGTTGATGGTAACGGAAGCTACCTGCAGTTAACTGATGTTTTATCTGACAATAGCCTTGCGGAGAATTGGGTTGCATCAAATACCATTGCGTTATCAACAGATGCAATTGCTGCCGTGCCATCTTTAAAGATTTATCCAAATCCTGTAGGCGATCGCCTAACGATTGAAACGGAATCGGAAATCTACAAGATTGAGCTTTACGACATTACAGGTCGCAAAGTTTATGAGTCAGAAAATATTGTGGGCGGTATTGACTTTACCGCTTTCGCTTCCGGGATTTTTGTTTTGAAGGTCGATGGTATAAATGGTATCAGAACGTTCAGGATTGTACACAAATAGAAAGGAACCGACGATACCAATTTTTATTCTTACTTAACGGTAAATTCGCTATGGATATCTACCTTTTTGGAAACTTTACTTTTTACCACCGACGGGATTTCGATTGCAAAGTCATCGGTATTCACACTAAAATCTGAAATGATCTCGACGCCCGCATCTGTTTTCCTGATCTTGGAAGGGATCGTAATGTTTTTCGCTTTTCCATGAAGTTCAAGAATTCCATTTATAGCATAATCTTTCGCAGTTGATGATAATGACGCGAGGTCGAAACTTTCGATTTTCCCTTTAAATGTCGCCTTTGGATATTTATCGCTCTCCATATAGTTTTCATTGAAATGTTCTTCCATTAAAGCAATTTTGAAATTAAAACCTTTTATCAATGCAAGGCTTGCGATTTCGCCAGTATCAGCATTAAGAACGCAGGTAGACGCAGCGTTTGTAGCTTTTACTTCTTCGAATGCCGGCACTGACGCTTCGAATGTTACTTTTCCTGTTTTCGTGATCATTTTTTGCGCAGATGCAATTCCCGCAACGCCGATCATGAGCATGCAAATCATCTTTTTCATAGTGTAAATTTTACTCAAGGAAGCCTTGTTCTTCCCATTGGATTATTAGATCGATCAAATTCTGAGGTAATCTCGGGCCGCCAAGCGGCATATGACCTGGAGCACCTTCAGGCGAAGAAACCCTACCTATGAGGCCACGATTTTCTACGGCGTCGCGGACGGCATTATAAGATGTAAGCGACATCGGTGCGCCATTTTGCGTTGGGTTTCCATGACAGGCAAGACAATTATTTTGGATAATCGGCCGGACATGTTCGGTATAACGCGCTTCAGCGACTATTGTATTGTCGATGAGATCGTCGGTGCTATCGTTGCTGCATGACGACAAAAGGGCAAGGCAACTTCCTGCCATAATGAATTTCTTAAATAGCATTGCAATTTTTTACTCAAATTTAGCGACAATGATGAGAAAAATCTAATAGCGGTTCCTTAAATTTGAGAAAAATTGCACCTAAATGAAAAAAAGAAACATTTTCATAATAGTCGCCGTATGTCTGATTCTCGGCGCGTTTGCCTTATATAAGTATATCTATCAAGGTCATCGCGACATTGCGACGGAAGAAGTTTCGTTTTCAGTTCCGGTTGAAACCATTTCACGGGAATTTGCGGCCGACCAGAATCTTGCCAATAATAAATACGCCGATAAAACGATATCCGTTGCCGGAACTGTAACCTCACTTGATACTGCAGCAAATACGATTATCATCAATGAAAAAATGTCGGTTATTTTTACCGAACCCACAGTTTCAAATTTGAAGCAGTCGCAGCAAATAGAAGTTAAGGGCCGATTCGTAGGTTATGATGACCTTTTGGAAGAACTTAAAATGGACAAAGCCTCAATTATTAAATAACCTATGAAAAGATTTTTATTATCAATTTTATTCCTTCCTCTTTTATCAACCGCACAGGACGATCTATTGGCGGAAATCGATACCGCTGCAGCGCCGGAGAACGTCGAGGCGGCTTTTAAAGCTTTAAAGATCGTTAATCTTGAATCGACGAAGCTCGCGGCGAAAAAAGATTTATATTTCATAGTCGCGCATAGGTTCAGTTCCGTTAAAGATGGTTTTGAAGGATTTTTTGGACTTGACAATGCTGTTACGCAGATCAAGTTCGTATACGGTTTAACCGATTGGCTTACCATCGCGGCCGGAAGAAGCGAACAGGCATACGATGTTTCGGCAAAATATAGGTTGCAGCCACAAATGAAAGATGGATTTCCAATTTCAATTGTTGCATTTAATAGCGTGGCTTTCAATAATACTTTAAAGCCGAGCCTTTATCCAAACATGGAATTTTCAAATCGGATGACCTACGTCACGCAGTTGCTTTTATCACGAAAGTTTTCGGAAAATTTTTCATTTGAACTGGCACCGACTTACTTCCATGAAAATTTTGTCCCAAATGACGAGCAGGACAATTCACAATATGCAATTGGTGCCGGCGGAAGATATAAATTTGGCAAACGATGGTCTGTAAATGTTGATTATGCGGCACATTTAAACCGGGCAGGCAGTTCGATTTATCGCAATCCGCTTTCTGTCGGTGTCGATCTTGAAACCGGTGGTCACGTTTTCCAGATGCATTTTACTAATTCACAGGGAATTCACGAGGCGGGATTTTTAGGCCAGTCAACAGGCAATTGGTCCAATGGCGATGTATACTTTGGATTTAACCTTCTTCGGGTGTTTTAATTGCACTCTGGAAGGGAATTGATCCATTCGGTTACAAGCTGAACCGCTTCTTCATGAACGATAGTACGTCCAAGGCGCGGCATTTTCCAACTGTTGCTGTTGCTTGTCATCGTGTAATGCATAAGCGACTGGCCAATATCGCCGGGCTTGACAATCATGCCGTGCGGAATTCCCGGCGGCTGCATGGCTGCACCAACGCATACTCCTAAGTTTGTATTGATAGCGGATTGGCTGAACCTGAAATCAGCCGCAACATAATCTGCGCTTCCACCCGGCTGATGACAATGTGCGCAATTTACTTCTACATACGACCTAACGCGCAAATCGAGGCTTTTTGACTGATCCTTAAAATCCACAATCGAGTTTATTTCTGCGGGGACATTGTCGAGATAATCTTCCGAAATTAATTTTTGCAACTGGTTTTGGATTCCTGATTCATAAGGATAATTGCTGTTAAGGTTTTGCGGCTTGATGCCGATTGGCTTCATGACATCGCTCGTTTTATGGCATGTATTACAATTGTTTGCCGATGGGATCTGATAATTGATGGAACGCGTAACCTCCTGCTCATCTGTAAAAGTAATTGGAACCGTTGATCCGCCCATTTCAAGAAACGCTTCGTTCTGCTCGACATTCCAAACGTAATTTGCAGCAATCCAGCCATCTTGTTTTTTAATGAGCAGCCGGGTTTCAATGATCTTGCGGGAATCCGACGGCGCGACATTGTCGTAATAGAATGTCTTGATCAGCGCCGCACCGACAGGAAGATTTAATATTTCGTGGTCGCCATCGTAAGATGAAATCGTATTTTCCGGAAGCCATATATAACGTTGCTTATTCGAGTAATCGCTAAATAATTCCGTTGTTGGTTTGTACGGCATCAATCCAAATACCGGCGTCATATTTTTCAGTTCGCCATCGAAAAAGTGATAATCCGATAATTTTGGATACGGAACCGCAGTTAGGTCCATTACCACAGGAGATGTTTCAATTTCTTCATAATTTTTCTCATCGGAACATGAAAGATGAAGCTGGACAAACAATAATGCTATAAGGCCGATACAAAGCTTTTTCATAAAAGAAAGAATCCCGTAAGAACGGGACTCTGGAATTTATCGTTTAACAAATTTTAGTGACGTTTTCTTCCCGGAAGATGATTGCAGCAGCGAGACATAGGTTCCGGCCGATAACGAACGTACGGAAATTTTCATATCGGTAACGTTTGTGCTCAATACGAGTTTGCCCGTCATATCATAAATTGCTGCGTGAGTAATTTGCTCATCGATCGATGATCTAATGTTAACCACGTCCATCGCAGGATTTGGATAAAAACTGAATGCCGATGCTTCAGGATTTGTTATGCCAAGCTCAGGGCTTGATCCTTCAAGGACAAAAAGCGTTTCGTTGATGTTCGGATCCAGGATCGCATCAACTGTTCCGGATGGCCATCTGATAATGACTTTTTCGATTTCTTCTGCAGCTCCAATCCCAAAATGCGTATTCAATGAACTCATGTACCTGAAGCCGTCGCCGCTGCGGACATCGCGTATTTGTTTTCCCCATGCACCGTAAATCTCAACTCGGGCTCCAATTCCGTTTCGATTGCTTTCGACGCCCTGCATTGTAACTTTGATCCAATTGTTGTCATTTCCTTCGTTCATCATCAAAGATTCGCCGTTCTGAATATCGAGAAAACCATCATTGTTCAGGTCGCCGATCGCGCCATTCGTGGCTTCGATCAGATGTGGCGTAAAAGTTAGGTCTCCGTTATTTTTCATAATGGTATTATCACCACAGAAAATGTCCACGAAGCCGTCATTATCAAAATCGTGTGCAACGTGTTCAATATTTGTGATCGGAAATGTATCAAAACCTGAACCCGCAGTGATATCCGTGAAAGTGCCGTCGCCATTGTTGCGGCGCAATTTGTGGCCGCCGCTTGCAAATGAACTCGCTCCGATCATGGCATCCATCCAGCCATCGTTATCAAAATCCGCCCATGCAGATGACCACGATTGTGATGGTTCAGCCATAATTGCCTCGATGCTGACATCGGTAAAATTACCATTGCCATCATTCCTGTGCATTTCATCTATATTGGCGCCTGAGTTTCCACCGCGGCATTTAGCGATGAACAGATCCGAGTCGCCATCATTATCATAATCGACGAAGATGGACCCGTAATTTCCTCCGCTTGGGAAATCGCCCATGCCACCTTGATTGAATGTGAGATTTCCGCTTCCGTCATTAATATAATAAACGTTTGGAGCGACATCGTGGCAAACAAAAGCATCGAGTTCGCCGTCATTATTCAGATCCGAGAAATTAGATCTTTGTGAAAATACGTTTTGCGGCCCGGACATTTCCGTAAAGCCATTTCCGGTATTGTTCTGTTTCATGAATGTAACGCCGTTTCCGGATCCGTAAAGCAAATCGTTATATCCGTTACCATCGATATCGCCTGAAGCAATGCTCCATCCCGGAAGAAAATCAGCATTCGGGGTCGGAATCGTAACAGTAGTAAATCCGGAAGAGTTCGCAGTTTGATAAAGTATAGAAACCGAAGTTTGGTTGACGATGACGACATCATCAAGAAAATCGTTGTTCATATCGACCACGCAAGCTTTTGTTCCGTTTGGCATCGAAATATTTTGGGTTGCAAATGCGAAAGCCGATGGAACCGGGACCACGACGTCGCCTTCAGTCAGCTGAAAAATGAAGCCGTTATCTGTCCATCTGTCATCGAATGCAATATAATAAGTCGTGCCGGCAGTTACATTGAAGCTATCATACGAACTGTAACCTGCGCCGCTGTCATCATCGCCCGCATAACATTCCAAATCCCCGCATGTACCGACGTAAACGTGAAACCTTGTATCCAACTCATTGTTTTCGGGTAGGCTTGTAGTGATGATCACATTATAATCCGCATCCGGCGTATAGGTATACCATTCGCCGCCATCTGCTCCGGGGCCATTGTTTGCACATATTGGATTTGGAATTTCAGATCCATCAATCCCTGTGACGGTATGTATCCCGGCTACGATCGGAGTCGCTTCGGCGCAGGAATTCTGACTGTTTGCAGCGATTCCAAGTACACCAAAAATGAAAAGTAATGTTTGTTTCATGCTGTGGTTTGGTTATGTTTAATTGGTTAAAAGCCTGTGAATAAGGATATCAAATATATAAAAATATCTCGTTGATGGAAAATGAGATAAAAAAAAGTCCGCATGTAAATGCGGACCAAATTCTATTTTTTAACAAACCTTCCCGTGAAGGTGCGGCCACTGTCATCAGTAAACCTGATGAGGTAATTGCCGGATTGCAAACCATCAACCGGAATTTGTTGTGACGTAATTTCTGTTGACAATATTTTCTTTCCGGAAATATCAAAAATTTCAGCGTTATTTACTGCGCTGTCATCGCTCATATTGATATGAAGGATTTCCTCGGCAGGATTTGGCGAAAAGCTGAAATTAATGCTTTCCGAATCGTATATTCCAAGTTCAGGACTTGATCCTTCAATAATTAATCTTGTTGAATTTGGTTCAGGATCAATGATCACATCCACAATTCCCGATGGCCATCTGATAACCGCCTTGGTAATTTCTTCAGCATTCCCCAGTCCAAAGTGAACATTAAGTGAACTCATATTCGCAAAGCCTTCGCCGCTGCGGACATCGCGGATCTGCTTGCCCCACGGACCGTGGATCTCGACGCGTGCGCCAATTCCGTTCCGGTTGCTTTGGATGCCCTGAAGGTTGACTTTGAACCACTTATTGTCATTTCCGTCATTGAAATAAACTGTAGATCCTGACTGTACATCAAGGAATCCATCATTATTCAAATCTGCGATTCCGCCTTGCTCAGGATCGACATCATAACCTGTAAAGGTCATATCTCCATTATTCAGGTAAAGTTCTTTTCCATTTTCCCATAGAAAATCAACAAAACCATCATTGTTAAAGTCGGCAGCCTGAATTTCCCAAGAACCAACCTGAGAAGCAATGCCCGAAGTAGCGTAAACATTTGTAAAAGTACCGTCGTTGTTATTACGGTATAGCCTGTTTTGGTCTGAGATATTCGACAGAAGGAAATCCATATCGCCATCATTGTCAAAATCTGCGATCGCAGTAGCCCATGACTGAGCGCCATCGTTAACACCTGCTGCTGCTCCGGCCTCGGTAAAAGTACCGTCGCCATTATTCTTATAAAGCAGGTTAATCCTTTGCGGATCACCGGCAGGCGCGCCACCTCGGCATTTTGCAAGATACATATCCTGATCGCCGTCGTTATCGTAATCTGTCCAGATGCTTGCATAATTTCCACCAACCGCCAACGTAGGCATCAATGAATAATCAAAGATCAAATTTCCTTCGCCGTCGTTGCGATATGCATGGCTTTGGGCGACATCATGACATGCAAAAAGATCAAGATGGCCATCGTTGTTGATGTCGATAAAATTGGTGCGTTGTGTAAAAATGTTCTGCGGATACGTGATTACATTGTAACCTGTTCCGTCGATCGAAGCTTTTACCAGTGATACGCGGCTTCCGTTTCCAAGTACAAGATCGTTAAAACCATTTTTATCAAAATCACCGGCAGCGATCGACCAATCCGGAGTTACGAATCCGGTTCCCAATCCGGAGACGGGATAGTTGACGGTGAGGAAACCTCCGCCGGGCATTTGCTTATAGACGCGAAGCTGACCCGATAAGATCGTGACAACATCGTCCAGATAATCGCCATCCATATCGACTGTGCAGGCGTTGTAATTTGTATTCCCAAGATATTCAGGCGTAAAGCTTACTTCTTGCGCTTGCGATATCGAGAATGATAATAGGGTAAATAAGTAGAATTTTTTCATAGTTCAAGTTAGTAATTTATTCGCAATGTTGCGAGAGTCCGTCAATCCATTCACGTAATAATGCAACGCCTTCCTCGTGAACCGTTGTGCGGCCGATGATTGGCATCATGATCGACTGGTCGTTCGAGCTGATCCTGACAACCATTTCCGAGTGATCACTATCGCCGGCATTGATGATATAAGGCGCATCTTCAATTGTAAACAATGGTTCCATACAGATGCCCAGCTCGTTCAGATCGGTATTGCTGAAGTTAAATTTAGGTTCAACATAATCACAATGACCACCAACGCGATGGCAGTGTGCGCAATTAATGTCGAGGTAAGAGCGTGCGCGAAGTTCCAATGGCTGCGACTCGTCTTTCCAGTCCACAGTCGAATAGATGTCGGCAGGAAGATTATTTTCAAGATAGCCCTGCTGAACCCAGCGCTGCAGCTGATTCATTTCAACATTGCCATAATTGTACACGTAATTCAGGTTCTGCGGCTTTACGCCGATTGGAAGCGTAATTTCGCCATTCGCGCTTTGCGTCGGATTCAGCTTATGGCAGGTTTTGCATTCTGTGGTCGCCGGAACTTTGTAATTGACACTCTTCTCGACACCATTTTCGCTAAAAGTCAAAGGCACGAATATCCCGTTTCCGTCAGTATCCAAATAAGCTTCTTTCTGGGCATCGTTCCAAATGTAATTGTAAGTTTCCCAACCTGAACTGCTTGGCGTAGCTTCGGCGATTTTAATCAAAAGCCTCGTTTCAATGATCTTGGTCTTATTGGTAGGCTGGACGTTGTCGAAATAAAAGGTTTTGATCAACACAGTTCCAACCGGAAATTCTAGGACATTGTCGTCTCCATCGTAAGTTGCCTGGCTTCCGCGTGGCATCCAGACGAAGCGCTTTTTATGTGCGTAATCGGAGAAGAGATCGCTTGCAGGTTTGTATGGCAGGACAGAACTTGCGGGCTGTTGTCTTTTCAGATCGCCCACAAAAAATCTGTAATCCGATAATTTAGGATAAGGTACTTGCGTAATGTTTACAGAAATCGGAGAAATCAAACGATATTGCTCATCTTCTTCCGAAAAATTGTCGGAACAGGAGACAAGTATAATTACAGAAAGGATCAATGCCAACAGTGGCCAGAAGTAAATCTTTTTCATCATTTTTTGTAAAGCCACCAAAAATAGCAATTTATTCGTAATAATCACAAATGAAATAAGTTAGAACAGAAAATACAATTGTTAAAGTTCTTCCGGCAAAGAATTTTCGTCCGATCCGGCGCGATTCAATATGTTATCAGGAAGCGATTTTTTAGCCTTTGCGCCCATCTTTTTCAGCTTTTCGACACTGACAATCAGGTTGCCATTTCCAAGGTACAGTTTTTTCATCGATTCCTCGTACGCTTTTTTGCCCTCGTCCATTTTTTTGCCAACAATGATCAGATCATTCATAAATCCTTCGAACTTATCGTACAAAGCACCTGCCTGACGTGCAATTTCCAATGCATTTTCCTGCTGTTTCTGATTTGCCCACATGCTGTCGATGGTACGCAATGTCGCCAGCAGCGTAGATGGCGTCACGATGACAATATTCTTTTCAAACGCTTTGTTGTAAAGCGCAGTATCCTCATTTAAGGCAATTGCGAACGCGGGTTCAATCGGTATGAAAAGCAATACAAAATCAGGACTTTCCATTTGATACAGATCGTGATAGTTCTTTGATCCCAGCTGCTCAACATGCCGCCTGATCGAATTGACATGCTCCTTCAAATGCGCACTTTTTATCAGATCGTCTTCTTCACTGCAATATTTTTCATACGATGTTAGCGACACTTTCGAGTCGACGATCATCTTTTTGCCATCGGGCAGATTGATAACAACATCCGGCAATGCGCGCTGTCCGCTTTCGTTGACAAAACTTTTCTGCATTTCATATTCGCGTCCGCGTTCAAGGCCTGATTTTAAAAGTACGCGTTCAAGCACGAGTTCGCCCCAATTGCCCTGAAGCTTGCTGTCGCCCTTTAGCGCTTTAGTAAGGTTTATGGTTTCTTTTGACATCTGCTCGTTCATCAATTTGATGTTGATGATCTGCTCGCGCAGCGCCGCGTGATAATCGATGCTTTCCTTATGGGTATCTTCGACCTTTTTTTCGAAAAGATGGATTTTTTCCTGAAGCGGTGACAGGATGTTTTTTAAATTCTCTTTGTTCTGCTCTGTAAATTTTGCGGATTTCTCTTCCATGATCCGGTTCGCGAGATTTTCAAATTCTTTGGTGAACTTTTCCTGCAATTTCCGGACTTCCTCTTTTTGTTCCAGGTTTTTCTCCCACAAATTTTCAAATGCCGATTCTTTCTGGGCAAGTTTGATGGCGAAAGATTCTTTTTCTGACCGAAGCGATTCAACTTCCGTCTGCATTTGACGAACTTGTTTTTCAAAAGCTGAACGGTCGGTTGCCAGCTGCTCACGTGCGATCTGATACTGCGTACCAAGTGCATTGATTTTCGCTTCCAGGCCTGTTTTAATGGATTCGCTTTTCGAGGTGTAAATAATTTTTCCAATAAGAATTCCGCCCAAAAGTGCAATGGGCAGAAGGATGAGAACAATAATTAATTCCATTGCGGTACGCAGATTTATGCGTTCAAAAGGTACAAAAAAAAGCAGCCCGGGGAGAGGCTGCCTTCAAAGGGTGTTTGGTGTATAGAGAGTTTTAAGCTTCGAAATTGATTTCAAGTCGACGATGCGAACGCCTGCGTACAAGCTTGCTGTTCATCAGAACTTTCATTTTACGTCTTTCACTGATGATCAACGGAACATTGATCATGATCCCAACGACACAAATTAACATTAGTACCAATAAAAGGCTCATATAAATGATATGGTTGACTTCGCCTGACAAGTTAAAATCTGCAATGAAATAGTATCCTGCAATAAAGAAAACCGCCAATGACAATATAAGGGATAAAGCTTTCATAGTCTTATTTTTATTTAGTTAGAGTTGGTATCCAGCACTTCAATTTTGTTTCAATTTCAGTGCTTACAATTTTTAACTAAATTAGAATTACCCTTCCCGATGCGGTTATAAAATTTTATGAAAGTATTATATAATTTACCCTGAGGATTTAACATATCGTCACACCTTGACAGTTTTCCACTTTCCTTTTTTAAACAGGAAGTAGCTTGCGATGGTTATGGCGGTTTCGGCAACCGGAATCGCAATGAAAACGCCAATTGGACCAAGATTCGCCGTATCGGCAAGCAAATAAGCCAACGGAATCTGGAAAAGCCAGAATCCGATGAAATTTACTTTCGTAGGTGTCCAAGTGTCGCCGGCGCCGTTGAACGCATTGATCAGTACCATTCCGATTCCATAAAAAATGAAGCCCGATGCGAGGATCCTAACTGCCAATGTCGAAACTTTCTGAACTTCCGTATCATTCGAAAACAGTTCCGAAAAGAATTCTGCTCCCATGATCATGATAACCATCACGCCGCCCATGTACATCATGTTGTATTTTGCTGTTTTCAATACCGAATCTTCGGCACGCCGGACTTCGTTTGCTCCAAGATTCTGACCGACAAGCGTCGCTGCGGCGTTGCTCAGTCCCCAGGCCGGAAGCAGGAAGAACATCATCAGCCGTATCGCTGTCTGATAACCTGCCGATCCTTCATCACCGCCGGTTTTTGCAACCAGTTGCGCGAGAAATATCCAACTGCACGATGCGATCACAAATTGAAGCACTGCCGGTGATGCTATTGCGGTAATCGATTTTATCAAATTGAAATTTGGCTTTAAATACACCAATGAAACTTTGATCATATTTTTGCCGTTAAACAGATGATACAATTGATACATGACACCGATTCCGCGGCCGATCGTAGTTGCAATTGCCGCGCCTGTCAGGCCCAATGCCGGAACAGGACCGAATCCATTTATCAAAACAGGGCAGAGGATAATGTTGCTGATATTCGCGATCCAAAGGCTTTTCATCGCTATGGCGGCATTTCCCGCGCCGCGAAAAATTCCATTGATCAGAAACAGGAGCATGATGATGAAACTTCCACCCATCATAATCTTAATGAACGGCGTTCCGTGGATTGCAGCCTCCGGAGACGCGCCCATTAAGAGCAATATGTCTGTGGCATAAACAACGCCTGCAACACTGATGAAAAGGTTTACGGTAAATGCAATCAGAATCGCCTGCATTCCGGCTTTTGCTGCCGCAACCGGATCTTTTTCGCCAATTCGCCGCGCTACTACGGCTGTTGCCGCCATGCTGATGCCAATTGCTAAAGAGTAGATGATCGTCAGGACAGATTCTGTCAGTCCGACAGTTTGAACTGCGAAGCTGCTGTTTTCAAGATGGCCGACGAAATAAAGATCGACCAGAGCGAAAACAGATTCCATCATCATCTCGAGCATCATTGGAATCGCGAGCAAGATGACGGACAGCCTCAAACTGCCTGTAGTGTAATCGATCTCGTCGCCTCGAAGCGATTTCTTAATCACCGAAAAGATCAGTGATGCTTTGGATTGCTGCTGCATGCCCCAATTTTTTGAGGCGTAAAGATACTATTCTTCAGGATTGTTTCCGCGATGGATCTGGTTGTCAGGATGCGACGGCGGATATCTGTTTGGATCTGTATCGTAATTGCGATCGCGGTTCTTCAACGAATCTTGATTTTCGATGATGCGATTGTCAACCGGAATGGCTACATCTGAGGCCTTGTCCATAGCATCGTCATCTACAAATCGAGCACGCTTCACATGATCGGGATTCCCGTTTTCATCAATGTCGATTTCGTCGCGAAAATTTTCCGACGCATCTTTTGAAGGATCGTAATCCGGGGAAATGTTTTCAGCGCTGAACCCTTCGTTGAATTCTTTGTGATCCAACCGATCATTCATCAGATTGTTCCACTTCTTGTCGCCAAGGTTTTCTTTTTCGCGTTCCATAACATGATTTTCCATTCAAGTTAGTCAATAACCCTTAATATGAAATTCGATTTAACAAACTATTGCATCATCGTTGAATAAACGTGGTATACGATCCGACGATTTCATTTACCGTTTCCTCCAATGATGGTTTCACTTCCAGGAATTCGCTTTTCAGACGTCCGTCGGAAGCAAAGAAATCCGCGATTGTTTTCTCAATTAATGTCTGACGCACAAAAATATCCTTCACAGAGAAGGTAATCGTGAGATTGTTTTCGCCAAAATCTACGGCCAAAGTATATCTGATATTGGAATGATAAGTTTCGCCCCGATTTCGATAGTAAAACGCATTTTGCCGGACTGCATCTATTTTCATTGATGATGCAGTGACGTCGTATACATCATGTTCACGACGGTTATAATTTGCAGCCCAGTCGCGCGAAAGTTCAATGAGCTTTTCGTTGGTTCTCTGTGGCCTCGGAATTTCCACCGGAGCAAATCCCTGCGGTGTCATTTCGAGCTTTTGCTGCGCAGATAACATCGCCGGAAGTAGCATCAATAAGAACAAATGGATGTTTTTCATTCAGAAAAATTACAAAAAAATCGTTGTCTGACCATTATATAATTAATCGAGATCCAAATTGAATTTCATCCGATCCGCATCAAACGAAATTTTATCGTCATTAAACATTTTGCGATGGCTGTCATTCGAGACAAACGTTTGAAGGTTTTCCTGCCATGCTTTTGCGTCGGCAACAACGATGATCTCATCACAAACCTGCAGCGCAATTTCAATATCATGCGTGGAAAACAGAATCGATTTGCCACGTTCGTGCGCAAGTTTTTTCAATAACCTGAACAATGACGCTTTATGCGGAAGATCGAGATGCGTCGATGGCTCGTCTAAAATGATCAGTGGCGTATCCTGTGCCAATGCCCGCGCTATCATTACGATCTGAAGCTGGCCGTCGCTGAGTTCAAAAAATTTACGGTTCGCAAGATGACGTATTCCCGTAATTTCGATTGCATCGTTTATCAGTTTGATGTCGGTTTCGCGAAGTTTACCGATCCAGTTCGTGTACGGCTGGCGTCCGATGGCGATCAGTTCTTCAACAGTAAAATTTCCCGACGGAATCTTATCGGTCAAGACCAGGCTGATGGTTTTTGAGATTTCCGACGTGCTGATATCGCTGATACTTTTGCCGGATAAATTAATTTTTCCCGCAATCGGTTTTTGCAATCCGCCGATCGTACGGAGCAGGGTCGATTTTCCCGAACCGTTTGCACCGACCATACAGATCAGTTTGCCGGGGACAATTTTTATACTGATGTCTGAAGCGACAAGCTCAAAGTCCTTTTTTTTCGGATAACCGATGTCAAGCGCAAATGTTTCGAGAATCGGACTCATAACATGGATCTTTTGCGAAGCAGCAGCCAAATTACGATCGGCGCGCCTACTATTGAAGTTACTGCGTTTATCGGCAGTGAAATCGAGGATCCCCGAAATTGCGACAGAATATCGCATATGAGCATTACCGATGCGCCAATCATCAAAGTTCCCCAAAACAAAATGCGATGGCTTCCGGTTTTAAAGATCAATCGGGCAATATGCGGTACTGCGAGGCCAATAAATGCTATCGGACCTGCAAATGCGGTGATGCTTCCGGCTAAAATGCTTGTTGCGATGATGATCAGCAACCTCACTTTTCTAAAATTGATTCCGAGGCTTCGTGCGTAATTTTCGCCCAGCGTCAATGCATCTAGCGGCTTGATGCAAAAAATGCTGATGAAGAGACCGATCAATATGGCAACCGTCAATATCGAAACAGCCGGCCAGGATAAATTTCCGAGATTTCCCATCGACCAAAATGTGTACTTCTGAAGCTGTTCGGCCGAGCTCAGGTACGTCAGAACGCCAACGATAGCACTGGTAAAACTGCCGAACATCAAACCAACGATTAATATCGACATGGTATCGCGAACTTTTTCGGCAACAAGCAAAACTGCAAGCAAAACAACGAAACTTCCAAGCCATGACGCGGCAATGATTCCGTATGAAGATGTCAGCCAGCCGCTTAAAAATGCCGGCAGAAAGCCCGCGCCAAGAATTACAAATGCTACTCCGAGTGATGCGCCGGACGTTAATCCAAGAACATACGGACCTGCAAGCGGATTTCGGAAAAGCGTCTGCATCATCAATCCGCTTACCGAAAGTCCAAATCCTGCAAGCATTGCGGTTATCGCTTTCGGCATTCTGTAATTGATAATGATGTAATCCCAGGTTTCGCGAATCTCGCCGCCGGTAAGCGCTTTTAAAACATCCACAGCCGGAATGTTTACGGGGCCAAGTGCGATATCGGAAATGAAAAGCACAGCACATAAGATGAACAATATGATCATCAGGATTTCACTGTTTGATGCGGGACTACCGAAGCTTTTCAAAAAAATAGAGTTTATGTTCGGGAAGCAATTCCGGATGCAATATTTTCACAATATCTTTTAATACAATGTCGGGACGATTGGGTGCCAGCTCATAGTAAAGAATGCCGCCCGTTTTTCCTTTTTTACTGCTGAACGAATAAATGCTGTTTGATTTGAACGCTTTGAATTCGGTGTAATGCGGACTGGATTCGAGCAATTCATTCATCGAGGTAAACTGACCGGGACCGATCCAATACGAGGCATCTTTGCCTGTTGCTAAAACTTCTTCAGCAGGCAAAGACAAACTACCAGTTCCGCGTGACGATTCCCATAAATATTTTCCGCCTGCATCCTTGATCAGGATTGCACCCCAACTGTTTCCCTGCGGCATGTACCAATGATTTTCATAGACGCTTCCGGCCAGGACCGTAGGCTTTTCGGCAGTTTTCGATGCGAGTGTTTTGGCACGAAGATATTCCTGTTCGATCGATTTAAAGATCGAGTCAGCCGTTTGCGTTTTATCATACAAAGCACCAAAAAGTTTTAACCATTCGGCCTTGCCCAAAGGCGATTCTTCGTTCCAGTCGCCATTGAAAATAACATCCAAGCCGCTTTTTTCAAGATTTTCAAGTGCAGGATTGTTGTTATCGATCCCGAATCCGATGATGACATCCGGCGCAATGTCCAAAGCGATTTCAGTATTCAATTGCTGGTTTGAACCCAGTTCGCGAATCTTTTCATCATCGATAAGTTTCCTCATCTTCTCCGACGAAATATAATTCAAGTTCGGAAAACCTTTTAGCGAAGATTCTACGCCAAGCATTTCGAGTGAGGGAATGTGTGTCGTTGAGGTTACAATGATCTTTTTTACAGGAACATTTATCGAAGGATATGAGGAAAGGCTGTCGGGTAATTTTGCATTTTTTTTCTTAAGAATGTAGGTATAAGATTTTTTTGCGCCGGGCCATGGATTCGAAACGTTGACAACAGAAAAACCATCGTGATGAAAAATCTGCAGGCCTGATGCGTATCTGATGGACGGAGATTTTGAATATGATTGCAATTGACTGCCGTTAGGATCTTTGCAGCCGAGAACCGTGAATAAAATTAGTGTAAGAAGGAAAATTCTGGACATATGGGCAAAGTTGAGAAAAATTAATAATTAATATGGAATAATTAATAATGACCTTACAAATCCAAAATCTAACATATCTTTGCGCCGTTGAGGTTTGCGGCATCTGCCGCATGAAAAGGGAATCAGGTAAATGCCTGAGCTGTACCCGCAACTGTAAGCTATAAGCCTGTTGTTATCTCCGCCACTGTCGACAGACGGGAAGGCCAACAACAAGGACGCGAGCCAGGAGACCTGCCTTGATATAACAAACTCGTGGACCTTCGGGAAGAAAGGCCTCAGAATTATGAGACAAACAAGGCATTTTCTTTTTTTTACTTTTCTGATTTGCCCGGCATTGTCGGCGCAAACGGATTCAATCGCTTTGGATCAGGTCGACATTGCCGACAGGCAGCTTCGCAACTTCTCGAACACGCAGGGAAAAATTCATCTCAACGATTCTGTAATTTCCCGAAATCATTCCTCGCTGACGTCGTTGCTGGAGCAAAATTCACCGATTACATTCAGGCAAAATGGCTACGGCATGGTTTCATCCGCGAGTTTCCGTGGCACATCGGCGCAGCAGACAGCAGTAATTTGGAACGGAATCAACGTCAATTCGCAGTTAAACGGACAAACGGATTTCAATTCGATTTCGGCAACAGATTTTAATTCCGTAACGGTCAGGGCAGGCGGCGGAAGTCCGATTTATGGAACCAGTGCAATTGGCGGAAGCATACATTTGTCGAACAAAATTCCGTTTGGAAGGCATTTCACAAATCAGCTTTTTACGCGATATGGAAGTTTTAATACGTCGGAATCTTTTTATCGGCTGGATGCAGCGAACGATCGGTGGTCGGTTGCATCCTCGGTAAGCTATAATGCATCAGATAACGATTATGATTTTCCTGTCGGAGGCTTCAACATCAATGGGCAATATTGGAATTTTGGTTTGAATACTTCCGCCGGATATAAGATAAATGAAAGACACGACATCAGATTTTTTAGCAGATTCTTTTCGGGTGACAAACATTTTTCATTGATAAGTCCGAGCGAAACCAAAACAAAGTACGCCGATGTCAATTCCTGGAATATGCTTGAATGGAATTCAAATTTGTCGAAATGGCAAACGAAAGCCAGGATCGCATTTCTCGATGAAAAGTATAAGTATTTCGCAGATATTGATTCGCAGGATCACGATTCGGGAAATGCGTCGACGACCATTTTAAAGTACGATGCGCAATATCAACCAGCTGATAACTTCCTTATCAATGCCATTGCGGAATACTCGAATGTTGCAGGCGGCGGATCTGATATCGAAAGTGAAGAAAGGAAAAACTTCGCGGCGGCCTTGCTTATACGTCATCGGATCGTTGAAAAGCTGACTTATGAACTTGGGATCAGACGCGATTTTCCATCTGATTTTGACAGCCCGATCTTGCTTTCAGGAGGTTTGTCATATCGAATGTCTGATGCATTAAAACTTCGGACAAATTTTTCGAGGAATTTCAGGATACCGACATTTAACGACTTGTACTGGTCGGAAGTCGGCGATCCGGATCTTAAACCCGAAACATCTTTACAGGGCGAACTTGGCTTTGACGTCAATCACAAAAATTTTGATTTCTCGGTCACCGGCTATATCATCGATATTACTGATATGATCCAGTGGCTTCCGGGAACAACGTCCGTCTGGAATCCGCAGAATGTACGTGATGTCAGGACTTCCGGAGTCGAGGCTTTTACATCATACAAGAATTCCTTTGGCAGCCATCAAATCGTTTATCATGCAACTTATGCGTATACTTTTTCGGAAAACAATTCGACCGGAAAACGATTGATCTATGTTCCGCTGCATAAAATCACTTCAGGAATTGCTTACACTTATTCGAAAATATCATTTATTGTCCAGGGCTTGTACAATGATGAAATGTTTACGAGAAGCGATAACAATCCACGATATAATGTTGATCCTTTCCTTGTGCTCAATGCTTATGCAGAATTTGCGGTCAGCAAGTCACTTAAAGCCGGCGTGCAGGCAGGAAATCTTTTGAACGAACAATACGAAACGGTTTCCGGACGTCCGATGCCGGGAATCAATTACAATCTTTATTTACACTTAAAACTTTGATAATGAACATTAAAAATCTTTTACTGATTGCAGTTTCAGGGCTTATTTTATCATGTGACAATGACAACGATGGCGATGCGCCACTTGGCAGCTATGATAACGGCCTGTTGATCTTAAATGAAGGAAACGCCGTTTCAGGTTCGATCACTTATGCAAGTGATGACATGCAGACGATCCAGCACGATATTTTTGAAGTTGTCAATCCGGCGCAGGATATGGGCGGGTATGTACAATCGATGTTTTTTGATGATGATCGCGCTTTCCTGATTTCAAATTTTGCCAATAAGATCACGGTCGTGAACAGGTATACATTCGAATACATTTCAACTATTTCCACAGGATTCGATCATCCGCGGTATGGAACGGTTTTAAATGGAAAAGCTTACGTTACGAATTCTGCAGGTTGGGAATCGGGCGCAGACGATTTTGTGACTGTGATAAACCTTCAGGATCTTTCAGTCGGAACGCCAATCATGATTAACGATTACGCCGAAAGAATCACGAACGATGGAAGCCAAGTTTATGTTGCTAACGGATCTTTTGGCGCCGGCGACAGTATAACGGTCATTAATCCTGCAAGCCAGTCGGTATTTGATGAGATCATCGTTGGAACTGCGCCAAACTCCATGGAAGTGAAGGATGGAAAATTATATGTGCTGACATCAGGTTTTGGTGTCGACAGCAAACTGGTCAGAATTGATCTTTCCGAAGGATATCCCATGCAGGAAATTTCGTTTCCTGCGTCGATGCAAAACGCATCAAATATCGATATCGAAGGCAGCAATGCATACTTTAATGTTGGTTCAAAAGTGTATAAAGTTGCTGCTGATGCGGATACGATTACTGACTCGCCATTATTCGACACGCAATCTTCATCAGATTATATCGGATATGGTTTTGCAGTGAATGGAAACAGGATTTACATCGCGGAAGCCACAGAAGATTTTATATCAGACGGGAAAGTTTATGTGTACTCAACCAATGGTCAGCCCATCGAGCAAATTCCCGCAGGAGTAGGTCCGAACGGAATCTATTTCAACGAATAGCGTTTATAAAATTTTTTGGCACTTCGCGATACATCTGATTCTGTCCTTTGATGGTTTTGCTATCGCGAAAATGCAGCGGGTTATTGTCCGGCATCTGGCGCATAAAACGTCCGCTGCCGGTAATCTGACTGATGGCTTCGGCGAGAAGCGGCTCGTTTTCATTTCCGAGTTCGCCGAGATTTCCGAGATCTTCCAAAGCTTCGACATCAGGCGCAAGGCCATCGAGATAATCGCCAAATCCGTCTTTGTTGACAATCCGTAAAACGATCGGCTGCATGGCATAGCGATGTTTCGTACTTCTGTCATCGGCTGTAAAATCAGGCGAATCGTAAAGTGTGATCGAACCCACATTTTTACCGGTCGTCAAGTCGCCGATCTGGATCACATCAATATAAGGCGCCAAACCGTTTATTACCAATTCGCTGGCAGAAGCCGTACTTTTTGTGGTAAGGACGAAAACTCGAGGCAGGTTTAAATGATTGATCGCATTTCCGTTTCCGATGGATGAGGTAAAGTTATCCGTCAGTTCCGACGGGAAATTGTCTTCATAATATGCCTGGACTTTAGGATTCCATTCTTCTTTCGCGAATAGCTGACCGTTAAACGGGCCCGTGATCATGCTTGCCAAACGCGTTGCCGTTGCGATGGAACCGCCTGAATTGTATCGAAGGTCCAGTACAAGATCCGTAATTCCGGCACTTTGCATCTGAGCGAAAGCTGCGTTAAGCTGGGATTCATACGCGGGATAAAAACCATTGTACACAAGATATCCGATTTTGTGAGAACCTTGTTCGATGACTGTCGACAGATACACAGGATTCTCGGAATAAACAGATTTTGTAAGTGTAACCGATTCGCCGTTTGGCGTGATGTTGCCGCCATCGTAATCTGCAAGGTTCAAAGTATATGTATTTTCCGAAAGCAATGAACGGTAATTATCGATGGTCAACTGCGTACCGTTGACACCGTAAAATATATCTCCGCGATGAATGTCTTTTGAAGAAGCATCTGAATTGGGCAAGATATACCTTACATAGCCAAAAAGCTCTGTCGTGCTGCCATTTTTGTATCGAAGTGCGTAATCGACGCCATTGTTGTCAGTAGTTCCGGTAAGTACGCCTTCGAGCACGCGATAATCGCTGTAAATAACACTGAAGCGATCGATGGACGGCGAGACGCGCAAATGGTTAAATAGTCCAAATGGATCGGGCCAGGCTTCCAGGAAGTCATTGAGTTCATCCTGGTTTGCAAACCGATCATCATCCAGATCCGGAACGTCCTGCTGCCAGAGATAATATAGGTTGAGTCCTTTCCAGATAAAATCCTGGATCCGCAGTGAAGCGGGGACCGAGTTTTCATCGTTATCTTCGCAACTGATCAGTGACACGAAGAGTAGTATTGAAACAATTGTAAATGAGAGAATTCGCTTCATCCGGATTTTATTTTCAGAACGTAAATTTATCGAAATTAGTTCCTGTAAAAATATTTTGTAACAAAAAGAATTACGCATCGTCTTGAACCCGAAATCATCAATCAATAATCATCAATCATGGACCAATCAGAGTTTATCCGCCTGATAAACCCGTTTAAAGACAAGCTCTTTCGGTTATCCAAAAGGCTGCTTGTAAGTACGGAAGAGGCGGAAGACGCGACTCAGGAAGTATTGGTTAAATTGTGGAACAAGAATGAGGTTTTGGGCGAATACAAAAGCGTTGAAGCTTTGGCCATGACAATGACAAAAAATTATTGTCTTGATCAGCTTAAATCAAAACGTGCCGGAAACCTCAAGATTGTCCACAATAACTTTACCGACAGGGAAGCGGGGCTTCATCAAAAAATGGAAGATTCCGATACGTGGAATTGGGCAGAAAAGATCATCGGCAAACTCCCGGAACAGCAACGGATCATCGTGCAGATGCGCGACATCGAACAATACGAATTCGAAGAAATAGGCAAAATGCTGGATATGAATGAGACTGCGGTCCGGGTCGCATTGTCACGGGCCCGCAAAACGATAAGGGAATACATTACAAAAACACACAGCTATGGAATTGCATAAAATAGAATTGCTACTCGAAAAATACTTTCAGGGAGAAACGACAATTGCAGAGGAAAAATCACTTCAGGAATACTTTTCCTCATCGGATGTTGCGCAGCATCTGGAGCAATATCGCCCAATGTTCAATTATTTCACACATGCACGAACGCAGGAATTTACGCAGCCGATACCTTTAAAATCCAAAAAGCATTACGCAGCATGGTTATCGATTGCGGCTTCCGTTGCAGTGTTACTTGGCGTTTTCCTGACAAGGACTGGCAACAATTCCGAAGATCTCGGAACTTACGACAATCCTGAAAAGGCATTCGAAGAAACACAGAAAGCACTTTCGCTTTTGTCGGGCAATGTGAATAAGGGAATGGAAAGCGTCGGATATATCCGCGAATACGAAAATTCGAAAAACCTAATCTTTAAAAATTAATCTCAATTATCATGAAAAAATTAATCTTCACGTTTTTAATGCTGATGCCTGCACTTTTCTTCGGACAGGCGGCTTTCGATAAGTACGATGGCCAGGACGATGTTACTTCGGTAATCGTCAACAAAAAAATGTTCCAGATGATGGGCAATGTCAAAAGCAAAGAGTCACAGCAATATTTGGATCTGATCAAAAAACTTGATAACCTCAAAGTGTTTACCACGGCAAGCACGCGCGTTACCGCAGATATGAAAGCGACCGCCGAAAAATACATTAAATCGGCAGGACTTGAAGAGCTGATGCGTGTTAACGATAAAGGACAAAACATCAAGATCATGGTAAAATCGGGTTCGAGCGAAACGATAGTGCGTGAACTGCTGATGTTTATCGAAGGTTCCGGTAAAGGAAACGAAACCGTCCTGATGTCGCTGACAGGTAATTTTGACCTCAATGAAATTTCGACGCTTACCGATAAAATGAACCTTCCGGGCGGAACCTATCTGGATAACGCCAAAAGTAAAAAAGGCGGTAAGTAATCATGAGAACGTCAATCTTCATCGCAATTGCTGCGGCAATTTTCACAATAGGCTGCAGCCGTGAACCCAGCTTACAAAAGTATATGGTTGAACGCACTGAAGACAGCGATTTTATCGCGCTGGATGTTTCCCCGAGCATCCTGAATGTGCAAAAGCAATCACTGAGTGCGGAGCAGAAAGATGCGTTGGATGCATTTGAAAAAATGAACATTATCGCTTTCAAGTTAGATGATAACAATCGGAGCAAATTTGAAGCGGAGCGGACTAAAGTTTCAGACATCCTAAAGGACGAAAAGTATCAGCAACTGATGAAGTTTGGCAAAGGAAAAGAGGTTGCGACGGTAAGTTTCGTCGGTGATGAAGAACATATAGACGAGTTCGTGTTCTTTGGAAATAAGAATGATATCGGATTTACGGTCGTACGAATTATCGGAAACGATATGAATCCCAACGATATCATGAATCTGATGACGGTCATGCAGAAATCAGACGTCGATATGGATCAGCTAAAACCGCTGCAGCAAATGTTCGGAAAATAAGCAAAGACTTTATAAAACAGAAAAGCACCTTAACGGGTGCTTTTTTTATAGTTCTCGAACAAGACTCGCAATTGAGTTGAAAACTTTGATGTTTTCAGGCAATTTTTCCGTGTCAACATCAGACAGCATACGGCCGATCAGCCAGAGTTCCGAATTGCTTTTCATGATTTGGTCATGGACTTTTGAAATATAGTCATCGACTTGCTCGCGCGATGGCGCAACGGTAAAGTACGACAGATAGGTAATATTGTCAAAGTATCGGGTAACGTCTGCAAGATTTTCTACAGGAACAGATTCGCCAAGGTAAATGCTCTTGTAACCGTTGAGAACAATTTCGTAGTTGATATACATCAGGCCGAGCTCATGCAGTTCATTCATCGGGAGGAACAGCACAAAAACGCGCTCGGATTTAAGTTGCGCAATCGACTGGATTTTCTCCAGGTTGACCAAAAGCTTTTGGGAAATCAAGTTGGTCATGAAATGCTCATGTGCCGGAGTGATCGTGCCGGATTGCCATAAAAGTCCAATTTCTTCCATCAATGGAATAACCACGTCGTAAAAAATTTCACGGAAAGTCTTTTCGGATAATAAAGTATTGTAGGTATTGTAAAACAGGGCTTGGTCAAAATTCATCATCGACATTTTAAAAGCGTTTATTGCGTGGTGCTTGGCGCTTTTTTGCGAAATGATCTCGCGTACTAAAGTGGGAATTTTATCTGTCGGAAATTTTGAAATCTTCGAGATCTTATAGCCATGCTTGTGAAGAAGCGTAATGTTTAATAGCTTTTGAAGGCTTTCAACATCGTACATACGAATATTGGTATCGGTTCGCATCGGCTCCAGGACGTTATAGCGTTTTTCCCAGATCCTGATAGTGTGGGCTTTGATACCCGAGAGATTTTCCAGATCTTTTATTGAAAACAAAGTTTTAATATTGTTCATACTTTTGAGTAGATGATTAAACAAAAGTATGAAATAAAGTTAACAGATAAGACTATTAAGAAAGTTTTATCTTAGGAACGTCCATCCAAGAAAAACAAACAGTATCATTGCCAATATAAAAAGCACGCCCACGAAGATGAGCTTGAACCGATATTTATCGCCGCTGTCGTAGGATTCGATCATTTCATTGGGATTGACATGATAAATGTCAGAATTATTTTCCAAACGAACATTAACAAATTGTAAAATATTGGAAGTGAGAAGTCTGAATTATGAAAGCAAAAATGGTTTGATTTAGACAACCCCATTTACATTTTAGTCGTAGAATCTCCTGAAACCAAATCATAAGCTTTGCTTCTCGTCGCGCACACTTCTCTTGTCAAACTCCCATTTCAATTTCATCTGACGTCGTTTACATGGGATCTTCCTTGCTTAATATAAGCTTGGTTATTGCCTGTAGCTGAAATAATTAGTATAAATTCAGCACAACGTGATCCCAGAAATGCAGCTTTAAATACATTTTTCCTGCCTAGGGCAACATCCAAACTTTAAGTTAATACTAACAGTTGTTTGGAATCGCTAAGGTATCTTTAATACTTGTCTAATTTAAAATTAACCGATCATCATTATGAAATCATTGAAACTAATTACCGCGGGTTTATTGTTGTCGATCGTAATGTTCAGCTGCGAGTCCGACGATGACAATAACAACGACATGACATGCGAAGAGGCTGCAGCGGCTTCCACTGCTGCCGGACTCGCATTTAATGCGGCTACAGATGAAAATTACGTTCAATTATGCAATGACTACAAAGATGCTTTAGAAGATCAAATCGATGTTTGTGGAGATGATTCAGGGGACCTGCAAGAGATTATTAATGGTTTGGACTGTACTTTGCCAACCACAACCGGGACAATCTCTTTGAGTGTAGGTTCGGTACCTCTTGTATTTGATGTGTTTACCGTTACTACCACAGGTACGACGCGTCACGTTCACGGCGAAATAAGCACTTCCACATCGTACGAAATTGATTTTGACGTTGAAGTAGGCCAAACTGGCACTGACAAAATTAACAATTTCGAACTTCGCCTTCTAAGCCAAACTTATAGACCATCGATTCCTGCAGTTTTTGGATTTGACTGGGCTTCAAACATCACCGTCAATTCCTCCACTTCAGTAGTTGGAACTTTTGAGGGCGAAGTGGTGAATGAAAGTGAGACAAGCGCGCAAGAATTGCATGACGGTGTAATTGACATCGATTTCTGATCATTTCCACGAAGAAAGAAAGAAACGAATCCTGGTAATTGCCGGGATTTGTTCATTGTGAAAAGGTTCACTTCGCGCCGCTAAATAAATACAGAAGCCGCTATACTATAGGTGACATGGATGGCCTGTGGAAAATTAAATCCCTTAAATTTAAAGGCTGATAGAAAATAAAAAAGCCGAATTGCAATTTGCATCCGGCATTTAATACTTTTCAGTAATTTTTTGTGACCACGATCAGATTCGAACTGACACGTCTTGCGACACCACCCCCTCAAGATGGCGAGTCTACCAATTTCTCCACGTGGCCGCAATAGCTTTGTGTGACCTGACTGGGGCTCGAACCCAGGACCCCATCATTAAAAGTGATGTGCTCTACCAACTGAGCTATCAAGTCCTGCGCTGACTTTGTGACCCGACTGGGGCTCGAACCCAGGACCCCAACATTAAAAGTGTTGTGCTC
>CBDUBJ010000034.1:0-27208 GCA_965365355.1 uncultured bacterium
AGTTGACAGTTGACAGTTGACAGTTGACAGTTGACAGTTGACAGTTGACAGTTGATAGTTGATAATGCCCGCGTATCTTTGTAGCTTTCACACTTTGTCCCTTTGTTGCTTTGTCGCTTTGTCCCTTTGTCGCTTTATCACTCCGTTACTCAAAAAAATGTACGTCGAAAATCCCAACATAATCCTTCCTGAAGATCCCGATACAATTGTCTGGAAATATCTGGATTTGTCTAAATTTCTCGATTTGCTGATGTCGAGGATGCTGTTCATGTCGCGCTCCGATAAATTCGAAGATCAGTACGAAGGAACTTTCAGCGAACCGACATTTGAGGAAATGCGCAAACTATCCGAACACAATCCCGCGTTTCTCGACTATTACAAAACACATCGCGAGAAGGTCGTTGTCAGTAGCTGGCATATCAACGAATACGAATCGTATGCAATGTGGCAGATCTTTACAAGAAGCAGCGAAGGACTTGCCATCAGGTCTACCGTCGGCAGGCTTCAAAAAGCGCTGTTGCCGGAGTTGGATATCCGTCAGTATATTGGCGAGGTAAATTATATCGATTACAAAAAAGAGTACATTCCCTTTGAGGATGCCTTCTTCCCATTCCTGTTCAAACGCAAAAGTTTCCAGTACGAGCGCGAGATCAGGATCATATCAGACCTCAGCGATCACGGCATATATATCAATGACGGAATCAAAGTCAATGTCGATATCAACCAGCTCATCGATAAAATATACATTCATCCGAAATCTGAAAACTGGTACAAAAAAATGGTCATTGACCTGCTGAAACGTCTCGGGTTTGACTTCGCTATTGAAAAATCAGATCTTGAAAGCGATATCCTGATTTAGATCGGATCATAAGTTGTCGCCTGCCAGGAATCGCCCGAAAGATCGACATGATTGTAGTGCATTCGATCATCTTTGTCAAGCTCGCCATTTTTGTTGGTGTCTTCCACGGTGCGGAAATAAAGTCGCTGTGAATCTTCAAGCAACCTCCAGTCGATGAGCTCTTCAAGATCGGCCGATAATTTCGTAAAGTTTTCACCATTGATCCCGCTGATATATAACGATTTAATATCGTTGAAATCTATTTTGCCATCCTTATTGGTATCGTTGTCTGCAAGCGTATAAACCATAACATGCTTTTTCGATTTATCTGCAAGTGGTTTTAAAAAAGACGCCGTTTGAATCATGACTGGTTTATCCGTAAGGACTGTTAGGGAATCCGAATTCATTTTTTGAAATTTCAGATTCGATAAGTTTCCCGTGATCTCAAAGATATTGTAATTGGAAATAGTGTAACTGATGCCGCTTGCTGCGGACGAACCATAATATCTTGTCCCCGGGTTGATGCGAACAGCACCGATCGGGTGGATCAAATATTCGGTTCCGCTGATATGGATCGGAAGGTCGGCAATTTCAATGTCGGTCGTATCGGTTACCTTGGATTCTTTCCTGACTTTAGTATTGTCATAAGTAACTTTCGGCTTCTCCTTTTCGTCACGGCACGAGCTTAAAACGATCAATGCCACCGCGGAAATCATAACTATTGTCTTCATGCGAATCATTTGGAGTTGCAATCTCAAATATAATGATTTTTCGGCGCTTACAATCGAGCTGTCAGCTTCACATTGAAAACGCGCGTTGTCATATAATTCGGGATTCCGTACTGATTTTTGGTATAGACATCACGAACCCATGTATTCGTAATGGCATTCTGGTTATTAAAGATGTTGAAAATCTCGAAGCCAATCGACAAATCTTTAAATGTTCGCAGCCAATGCGTTTCCGAGCGCTTGTCGTTGTTCTCGGTCAGCACATACATAAAACCGACATCCGCACGCCTGTAATCGCGAAGCCTGCTTTGATATTGATACGAATCCGCGTAAGATGGCGAACCTCCCGGCAATCCGGTGTTATAAACCAAATTCATGTAAAGTTTGACATTTGGAAGCCGCGGCATATAATCCTGGAACAGCAATCCGAATTTCAATCTTTGGTCTGTCGGACGTGCAATGTATCCGCGATTATCAATGTTTTCTTCGGTTTTCAGATATCCGAAACTCAGCCATGATTCTGTTCCCGGAACGAATTCACCATTGAGGCGAAGGTCGAGTCCGTAAGCATAAGCTTCTGCATTATTGTTTGCGCGATACCTGATCCGGACATTTTCCAACGTATAGGAATTGACATCCGTCAGGCTTTTGTAATAAGCTTCCGAGACAAGCTTGAAGGGCCGCTGCCACATTTTAAAGCTGTAATCATTGCTTAAAACAAGATGTACCGACTGTTGTGCTTTAACATCAGGGCGGACTGCACCGGTTTCGTCGCGAAGCTCACGATAAGATGGCGGCTGATGATACAATCCTCCGGAGATGCGGAAAACCATATCCTTTTCCCAGTCGGGTTTGATTGCAAATTGGGCCCGCGGACTGACCGTGGTCTGACTTTTTCCGTCGACGCCATCGCCTGTAACCTGCCAATTGTGCGCACGAACGCCAAGGTTCATCCAGACATCGTGGTTTTTCCAGCGGCTTTTACGATTCCACTGGATATATCCCGAAAAACGATCAATATTATTGAAGTTTTTTGCACGGACGCTTCGGTATGGCACCAACGGACCGACATACGGATTGTACGGCTGATCATTGACCGGCAAATCTATAACCGGCGGATTCAGTGAAAAACCTGCAGAATCGATCACTTCCCATTCGACAACGCGGTCGCGGATGTCTTCGCGCGTATATTTAAAACCGTATTCAATTTCGGTATCATTAAGTTTGTGCAAACCTTTTATTTCGGCATTGACAATCACCGCGTCCAAATCATTTCGTGCGTGATTCAACTGCGTTCCGATCGCACGGCTGAACGTCACATCACCAAAATTCTCTGATCCTATGTTTGAATCAACTTCACCTAAAAAATAAGCGGCGAAAATGTCAAAATATTCCTGTTCAAGCGTTCTGTAGCCTGAGGCAATGAATTTTAAAGTGAACTTTTCGTTGACATTGTACACAGATTTAAGTGCACCGAAATATGTTTCGTAACGGTCTTTTTCCTGGCCTTCATAAAAAATCTGCAAGGCGATCGGCTCATCGATGGTTCCAAAATTTGTCTGGCGGGTCAGCGGCTGATAATTGTATTTGTTCTGCGACACATTAGCAAGAATGCTCCACTGCCATTTCGTCGAAGCATTGAAGGTAATGTTTGTCTGAACGTCGGCGAACGTAGGCCTGAAATTCGTCTGCGTTTCCTGGCTGTTGACAAAAAGGCTGTTATCGCGATAGCGGATTCCTGTGATCGCCATCCATTTCTGATTTGGCGAAACTAGGTCGACCGATGCGCTGCCGCCGAGAAAACTCGCTTCCGCTGATGCCCCAAAACGGCGCGGTGTGCGATAAGTAATATCTAAGACTGAAGAAAGCTTATCACCATATTTTGCCTGAAAACCACCTGCAGACGCATCGACATTTTGGACGAGATCCGTATTTGTGAAACTCAGTCCTTCCTGCTGGCCGGAACGAATCAAAAACGGTCGATACACTTCGATTTCATTTACATATACCAAATTCTCATCATAGTTTCCGCCGCGAACAGCATATTGCGTAGAAAGTTCATTGTTGGAATTATAACCCGGTAATGTTTTGATGATGTTTTCAACGCCTGGATTTGCGCCCGGAATTTTGCGAATGGTTTCCGGAGCAATTGTAGTCACGCCCTGGACGCGCTTTCGGATTCCGCCGGTAACAATGACTTCGCCCATTTGTTCGGCGCTGCTCAGCATAACGACATTGAATTCGAAATCTTCATTAGGCTTAAGTTCCACTGTTGCCGTTGTCTTCTTAAGCGACACATGGGAAAACACGATCGTAACCCTTTGATTTGCCGGAATCATTATCGCGTAAAATCCGGTTTCGTCCGTAGATGAAGTTTTGTCCAGATATGTAATGGTGACGTTTTCCGCAGGAACGTTATTCTCATCAAGGATGACACCTTTGACCCTTGCGGTCTGTGCGGAAAGCGACACGCAGAAAAGGACCATAAGTGTGAGTAACAGGGCTTTGATTCTCAAGAAAGTATGTTTAGGTTATTGCGCATTCCTGAAAAAATGCGTTTCAAAGATAGCGGAATTTCCCACATTATCAGTGACCTCAACTTTTAATTCATTTCGGCCATTGGCGGCGATGCCATCATTAAAATCATGTGTGATCTTCCTTGTTTTATGCTCGTATTCAAACAATATCCATTTGCCATTCAGCCAGCCGTTGATGGTTTTGATACCCGACATATCGTCGCGGATCGAAAGCTGCAAATACCTTGTGCCCGAAATCCACTTTCCTGTAATAGGCTTGGCGATCGTAATGGTAGGAGCAACCGTATCTTCTGACAGTGTGAAATTTCCGAGCGCCTTTACTTTGGTTGTAAACACTCCGTCCTTATAAGTTGTCGCATTGTATGATTTCCTGTTGCCATTTATCATTGCGATAAAGGTCTGATTTTTCGGCCCTGAGCGATCAGTCGGCTCTTTTATCGAAATCGAATACGGATTATGAACCGGAAGCTGATCGTTGCGAAGAAAGAGCATATTATCTTTTACATCAAAATCCAGATAAAAATCCTCGTAAAAAGTATTTGCGGGAAACGTGACGGAAATATTATCCTTCTCATAGATATTATCTTTCCCTGCTTCCAGAAAATATCCTGAATTGGTTTCTGTCAGGAACGTTGGCGCAGGAGCATGCGCAACAGGAATCGAGACAGTGCATTTATTGCCTTTAAAATCGGTTACCTCGATACGATACGTGCCTGAAATATTTGGAATAACATCGATAATTCCGCCGTTCATATCAGATCGGACGATGCTCAGCGGATATGGCCGTTTCATATATAACTTCTGGAAGCGCTGCGATGTTCTTTTAAACCGCGGATAATCGATAAGTGCATTAATGAATCGTGTTTCATCGAAGTGGAAAGTATCGAAACGGTATCCGAAAGCAAGATTTCCGTTCAGATAGGAATTGACTTCGAAAAGTCCGTTCGGGCTGTGCGAATGATCATCCCTGTCGGAAGCATTGATTGCAAATCCGATGCGGCCGCTTGCATAAACATTTTCTGCAATATAAGTCCCCGGTTCGGTTTGTTTCAGATCGAGCATAATCGGTGTCAATGCCTGATTCACTGCAGAAGTTCCATCGATTGGATACACCATGATGCTCGTGATCGTCGGACGTTTTGAGTCGGGAAGCAGCTTATCAAATCCGAAATACATCGGGTTAATTACATTTTCCGATTTTGTGTCGCGTATTTCAAAGTGCAGATGCGGACCGTTGGAACCGCCGGTATTTCCGGAATATGCGACGAGTTGCCCTTTTGTCAATGGTAAATCGGTTGGAGAAAGCATTATGTCGACATCATAAGATTGCAATTCGTATTGTTTCTTCTTCAGAAAATCCTCAACAACCGGAGCCATGCGCCGCAAATGTCCGTATACTGTTGTGTAACCGTTTGGATGATCGATATACAGCGCTTTGCCGTATCCGTAGGATGAAATCCTGATCCGGGAAACATATCCTTCCGCAGCCGCGTAAACATTTAAACCCTCTTTTTGCTGAGTTCGGAAATCAAATCCTGCGTGAAAATGGTTTGTCCGAAGTTCGCCAAAGTTGCCGGAAAGCTGGAGCGGAATATCGAGCGGCTGCCGGAAATAATCTTGCGGATAACGTGTTTGGGCTGATAAAGAGGCGAATAGCAAAAGGAAAATTGGCAGATATTTCATGGATTGGATTTTTGCTAATTTATAAAAATCAGCCTAAAGGAATTACTGTAAAACCGCATATTACTTACACGTTTTCCACCATGTCAATGTTAGCTAGAGGGCGCATAAAAAACGGAAGAATTTGTTGCGATATTGCAAAGGAATATTAACTTTGTGGGGTTATGGTAATGAATGGCACATGAGTAATATTACCGAAATCATTGATACCCTTGAAGAACGCATCGGAATGCTGGTCCAAAAGATCGACCGCATGGAACAAACGATAGCGGGACTTAAAAAGGAAATCGGTGAATCAGCGAAAACTATAGAAAATCAAACAAACGAAATCACTTCGCTCAAATCGGCATACGAAACACTTAAGGTCGCCAATTCATTGCTTGGCAGTGACGAAAATAAAAGAGAGACCAAGCTAAAAATAAATTCATTGATCCGGGAAATCGATTACTGTATCGCACAACTGGCCGACTGATGGGAGAAAAGCTAAAGATCAAATTATCGATTGCCGACAGGGTTTATCCGCTGACGGTTGAGATTTCGCAGGAAGAAGGGCTTCGCAGCGCATCGAAGAAAATCGATCTGATGATCAAACAATTTGAGGAGAATTATGCCGTTAGGGATAAACAGGATGTGCTCGCGATGTGCGCACTTCAATTCGCTTCTCAGCTTGAGCAAAAACACCTGGAACATGCCATTGATGGTACTGAAACGGTCGAACGGCTTGCGAAGATCAATGATTTACTGGCGAAGGAAATCGCAAAATAACACGTTCTTTTCATAACTAAGATACTGCCTGCATTAGTTCATATTTGATAAACTCAACACTAAACAATTAGGATGAGCAAATCGTCGCTTCTAAAGCATGCTGCCTTTGTCGCAGAAGCTTGAACAGTGAGTTAGCTCAAAACTTGTCTGATACGAGTTTATAAATCCCTGATGCAGGCTTTTTTTATATATAAACCAAAACAACCAATGGACAATTTATTACTTATAATTATTGCAGCGATAGTCGGCGTGGGAATAGGCTTCGCGATTGCAAAGGTCATCGAGAAGAGCAATGTCTCGAACCTGGTCAAAAATGCCCGCAAGGAGGCCGCATCAATTTTGAAAGACGCAAACCTTGAAGCTGAAAACATCAAAAAGGATAAGATCCTTCAGGCTAAGGAAAAATTTATTGAACTGAAGGCCGAACATGAGCAAGTGATTTTATCACGCGACAAGAAAGTAGCGGAAATTGAAAAACGTGTTCGCGACAAAGAATCGCAGATATCAAACGAACTCGCGAAAGCAAAGAAAATCAACGATGATTACGAAGCCAAAACCAAAGAATACAACCTTAAGATAGAAACACTCGACCGCAAACACGCTGAAGTTGAGCGGATGCATAAGAGCCAGCTTGAGCAATTGGAAGTTATTTCCGGACTTTCTGCGGAGGATGCCCGGGACCAGCTTGTCGAAGGTTTGAAAGCCGAGGCGAAAACGAAAGCGATGTCTTTTATCCAGGATACTTTGGAAGAGGCGAAACTAACCGCACAGCAGGAGGCGAAAAAAGTGATCATCAGCACGATACAGCGTGTTGGCACCGAAGAAGCTGTCGAAAACTGTGTTTCTGTATTTAATATAGAATCGGACGACGTAAAAGGAAGGATCATTGGCCGTGAAGGACGTAATATCCGCGCTCTTGAGGCCGCTACAGGAGTTGAGATCATTGTAGACGATACACCGGAAGCGATCATACTCTCATGTTTTGATCCGGTTCGCCGTGAAATTGCAAGGTTGTCGCTTCATAAACTGGTTACCGATGGAAGGATCCACCCTGCCAGGATCGAGGAAGTTGTTGCAAAGACGCAGAAACAGATCGAGGATGAAATTATTGATGTCGGCAAGCGAACTGTGATCGATCTTGGAATCCATGGATTGCATCCTGAATTGATAAAGGTTGTGGGACGAATGAAATATCGTTCCTCGTACGGACAGAATTTGCTGCAGCACTCTCGCGAGGTATCGAAGCTTTGCGGAATCATGGCCGCTGAACTGGGATTGAACGTGAAATTGGCCAAACGTGCCGGATTGTTGCATGACATTGGAAAAGTTCCTGATACCGAAAGCGACCTTCCGCATGCATTGCTAGGTATGCAATGGGCTGAAAAGTTTGGAGAAAAAGAAGAGGTTTGCAACGCAATCGGTGCGCACCACGATGAAATTGAAATGAAGTCGCTGCTCTCTCCTATCGTCCAGGTTTGTGATGCTATTTCTGGCGCAAGACCTGGTGCACGACGTCAGGTTCTGGATTCGTATATACAGCGTTTGAAAGATCTTGAAGAAATTGCATTCGGATTCAGCGGCGTGAAGAACGCATATGCCATCCAGGCGGGACGTGAACTTCGTGTAATTGTTGAAAGCGAAAAAGTGACGGACGACAACGCGGCCAGCTTATCGTTCGAAATATCGCAAAAGATCCAAACTGAAATGACATACCCCGGCCAGGTCAAAGTTACCGTCATCAGGGAAACGCGCGCGGTGAATATTGCGAAATAGGAAAAGATGCTGTCAGACGGTGAAGAGATGAGTTTACAGTTTACAGTTTACAGTTTATAAAAGAAGCCAGTCGAAAGATTGGCTTTTGTTTTTAGGATATACCTCGAAATCCTGTCCGGACAGCAGTGTTCGCAGCGATCTTTATATCGGGAAAATTTATTTGATAAAGGCAATGACAATTGGAATTAAAATCAACAGGACTGCAATGATTAAAAAATTTATATAAAGTTCCTCCTTCAGACACGCTTATTTTCTAGTTGGCAGCAATTATAAAGATGAAAAAACAAACTATATTAATATTGTCCTTCTATCTGACATTTTACTCCTTGTATTCGCAGACAAGAAACACGTCTATGATTGCCGAGACAATTGATAAAGGTGATTATTACTTCATACCTAAATCTGCTTTGGCAGACTCGATCAGGGCAATTTATTTCCAGTTGAAAATAGACAGAAAGGCAAATATTGATATGCGACCAATTGAATTTTATTGGAATTCGACATGCAATGACGGTTCTTACAATTTGATAATAACGCCTGAGCAAATCTTCTTCTCTTCATCACACGATAACCCGAATCCAAATTTTCTATTTTGGGTTATAGATATCGACACTCTGCAATTTCGACAAATTAGAAATGGTCTTCAACAAAAATCATTAAAGGGTTTTAACGACTTTTCAAAAAACTACGGAGAGTCTGTTACCGTTTTATATAATAGCCGTTTCAAAGACACATTCAAAATTCCTGATGAGTGGACGGACGCTATATTAAAGCGGCATGAGGTGCATTGCGACAGCCAGATAAGATGCCAGCTAGAACGATACCTCTCTATTATCAATGGTTATATTTCAAATCCTACTAAGAAAATTTTACTGCCTAAGACCCAAATGAAGCCTAAATTCTTCAGCTTTTCGATAAATACGATTTACGATTGGTTACCAGTTGAGTTGAACTCGCCATAAAGAAAAAATAATAACTGCTGCAACAATGCATGAGCAGCAATGTCGGCTTGTCAATCTTTCAGATAATGCTTAGGTAATTGAAAATCAATCTTGTTTTACCAAGTTTACGGTCCAGTTGCCGGGACATGCGCTCATGCGTAACCGATAAGTACAGTTCCATACGCGAGACAAGCCAGAACTGTTACAATGATCAGGAGAACATCTGCCATTACTGCTCCGGAAGCTTCGTGGCTTAAACCCAACCATTTCACAACGAGTATCCGGCACACGGCGTAAATAAATAAAATATCCACGAGTAAATGTGGCGCTTAAAAATTCCCATTGTTTAATTGTAAAGAATTCAGCCTTTGGATAACAAATATCAAAATAGACTTCGCACTTTTGGAATTGGTATGGTTAAACCGCATTTGTAGATGGTAAATATGGGAGAACTTTGTGGGTGGCGGGTGGCGGGCCGCACATTTAAGTGAACCCGGCCGGGACGAGGTTTGAAAAAACGAAAAAGTTCCGATGTTAACATCCAACTTAGAAGTAACTATCTTCCCGAATTTGCGTTAGCGGTTGAAGCGGCATCCTTTTTCCTGAACGCAGTGAGAGAAAAATATACAGCGGAAGACGCGGCCCGCAGGGAAACGCCCAAATCAAGATCGTTGTCAAACATCAGGTGAAATCTTGTCGATGCTCCATTTTATTATTTCCGTGGGTGAAAATTGTTCATCACCTGCGTCAGATGCCGTCTGTCCAAATGCACATAAATTTCTGTTGTGGTAATAGATTCGTGGCCGAGCATCTGCTGTATCGATCTGAGGTCGGCACCGTTTTCCAACATATGTGTGGCAAAAGAATGCCGTAAAGTATGCGGACTGATACTTTTATTAAGTCCAATTCTTTTTGCCAGGTCTTTTATTATGGTAAAAACCATGGCTCGGCTTAAACCCCTGCCTCGTCGATTTAAAAATAATGTGTCTTCATGGCCTTTTTGTACGGTCAAATGATTCCTTACTGCATTCCTATATAAATTAATGAACTTCTCTGTCACTTTGCCGATGGGCACGAAACGCTGCTTATTGCCTTTCCCTGTGATTTTAATAAATCCTTCATCAAAGAAAAGATCGGAAATTTTTAGGGTCACAAGTTCTGAGACGCGCAGGCCACAGCCATATAAGGTTTCGAGCATGGCACGATTTCGTTCGCTTTCTGCTGTCGAAAGGTCGATTGCACCAATCAAGGTATCGATTTCCGCGACGGACAAAGTATCCGGGAGCTTACGGCCAATCTTCGGGGTTTCGATAAGTTCCATCGGATTGTCGGTGCGGCGATCTTCAAAGATCATCCAGGAAAAAAAACTGCGAAGTCCGGAAATGATGCGGGCCTGCGAACGGGGATTGACCTCGCCCGAAACATCGTAGATAAATTGCTGCAATATTTCTTCAGAAATCTTATCGGGCGATACAATGATCGCGGATGATTCGAGAAAACCGCAGAGCCGAAGAATATCGAAGGTGTAATTTTCAATCGTGTGCTTTGCAAGACCGCGCTCGATCCTCAAGTACGCCTGATACTGCTTTATGATACCTTCCCATTGTGTCATGCCACTGCAAAATACAAAAACCCTTACATATTGCGGGAATCTCTAAAAATTATATAATCATACGTTCAGGTTTTGTAACAAAATTCCTGTTATTCGAGGGTAATTTTGTCTCACTAACTAAAAATTGCATATTTATGAGAGTATCAAAAATCATTGCGGCGGGAGCTTTAATCTTCACGACTGCTATGGCGAATGCACAGAATGAAGCGGATAATACTGCAGACAAAACTATGAGTTTCGGAGTCAAAGGCGGGGTTAACTTTGCTACAATTACAGGAGATGATATAGACAGTCCCGATTCACGTACCTCTTTCCATGTGGGTGCATTGGCGGAATTTCCAATATCGGACATGTTTTCGATCCAGCCTGAGGTGATGTATTCCGGTAAAGGATTTGATTTTGAATTCGAAGGTACCGATGGCGACAATGCCGAACTTCAATTGGATTACATCGACGTACCGGTTTTGGCTAAAATTTATGTAACGGAAGGTTTGAGTTTTGAAGTCGGGCCGCAATTTAGTTTTCTGGTAAATGAAGAAGCAGATTTTAACCCCAACTCTGATGACGGTGACATCGTTCTTGACGAAGCTGAATCGTTTGATTTTGGAGTCGCCGGCGGGGTGACTTTCCTGACAAATATAGGCTTGTTCGCTTCAGGACGATATACAATGGGATTGGTCGATGTTTACCAGGATGTCGATGCCAAGCACTCGGTATTTCAGATCAGCGTTGGATATAAGTTTTAAGTGTGTGATGAAAGCCTCTTCGGAGGCTTTTTTTTTGACAGGTTGCAAATGCGACATCATATATTGAATAGCCTCTGAATGGGGGCTTTTTTTATTTTAGGAAATCGGGAATTGGCCATCGTTGTACTGTTACTTCTTTGCTGCCGATAAACTTTCATCTTATTTCTTATAGCTGCACTTATATGATGAGCGTCCGCGGGATAACTGTTCACCATTCGACATTTGACATTTGACATTTGACATTCAACAATCTTACGGCATGGCACAAAAAAAAAGCCTCCAACTTGGAGGCTCTTTAAAATATAACTCTTTCAATTAGAACTTGTAAACAAGACCTAGATTAATTTGAGAAAGATTGAAACCAAGTTCGAATGTGTCTGTTGACTCAGCGCCATCAGCATCCGGCTTAGAAGTTTCGTAGCTCAAGACACCAACCGACGCTTCCATAGCGAAATTAGTAGAGATGAAGTAGCTTACCCCTGGAGTAAGAGCGATTTCAAAACCGTTTGCTTTAAGTTCGCCATCAATACCTTCTGTTTCTGAATTCATCGTGTTGTAGTTCAAACCAAGCTCAGCAAAGAATGAAAACTGAGACGCCGGTGAAGCATACCATCTTCCGAATGCTCCCAAAGTAAGCATGTTTTCAGTGATCTCTGCGCTGTCATCCAATACTTCGATAAAAGTATCGTTTGTTGTGCTTTCGTAACCGATCATCGCACCAACTGCGATATTGTCGCTAACGAAAAATCCAAGTCTTGGAGAGATGTTGAATTGGTTAAATTTGAAATCACCAGTAGATTCTCCTCTGTATCCGATTGAACCGGACATAAAGATATCTCCTTTAGCAAATCCTAGATCATCACCTCCACCTGTATTTGTAGAAGTCTCCTGTGCGCTTGACAAAGCAACAACGAAAAGCGCAGCTGCAGATAAAATAATTTTTTTCATGTTTGGTTCTTGTTTTTAAATTACGCGGCAAATGTATAAAAAAAATAATACGAAACTACGTATTAATAAAATTTTTAGAATTGACCCATTCATTAAAAAAAAGCCACACAATGTGCGGCTTTCATTTGTAATTCACATACTTCTTAGAATTTGTAAGCAGCACCCAAATTGATGGAGCTTAGCGCTTCACCGTCAGATGAAATTCCTTTGTAACCAAGGAAAATGTCGATAGTTGACATCTGGTAACCAACTTTTGGTTGGTAGTAGAATCCTCCGTCACCTTCTCCATCTCCTACGTAAACAGCGTAACCCAGGTCAGCACCAAGGAAAAAATTCTCAGTAATTGAGTACTTCGCAGCTGCAGCAACCGGGATGAAAGCTGCATCTAAAGCTTCGATAGTAACTTCTTCTCCGAAGAATTCCATCGTCTGCTCTTCACCAGGATACATGGTGTATCCAGTTGTAAGACCCAATCCAAAACCTTCGCCGACAGGCCACATGTAAGCCACATCTACTCCAAAGTTGAAAGAGTAGAAATCTGCAAGGTCACCGATAGGCATACCAACATGGATTCCCGCCTGGAAACCACCATCCTCATCCTGTGCATTAGCGAAGCCGAATGCGAACAACGCCAGTGCAGAAAAAATCATTTTTTTCATTTCTTGATTTGTTTAAAGTTAACAAACCAAAATTATCGTATTTAAAAAACCTCGCCCTCAGCGGGTTTTATACTTATCAACAACTTTATTAACGCATTAACAGGAAAATTTGACTATCTTATAATTATATAACGAAGATATGATGCGCTAATGTAATTTTGTGCAATAACTAAAAACCGAAATCATGAAAAATTTAATTTTAGCTTGCTTAGTTTTGCTTTCAGGATATACCGTTGAAGCGCAGGCATTGCGGATCGGTATCAAAGCCGGGCCTAACTTTGCCAATTTCAATGGTGGAGACCTCGACTACAGCGCACGTACCAGTTTTCACGCGGGTGCCGTTGCCGAAATCAAACTGACAAATTTTGCCATCCAGCCGGAGTTGCTGTATACTTCTCAGGGCGCCGATGTAAACGGCATTGGAGATTTTAATCTGGATTATGTTGCGGTTCCTGTAATGGCAAAGTTTTACATACTTCCGGATCTTTTGGCTCTTGAAGCCGGTCCGCAATTCTCGTTTCTTATTAATGAGGCGGAATCCGCTTTTGAAAATGAATCGTTTGATTTCGCAGTTGCAGGCGGCGCAAGTGTAAACATCACTAAAGGATTTTTTGCTTCGGCAAGATATACGGTAGGCCTGACAGAAGTTGCACGTGATGCTGAAATCACGAATCAGGTCTTTCAGATTTCTGTCGGATATATGTTCTTATAATCTGACAAAACATCGGAAAAGCCATCCTCATCGGGTGGCTTTTTTTTGCCGATGCGAAACCTAATTTTCTACATTTACCGAAATTCCGCGCATGAAGATAATCATCATCAATGGACCAAATTTAAATTTGCTTGGCCGAAGGCAGCCTGAAATATACGGCGATCAGGATTTTGAATCGTATCTTTCTGAATTACGAAAAAAATATCCGATAGCAGAAATCGGGTATTTCCAAAGCAATATAGAAGGCGAGATCATCGATCATATCCAGGAAACCGGATTTACCGCTGATGGAATCGTTTTGAATGCCGCCGCATATACGCATACCTCGGTGGGAATTGGCGATGCAGTCAAGGCGGTCACCGCGCCTGTTATTGAAGTCCACATTTCAAATGTGTATTCACGTGAAGATTTCCGGCATCAATCGTTCGTTTCGCCCCATGCAACTGGTGTGATTACCGGATTTGGATTGCAGAGTTATGAGTTGGCCGTCCATTATTTCCTCAACCTATCAAAACTATGATCCTTAAAACACGGTTTTCATCCATTTGTTTCCTGCTCTTTACGATTATTTCATCCGCGCAGATAAAGGGAACAGTTACAGATAAAGATGGCAATACGCTTCCCTTTGTGAGCATTTTTCTCGAAAACTCATATCGCGGGACGACTTCGAACGATGCCGGAAATTATGAACTAAGCATTTACAGTGAAGGAAATTATCGGATCGTTTTTCAATATCTCGGATACAAAACACGCATCATGGAAGTGTCGCCGAAAGAATTTCCTTTTACGCTTGATGTAATTCTGACAGAGGAAAACATCACATTAAAGGAAGTTGTCATCAATCCGAAAGACAATCCCGCCAACGAAATAATCCGAAATGCAATTGCAAACCGGAAGCAAAACTCAGACAAAACAGCACGTTACAAAGCCGACTTTTATTCGCGCGGCATTTTCAGGATAAAGAATGCGCCAAAACGCGTGCTCGGGACAAAGCTCGACATGTTCGATGAAATCCTGGATTCGACACGAAGCGGCATCTTATACCTTTCGGAAACCGTCTCAAAGATCGTTTATGAAAAACCGGATAAGTTAAAGGAAACGATCATTGCATCGAAAGTCAGCGGGAATGACAACGGCTTCAGCTTTAATAATGCGGCTTCGGTAAATTTTGACTTTTATGAGAATTATCTGCCATTTCAGGTGAACATCATTTCTCCTATTGCATCCAACGCTTTCAATTATTACCGCTACAAGCTTGAAGGCTCATTTTTCGATGAAAACAATCAGCAGATAAACAAGATAAAAGTTACTCCGCGCCGGGAAAATGAACCCGTGATGGATGGCTACATATATATAGTAGATGATTCCTGGGCGATTTATGCGGTTGACCTGACCGTTAAAGGCGAGAATATACAAACGCCGGCCATGAACTTACTGCTACTTAAGCAAAATTTCAGCTACAACAAGCCAAACAATCTATGGGTAAAAAGTACGCAAGTATTAGATTTCGAAGCGGGGCTGCTGGGCATCAAGGTTTCGGGCCGCTTTACCTATGTATACAGCAATTATGAATTCACAGAAAAGTTCGAAAAACGCACTTTTACCAGCGAAGTTCTTGCTTTTGAAAAGGAGGCAAATAAAAAAAATGATGAATTTTGGGACGAGATCAGGCCAGTTCCGCTGACAGAAGAAGAAACCCTCGACTACGAGAAAAAAGATAAACTTCAGGAAAAAAAGAAATCAAAGCAATACCTGGATTCGGTTGACAAGGTAAAGAACAAGTTTAAGATCATGAATGCGCTTACGGGATATACGTATTCCAATTCGTACCGAAATCAATCGATACGTTATGATGGATTGCTTAGCACGATCGGATTCAATACTGTTCAGGGTTACAATGTTTCTTCAGGATTTTCATTCACCAAACGTAATCCGGATAAGCGCACGTATACAACTATCGGCACCGTTATGAACTACGGAATTTCCGAAGATCGATTTCGAATCACCGGTTCGGTACGCAGACGTTTTAATAACATCAATAATCTTGAAATGGCTTTGTCCGGAGGAAGTACAATTGTCCAGTTTAATCCTGATGAGCCGATAAGCAGGACTGTGAACAGTATAGCGACGACGTTTTTCAGGAATAATTACATGAAGCTTTATGACCGCACGTTTGTCAATATCAATTACAGGCAGGAACTTTTCAATGGGTTTCACATCAATACAAATCTCGAATATTCGCGAAGAAAGCCTTTGTTCAATAATACAGATGAATCTATTTTAAGAAATGATAAAGGATATACTTCGAACAATCCGCTGGAGCCGTTTAATTTTATTTCGTCTGCTTTTGAGACACACCAGCTCGCGAAAGCCAATATCATTGCACGGATCGATTTCGGGCAGCAATACTGGTCGCGACCTGATGGTAAATTCAATATCAGGAATCAAAATTACCCAACGCTCTTTCTGGGATTTGAAAAAGGATTCGCAGGTAGTGAAAAGGAATATGAATTCGATCATGCGACGGCGCGCGTTTTTTACGACATCGGATTAGGTAATAAAGGTTTGCTTGGCATCAATGCAAAGGCAGGAAAATTCATGAATGCCGACAATATTTCATTCACCGATTACAAGCATTTTAACGGCAATCTTACTCACATCGGGCAAAACGATCGTTACCTCAACGTTTTTAATCTGATGCCTTATTATAGTTTCAGTACAAACGATCGGTATTTTGAGCTTCATTCGGAATACAGTGACAACGGTTACATCATCAATAAGATCCCGCTGCTACATAAGCTGAAAGCTACGCTGGCGCTGGGATATCATCAATTATCGCAGCCGCAGATCAAGCCGTATTCAGAGTATTCAATCGGACTTGACAATCTCGGATTTGGGAAATTCAAGATTTTCAGATTGGATTATGTCCGCGCCTACCAAAGCGGATATGTGGGCGATGGCGTTATATTCGGACTGAAATTCCTAAATGTTATAGAATAAAAAAAAATCAACAAACAGCTTTTTACAATACTAAATATCGTAATATTGCAATAAACAAATTATGGGTGTCTCGAAAACTGAATATTTTACTGAAGTCCAGAATAAGATCGCCACAATGACCAAGGCTTTGGGACATCCCGCAAGAATTGCGATCATGGAATTTCTGATGAAGACAGAAAATTGCATTTGCGGGGATATCGTTAATGTACTTCCTCTCGCCCAGCCTACAGTTTCGCAGCATCTTCGGGAACTGAAGAATGCAGGGCTGATAAAAGGCAATATCGAAGGTACCGCGATTTGTTATTGTGTTGATGAAAAAGCTTTAGATGTACTTCAGGATTACTTCGGCACCATGACTACCGCACTGAAAAATAAAAATAACTGCTGTTAAATTAAACATATATGAAACTGTCAGAAATCAAACAACTGTTGAACAGTGTCGATACTGTAAATTTTAAGTTGGAAAACGGAGTTTCGGTTCCGGAACATTTCCATGTAACAGAGATAGGCATCGTAAACAAAAAGTTTATCGATTGCGGGGGCACGGTTCGCGAAGAATCGAAAATCAACTTCCAGCTTTGGGATGCAAACGATTACGATCATCGCCTGAAACCGAAAAAATTGATGAATATCATTGCACTCTCCGAACGGAAATTTGGAATTGAAGATCTTGAAATCGAAGTTGAGTATCAAGGCGACACGATTGGCAAATATGATCTTGACTTTGACGGAAAAAATTTTGTGTTGGTTTTTAAAAGTACCGACTGCCTTGCGAAAGACGGCTGCGGCGTTCCGAGGGTCGAACAAACTGCATCCTGCGGAACCTCAACTGAAAAATGCTGTTGATGAAAGCGCTGTTGTTAAAATACAGGCGACCGATCATTATCACGACATCAGTCATAATACTGCAATTGATCTTTGGCTGGGATCCAAAATTTTTCGTCATCAATATTATATGGTTGTTGGTGTGACCGGTTTTTAATTGTGATAGCACAACGGCTTGATCAAATTGAGAGAAAGTTTTTCTGCAGATAATTGTTTTGGTAAGGATTTTTGTGGTTTTGCCGTAAGGTAATTGGCTTGAAAGCGGTATTTTGGGTCTGGGGTGGGATAGATCAAATCCCGGCAAATTGCTGCTGATTCAAGTTGTGATTTTTTCAGATTTTAGGATAATTTCCATTTCAGTTATACTCGCGACAGGGATGGAAACGGCAGCCCGCAGACCCGCGCGCGGGGCGAGGACTACAGTGGACAGCCCGGCCGTTCGCCCAAAAAAAAAGAGATGAAAAAAATTCTGGTTTTATGTACCGGCAACAGCTGTAGAAGTCAGATTGCAGAAGGCTTCCTGCAACATTTTACACATACCAAAGCTAAGATTTACAGCGCGGGAATTGAAGCGCATGGCGTAAATCCGCTGGCAGTCGAAACGATGGTTGAGGAAGGAATTGACATCAGCGGCCAAACGTCGAACCTTATTTCTGAATATTCAGATATCCGTTTCGATTTCGTGATCACTGTATGCGACAATGCAAAGAGCAATTGTCCCTTTTTGCCCGGCGACCACATGCTGCTTCACCACGATTTTCCCGATCCTTCAAAAATTACAGGTTCGCCAGAGCAGATTCGGTCGGAATTTCGGCGGACGAGACTTTTGATCAAGGAATACATTGAAAATTTCATCAACGATCATTTGAAATAAAAACGGCTTCAAGATGAAGCCGCTTTTTTTATTCCCTGACAATATTAGCGCCTAACGCCCGCAAACGTTCGTCAATATTTTCGTAACCGCGATCGATCTGATCGATATTCTGGATTATACTTGTTCCTTTAGCAGAAAGTGCGGCAATTAGCAATGATATTCCGGCGCGGATATCCGGCGATGACATGATCGTGGCTTTCAACTGTGACTTGAAATCATGCCCTATGACCACCGCGCGATGCGGATCGCATAGAATGATCTTGGCACCCATGTCGATTAATTTATCTACGAAGAACAAACGACTTTCGAACATTTTCTGATGGATCAGCACATCGCCTTTCGCCTGCGTGGCAACCACTAAAATTATGCTCAGCAAATCCGGCGTAAATCCCGGCCAAGGCGCATCGGAAACCGTAAGTATCGATCCGTCGATGTCGGTTTTCACCTGATAACTTTCATGCGCAGGGATGTAAATATCATCTCCGCGTTTTTCGAGCGTGATCCCAAGTTTCCTAAAAGTGTTCGGAATAACGCCAAGGTTATCCCAGCTTACATTTTTGATCGTGATCTCGCTTCGCGTCATTGCTGCAAGTCCGATCCATGAACCAATCTCGATCATATCGGGCAAGATCCGGTGTTCGCAGCCGCCAAGGCTTTCAACACCTTCGATCTGCAATAAGTTCGAACCGACGCCCGTGATCTTTGCGCCCATCGAATTGAGCATTTTGCACAATTGCTGTAGATACGGCTCGCATGCGGCGTTGTAGATTTCAGTTTTTCCTTTTGCCAGAACAGCCGCCATCAGGATGTTCGCAGTTCCTGTGACGGACGCTTCATCCAACAACATCGTAGCACCTGTTAATCCGTCAGCGGCTTCGACGCCATAAAAATGATCTTCTCGATTGTAGCGGAATTTAGCCCCAAGGTTGATGAATCCTTCGAAATGCGTATCAAGTCTGCGGCGACCAATTTTATCTCCGCCCGGTTTCGGAATATATCCGCGTCCAAACCTCGCCAATAACGGTCCGACGATCATGATAGATCCGCGAAGCGAACCGCCTTCTTTTTTAAAAGCTTCAGTTTCGAGATAGCCTACATTAACGTCATCGGCCTGAAAAGTGATCGATCCTTTGCCATTGCGCTCGATCTTTACTCCGAGATTTCCAAGAAGCGTGATCAGTTTATTGACATCAATGATATCAGGAATATTATTGATCGTTACTTTTTCGGGCGTGAGCAAAACCGCACACAAAATCTGCAATGCCTCATTTTTCGCTCCTTGCGGTGTAACTTCTCCTTTTAGGCGAACGCCGCCTTCGATCCTGAAAATACCCATAGAAATTAGATTTTAGCCCTGGGAAGGTTTTCTGTTGTTGTTATTTTTGTGCGTCGGGTTCGGCTTCTTGGTCAGCTTCTGCTTTTGTTGGTTTTGCGGAATGATCTTGTTCGACACGCGTTTGTTCGTGCGCATCAGATCGGTTGAATTCACAAGTTCCTCGGAACTTTGCATCAGATTGATCTTACCGTCCGACAGTTCATACAAATGTTCGAAAATCACATCGTCTTTTACGGTATCCTTATTCCAGCTCAGGTAAGATTTTTTCATGTGGTTTGCAATCACTTTGATCAGCGCGCTTTTCAGTTCGCCGTCTTCCCAGTTGTTCGCCACCGTGATCATCGACATGATGTTATTGCCGTAAAATCTGTACTTTGGGAAATTTTGCGGATAATTGATCGGGTCCGGTTTCAACTGCAAAACTTCGCGGGATGGAATCGGAAACGGCGAATCGACATCCAGCCTGAAATCCGACATGATAAAGATCTGATCCCACAATTTGTGCTGAAAATCGGGGACATCGCGCAGATGTGGGTTTAATCCACCCATGACCTGTATGATATAACGAGCCATTTTATTACGTTCGTCGCGATCTTGGATTTCTGTCGCCTGATCGATCAGCTTTTGCAGATGACGTCCGTATTCAGGAATGATCAGGTGTGGGCGTTCAGCGTTGTATTCCAAATGATGGACAACGTCGTTCGCATTTTCTTTTTGATATTGTGCAGACATGTTAAAGGGAAATGATGCCTTCTATATGGGCAACTTCAAGGTATTTGTTTACGATATGCTGCGCGCTTTCCATTTGAACATTGATGGAAATGCTAGTATAATTTTCGTTCTTCGATTTTTTGGTTACGATAACCGCACCCATGTCGTCAAATGCTTTTTCGACGGCTTCAACTTTGAGGCGGTCAGTGGGAACAATAAATTTAAAAAGATATTCTCCGGGCCATTGTTTGTCTTTCTCCAATTCGTCCTTCAGCCTGGCGAAGAACTCTTCCTGTTTTTTGTCCATTTGCATTATAATAACGGCAAATATAAACATTAGTTTGGGAGTTTGTTTGGGGCTTCGAGTGGTTTCGCAAAATTGCGGAGAAATTTTGGGGAAGTGTATCGAGAAGCGGTTCTCGATACGTTTCTTTCAGAAACACTCGAACCAAAAAACCAACAAATTACCTACTTTTGCCCCTTTATAAAAAACGTGGAAAAGGAAATCGTTGTCATCATCGGCGGACCCGGAACAGGCAAAACTACCATCATCGATGGCCTCACGCAACGCGGTTTCTGCTGCTATCCCGAGATTTCGCGCGAAGTTACCATGGAAGCGCGGCGCCAGGGAATTGAACAGCTTTTTCTGGAAAATCCACTTCTATTTAGTGAACTCTTATTGGAAGGCCGAAAAAAGCAATTCCAATGTGCATTGGAAGAACCGCACGACAAAATCTTCCTCGACCGCGGAATTCCTGATGTTTTGGCTTACATGCATTATATCGGCGACAGCTATCCTGCTTTTTTCGATGCCGCCTGCCGCGAATTCCGATACACGAAAATATTTATTCTGCCGCCTTGGGAAGAGATTTACATCAGTGACGAAGCCCGGTATGAAACGTACGCACAGGCCAAACTCATTTATGATCATCTTACGGAAACTTATTCCGGATATGGTTACAACTTGATCGAAGTGCCAAAGGCCAACATCGACGACCGGATAAACTTCATTCTTTCGAACTGTAACTAATTTTACAGATAAACCTTTTGACGGTTTAAAGCTATTGACGAAATTTGGCAAAACTACACGCCATGCAGCCAATTGATATACTTGTAAAATACTGGGGTCATACGAGCTTCCGCGAACCGCAGGAAGAAATCATTCAGACAATTTTAGATAAAAGTGATGCGCTCGCCATAATGCCGACAGGCGGCGGTAAATCCATCTGTTTCCAGATTCCGGCGCTATTGATGGATGGTATTTGCATCGTGATTTCTCCGTTGGTCGCGCTGATGCAGGATCAGGTCGAAAATCTGAATGTCCGTGGCATCAAAGCGATGGCACTAACGGGAGGTAAATCTGTCGATGAAACCAGCGACCTACTTGATAACTGCAGATTTGGCAATTATAAATTTCTATACATTTCACCGGAACGCCTGCAGTCAGATTGGATTCTCGAAAGGATCAAAGCGCTTCCGGTTAATTTGATCGCTGTAGATGAAGCGCATTGCATCTCCCAATGGGGACACGACTTCAGGCCCGCGTATACAAAAATTTCGATTCTAAAAGATCACCTGCCCAAAATTCCGGTATTGGCGCTGACAGCTTCCGCTACAAAACCCGTTGAAGCAGATATCCTGAATAACCTGAAAATTCCCTCCGCAAAAGTTTTTCGCAAATCATTTAAACGTGCAAATCTTGCATATTTGGTATACGAAATTGAAGACAAGCTTTACCAGATCAGCAGGATACTCAATAAAAACAAGCAGTCTTCGATTATTTACGTTCGCAATCGCAAATCGTGCATCGACGTGTCCGCACAATTAGAGGCTTTGGGTTTCACTTCGACTTACTATCACGGCGGACTGTCGGCACGTGACAAGGATAAGAACATGAAGTTATGGATGGAAAATCAGCGTCAGGTTATCGTCGCGACCAATGCCTTCGGAATGGGAATTGACAAACCCGATGTAAAGACAGTGATCCATATCCAATTGCCTGAAAACCTGGAGAACTATTATCAGGAAGCTGGCCGCGCAGGGCGTAATGGCGAACGCGCATTCGCAATTCTATTTCTGAGCCCGTCGGATGTTTCATCAGCAGAAAATCAATTCCTTTCTGTCTTGCCCGATAAAAAATTTTTAACGCAGGTGTTTGTAAAGCTGTGCAATTATTTTGGGATTGCGTATGGCGAAGGCATCGATGAAACCTTTGCATTCAACTTAAACCGATTTTGTCTTCAATATAATTTTCCTGCCGCAAAAACCTTCAATGCATTGCAGTTTCTCGATCGGCAGGGAATCATTTTATTGTCACAGGAATTTTCCGAAAAGCTTATGGTTCAGTTTATCATTGAATCAAAGGAATTGATCCGATATATGAGCATCAATAACGATGATGAAGAAATGCTCTTGGCGATCGTCCGCACCTATTCGGGAATATACGAACATAAGATTGCGATCAATCTTCAATTGATGGCGAAGAAGTCAGGTCGCAAGGAAGATGAAATCCGAACTATGCTTGACAGGCTGTTCAAATTGGGAATTATAAACCTGGAAGCATTTGGAAACGATTCCATCTTGGTCTTTAATGAAGTTCGCGAAGATGATCGTACGATCAATCGGATTGCAAAATATCTTGAAGATCAGAATAAGCTGAAAGCGTCACAATTGAAGTCCGTGATTTCATATGCGTCAAATAACGGTTCGTGCAAACAGAATATCATCCTGAATTATTTCGGAGAATTAGCAGTCGAAAATTGTGGAATCTGCTCATATTGCCTGAAAAAGGTTGCAAGCGTGGCAGAGGTCCAATCCCTGCAAGGCCAAATCCTTGAACTTCTGAAAGATAATGATCTGACATCGCGGCAAATACAGGAATTGACTAACAGCCAGCAAAACGATGTTATCTTTGCAATCAGGCAGCTTCTTGATAGCGAGGAAATATTTTTGACCAATCATAATCTATACAGCATAAATGAAAAATAAGTTGCGCATCGTGTTCATGGGCACGCCTGAGTTTGCTGTCGGAATCCTCGATGCGGTGATCAATGCCGGATACGAAGTTGCGGCAGTTGTCACGGCTGCCGATAAACCTGCCGGCAGAGGACAAAAATTAAAACACTCTGCTGTAAAAGAGTACGCACTAGCTCACAATCTTAAAATTTTACAGCCAATAAATTTGAAGAGTCCGGAATTTCTGGACGATTTAAAATCGATTAATGCCAATCTTCAGATTGTCGTTGCTTTTCGGATGCTTCCTGAAGCGGTATGGCGGATGCCGGAATTGGGAACTTTTAATCTGCATGCATCGCTACTTCCGCAATATCGCGGTGCGGCGCCGATAAATTGGGCAATTATCAACGGTGAAACGAAAACAGGCGTTACAACCTTCTTTATTGACGAAAAAATCGATACCGGGGCAATCATCCACAATATCGAAACAGATATTCTTCCCGACGAAAATGCCGGTCAGCTACATGACCGATTGCGAGATATTGGAAGCCGTGCCGTTTTGGATACATTACAGATGATTGAGCAGGATACCGTGACCCTGAAAATCCAATCGGAAAGCGAGAATCTAAAAACGGCATACAAATTAAACCGGGAAAATTGCCGTATCGATTGGAGCAGATCGTCCCACGAAATCTATGACCTGATCCGAGGCTTATCGCCATATCCCGGCGCATGGACAAACATTCGCGACAACGATCAGGAATGGGATGTGAAAGTCTATTCCGCAGATATCATTGAAGCAGCTCATTCATTGGAAAACGGCCAAATTACCATTGAAGATAAAGAAATGATGGTCGCGACAAAAGATGGGTTTTTGAAATTAGGTCTGCTTCAATTTCCCGGAAAACGAGCGATGAATGTGCGAGATCTGCTCAACGGATTGACGTTAAGTCCCGATTCTAGGGCTGTCTAGCATGCGATTATGGTTCTTTATGAACAAATGCGTATAGTTATCAACAAAAAAGGGTAATTTAGTCCAAAGGTCTTGCCCAGTAAGGATTTCCTTTTAAATTTGTTTTTCATTAACACAGTTTAACCAACAATTAATACTAATTATCATGAACAAATCAGAATTGATCGATGCAATGGCTGCTGACGCTGGCATCAGCAGAGGTGCAGCTAAAATGGCTTTGGAATCATTTTTAAACAACGTAAGCGGAACACTTAAGAAAGGCGGAAGAGTTTCTTTGGTAGGTTTCGGATCATGGTCTGTATCTTCAAGGGCTGCCCGTGAAGGACGTAACCCACAAACTGGAAAGTCTATCAAAATTGCTGCTAAAAACGTAGTTAAATTTAAAGGTGGTGCTGAATTGGACAGTTCTGTTAATTCAAAATAATCTTAATTTCACGGATAAAATTTAGGCCTTCCAATGGAAGGCTTTTTTTTTGCATAATTTCCACTTTAATTTGGATACTATTTAATTAATTTGCTAATTTTATTAATAAAACGCAAGCAAAATGATTTCAGAAAGACTTAAAAAAGGACAACTGCTTGTAGCCGAACCTTCGATCATCGGTGATGTTTCGTTTAACAGGTCAGTAATTTTGCTTGCCGATCATACTAATGAAGGATCTGTCGGTTTCATTATCAACAAGCCACTCCGTTATACCATCCACGATCTTCTCCCTGATATCAACGCAAATTTCCGCATTTATAATGGCGGACCCGTTGAGCAGGATAATCTGTACTTCATTCACAATGTTCCGGATCTGATTCCTGAAAGCATTGAAATTTCATCAGGCATATTCTGGGGCGGGGATTTCGACCTTGCAAGGCAACTGATCAATGAAGGCCGCATAAAAAAAGATAATATTCGTTTCTTCCTTGGATATACCGGCTGGGATGCGCAGCAACTCGAAAACGAAATGGTTTCAAATTCATGGATCGTATCCGATAATCTTCATGAGAAAAAGATCTTGGGAAAATCAACAACGGATTTTTGGAAAGAGAAACTTCTTGAACTTGGCGGCGATTATCCCATCTGGTCGAATGCTCCGGAAAATCCTCTACTTAATTAATTCCGAATTGATATAGTTCGTCAATTGTATGGAAAGGTCATTTCCATATTCCTTTTTGCGATATTTTGTTACAGGCTGTATTCCTACAATGACATTGGTCAAAAATATCGCATCCGCTTTTTGAAGATCGAACGTTGAAATAACTTCCTCCTTTGCGAGAATTCCGATTTTTTGCGCCACTTCCATTACTTGCTTACGCATGATCCCATTCAGGCATCCTTCAGACAATGGCGGCGTAATTAAAATGTTTTCCTTATGAATAAATACGTTACCGTTCAAAGCCTCGACGACGTTACGACGTTCATTCAGCAACAGGCAATTGTCGAAACCATTCTCGCTTGCGAAAATACTTCCTGTTATATTGATTATCCTGTTCGTGGTTTTGACATTGGATATTAATTGAGCCGGAACGTAAGAGTCCTTGTAGAGTTCTATTTCATAGGGTAATTGGTTAACCCGGTAAACTTGCGAGTCCAACTCTGAAGCAGAAATAACAAAGGAAACTTCATTACTTGCCGGATTATAAAGACCGTCGGCATTTCGATAGACAGTCATTCGTGCCCGGGCGTTATCATACCCGCAATCCCCGATCAGGTTTTTTATCTGAATCTCGATATATTCCATAGTGAAGTTCATCGGAATTTCCATCCGCACAATTCGCATGGCCGACATCAACCTGAAATAATGATCTTCGAGAAACAGTACTTTGCCGTCCGATATGCGAAAAGTCTCGAATACCGCATCACCGTACAAAAATCCACGGTTTAAAAATGTCGTGTCGTTTTCCGCTACTATAGTTCCGTCAATATTTAGCATAAAAAAAGCCCTCGTGAAAGGGCAAATATCTGATTAATTTTTGGTGTTACACAGAACCGATGACATGCTTAAGATCCGATACCTGATTTTCCCAAAGAAGCCTTGCTTCGTCGAGTTCTTCCTCATCCGCGTAATCTATAACCATAAGTGAGACATCTTTTGTAATTTCATCTTCAAGAATTCGCAACTCAAAGTAAAAATCGGTATCACGATCCTTTTCATCTACCCAGCGAAATTTAACACGTTCTCCGGTTTTTTTAGATGTCAATCGGGCTTTTTCTTCAGATCCATCCCAAATAAAAGTAAAATATTCTCCACGCGAATTAACATTGTCGGCGAACCATTCTGAAAGGCCTGACGGAGTAGAAATATACTGGTAAAGGAGCTGTGGTGAGGAGTTTACCGGAAATTCAAGTTCATAACGTACCTTAACGTCCATATGCATTAATTTTTTGGAAATATATATATAAAAAACCACAATTGCGGGCTTTGGAAAATTATTTTTTTGATCCATTATATTTGCAACATCTGATATAAATCCTATATTTGCACCCGCATTCCGAGGGCTTAAATGCCGGGAATCCATGGCGAGGTAGCTCAGTCGGTTAGAGCGCAGGATTCATAACCCTGAGGTCACGGGTTCAACTCCCGTCCTCGCTACAAATATTTGAAA
>CBDUBJ010000035.1:0-25533 GCA_965365355.1 uncultured bacterium
GGTCAAAAATAAAAAAAGCTTCCCAAATGAGAAGCTTTCGTGCGGGTAATAGGACTCGAACCTACACACCTTGCGGCACCAGATCCTAAGTCTGGCGTGTCTACCAATTTCACCATACCCGCGTAGAGGCTGCAAAGATAATCATATCTTGAAACTTCCAAAGAATTTTGTAAAATAAATTTTGACGTACATTTGGGCTGCTAATAAAAATTCCATGAATCCTAAACCATATGTTGCCCAAAATAAGGAGCGTTTCATCAGCGAACTTCTTGAACTGCTGAAAATACCCTCCGTAAGCGCTGACCCTGCATATTCCGAACACGTGATCAAAATGGCCGATGCAATCCGGGACAGTCTTACGAAAGCCGGCTGCGATAAAGTCGAAATCTGTCAAACCCCGGGTTATCCTGTGGTTTACGGCGAAAAGATCATCGATGCTAACCTGCCGACGGTTTTGGTATACGGACATTATGATGTGCAGCCGCCGGATCCATTGGAACTTTGGACCTCTCCGCCGTTCGAGCCCGTCATCAAACCAACCGAAATACATCCTGAAGGAGCGATCTTCGCGCGCGGCGCCTGCGATGATAAAGGACAAGTTTACATGCATGTCAAAGCGCTTGAATATATGGTCGAATCGAACACTTTGCCTTGCAACGTGAAATTCATGATCGAAGGCGAAGAGGAAGTCGGATCGAAAAGCCTTGGATGGTTCGTTGAAAACAACCGAGATAAACTTGCATGCGATGTGATCCTGATCTCGGACACGGGAATGATCTCAAACCAACAGCCGTCAATTACAACAGGGCTGCGTGGTTTAAGCTATGTTGAGGTTGAAGTTACAGGCCCGAACCGTGACCTGCATTCGGGATTATATGGCGGAGCTGTCGCCAATCCGATCAATATCCTGACAAAAATGATCTCGCAGCTTCATGACGAAAATAACCGGATAACAATTCCCGGATTCTACGATAAAGTAGAAGATCTCACTCAGGATGAGCGCGCCGAAATGGCAAAAGCACCATTTAATCTTGAAAATTACAAAAAAGCGCTCGATATTGAAGACATTTATGGTGAAGCCGGCTATGCAACCAATGAACGCAACTCGATCCGTCCGACACTCGACGTAAACGGAATCTGGGGCGGCTATACAGGCGAAGGCGCAAAAACCGTCATTGCAAGTAAAGCATTTGCCAAGATCTCGATGCGGCTTGTGCCCAATCAGGACTGGGAAGAAATTACCGAACTATTTACAAAGCACTTTACGAGCCTTGCGCCACGAGGCGTAAAAGTAAAAGTAACGCCACATCACGGCGGCCAGGGTTATGTAACTCCGATCGACAGTATTGGATATCGTGCTGCAAACCGCGCCTACAGTGAAACATTCGGCGTTCCGGCAATTCCCGTGCGTTCAGGCGGAAGCATCCCGATCGTCGCGCTCTTCGAAAAAGAACTCAAAACCAAAATTATCATGATGGGCTTCGGTCTCGACAGCGATGCGATCCATTCACCGAACGAACATTTCGGCATCTTCAACTATCTGAAAGGCATCGAGACAATTCCGTTGTTCTACAAGTATTTTGTTGAAATGTCTGTTTGATTTAAAAATTAAAATGCCCGGCAGCATCGCATTTATTTAACCCAAGAGAGCAATGTCGCCGGGATTTTTCTGTTTATTTCTTGACTGCCTCCGCTACTTTCTGATTGCCGGATTTGCGAAGTCCCGGAACCGACATATATAAGTAGTCGGCATGTTTTCCCGTGAAGTACTTATTGTAACCCGCATCAAATTCTTTTTGCTTCGCAGCGTCCTTCCAATTCTCTTTGTATAATGCATCATCACGGTCAAACATGGACTCGATGGCTGCAAGGTTTTCAACAACAAAAACTTCTACGAAATCAGTGCTTTTTGCACCGTAAAGATGGCTGTAGCTGTAATATGCCTTAATATTTTCGTTCTTCTTTGTAACCGCGTCAAAATACTGTCCGGAGATTGCCGCAAAATCAGTATTCGTACCGTCCTTAGGATAATTTCGCTCGCTGATCCTGACGTAATAAACCAATGGTTTGGAAGGTTCCGTGAGAAGTTCCTTCACGTTCTGATTAACAGAATAGATTTCATCTGAATGATGGCTTTCAAAAAATGACCGCCTTTTGTCCATAAAACTCCTGCGCGCCGTTACATCGGGCCAGGCTGTTTCGATAAGTGCCGTAGTACGCGCGTCCGAAAGCTTCATGGCATTCCAATTTTTAAACAGCTGTACGAAAACTACTTCGGTATTATCATCAGAAAAATAATGACCAAGGACGTTCGCAGCGAGAACATGCTCATTTTTTAAGATCACTTTGTCAAAAAATTCCTTTTCGATTTTCATATAATCTTCGCGCATCGAAGCATTCATCTCGTTCTTCCAATGCATTTTTGTAACTAACAGTACCATCGGATCAGCAGGTTGCGCCACTGTCACATGCGCAATAGCGCACACGAACACCAGCATCAGGTTTTTGATTGTTTTCATGTTTTGAATTTGTTTGTTATTAAAAAAGCTGACTGTGCGAAATCTGAGATCCGGGGAGGATGCTGGAGCTTAAAAATGAGGTAGATAAATGTACTTATATTTTTTGTAAAATACTGATTTTCAGATATTAATTTAATTACTCACGTTTAATTCTATGATTTGGGCGCTACCCAAAGGGTCGGGCTGTCCGCTCTTTCTTTTGCCGCGATGCAGCAAAAGGATGCCCTACCGATAGCTATCGGGATCCCTGGCGCAGTGTCCGGGAGCATTCGCATTGAAAATGATCAATTTCACCATTAAGAATTTAAGAGATATAAGTTGTATTCATTTGGTAAACCATTTTTTCAATTAGCGTTTGCATTCAGCGAATCCACCGCAACTTTGTCCCTTTGTCTCTTTATCCCTTTGTCTCTTTCTCTTTCTTTCTTCTTTCTTCTTTTTTCACTAACAGCTCTGGCACTTGGATCTTTATATCTCTGCAGCTCAGCCTACAACAATCTCCTCAATTTCTCGTTACATTTGTCTTAATCATCATCAATCAAATCATCATGCTTAAAAACTTCTTCCTCATGTGCTCCGGCGCCGACAGGAACCTGATATCAGGCTGTTCCGAAGGCGAGCAGACAAAATTCGCAGGTATTGGCGCCACAGTTTTTTTTACAGCCGTCATGGCAATGATTGCCGCGAGTTACGCGCTTTACACTGTTTTCGATACTGTAATTCCCGCAGTGGCTTTCGGCCTGGTTTGGGGACTTTTGATTTTCAATCTCGACCGCTTCATTGTTTCCACAATCAGGAAACGCGACAGTTTCAGAAGTGAATTTCTCCAGGCTTCACCACGGATCGTGCTTGCCATCATCATCGCGATCGTGATATCAAAGCCGCTTGAACTTAAGATTTTCGAAAAGGAGATCAATACTGTTTTGCTGAAGGAAAAAAATGCAATGGCATTGCAAAACAAAAAAGAAATAACCAATTATTTCCAGACAGATCTCGATAAGAACCGCGCACAGACAGACAGCCTGAAATCTGAAATCAATCGAAAAGAGAAGGAAGTCGCGACGCTCTATGAAACTTCAATTACGGAAGCCGAAGGTTCAAAAGGAACCATGAAAATGGGCAAAGGCCCAATCTATAAAGAAAAGGCTGCAAAATACGAACTGGCAAAATCCGAACTTGATACACTACGCAAAGCCAACTTGTCCAGAATTACCGAAAATGATGCGCAGGCCAAAATCCTTCAGGCAGACCTCAACAAAAAAGTTGGCGAAACCCAGCCGATCATCGACGGCTTCGACGGTTTAATGGCACGCATCAATGCATTGGGCAAACTTCCTTTGATACCGTCGCTATTTATCATGCTGCTGTTTTTCGCAATCGAAACTTCACCGATTATTGCGAAACTCCTATCGCCAAAAGGTGAATACGACTTAAAACTCGAAGACCTGGAAACTGCGCTTGCGGCCACGATCACACAAGATAAATATCAGCGGGAGTTGCTCGTAAACACGAGTGCTTCGATGCACGACAAAGTTTATCAGGATATTGCCGGCGACAAGCAGCTGTACGATTTGCAGCGTAAGAAAGCCAAAGAACTTCTCGAACTCCAGGCAAATGGATTTCTCGAAAAGCAAAAGCGGACATTGTAAACGATGGATCTCGAAACGCTTGAAGGTATCTGCAGGTCATTCCCTGCAGTTGAATCTGAAATAAAATGGCGCAGTGATCTCGTGTTCATGATCGGCAAAAAGATGTTCTGCATGATCGACCTGGACAGTCCGGTGTACGCGGTTTCATTTCCGGTTCCTGCAGAAGACTTCGAAGAGTTATCTCAACAGATGTATTTTCGGCCCGCGCCATATTTCGGGCGATATAATTGGGTTATGCTCGACGACATATCGAAAATGAAAAAAAGCGACTGGCAGCAATTCTTGCAATCCGCTTATGAGATCGTATCCGAAAAATTATCCGTGAAAAAGAAAAAGGAACTTGGACTAATTTAATTCAAATGCCGCACGATCTTTTTTCGATAGGCTTTTTACAATCAATTCGTAAGAATGATCGATAAGTTCGAAAACCATTTTATCAGAAACATCTTCGTTGATCTTTACCGTATTCCAATGGATCTTGCTCATATGATAACCCGGTTCGATTCCGTCATACTGCGCGCGAAGCTCTCCCGAGCGTTCCGGGTCGCATTTTAAATTCACGGATGGATTGCCCTTTTCCCAATCACTTAGCGACGATAACGCGAACATTTTACCGCCGACTTTAAAAACCAGCGTATCCTGATCGAACGGGAAATGTTCGGTAACTCCTTTTTTGGAAGTGCAATATTGGTTAAATGTCTGGATGTTCATTTTTATAAAGCCTTCAGCTGTTAGCTTTCAGCCATCAGCCACCTTTTAAATTATCAACTGTCAATTATCAATTGTCAATTTTAACCATCTCCATCATCTTTTCCGGATGCGCCAACGCCTTAAATCCAAATTTCTCATAGAGGAAATGTGCATCCGATGTAGCAAGTCTCCATATTTTGACATCGCTGAGTTTGGGTTCGTTCATCATGGCATCGATCAGGATCGAACCGAATCCCTTACCTCGCCAATTTTCATCCACAAAGACATCCATCAGATAAGCAAAAACCACATAATCGGTGACAACACGTGCAAATCCGACCTGTTTCCCGTCGACATACAGTCCGAAGCAAAAGGAAGCATCGATTGTCGTTTGCACTTCCTCGATCGTACGGCCAGCCGCCCAGTAAATATCTTTCAGAAAATTCTGGATAAACGGTACGTCGAGCCGCTTCTTATCTGTGGATACTTCAATTTTCATATTTCCCTCAATTCAAATAAGATCGGCTTGCTCGGCGTAGCATCGTTTTCAAAGGAGGCAATTTGCAAGTTGAGCAGATATAATCCATCGGCGACACGATCATCAACAAAGATCATTTCAGTGATTGTCGCGTCAAAATTTGCGTCGTCGTTGGCTTCATCAACATTATTTACGTTCCAGAAAGCTTTGTGTGCGAGCAGTTTTCCTTCGTCATGTTCACGGTCGACGCTCGGAAGATCGATCAGCAGATGCTTTATCCCGCATTCATTAATAAATTTCGCAGCATCGCTCTCCAGATAGGGCGGATTGGTGTTGGAATATTTTCTGGATTTTTTGCTGCTATCATTTGGAAGCGTTCGAATTATTAATGCTTCCGTAGTTCCGGAAATTTTCGCCTTAACCTGTTCTTTGGTAATTACGAGATCATCATTAATTGAATCGGGTTCAATAGTGATCAATTCAGCAAAAAAGAAAAATCTGTTGAGAAGCTTATTGATGCTGTAATCTTCACGGGTGATATGCCCAAGGCATTCGGTATGCGTCCCGTGGCCGTGCGGATTAAACGTTATATTCCTGAAATTCGTCGATGCGCCGCTCTTAACTTCACCGATCCAAGTGCCAAAAACGACCGGCTCGATCGAAGGTCTTTCGATATACCACGCTATCGGATTTTCATCGGTGTTTGAAATTGGCAGCGAAATATCTATAGCTTTTGAAAGATCAGCGCTGTATTTGCGGCCATTGTGCTCGACGGATGTTTTCATCATATCAATTTCTCAAATTTATCAAAAAGAGGTCGGACGCAATGCCATCCGTAAGGAACTTTCCGTCTTTTGTAGTTTTGATCGTATCATCTTTCAATTCGAGCAGATTTCCATCGAAGTATTTCCTGGCGCTTTTCAATAAGTAAGACAGATGATCTTTGCCAAAATCGCTTTCAACTTTACTTAAAGAAATTCCCCAGATTGTCCGCAGGCCTGTCATAACATATTCATTGTAAAGGTCGTTTTTCGACAATGTTTCCGTTTCCGATGGCAGCGTTTCTTCAAATAAACTTTTAAGGTAAAGTGCATTGTTAGATACGTTCCAACTGCGGTTTCTTCCATCAAAGCTATGCGCCGACGGTCCGATGCCGATATACTTCTTGCCAAGCCAATAAGCTGTGTTATTCCTCGAGAAATATCCCGGTTTTCCAAAATTCGACAATTCGTAATGTACAAATCCGGATCTTTCCAGCTCTTCCACAAGGATATGAAATTGTCGATTGGCATGTTCGTCCTCAGGAGACGCAATTGCTCCCGAAGCGATCATTTTTTGCAAAGCGGTTTTTGGCTCCACGGTCAGCGCGTAGGCAGAAACATGCGGAATATCATAGGCCAAAACACGACGTATATTTTCTTTCCATTTCACATCATCCGAACCTGGAATTCCGTAGATCAAATCGACCGAGATATTATCGAAATACTTTGCTGCTTCAGAAATGCAACCGGAAGCTTCGCTTGAATTATGGGCACGGTTCATCATCTTCAGGTCGTCATCAAAAAACGACTGGATGCCGATGCTTAGCCTGTTGATCCGGGTTTTGGATAATTCCCGTACACGATCCTGCGAAAGATCATCCGGATTCGCTTCCAAAGTTATTTCAGGTTCGTCGGCAACAGAATAAGACTTATAAATAGAATCAAGCAAAAAGTCAATTTCCGCATTTGATAACAAGCTTGGTGTTCCGCCACCAAAATAAATGGTCTCGATCTTCTCATCGGTTTCATCCATTCTCAGTAAAATTTCTTTGGCAAGTGCCAAAACCATTTCAGGTTGTTTTTTACGCGATGTCGAAAAGTGAAAATCGCAGTAGTGGCAGGCCTGTTTGCAAAAGGGAATATGGATATAGATGCCGGCCAAAAAGATTCGAGATTTTTAGATGTTAAAATTTAGACTTTAAAGCCTGAACGGACAATTATTTTACCCTTTCGACATTCTGCTTGACGAATGCGTCCCAGCCCGTGTAGCTTTTTCCTGCTGCTACTTTTCCCGAATTGAAAAAATGGCAAACTGCAGCCGCGAGCCCGTCGGTTGAATCGAGGTTTTTTGGCAAAGCCTGAAGGTTCAAAAGCTGCTGCAGCATTTTTGCAACCTGCTCCTTGCTGGCATTTCCGTTTCCGGTGATCGCCATTTTGATTTTTTTGGGTTCGTATTCGGTGATCGGGATCTGGCGCGAAAGTCCGGCAGCCATTGCAACGCCCTGAGCACGTCCAAGTTTTAACATCGACTGCACGTTCTTTCCGAAAAATGGGGCTTCGATCGCAATTTCATCGGGATGATGGGTATCGATCAGCTCGATCGTCCGCTCAAAAATAATCTTCAATTTCACGTAATGATCGTCGTATTTGCTGAGCTGAAGTTCATTGAGCTGTAAGAATGTCATCGTTTTTCCCGTAACGCGGATCAGTCCGAAACCCATGATCGTGGTTCCCGGGTCGATGCCTAAAATGATGCGCTCGTTTGACAATTTATTCCTTATTTTGCCGAATGGTTCCGACTTCAGGCAAAGCTAAACAAATACTTGTTGCAGCAGCAAAACTTTTGATAGTCGCGCTTGCATTTTACTTCATCTACCTTAAACTTTCAGACAGCAGTATAGCCGAACGCGATTTCTTCATCGAAAAAATTGAGGGAAATTTTAGCGCGGCATCGATTGCGATTATATTGTTGCTAACATTTTTAAACCGCTATTTTGAAATTTTAAAGTGGAAAAACCTGGTCGGATCCTTTAAAAGAATTTCCGTCTGGGAATCGACGAAACAAGTGTTGGCGGCATTGACCCTTTCGATCTTTACGCCGAACGGAATCGGCGAATACGGTGCAAAAGCGCTTTTTTATCCTAAAGATAAGATCAAGGAAATCATTTTTTTAAATCTCGTTTGCAACGGAATCCAATTGTTGATCTCGGTAGTTTTCGGACTGTTGGGTTTGCTGTATTTCAGTCTGAACTACAATGTTGAAATCGCCGGCGGAATTTTCATCGCAGCAATCGTCGCGATCCTGATCGGGTTCATTGCGTATCGTTTAAAAAAGATCAGCATCCGTGGTTATTCCTTCGAAATGCTGCTTGATAAGATCAATGCGCTTCCGGCTGATATCCATCGAAAAAATATCATCCTTGGATTGCTTCGCTACCTGACATTTTCGCATCAGTACTATCTTTTATTTGTGATCCTGGGTGTGGATTTACCGTACATTTTGCTAATGTCCGTAATTGCTGCCATGTATTTTGTGGCGTCATCGCTGCCAACAATGCAGTTTTTCGACTTTGCCGTAAAAGGAAGCGTTGCCGTTTATTTCTTTTCGCTTGTTGGAGTCAACGAATGGATTCCGGTGTTCATCGCGACTTTGATGTGGCTGCTGAACGTTGCATTGCCCGTTATATTTGGAAGTTATTTCGTAATCACATTTAAGTCCGAATGGAAGCGATCATTGTCCTGATATCGGTTTATATCCTGATGTATGCAATTTACATCTGCCGCCTCCTTTATGGATTTGGCAATGTCAGTACGTTTTCGGATTTGACAAATGATACGCAAACGAGCTTTTCGATAATAATCCCATTCCGGAACGAAGCGAAAAATCTGCCAGCACTCCTGGGTAGTTTCTCAAACCTTAAATATCCAACGGATAAACTTGATTTTATTTTTGTCGATGATTTTTCAGATGACGAGTCGTATGCGATCATCAACAAATGGCGGCTTGCAAACGATAAATTGCATACGACGCTGATCGAGAGCGTCCGAATGTCGAATTCACCCAAAAAAGATGCGATCAACCGCGCAATACCTATTGTCATGCACGATTGGGTAATAACTACCGACGCCGACTGTGTTTGTCCAGCCAACTGGCTTCGCGCGATCGATTCGTATATCATGGCTAAAGATCCATCGATGATTGCCGGGCCCGTTGTTTACAATACCAAATTTGGACTCGCAAATTCTTTCCAGCTTGCAGATCTTCTTGGATTACAGGGAGCAACAATCGGTGCATTCGGATTAAAGATGCCGTTCATGTGCAACGCGGCAAATTTTGCATTTACCAAAAAAATGTTCGTCGAACTCGGCGGATTCTCCGGAAACGATAAAATTGCAAGCGGTGACGATGTTTTTCTATTGCAGAAAGCTGTGGAGAAATTCCCGGAGAAAGTCGGATATCTTAAATGCAGAGAAGCAATCATCGGCACAAAACCTGTAACCCGATGGATCGATATTTTTCATCAGCATGTTCGATGGGCTTCAAAATCGAATTCATATTTATCTGAATTTGCCGAAATGCTCACGCTCGTCGTATTTTTTGGGAACGTCGCACTGACAGCAGCCATCGTCCTTGGCTTTTTAGGATTGATAGGCTGGGAAATTATACTGATACTTTTTCTCGCGAAGTTTATCCCCGATTACATCCTGGCATTGCGCGCCAATTCATTCCTGCGGAAAGGCAAATGGTTTTTCCCGGTGGTCAGCGGATTGGTCTATCCATTTTTCAGTACGCTGGTTGGGTTTTACTCCATTTACGGCCGCTACCAATGGAAAGGAAGAAGATTGAGATAATGCGGTTTAGCGGGAAAAGATAGCAGACATGAGCGCAAGTATTGAAAAATGAAAATTTCATTGAAATATGTGGGTTTACCGCATTTGGGGGATTGGAATTTGGGGGAAATTGTTGGGTGGCGGGTGGTGGGTCGCGTCTGCCATCTTTTTCCGGTAAATCCGGATGCTCATGGTAATCTCGCCATTCCCCGTACGGTTGCGTTAGCGGTTGAAGCGGCAGCCTTTTTTATCGCGCTGCTGCGCGATGAAAAAGCTATAGCGGAAGACGCGGCCCGCAGGGTCGAGGCAATGCCGGGTGCGACCCCGCACGAGGCGGTGCCGACTGCCCGCAGGGAAACGCCCAAAAATTTCATGGAAACTGATTAAGATGCGAAGTCGATATGGTCTGCCAGCAACGGTATCTTTGCAGCGACTATTCCATTCTTAGGATAACCGGCAGTACAAATTGGCTCTTCACCGGAATTCCGCGCTTGATTGCCGGGCTTACTTTTGGAAGGTCTGTCAGTCGCGTACGAAGCAGGCTATCGATCTTTTTAGTGTCGTACGTAATGGAATCTTTTGGAAATTCAGGCTCGAACTTTAATGTGGAATCAGGAAAGACTGTTACGCGCACTTCAATCGTATCCAAATTTGGATATAAGACCGACAATGTATCGGCGCTTAATTTCTGCTGCAGCGTTTCGGCTAAAAACTCAAAAAAGCATCTTCGCTTAAGTTCTTTGTCTTCTATTTGCTCACATGTCGACACCGACGGGTATTCATCAACCTCATTCCAATTGATGGAATTCAGTTCCCGCTGCAGCAATTCCTCTTCGGCGACGCGCTTGTTGTATTCGCATGAACAAAAAAGTGCTGAAACAAATAAAAGTATCGGGAATAATTTTCTCATGCCGCGCAGAGGGTTTCCTATATTGGCGTAAATTGGTTTCCAAAAGTACTAAAAAAGAGGTTATGGATATTCTGCTTTTCTCGCTTGGGCTTTGCTGCATGATCGTCGGGTTACTTGGAAGTTTTCTTCCCGTTTTGCCCGGGCCGCCGTTAAGCTGGCTGGGTTTGCTGCTTTTATATTTAACCGATGCAGTTCCAATGAATTACTGGATGCTCGGGATTACATTGGTCATCTCGATCATTGTTGCGATCTTAGATTATGTGATTCCGGCGCAGGGAACAAAAAGATTTGGAGGCAGTAAATATGGCATCTGGGGAACAAACATCGGTCTCGTCATTGGGATATTTGCACCAATACCGTTCGGATTTATCATCGGTCCTTTTGTTGGTGCATTCATCGGCGAAATGATCTACAATTCCAGCGACCACGGGCGGGCTTTTAAAGCTGCGACGGGTTCATTTATCGGTTTTCTCGCATCGACTTTTATGAAATTTGTGCTTTGCGTGATTTTCTTCGGAATATTCATCGCAGTTGCCTGGGATTACAGAACTGCGATTTTTTAATAATTCCACCAAACAAACCAAAACCAATTCAAAATGAAGAAATCAATTGTCTTTACGATCTGCTTACTGTTGAGTTCAGTATCTATGTTTGCCCAGGAATCGACAACCGAAATGACCATTATCCGTGAAGGCGTCGGACTTGGAAGCGTTGTGGCAGTCGTTCTTTCGTGGGATCGGAACAAGTCGATCCTGCTTGCAATCCTGCATGGAATTTTCAGCTGGCTTTATGTGATCTATTACGCGCTGACCAGGAAATCTGATTGATTTTTACTTATTCCTGACCTATTTTATCAGGGATGACTATAGGAGCCGGCCCGATCACAAAATGTTTCGGGACACGGCGTCGCAGAATAAATCCTGATATTTTCCCATCTGGCGTCAATTGATCGTATCGCGTTTTGATGTATGGCCGGTTGCCATCGTTTGGGTCGAATTCTTCCGTCAAATAATTTTGGGCTATCGAATCAAGTTCGCTAACTGTACCGTCGTGATTGACGTGTACATATTTGAATCCGACTTCGTTTTTCCGCCATGGCAACATATTAAGGAAATAGTTACAAAACCGATAACGCTGCAAAAAAAGGTCTGCACTTTATTTGATCAAAATCTTTTTGACCGATTTTTCGCCGGTTAAACTTTCAATATGTAAGAAGTACATTCCTGCGTTGATCGCCGAAACGTCGATCGGACGAGAAAAATCTGCCGAGTGAAGATCAAAAATAGTTTTACCGGTAATATCAATCATTGTAATTGACTTCACGTCCAAAACCGATTCAATATGCAAAACTTGATCTGCAGGATTTGGATACATTATAAAATCGTCGTTCGAATTTTCGCCAATTCCCATAAAATCAACAAATTCGGTTACAAAAGTATTGGTGATGATTGGCGGATTAAAATCAAAATAAATCGATGCCGTATTCGGTATTTCAATTCCTTCGGTCACACCTGCATTGGGTTTCACCTGAAACTGGATAAAGCCGTGCGAACCGATTGGATCATCCGAAGTAAACGGAAGCATGATATCATTAAAAGTCCATGTCAGCGTGTTCCCTGTGCGTTGCAGCATATAATCATGGCTTGCGCTGATCGCCCGAACGGTTTCAGGGTTAAGCCATGAATCGAGCTCATCTGTCACACGGACATTCAAGGCCGATGCAGTTCCGGTATTTTCAAATCTAATTGTGTATGTCAAATAATCATCCGAGGTAAAGTCATCTATCAAGATCTGGCTTCCGCGCGATTCTATTTTGTCATTGGGATCATACGAGCCGACGATGACCTGCGAGCTTGAAGCCGAATTATTCTCAATATTGATTTCGCTTTCATCAGAAATAACCGCTGCCGAATTAACCAGCAAATTACCAAGCGTGACCGTCGGAATGGTTGGAACCTGCATGACAACCGTTATGTACATTGTTTCGAAGCCCGAAAAATCGGTCATAGTTATCGCAAATCCGCCGGTGATATCTGTTACTGACGCGCTTGTGGATGTAATACTGACCGCAGGATCGTGGAAGAAGGTCAGCGTTCCGTTAAAATCCGTCGGCCCGTTATTTTCTATGACGATTACTTCGCTGTATGCGAATCCCGGACGCGGCTGATCAAATGGAATTACCGCGATCGAAACATCTTTAAATGTTTCCAGAACTGTAATCGGGAAATATTGGACTGTTGGTGAAATTGTCGGAAATAGCCCGGTCATTGAAACGGGCGAAGAGAAATAATCCGAAAATTCCGGATCGATCACAATTGACGCATTATATGATTGAAAAATCGATCCTTGCAGCGTTGAAAATATTCCGTCTGAACTGGTAATGATCTCAGTCGTCCCCGCATTATTATCATAAAGATTCAGGCTGCCATGGGTAAATGGCGGTTCGCCAACCTCGTAAGTACCGTTGCCATTTTCGTCAATAAAAGCCATGAATTCAAATCCTGAACAAGGCGGAACACTGAGATGCAGCGGCTTCACGATGAAACAGCCCGTAAAACCGTTTACGATCCGCATATACAGCATTTGAAATTCGGGAACTTCATTGGTGTAAAATCCATTGATCTGGCTCCATCCATATTCCGCATCCATAAGTTCTTCATGAAAAGTCACATATGCATTCTGCATTTCCGCAGGATATGAAGCGTAAAGATTTTGAGCGATCTGCCTGAGATCAAACGCTGCAGTTCCATTATTAGAGCATACTTCGACAGGCATTTGATCCGGAATATTCGGCGCCTGCACGATGTTCACATTGAAAGGATAAACTACGAATTCGCCGGTAACGATATTCTCTGAACGAGCAAATAATAAAACTGTCGGAGTAGATATAGTATACGGTGTCTCAATCAGGTTGACTTCATTGGCTGCGTCGGCGGCTGTCGGATGGTAGGTAACCTCTTCATTACCGCTGTCCAGGAAAGCTGCAATATGTGAATTCACAATTCCCAGTTCCGCCACTGCCGAACCGGTTCCATCATCACATACCTCGATATCGGGCAGGATATCCGTACAGGCATTTGTAATAAAAAATCCGGGTTGAGACCACAAGCTCTTAGAATCGGGCCCACAAATATTACGGACATAAAACCTATACTTGGTATTGCAATTCAATCCGGTAATTACATATGGATTGACGGCCGTGGTGACATAACCCACAACGTCTTCCGTTGGAGGCGGGCTTGTTGAAGCTACAACTAAAATTTCCCATTGATCTGATGGCGTTCCGGCAATCCATTGCAAATACGCCGAGTTTTGGGTGATATTCGCAACGCCATAGATTCCCGGCGAAGGGCATTCCTGTGCAATTGCACTGTTACATATAATAATCAGGGCAAATAGTAATAATTTCTTCATTGCTAATTTTTGGTAAGATACATAACTTTAAAGGAGTTCTAAAAAATATACGCTGAGATATCAATTTAATTCAACGGTCCATGATCTGGCTGGCCTTGGAAAGTGATCTCCGTTGAAAGAATCGTCTACAAAGCACAAAAGCCCCGATTTCGGAGCTTCTGTAAAGTTGATTGACAATGTTATTCGACAATAATTTTTTTAACTGCCTTGGTTCCCGAAGCACCGATGACTTCGGCGAGGTACATCCCTGAACTTATTGATGAAACATCAATTGATGCCTGGCTGCCTTCAACATTTTGCGACAGGATCATCTTTCCGCTGATATCGAATAATGTAACCGATTGAAGCGTATCGTTCGCGGATGCGGAAATGTTTAAAATGCTTCTTACAGGGTTTGGATAAACCGTAAATGTCGAGATCTCAGCATCTCCAATTCCCATCGACGTGACGAATTGGGTACTGAAAGTATTTGTGATGATCGCGGGATTGAAATCGAAAAATATCGCGGCGGTATTCGTAATGATATCCCCTGCGGCATATCCCGGCATCGGCTTGATGCGGAAATGAACATAACCTTTGGCACCTTCGGGATTGGCGGCTGAATGCGGCAACATGATATTGTCAAATCTCCAGGTTAATTGATTGCCGACGCGTTCTAAAACATAGTCATGGCTTGCATCGATCATTCGAAGCGATTCAGGATTCAGGTCTGAGCTTAAAACATCAACGATCCTTACATTATAAGCCGACGCAGTTCCGGAATTTTCGAAACGTATCGTATAGTAGAGATAATCAGATGAAGTAAAATCGGAGATTACAATCCGATCGCCATGAGCTTCCATCTTATCATTTGGATCATATGACCCAACAACTATCTGCGAAACGCTGGCCTCGTTGTTTTCCGGCACAACATCGCCCGTAATTGGTGTAATGATAACCGAGTTGGTAAGCAGCTGGCCAAGTTCAACCGCCGGAATTGGCGGTACAGTCATCGTGATCATGATATCCCTGCTTTCGCCTGGCAAAAGTCCGGAAAACGCATAAGTGAAACCGGTTGCCGTGGCAGTGGTCGCAGGGTTTGTGGCGTCAATCGTGACTAATGGGTCTTTGCTGAACGTCAGCATGCCAGACATTGTCATGTTACCATTATTGGTATAGACAATTTTATTGGTATAAGTAAATCCGGGAACTGCGCCCCACATCGGGATCAATGACACTGATAGATCGTTATATGCCTGCGTGATCGTGACCGGAAAATAGTAATGAGTTGTTCCTGCGCCCGCACCAGCATTTACATCGCTGTAAGATGATGGGTTTACGGCATAATAAGCGGCGTATTCCGGATTGATCGTGTAGCTGATATCGTAAAGATTGGTAGGATCTGTTTCAAAAATGAAATGTGTTCCGAATGGCGACATGATATTGTGTTCGATGCCGTCGTCGTTCATTTCATAATGGAATTCGCCCAGCTGGAAATTTTGTTCAGATCCATCTTTCACGCCATTTCCGTTATTGTCAAGAAAAGCTGTAAGCTGAAGTCCTGTACAATCGATCTGTCCATTTCCACCTGTAACCGCTATGGTGATGTCGCCGGGCTGGTTTGCAAAATTCGTAACCATTAAAAGATAGTATTGACCCGCAATTCCGTTGATCGTAAAGTTTTCAACAGCGGCTGTAGAATAGCTGCATGCCACAACATTTGAATCAAATAGAGAATTGCATCCGATTGTTGGATCTGTAAATGGCCCGTAACAAACGAAGTCGACATCAATTCCGCCGCCGAAGGAAGCGACCTGCGAAACCTGAAGGTTTATGATACCGCTAACGCTGACCGGAATATAAAACCAAGTTGGATTTGGCGTTGATCCCAGACAGCTAAACTGACCCGGTCCTGCATCGCTTACATTGACTGTATTCTGAAAAGAAATTCCTAAAACATTACAAAGCGGATTGGCAGAACCACAGGCACTTGCAGTGTTGCAATTTGAATAACCAATAATTTGGATGGAATGTACAATGTCGCAATCGCCGTTAATGGTTTCACGGATAAAAATCGGAATCATTTGATTTAATAAATTGACGCTATAGGCGGCTGGTGTCGTGATCGGATTGATTTGCGAAGCAGCGTCGCCGGAATTCGCATAATACTGTACCGGATTTGTTATGTTCAATAAAGCAGTTGCTGAGGTAAGATCGAAGGTTACATTATTATTTTGGTCTTCATCACACTGCGCAAGCGGCTGCAATGTATCCATGCCGGCCGTAAATTGCTGACCTGTAATGTAAAAAGTGAGAATTTCAAAATTCCCCGAATTGATTTCTTCGACGCGGATAAAAATTGCGGGGCTCATCATCTCGATAGCGATACAGTACGCGTTCAAATTTGCAATCGCACTTACATTATTTTCCGCATCCGATAAAGACATATGATAACTTACCATATAATCGGACGCATCTAAATTACCTAGAACAACGGATGTGTTCGACGACAGGTCAAAACATGCATTTCCAGAATCAGAACAGGCAACAAGATTTTCGGGCTGGCCGAATATCGAACAATGGTTAATTATGAGATAAACCGGATTTACGGTATAACAACCTGTCATGTTATTCTCGACTCTCGCATAAATCTCCTCATTAAACGGCTGGATATTCGTATACGGACTTAACAAAGGATTCACACCTGAGTTCGCATCCTCATTGGAATTGTGGAAAGTGACGGTGATGATGGAAAGATCTAAACCATTGAATTGGACAAGCTGTGCAGTTAAGGCATTGAGGTCGGCTTGGGAAATGCCATCGTTGTCCGACTCACAAATCTCCGTTTCAAAAGGCCAAAAAGATGTCGTGGGATCAGACTGGATCTGGACCATTACAATCGCAATATTTTGCGGATTGCTATTCTGTTCCACTCGTACGTAAACCACACTGGGTAACGTCGTTACAAAATATGGCGACATCAAGGGATTGACATCGACTTCAGCTTCGGTGATCGACAAATGATACGTAATCGTATATTCCGCGGCAGGCAATCCGTTCAGGATTTCCGCATTCTTGGTTTCCAAAACCACAGAATTTAAACCATTGCCGTTGCACACGAAAATGGGCGAAGGCTGATAATTTACATTGATCTGGGAAAAGCCGATCAGCGATGTAATCAGCGCTATTGCAGTGAGTAAAAATTTATTCATGGTGTAATTTGTTTATTCCCTGCAATTTAGAAAATTTTCTTAAAAGTCCGTTAACAAATGAGAATTCGATTTATGTCCGCAATAATAAAATAATTCTGATGTTAAGGATTTACAACCTTGATCTATGAATCATACAACTATCAAGCGGCTATTTGCAACGCTTTTTATCTTTTTGACACTCCATTTGTCGGCGCAGGCGGAACATGAGCACAGCTTTATGTGCAGCTATTATGGAGAAGAATTCGATGCAGATATCAAAACGTCGGCTCCTTCTGAGGATGCCCGTGAAGTTATCCAGAGCATTCTTTCGGTCGTCGGTTTGAAACCCAACTTTGAGATCCGCGCAGCCAATGTTCCCAATGCCGCGGCGGTAATTATAAAGAATCAAAGATTTATTTTATATAATCCTAAGTTCATTTCTGCAATCAACGATGCATCCGGCAGCAACTGGGCGGGAATCAGCATTATCGCGCATGAGATCGGACATCATTTGAATGGACATACTTTGTCATCTGGCGGCAGCCGACCGGATATTGAACTCGAGGCTGACGAGTTTTCGGGATTCGTGCTCAATAAAATGGGCGCGAGCTTAACCGATGCGCAGGCCGCCATGGCTGTTGCTGCATCACAAAAGGCATCGCATACACATCCCGCAAAACGCGACCGTTTGATTGCGATCCAAAGCGGATGGCAGAATGCATCAGGACAGATCGCCCGGGCCGGCACAGTAAAAAAATCCGATAAAACGATTACCAAACCTGTCATGGTTAAAATTCCGGAACGCGCACCTGTTGCAGTTCTTGATGAAAAATATATCGCATTCGATGTGAAGTTCGATGCAGACCGCACCACACCTTATTACATTACCGTTCGGGGAAATCTTGTAACGGTCGACAACAACGAACTTTACGTGATCGGAAGGCTCGCCGATTCAAACAAGCGCGGTTATAAATTGATGCTCCACGACAAGAATTACAATTACCTCTACATCGGCGGCAGCGGGCAGATCGTGAATGGGAATGGCCGCAAGGTCGGGATGATTACGCAACATAATTGAGAGTTGATAATTGATAGTTGATAGTTGACAGTTGTTAGTTGTTGGTTGTTGGTTGTTGGTTGTTGGTTGTTAGTTTAGAGCTATTTGCTAACAGCTGAATGCTTATAGCTAGTTGCGTTAGGGATGGAAGCGGCATCCTTTTGCGGCGGCCTATTTAAGGCGCTGCAAAAGATACAGCGGACAGCCCGACGGCGGCGGAGCGAGCCGGAACGCTAAAGTAATTTGAAGATTTGAGAATTTGAAGATTTAGCTTCGCTCAGTGCGGCTTACGGCCTCGGGTTAAGATTTGAAGATTGCGCATGGAATGGCGCTCCGGATCCTTGGTTTTCGGGTACTCTGGAGCTTTCCCAAAATCAAAAAAGCCCTCCAATTCAATGGAAAGCTTTTCATTGGTCTAACTACTAAACCCCCCATTTTTCGAAACGGGGAAAACAACACAACTATTTTTGACCTCTTAAAAAAAGCGCTCCAAACTGAAGCGCTTCTCTTGTTGCGATCTTGCGGTCTGGACGGGACTCGAACCCGCGACCTCCGCCGTGACAGGGCGGCATTCTAACCAACTGAACTACCAAACCTCGCTAAATGCGGATGCAAATATATGTCATAATTTCGTTTTTGCAAACGATTCCGAACATATTTTTTTCCAATTATCCGAAAAGCTGTTTCTCTGCAAGATAGGTCATCATTATCTTTTCAAAACTGCCTTCGACGGCAACCGGAACGTACTTTATTTGGTTCTGCGCGCAGCTCATCGCAAGTTTTTTGAAATATGAATTGACTTGCTTTTCGTATTCTTCACGAACGGTATCGGCAAAAATGTTTATTTCTTCGCCCGATTCGACATCGATAAATTTTCGCGGCGCATTGTCGAATTCAAATTTAAGCTCGGTCTTGCTTTCCACGACATGAAACAGCACAACTTTGTGTTTGTTGTGTTTCAGGTGCTGCAACGCATTGACCAGTGATTCTTCATTGCCGGGCTGGAACATATCCGTAAACAAAATGATCATCGAGCGGCGGTGCATTTTTTCGGCTATCTGATGCAAAAACGTGATCGTATCCGTTGCTTTTCCTTCACGCTGGCGATCGAGCATTTCCTCAAGTTTGCTGATCAGCATCCTGTGATGCCGGTCACTTCCTTTTTCGGGTGCGTAATATTCGTAATCGTCGGAGTAAATACTCAACCCAACGGCATCGCGCTGCTTTTTCAAAAGGTTCATCAGCACCGCCGACGCAAGGACTGCAAATCCGATCTTGGTTTTATAAAACGGCTCGCCATCCTTAAGTTTGGGATAATGCATCGACGATGAATTGTCAATGATCAGATGGCAGCGAAGATTTGTTTCCTCTTCATATCTTTTGGTGTAAAGCCTGTCGGTCTTAGCGTACAGCTTCCAGTCGATGTGCTTCGTGCTTTCGCCTGTATTGTAAACTTTATGTTCGGCGAATTCCGCTGAAAATCCATGGAACGGACTTTTATGCATGCCGGAAATAAATCCTTCGACAATCTGATTCGCAAGTAGTTCGAGATGTCCGAAGCTCGAGATTTTTTCTATTTCTGATTCAATCTTCATATTGTAAAGATAGGAAAGGGAAAGATAAAAGAGTAAAGACCAAAGATGAAAGAGCAAGTCAAGTCAGAGGATGTGAAAACAAAAAGGGATTTCTGCTTCATCCTTCGAAACCCAATTACCACTTTACCTACCCCAATGTCCGTATCCGCTGTTCTTCATTGTTGCCCGAGCGTAATAGCACTATATAAAAAAGCAAAAAATCAAATTAAACATATCAGATTTTTTAGAATTAAATATTGAAATGCGGCTGTTTCTCCATAAAAAAAGCCCGGTTTCCCGAGCTTTTTAAAATATATGCGTGACTTACAATACTGCATTCAGTGAATCTGCGTATGTCTGTTTCGGTGCAACGCCAACCTGTCGGCCAACAACTTCACCATTTTTAAATACAAGCACGGTCGGAATGTTTCGTACGCCGTACTTGGCAGCGAATTCCTGATTGGCATCCACGTCGACTTTGCCGACAACCGCCTTACCATCAAATTCTTCGCTAAGCTGGTCGATGATCGGGCCAACCATTCTGCAGGGGCCGCACCATGCTGCCCAAAAATCCACCATTACAGGTTTATCTGATTTTAACACGACTTCTTCGAAGTTCGCATCTGTAATTGCTTGTGCCATATCTGATTTTTTCTAATTAGTAAAGTGCAAATTTAGGGATTATAAGTTTAAAGCAGGGTTAATGAAATTGCTTTTGGCTATGAAAAGATTTGGTTAGATTATATCATCGAAGAAAAATTAAACTAAAAGATTTTAAAACATGATCATTAATTCAACTTAAACCTAATATCCAGCTTTTCCAACTCCTGAAGCAATTCCCGACAGATATTCACGCGCAGTTTCCTGCTCGGCATCGCCAGCCGCGTAACAATTTTTGTTTCTTCGATTTCGGGCTGGATCAAAACTGTTTCCGATGCAGGATCTTCATCTGTAGCAACTGCAACTATCGGCGCAATGACTTTAGTAACATTCTGGGTTTCCAATACTTCAAATGAAAGCGAATGCTCGCCACGATTCTCAATGAATACACGGCTCAATTGATGAATAACATCCGTTTGCAATTCGCGAATATTAAGGTTTAATGTGATCTTTTTGGCCTGCGTTCCTAGTACGTCCTGTAATTGCTTCACCTCGAGAAACTGGATTCGCGGCTCGGTTCGCTTACCGGTATCTTTGTTGAGCCAGCCTTCGCGAACATTGCATTTAAAGTAGAGGAATTTATTGCCCGACAGAAAATGCCTGAATTTTAGATATTCTTCATCGAACATTCTGAAATCGTGGGTTTCATCAAATCCTTCCAGCGTAAACATTCCCCAATCCTTGCCATTTTTTGCGACTTTATATTGGACATTGGTCACGATTCCCGCAAATGTGATCGTTTTGTTGACGAACGGCTCGAGGTTTTTAAGATCGTTGAGTTTAATTGAACAGAAGTGCTTCATCTCATGCCTGAAATCGTCAAGCGGATGCCCTGAAATATAGATGCCGACAACCTCTTTTTCACGCGCAAGCTTTTCCATCGTTCCCCAATCTTCGCACGGAGGAACAATCGGTTCCGGAATTTGGACTTCACTCGCTTCGCCAAAAAGGCTGACCTGTGAAGAATTTAGATTTTCCTGATATTTTGATCCGTATCGAACAGCTTTCTCCAAAAAAGTGATGCCATCTCCTTCATCGTGGAAGTATTGCGCACGATGCGTTCCATTGAATGAATCGAATCCGCCCGCCAAGGCAAGGTTTTCCAATGCCTTCTTATTGGCTGCACGCAAATCTATTCGTTTGGCAAGATCAAAAATCGACTTGTATTTTGCAGTTTTCCTGTTATCGACAATGGTTTCGACAGCGCCCATTCCGACGCCTTTGACCGCACCGATCCCGAATCGCACCGCATAATGCTCGTTGACAGTGAACTTATAAAACGATTCATTGACATCAGGTCCCAAAACCTGCAATCCCATCCGCTTACATTCCTCCATGAAAAACGAAACCTGCTTGATGTCGTTCATATTGTTGGATAGGACCGCGGCCATGTATTCGGCAGGATAGTTTGCCTTCAGATATGCAGTTTGATATGCAATCCATGCATAACATGTCGAGTGGGATTTGTTGAACGCATATTCGGCAAACGCTTCCCAGTCTTTCCATATCTTTTCAAGCTTATCTTCTGCATGTCCGTTTTCCATCGCCTGGTTGATGAACTTCGGCTTCATTTTATCGAGCACGTCGCGCTGCTTTTTACCCATTGCTTTACGAAGAACGTCGGCATCGCCTTTTGAAAAGTTCGCAAGCTTTTGCGACAGAAGCATTACCTGTTCCTGATAGACTGTAATTCCATACGTATCTTTCAGCAGCTCTTCACAGGCGTCAAGGTCGTATGTAATTTCTTCCTCGCCATTTTTTCGTTTGATGAAACTTGGGATATAAGCGATCGGTCCCGGGCGGTAAAGTGCATTCATCGCAATCAGGTCGCCGAAAACGGTTGGCTTCAGTTCCTTCATGTATTTCTGCATTCCGGGCGATTCATACTGGAAAATCCCGACGGTCTCGCCACGCTGGAAAAGTTCGTAGGTTTTGATGTCGTCGATCGGAAATGCATCAGGATCCAGTTCAACTCCGGTGCGATATTTTACAAGCTTGACGGTATCTTTTATCAGCGTCAGAGTTTTCAGGCCGAGGAAGTCCATCTTAAGCAGTCCGGCACTTTCCACTACTGAGTTATCGAACTGGGTTACGTACAGATCCGAATCTTTTGCAGTGGCTACAGGGACGAAATTCGTAATGTCGTCGGGCGTAATGATCACACCGCAAGCGTGGATCCCGGTATTTCGCAATGTTCCTTCGAGCGCTTTCGCCTGTCTGATGGTCGTAGCGCCAAGATCATTACCTGCCGCGAGTCCCCAAAGTTCCTTGACACGGTCGAATTCTTCCGTCCGCAGCGACTGCTTTAATTTATCATTGTCGGCTCCAAAAAGTTTGTCGAGGCTTAATGTATTCGGAATCATTTTCGAGATCCGTTCAGCCTCAAACAACGGCAGATCCAAAACCCGCGCAGTATCTTTAATCGATGATTTTGCGGCCATCGTTCCATACGTAATAATCTGCGCGACCTGTTTCGATCCGTATTTTTTGATGACGTAATCCATGACGCGGCTCCTGCCTTCATCATCAAAATCGATGTCGATATCGGGAAGCGACACACGATCCGGATTCAGGAAACGCTCAAAAAGCAGATTATACTGCAGCGGATCGATATTCGTAATTCCGAGGCAATATGCTACGACAGAACCGGCAGCCGAACCACGACCCGGCCCGACCGAGACATCCATTGCCCGTGCAGCCGCAATGAAATCCTGGACGATCAAAAAGTATCCGGGATAACCCGAATTCTCAATAGTCATCAGTTCAAAATCGATGCGTTCACGAATGGATTCGCCAATTTCGGCGTATCTTCTTTTGGCGCCTTCATACGTCAGATATCGCAAGTATTTGTTTTCACCGCGCTTTCCGCCATCGGAAAAATCTTCATTGACAACAAAATCTTCAGGAATGTTAAATTTTGGAAGAAGCACGTCACGCGACAGGCTGTACGTTTCAATCTTATCAACGACTTCCGAAATATTCACGATCGCGTCGGGCAAATCGCGGAACAGTTCTTTCATCTGATCACCTGATTTGAAATAGTATTCGCTGTTCGGCAGTCCGTAACGATAGCCTCGTCCTCGGCCAACAGGAGTCGATTTCTTTTCGCCATCGCGTACGCAAAGCAAAATGTCGTGCGCATTCGAATCGGCTTCGTCGATATAAAAAATATTGTTCGTCGCCACCAACTTAACATCATGTTTGCGGGCAAGCGAAATCAGCGATGCATTTACACGGTTCTCATCTTCCTGGTTATGCCGCATGATCTCGACGTATAAATCGGCATTAAATTCATTCTTCCACCAAACCAGCGCTTCTTCAGCCTGGTTTTCACCCATGTTGAGAAGCTTATTCGGAACTTCGCCATAGAGATTTCCCGTAAGTACGATAAGATCGTGCTTATATTGCCTGACTACATTTTTGTCTATACGCGGTACATAATAAAAGCCTTGCGTGTATGCGATGGACGACATTTTTGCAAGGTTATGATAACCACGCTTATTCTTCGCTAAAAAGACTATTTGGTAACCGTTGTCTTTACGGGTCTTGTCGGTATGATCGTCGCACACGTAAAATTCACAGCCAACTATTGGTTTAAGCTCCGTCAACGTTGCAGCTTCGCCTTTTTCAACAGCTTCCTTATTGGCCGCAGCAATCTTCTTGTTGTGATTTAAGATGTCGCGGACGAAATGAAAAGCGCCCATCAGGTTTGCGTGGTCGGTCATTGCTACTGCAGGCATGTTGTTCTTTACGGCAGCTTTAACAAGATCACCAACGCTTATCGTCGATTGAAGTACGGAAAATTGTGTGTGGTTGTGAAGATGGACAAAATCGGCATCGGCTAAGGTCCGCACATCGATCTCTGCAGAAACTGCGTCTCCGGACTGCCGATCCATCAGCCTAATCTGCTGGCGGACAGCTTCCGATGCTTCGCGCAGGTTGATGTGTTTTAATCCGATTAATTTTATCTCGGCCGGATTCTGTTCGCGGAACCTTACAAAATAATCATCGGGAACATCGAGTTCTTCTTTCGGAAATGCCTCACGACGAAGCAATTCAAGAAAACAGCGGGTTGTTGCCTCAACATCGGCAGTTGCGTTGTGTGCTTCGTGAAAAGGAACGTTGAAAAGAAACTGATGTAATTCGGTCAGTGTCGGCAGTTTGAATTTCCCGCCGCGGCCTCCCGGAAGCTGCAGCATAGATGCCGTACATTCGGTACAGGTATCCAAAACACGCTTGGCAAGCATAGGAGTATCGACACCCAACCGATGAAACTCGCAACCGATGATACTTATGTCGAATCCGATATTCTGGCCTACGACATACTCAGCTTTGGAAAGTGCGGCATTAAACCGCGTAAGCACGTCGGCAAGCGCAACACCTTTTTCTTCGGCAAGTTCAGTTGAAATCCCATGAACCCTTTCGGCATCGTATGGAATATTAAATCCGTCCGGTTTTACGATATAATCTTCGTGCTCAATAAGCCTTCCCAAATCGTCATGGAGCTGCCATGCGATCTGGATGCATCGCGGCCAATTGGCAGTATCGGTAACAGGCGCATCCCAACGTTTAGGTAAGCCGGTAGTTTCGGTATCGAATATTATATACATCTGGAAATCAATAAACTACATCGCCGCAGAAATGGCAATTATGTTTTCCAAAAATAACGTAATAATGATTCGGGTGTTGCGTATTTTATCAACAAAAAAACCACCCATGTTAATGAGTGGTTCTGATATCGAAATATTGTGAGATATTAATATCCTCCTCTGTTTCCGCCGCCGTAGCCGCCTCCACCGTATCCGCCGCGATCTCCGCCG
>CBDUBJ010000036.1:0-23715 GCA_965365355.1 uncultured bacterium
GAGTTGGCATGGAAAATTTAGCATTAATCGATTCTTTTTCAGAATTTAAAGATGATAAGCTGATCGATCGCGTCACGTTGATGGCGATCCTGGAGGACGTTTTCAGGAATGCATTGAAAAAGAAGTACGGTTCGGATGACAATTTTGACATCATCATAAACCCTGATAAAGGCGATATGGAGATCTGGAGAAGGCGCGTAATCGTGGCGGATGATGATCTTGATCTTGAAAATGAGGAGATTACACTTACCGAAGCGCGTAAGATTGAACCCGATTTTGAAATTGGCGAAGAAGTTTCCGAGGAAGTTAAGCTGATCGATCTTGGCCGCCGTGCGATCCTTGCACTGCGCCAAAACCTGATTTCTAAGATCCATGAACACGATAATACCAACCTTTATAAGCATTTTAAGGATTTAATTGGCGATATTTACACGGCGGAAGTTCACCATGTTCGTCCGCGTGTAGTCATTCTTGTTGACGATGAAGGCAATGAGATCGTGCTTCCGAAAGAGAAGCAGATTCCATCCGACTTCTTCCGTAAAGGCGACAGTGTGCGTGGGATCATTGAAAATGTGGAGCTTAAAGGCAACAAGCCGCAGATTATTATGTCGCGGACATCCGAAAAATTCCTTGAAAAACTTTTCGAGCAGGAAATTCCTGAGGTTTTTGACGGACTGATCACCGTAAAGAATGTCGTTCGTATTCCGGGCGAAAAAGCTAAAGTTGCGGTTGATTCGTATGATGACAGGATCGATCCGGTTGGCGCCTGCGTCGGGATGAAAGGTTCAAGGATCCACGGCATCGTTCGAGAACTTGGCAATGAGAATATCGATGTCATCAATTTCACAACAAATACACAGCTCTTTATCACCCGTGCGTTAAGTCCTGCGAAAGTTTCGTCGATCAAAATCGATGAAGAAGCCAAAAGGGCAGAAGTTTATCTCAAGCTTGAAGAAGTTTCCAAAGCGATTGGTCGCGGCGGACACAATATCAAGCTTGCGGGAATGCTTACAGGCTATGAGCTTGACGTGATCCGCGAAGGCCTTGTTGAAGACGAAGATGTCGAGCTTTCAGAGTTTTCCGATGAGATCGACGGATGGATCATCGATGAGTTTGCAAAAATCGGATTGGATACCGCAAGAAGCGTATTGAGCCAGGATGTTAACGATCTTGTGCGCAGGACTGATCTTGAAGAGGAAACAATCCTTGAAGTGATGCGAATCTTAAAAGAAGAATTGGATAACTAAATCCGCATTACAACACAACTACTAGAATTTATAACAGGTTTTTATGTCTGACGAAAGAGTAATAAGAATTAATAAGGTTTTAAGGGAGTTCAACATCTCGCTCGACCGCGCGGTGGATTTCTTGAAGGAAAAAGGGATTGCGATCGATTCGAATCCGAATGCCAAGATCTCCGACCGTGAGTATGGCATCCTCCAAAGCCAGTTTGCCGGTGACAAGGGCAACAAGGAGGCTTCGAAGGAAGTCAGCGAAGAGAAGCGCAAGGAAAAAGAAGCGCTTCGTCTTGAGCGTGAAAAGGAGATCGAAGACAAGCGTCGTCAGGATGAGGAACGCCAGAAAAGCAATGAGATCATCAAAGCGAAGGCGGTTGTAACAGGTCCGAAAACGGTGGGCACGATCGACCTGAATCCTAAAAAGCAGGAAACAGCTCCTGCACAGCCAGAATCGGCTCCGGCCGAAAAAGCTGAAACTGCGGCTCCAGCGGCTCCGGTAGCAGAAAAGTCGGCTGAAGCACCGTCAGCACCTGCCGAAAAACCTGCTGCTTCGTCGGCCGACAAACCTGCGGAGGAATTCCAGACACAATACAAAAAACTTACAGGAACTACGCTCACCGGGCAAACCATCGATCTTTCGCAATTCGATAAAAAGAAGAAGAAAGAGGAGCCACGCGTTCCGGGGAAACCGGGAGCTCCTGGCGCTACCGGGGCGTCGAACGATCCGAACAAGAACAAGCGTAAGCGAATTATATCCAAGCCGGGAACAGGCGGTCCGGGAATGGGCCAGAACAGGCCGGGACAAGGCGGGCCGAACAAAGGCGCGGCCATCCGTCCGGGTTTTGCGAAAGGCCGTCCTGCAATTACTGCCAAAGTAGAACCTACCGAGGAAGAAGTTAAAAATCAAATTCGCGAAACCCTTGAAAAACTTCAGGGAAAAGGCGGAAAATCCAAAGCGGCTAAGTATCGTCGTGACAAACGTGATACGCACCGCCAGAAAACCGAAGATGAACAGCGTTCATTGGAAGAAGGATCAAAAACATTAAAAGTTACCGAATTCGTAACAGTTGGTGAGATTGCAACCATGATGGACGTGCCGATCACCAAAGTCATCGGAACCTGCATGTCACTTGGGATCATGGTTACCATGAACCAGCGATTGGATGCGGAAACGCTGACGATAGTTGCGGATGAATTCGGATATGATGTGGAATTCATTACAACAGATCTTGAAGAATCGATCTCGGAAGAACAGGACCGCGAAGAAGATCTTACGTCTCGTGCACCAATCGTGACGGTAATGGGTCACGTCGATCACGGTAAAACGTCTCTTTTGGATTATATCCGTAAGGAAAACGTAATCGCCGGGGAATCAGGTGGAATAACGCAGCACATCGGTGCATACGGAGTTACTTTGGATAGCGGTCAGAAAATCGCATTCCTCGATACTCCGGGTCACGAAGCGTTTACCGCAATGCGTGCGCGTGGTGCCCAGGTTACGGATATTGCCATCATCGTGATCGCTGCCGACGACGACATCATGCCACAGACCAAGGAAGCGATCAGTCATGCACAGGCGGCGGGAGTTCCGATTATTTTCGCAATCAATAAGATAGATAAACCAAATGCCAATCCCGAGAAGATCAAGGAAAGGCTTGCGGGAATGAATTTACTTGTAGAAGATTGGGGCGGAAAGATCCAGTCGCACGATATATCTGCAAAGACAGGCCTTGGTGTAAAAGAATTGCTCGAAAAAGTGTTGCTTGAAGCTGAGATCCTCGATTTGAAATCTAATTCTAAGAAATATGCTACGGGAACTGTAGTTGAAGCATTTCTGGATAAAGGAAAAGGCTACGTCGCAACGATCCTGGTACAGCATGGAACTTTAAATGTAGGCGATTATATGCTTGCAGGAAAGCACCATGGCAAGATCAAGGCGATGCACGATGAGCGCGGACATATTGTGAAAGAAGCCGGACCTTCGACGCCTGTTTCTGTCCTCGGACTTGACGGAGCGCCGACTGCAGGTGATAAATTTAACGTATTCGAAGATGAGCGCGAAGCCAAGGCGATCGCGGCAAAACGTACGCAGTTGCAGCGTGAGCAGTCTGTCAGGACGCAGCGTCACATTACGCTTGCGGAGATCGGAAGGCGTATTGCGCTCGGACAGTTCAAGGAATTGAACATCATCCTTAAAGGTGACGTTGACGGTTCGGTTGAAGCGTTGTCGGATTCATTCTCGAAATTGTCAACTGAAGAAATTCAGATTAATATCATCCATAAAGGTGTCGGTGCGATCACTGAAACCGACGTAATGCTTGCTTCCGCGTCTGATGCGATCATCATCGGATTTAACGTTCGTCCTGCAGGAAACGCAAGGCAGCTGGCGGAACGTGAGGAAATCGACATCAGGAATTACTCGATCATCTACGATGCAATCGATGATTTACGCGATGCGATGGAAGGAATGCTTTCTCCGGAAATGAAGGAAGAGATTACCGGAACAGCCGAAATCAGGGAGATTTTCAAAATTTCGAAAGTCGGATCGATCGCAGGTTGTATGGTTACCGATGGAAAGATCTTCAGGTCGTCCAGAATTCGTCTCATCCGCGAAGGCGTTGTCGTACACACTGGTGAACTGACCGCTTTGAAACGTTTTAAAGACGATGTCAAGGAAGTTTCCAAAGGCTACGATTGTGGTATGCAGGTAAAGAATTATAATGATATCGAAATTGGAGATGTCATCGAAGCCTTCCAGGAGGTTGCGGTGAAGAAGAAATTGAAATAATAATCAGGTCCCGTGTTTGCGGGACTTTTTTTTGACATATGAGAAAAATCTACGCTACATTTTTATTGCTATGCGGTTTCTTTTCGGGATTTTCGCAGAAGGCTGACTCGAATTTTTATATCATTAAAATGGTTGACGAAAAGGATTCTCAGGTTGTTTCCGAAGTTTATATTGATGAAGTTTTTGATGGCCGGCAGTATAAAGAGAATATCGGAACGATCGTTAAAGGTGCTTTCGACCAGAAGGTCTTCGTGAATTTTGAAACTTCATTGGAGCACGACCTTAACGCGTATTTCGATAAGGTTTATCCAAAAGATGAGAGCAAGCGCCCTATTTCTGTCAGGATTTCGGAATTGAATGTTTCTGAAATAACGACTTCACAAGATGAACCGGGTTACGCATCGATTGTGATGGATGTCATCGAAAATATAGATGGGATGCCATATCTTATCGGACGATATTATGCTTCACAAAAGCGCGATGGCAGGATAAAAGCAAGGAAGCAAGACGATCGCATCAAAGAAAGCCTTAAAAATTGCATCGATCAATATCTGGCTGCCGATCCTGCTTTAAAACTGAAAGTTCCTTTTGAGGCAAAGCCCGAAATATGTTCATCGCTTTCATCAGAAATTAAGAAAGGCGTGTATTGGAACTATTCTGATTTCATCAATAATAAACCGCACGACAGTACTGATTATGCCGTAACATCGAGCAATAAGAAGTTTTTTCTAAGACATAAGAAAAGCGGATTGCCGATGAACGATTTTTATGCTTTTTCAGATGGTACTGACGTATTTTACAATTTGTCCAAGTATTCACTTGACAGACATTACGCAAAGGTCGACATCGTAAAAAGTAAAATAATTACTGATGAAGTTACTTTTACAGAACATTCTTCTGTGATGTGGGGCGCAATGTTCGGAATCCTCGGAGTGCTGATTGCAGACGCTACCTCCGAAAGCACGTCAAAAATCCCTATGGTAATCGATGGTGTTACCGGCATTCCGATTTTCCTTACCGACAGCACAGTGCGCAATTTGCTGAAGCCATATCCTGATTTGTTTAAATCGTACAAAAATGGCCGGCGTACGTCATTTGAAAAGAAACATTGGATTAAGAAGATGTATGAGAGGTCGTAAAGTCTAATGTCAAAAGTCGAAAGTCATAAAGTCGAAAGTCGTAAAGTCATAAGGTCATAAAGTCGTAAGGTCGAAGGTTATAAAGTGGCTTCACAAGCGCTTAATAAAATTGTGTCAATAAATGATCTGGATGCGAATGCAGCTCAATTATTAATTGTTAATTATCAATTATTAACTATTTATTCGGTCTCACCAAGAAAGCATTCGCATACTTTTTCCTGATCTCAATCAGGTTCCTTTCTGCTTCGATGCGCGACTTAAAATTACCGACCCAGACTTTGTATGAAGGCGTCGAAAAAACGATCGTGCCATCGAAATTTTTAAATTCTTTTCTGAACTCTGTCAGCGTCTTTTTCGAAGTTTCACTGTCGCCGTTGTAAACCTGTATTTTATACTTGTCGTTGACAGTAATCGAGGAGTTTACACGTCGTTTTTCTGCCAATAACTGTTCGAATTCCGGCGCTTGTGAAATGGTAATTTTTCCTTCTTGCGCGATGAGGGCGAACGGTGACAAAAGCAGAATCAGTAAGGATTTTTGCAGTAGAAGTTTCATTTTGTGCTGTTTATATGCAAATGTAATTAAATCCTTTTTTCGGGCAGCGGAATGATTTATTTAGAATTATTATAAATTGGTTTACTACCATTAGTTATAGCTTTGTTAATATCACATTAATCGTATTTTTGTGCTGGTTTTGCGAGTTGGGTTCCGACGTCGTGAAAGCCTGTAATTTGTCGATAATCTTTCACGATATGAAAAAAGTGGGTAACCATAAATCGTTTTCGAGGGCTATATTCAGTCTTGCTATACTTCTATCTTTTTCGTTGACAGCTATTTCACAGAACGCACCGGCGTCGGATGCGGCTATCGCGGCTGAAGCCCCGGCCGGCGATCCTGCTGGCGCGCCAACTGCCATGGGTGCCGGCGATGCTGCGAAAGGGAAAGCGTTGTTCAACACGAACTGTGCGGCCTGTCATAAGCTTGATAACAAAGCGCTCGGACCTGCATTGCGCGGCGTTGCCGACAAGCACGACAGGGAATGGCTTTACAAATGGGTTCGCAATAGTTCAGAGATGATCAAATCCGGCGACCCGACAGCCGTAAAGTTGTTCGAGGAAAACAACAAGGCGATCATGACGCCGTTTCCGCAGCTTTCAAACCAGGATATCGACGATATTTTAGCATATACTTCAGCACCGCTTCCTAAAGTTGAAAATGGCGGTGGCACTATGCCTCCCGGGCATCAATCTTTGGCTGATCAGGGCGGCGTTTCAAACAACTTAATTCTTGGAATTCTTGCAGTTGTTTTGGTGGTCCTTGTCATCATGCTCGTGTTGGTAAACCGCGTTCTTACAAGGATTGCAGCCGCCAACGGACTTGAAGTTGTTGCCAAGAAACCTAAGGGAATGCCGATTTGGAGAGCTTTTGCTCAGAATCAGTTCCTGGTTTTGGTTACTACGATTTTGCTGATGCTCGTTGCTGCTTATTATGTTTACGGATATACGATGCAGGTCGGTGTCGATCAGAACTATCAGCCAATTCAGCCAATTCATTACTCACATAAGATCCACGCAGGCGATAATGAGATCGATTGTAAATTCTGCCACTCAGCCGCAAGGATGTCGAAAAATGCAGGCATTCCTTCGTTAAACGTTTGTATGAATTGCCACAAAAACATCAGCGAAGTTGCTGAAACTACCGCAACTCCGGAATACAGTAAGGCATTTTACGATGCTGAGATCCAAAAGCTATACGCAGCTGTCGGATGGGATGCAGCAAATCAAAAATACACCGGCGTAACCCAGCCTGTGAAATGGGTCAGGATCCACAACCTTCCGGATTTTGCATACTTCAACCACGCACAGCACGTGACGGTTGCCGGACTGGAGTGCCAGACTTGCCACGGACCTGTGCAGGAATACGAAATCATGAAACAGTTTTCCCCGCTTACAATGGGATGGTGTGTGGATTGCCACCGCAAGACCGATGTTAAGATGGAAGGAAATGAATATTATACCAAAATCCACGAGGAACTTTCGAAGCGGTATGGTGTAGACAAACTGACTGCAGCTCAAATGGGCGGTCTTGAATGCGGCAAGTGCCACTACTAATCAATTAATAAGCAGCTAATATTATATAGGATGTCAACAAACAAGAAATACTGGAAAAGTGTTGAGGAACTGAAAGACAGTTCCATTGTTGAAGCGCTCAGGAACAATGAATTTACGGAAGAGATACCTGTTACCGAATTTTTAGGTAACAAGGAAGCATTGGCGTCATCTTCCACTTCCCGTCGTGACTTTTTGAAATTCGTAGGATTCAGTACTGCTGCCGCGTCACTTGCTGCTTGTGAAGGGCCGGTCCGCAAATCGATTCCATATGTGATGCAGCCGGAGCAGATCGTTCCCGGAATGCCGGATTTTTACGCAACTACTGCTTTTGACGGATTTGACTTCGCCAACGTACTTGTAAAAACACGTGAAGGCCGTCCGATCAAAATTGAAAATAATACATTGTTGGGCGCCGGATTATCGGCAAATGCGCGTGTGCATGCATCTGTTCTTTCTATGTATGACAGCATGCGTTTGAAAAATCCAAGGATATCAGGAAAGATCGCATCTTGGTCTGATGTCAACAACAGGATTTCAACTTCGATAAAAAGCGCTGCAGGTGGTCAGGTTGTTCTTCTTACAGGAACTTTGGCAAGCCCGTCTACGGAAAAGCTTATCGCTGAATTCCTTGCAAAGACTCCTAATTCCAAACACGTAATTTACGATGCTGTTTCTTCTTCTGCAGCACTTGATGCATATGAAGCGGTTTTTGGTGAAAGAGCTCTTGTAAACTATGATTTCTCTAAAGCTTCTTTGATCGTTTCTGTTGGTGCAGATTTCCTTGGCGATTGGCAGGGCGGCGGTTATGATCGTGGTTATGCGATGGGCCGTGTTCCAAGAAACGGAAAAATGTCGCGTCACATCCAGATGGAATCGTGCATGACATTGTCTGGCGCTTCTGCAGATAAACGTATTCCGTTGACTGTTGCCGAGCAAAAGCAAGCTCTTCTTAAGATATACAATATCGTTGCAGGCGGATCTGCTTCGGCAAAAACTGTTGGCAAACACGATGCTGCCGTTACAAACGCTGCACAACAGCTTAAAGCCGCAGGAAGCACAGGTGTTTTCGTATGCGGAATTGAAGACCGCGATGCGCAGATGCTTACACTTGCAATAAACCAGGCTCTCGGAAGCGCTGCATTTACAGGCGCAGGAGCGAGAATGGTACGCAAAGGTTCGGCACGTGCAGTTCAGCAATTGATATCTGATATGAATTCCGGAACTGTTCATACGCTTATCATGAGCGGCGTGAACCCGGTTTATACTTTACCCAACAGTGCGGAATTCGTTTCCGGATTGAAAAAAACAAAACTATCGGTGTCATTCGCACTTCGCGAAGACGATACGACTGCCGTAACAACTATTGCTGCAGCGGCGCCGCATTACCTTGAATCGTGGAATGACCACGTTTTGGTGAAAGGTGTTTACTCATTGACCCAGCCAACAATCCGTCCGTTGTTCAATACCATGCAGTTCCAGGATGCGATGATGAAATGGACTGGAATTGCAGGTACTTTTTACGATTATATCAGGGCTAATTCAGCGGCATATACAAATGGTGCTGCATGGAATAAAGTCCTTCATGACGGATATACATCTTATCCTGCGACGACAGCTTCTGGCGGTTCCGGAGATTATGGTGCTGCCGCAGGTGCGTTTGCCGCGTCGAAAGATGCGACCGGAATGGAACTTATCCTTTATACAAAAACCGGAATGGGCGATGGCCAGCAGGCTAACAACCCATGGCTTCAGGAATTCCCGGATCCGATCACACGTGTTTCATGGGATAACTATGTTACGATTTCGCGTACCGATGCGGAGCGTTTGGAATTGATGAATGAGATCGTTGCCAACGGTGGACTTAACGGTTCGTATGTCAACATTTCCGTCGGAGGCACAAAGCTCGAAAATGTCCCTGTGATCGTTCAGCCGGGTCAGGCTCCGGGCACAATCGGACTTGCATTGGGTTATGGGCGTAATGTCGCGATGAAGGAAGAAATGAAAGTCGGTGTCAATGCATACCCGCTTTACAAGAACTTCAATAACGTACAATCGGTTACAATTGAAAAAGCTGCGGGTGAGCATGAATTCGCTTGCGTGCAATCACAAAAAACATTGATGGGCCGTGGTGATATCATCAAAGAAACCACACTCGAAATATTCAATACAAAAGATTCTTCGGTCTGGAATGTCGTTCCTACCGTAGCGTTGGATCACTCTCCGGTTGAGGCGACGAAAGTTGACCTTTGGGAAGGATTTGACAGATCTGTAGGACATCATTTCAAAATGTCGATCGACCTGAATTCATGTACAGGTTGCGGCGCCTGCGTCATCGCTTGTCACGCTGAAAATAACGTTCCTGTTGTCGGAAAGACGGAAGTAAGAAGAAGCCGAGACATGCACTGGCTGCGTATCGACAGGTATTATTCTTCCGATGAGACCTTCGCCGGTGACAACGAGAAGAAAGATAAATTCGAAGGTTTGTTTGGCGACAATGGTTCGCTGGGCGGATTCAACGAAATGGAATCTCCGGCCGACAATCCACAGGTCGCATTCCAGCCGATGCTTTGTCAGCACTGTAACCATGCGCCGTGCGAAACGGTTTGTCCGGTTGCAGCAACATCACACGGAAGACAAGGCCAGAACCAGATGGCTTACAACCGTTGCGTAGGTACGAGATATTGCGCGAACAACTGTCCGTATAAGGTACGTCGTTTCAATTGGTTCCTATACAGTCAGAACGCGGAGTTCGATTATCATATGAATGATGATCTTGGCCGAATGGTTTTGAACCCTGATGTTGTTGTGCGTTCACGTGGTGTAATGGAAAAATGTTCATTCTGTATCCAGAAAACACAGCTTACGATATTGACGGCGAAGCGCGAAGGCCGCCAGGTGAAAGTCAACGAGTTTGAAACAGCTTGTTCGGCAGCTTGTTCTACAGGTTCGATCATGTTTGGCGATGTCAACCGCGAGGAGGACGAAGTTGCAAGATTGTCTAAAGACGAAAGGATGTATCATGTTTTAGAGCATGTCGGAACAAAACCGAACGTGTTCTATCATGTGAAAGTCAGGAACGTCTAAAAAGAAATTATTAAGAAAACACTATAAAGGATTATGTCGTCTCACTACGAAGCACCCATTAGAAAACCTTTGGTCATCGGTGATAAATCTTATCACGATGTCACAGTAGATGTGGCTGCGCCTGTTGAAGGCCGGGCCAATAAGCAATGGTGGACAGTTTTTTTAATCGCGCTTGCTGCTTTCCTTTGGGGAATCCTGAGCATCATTTACACCATTTCGACAGGTATCGGAACATGGGGTCTTAACAAAACCGTTGGTTGGGCGTGGGATATCACGAACTTCGTTTGGTGGGTTGGTATCGGTCACGCCGGAACGCTGATCTCCGCGGTACTTTTGCTTTTCCGTCAGAGATGGAGGATGGCGATCAACAGGTCTGCGGAAGCGATGACGATCTTCTCGGTAGTCCAGGCAGGTTTATTCCCGATCATCCACATGGGCCGTCCGTGGGTTGGTTATTGGGTACTTCCGATCCCGAACCAATTCGGTTCATTGTGGGTCAACTTTAACTCACCGCTTCTTTGGGACGTATTTGCAATTTCGACCTATCTTTCGGTTTCACTTGTATTCTGGTGGACAGGACTATTGCCTGACTTTGCAATGATCCGCGACAGGGCAGTGACGCCTTTTACGAAAAGAATCTACAGGATATTGAGTTTTGGATGGACAGGCCGTGCAAAAGACTGGCAGCGTTTTGAGGAAGTTTCCCTCGTACTTGCAGGTTTGGCCACGCCACTTGTACTTTCGGTACACACGATCGTATCCTTCGATTTTGCGACATCGGTCATCCCGGGATGGCATACGACGATCTTCCCGCCGTACTTCGTTGCCGGAGCGGTATTCTCAGGGTTTGCGATGGTAAACACACTTTTGATCATTATGAGAAAAGTGTCGAACCTTGAAGCATATATTACAATTCAGCACATCGAGTTAATGAACATCATCATCATGATCACGGGATCCATCGTTGGTGTTGCTTATATCACCGAACTTTTCATCGCTTGGTATTCAGGAGTTGAATACGAGCAGTACGCATTCCTTAACAGGGCAACCGGTCCTTACTGGTGGGCATACTGGTCGATGATGACATGCAACGTATTCTCGCCGCAGTTCATGTGGTTCAAGAAACTTCGTACGAGCATCATGTTCTCGTTTGTGATTTCGATCGTGGTAAACATCGGAATGTGGTTCGAGCGTTTCGTGATCATCGTAACATCATTGCACAGGGATTACCTTCCGTCGTCATGGACGATGTTCTCACCGACATTCGTCGATATCGGGATTTTTATCGGAACCATCGGATTCTTCTTTGTATTGTTCCTTTTGTACGCACGTACATTCCCGGTAATTGCACAGGCGGAAGTCAAAACCATCCTGAAAACATCAGGCGAGTATTATAAAAAACGTAGAGAAGAAAATAATCATTCACACCATGAGTAGCAATAAGGTCATCCACGCGCTCTACAACGACGACGAGATCCTGATGGATGCCGTATCGAGAACACGTGCGGCGCATCATCATATTGAAGAAGTATATACGCCTTTCCCGGTTCACGGATTGGACAAAGCGATGGGATTGGCTCCGACAAGGCTGGCAATCTGCGCGTTCCTTTTCGGATGTACAGGATTATCGACAGCGATCTGGATGATGAACTTCATCATGATTCAGGACTGGCCGCAGGATATCGGAGGAAAGCCGTCATTTACATATATCCAGAACATGCCTGCATTCGTGCCGGTAATGTTCGAGATGACAGTATTCTTCGCTGCCCACCTTATGGTGATCACATTTTATCTGAGAAGCAAACTTTGGCCATTTAAAGAAGCTGAAAACCCGGATGTCAGGACTACCGATGACCATTTCCTAATGGAAGTTGCTGTCAGCGGTAACGAAGACGATATGGTTTCATTCTTCCGCAACACGGGTGCAGTCGAAGTTAAAGTAATTGAAAAGCACTGATATGAGAAGCTTATATAAAATTGCACTATTGGCCGGAATCACATTGATGGCATCTTGCCGTGGCGACGAAAAGAACCGCAATTACGAGTATTTCCCGAACATGTACGAACCTGTTCCGTACGAAACTTATTCAGAGTCTGATGCTTTCCGCCGCGGTGGAACAGAAGCTCAATTGCCTGCTGAGGGTTCTATCAAAAGAGGTTTCCAGCCCTATGAATATGCGGGTACGACCGAAGGTTATGAAGCTGCTAAAGCCAACCTGAAATCGCCAATGGATTCAATCGGATATGATGAACCGAAAGCGACGCAATTGTATACAATATATTGCGCGATCTGCCACGGAGACAAAGGGGACGGCAAAGGGAAATTGGTTCAAAAGGAAAAGTTCCTTGGTGTTCCAAGCTATAAAGACAGGGTAATTACCACCGGTAGCGTATTTCATGTTGAAACGCATGGATTTGGAGCGATGGGATCGTACAAGAATCAACTTACCCAGGAGGAGCGCTGGCTTGTTGCCCACTACGTAATGAAATTGAAAGCCGGATTATAATTGTTGAACAAACTGATTCGTAACAGATATGTATACCTTTTCAAGTAAATTAAAAACTTTTTCAATTGTCCTGATGGTACTCGGCGTACTTGGGATTGGATATGGTTTTTTAGATGCACCAAAAACAATTCAGGATGTTGAGCAAATTCTGGCTAAAGAAGCTGCGGAACATGGCGGCCACGGCGGACACGGATCAGCGCATGGCACGCAAACCGGACCTGTGGTTCACGACGAGCCGGGTGCTTCCGAACACAACATTGCAGACGAAACCGAACAGGATGATGCCGGGAAACACGTTACAGGCGGACAGGCTGAATCGGGCGAAACCTCAATAAACCTTCACGGACAGGAAACAGATAAGAATGTAACCGAAACCGATTCATCACATTCGGCCGTTGCCCAGGAAGTGGCGTCTACAGGAACCGATTCTGCCGATGCACAGCGTACGACGCCTGCAGCTCCAAATGCAGATGCACATTCAATTGCCGAGCAGCACGATAATTCTGATGCTGATGCGCACGCAGCAGCCGGACACGGCGAAGATGCTCACGCCGAGCACCAGAAACATCTTGAGCACGTTCTTCACCAGTTGCAGAACAAGCCTTGGGCTGCATTCTATGTAGCTTGTATTTTCTTTATGCTGATCTCACTTGGAGTGCTTGCATTTTATGCTGTTCAGGTCGTTGCTCAGGCAGGCTGGTCTCCTGTTCTTTTCAGGGTTATGCAGGGACTAACGGCTTACTTGCTTCCGGGTTCTATCATTTTATTTATTTTCCTCATTTTGTGCGGACTTCATATGAACCATTTGTTTATCTGGATGGATGAAGACGTGGTTGCCACTGATAAACTTATCCGCAATAAATCGGGTTATCTGAATTTCCCATTCTGGATCATCCGCGCCGCGATCTTCATTGCCGGATGGAACTTATACCGTTACTTTTCAAGAAAGAACTGCCTTGCGCAAGACGATTCAAACGACGACAGCAACTACAAGAAGAACTTTAAGCTTTCAGCAGGTTTCCTTGTATTCTTTATCGTATCCGAATCTATCATGGCTTGGGACTGGATTATGTCAATCGATCCACACTGGTTCAGTACGCTGTTCGGATGGTATGTGTTTGCGAGTTTCTTCGTAAGCGGTATCACGATGATCTGTATGGTAACTTTGTATCTAAAATCACGCGGATATCTTGAATATGTCAATACGAGCCACATCCACGATCTTGCGAAATTCATGTTCGGTATCAGTGTATTCTGGACGTACTTGTGGTTCTCGCAATTCATGCTGATCTGGTACGCAAACATACCAGAAGAGGTAACTTACTTCGTGACGAGGATCGAGCAGTATAATCTGCCGTTCTTCGGAGCTGTTGTGATGAACTTCGTATTCCCGATCCTGATATTGGTCAATACCGATTTCAAACGCATCAGTTGGATCCTGGTTATGGCGGGAATCGTGATTCTTTGCGGCCATTACATCGACTTCTTCAACATGATCATGCCATCGGCTGTAGGCGACAGATGGTTTATCGGAGTGGCTGAGATCGGATCGATTTGTTTCTTCCTTGGATTGTTCTTGCTGGTAACATTTACTGCGCTCACAAAGGCTCCGTTGCTTCCGAAGAGAAATCCTTTTATCGAAGAAAGCAAACATTTTCATTATTAATATTTAAATAAGGACAGATGACAAGTTTGTTGGTAATTATAGTTTTAGTCTTATTAGCTGTGGCGCTGTGGCAGCTTACTAAAATATTCGACCTGACGCAAGTGGGTTCGAAAGGCCACGACCATGATGGGGCGCAGATCGCTAATGACAAGGATAACAACATCCAGGGTTACCTGATGTTCGGCTTCCTTGCTTTCATTTACCTTATTACAATATATTGCTGCGTGTACTTTGGCGATCTTCCATTGATGGATCATCCGGCATCGGTACACGGACAGGAAGTCGATACACTGATGTGGATCTCGATGATGTTGATTTTCTTCGTTCAAACGGTTACACAGGCACTTTTGCACTGGTTCGCATTCAAATACCGTGGACGCCAGGGGCAAAAAGCACTTTACTTCGCGGATAATGACAAGCTTGAATTTATTTGGTCGGTTATTCCGGCAATCGTTCTTGCAGGTTTGATCCTTTACGGATTATACGCATGGACAAACATCATGTTCGTTGATGAAGACGAAGATGTGATGGTTGTTGAAGTATATGGAAAGCAGTTCCAATGGGAAGCGCGTTATGCCGGTAAAGACAATGTTCTTGGAAAAGCGAACGTGCGTTATATCAAAGGGGTAAATACAATGGGCGTCGATATGTCCGATCCGAATGCACAGGATGATATCCCGGTTACCGAGCTTCACCTTCCGAAAGGCAAGAAAATCTTGTTCAAGTTCCGTTCACAGGATATTCTTCACTCGGCTTATTTTCCACATTTCCGTGCACAAATGAACGTTGTTCCGGGAATGGTCACACAGTTTGCCTTTGAGCCGACCTATACGACGGCAGAAATGCGCGAACTTCCGTACATGCAGGAAAAGGTTGAGCGCATCAACCGCATCCGGGCCAAACGCAGTGAAAAGCTTAAAGCAGACAATCAGCCGATACTTGATCCTTATTCATTTGATTATTTCATCGCATGTAACAAAATCTGTGGTGCATCGCATTACAACATGCAGATGAAGGTAGTTGTTGATACGCCTGAGCAGTTCGAAAAATGGCTTGCAACGCAGGCTTTGCTTGTACAGAAAGTAAAAGAAGAGAAGGCAGCGGCCGAAGCCGATAATGTGCCCGCAACTCCGGCCCAGGCGGTGAATGATACTACAGCGGCGAAAAACGAAGTCGTTAACCAAAGTCCTGCAGCGCAGAAATAACAAGAAAAAATTTAAAGAAAAGATATATGTCAGCAGTTGCTCACAATCACGATCACTCACACGCTCACGGTCACGACCACGCGCATGATCATGAACATCATCATAAGGATACTTTCATCACCAAATATATCTTCAGTATCGATCACAAAATGATCGCAAAGCAATACCTGATCACGGGTATTATCATGGGAGTTATTGGTGTGATGATGTCGATGCTGTTCAGGATGCAGCTTGCATGGCCTGGTGAATCGTTCAAGTTATTTAATATTCTTCTTGGCGATAAATGGGCTCCTGAAGGCATCATGGGTAATGACATTTACCTGTCTTTGATCACGATCCACGGAACCATCATGGTATTCTTCGTATTGACGGCCGGACTGAGCGGTACATTCAGTAACCTGCTGATTCCGCTTCAGATCGGAGCGCGCGATATGGCGTCAGGTTTTATGAATATGATCTCTTACTGGCTGTTCTTCCTGTCGAGCGTTCTGATGGTTTGTTCGTTGTTCGTTGAATCAGGACCGGCATCCGCGGGATGGACGATCTATCCGCCGTTAAGCGCATTGCCCCAGGCGATCTCCGGATCGGGCGCAGGTATGACGCTTTGGTTGGTATCGATGGCGGTTTTCATCGCCTCGTCGCTGATGGGATCACTGAACTACGTTGTAACCGTGATCAATCTTCGTACAAAAGGTATGTCGATGACAAGATTGCCACTTACTATCTGGGCTTTCTTTATTACAGCTTTGATCGGTATCCTTTCATTCCCGGTACTTCTGTCAGCAGCTTTGATGCTTTTGATGGACAGGAGTTTCGGAACGTCATTTTTCCTTTCAGACATTTACATTGCAGGTGAAGTTCTGCATTACCAAGGCGGATCGCCGGTATTGTTCCAGCATTTGTTCTGGTTCCTTGGCCACCCTGAAGTGTATATCGTCATCCTTCCCGCGATGGGATTGGTATCCGAAATCATGGCGACAAACTCGCGTAAACCGATTTTCGGCTACCGTGCGATGATCATGTCGATCCTTGCGATTGCGTTCCTTTCGACGATCGTTTGGGGTCACCATATGTTCGTTACCGGAATGAACCCGTTCCTTGGTTCGGTATTTACGTTTACAACACTATTGATCGCGATTCCGTCTGCCGTAAAAGCATTTAACTGGATCACGACACTTTGGAAAGGTAACCTTCAGTTAAACCCGGCAATGTTGTTTGCGATCGGTTTCGTATCGACGTTCATCACAGGTGGTCTTACGGGGATTATCCTTGGTGATTCCACACTCGACATTAACGTTCACGATACCTATTTCGTCGTGGCGCATTTCCACCTTGTTATGGGTATCTCTGCGCTGTACGGAATGTTTGCAGGAATCTATCACTGGTATCCCAAGATGTTTACCAGGATGCTCAACAAGAATCTTGGATACGTTCACTTCTGGGTCACATCGGTTTGTGCTTACGGGGTATTTTTCCCGATGCACTTTATCGGACTTGCCGGATTGCCGCGTCGTTATTACGATAACACTAGCTTTCCTCTGTTCGATGATCTGCAGAATGTAAACGTGATCATTACAGTATTTGCATTGATCGGCGGTATTTTCCAAATCGTTTTCCTTTGGAATTTCTTCCACAGTATTTTCTTCGGAAAGCGTACTGTACAGAATCCTTGGAGATCGACAACATTGGAATGGACTGCTCCAATCGAGCACATCCACGGCAACTGGCCTGGCGAAATCCCACATGTTCACCGTTGGCCATACGATTACAGCAAACCAGGACATGACGATGATTTTGTCCCGCAGCATATTCCTTTTAAAGAAGGTGAAGAACAAATGCACCATTAACATAAAGCCTCCGATTCGGGGGCTTTATTGTTATCCGCGATTTAATTATATTTACTGAAAGCCATACTTCTGTGGCAACCAAATCGCATTCGCATGGATAACCATAAACTTATTGTCGATGAGCAGCAAAGGGCATTTAAATTTGACATCGATGGAAAAACGGCAATGATCAATTACAGATTAAAGGACGGGAAAATCTATTCGCTGGATCATACCGAAGTGCCCGATGAACTGCAAGGCCAGGGTATTGCAAGCGACCTTGCCCAAAAAACGCTGACATACATTAAAGAAAGCGGAAGTAAAATTCTTCCATTGTGCAGCTTTGTTGCCGCGTATGTAAAAAGACATCCGGAATGGAACGACATCGTGGCGCACGGTTAAGGCCAACGGTCACGCATACATTTGGCTATCTTTGCAGCATGAATGACAATCTGAATCCAAACAAGAATTTCAATCCTGAGGAAATCGATCTCGAAAAAAAGCTCAGGCCGCTTTCGTTTGATGATTTCGCCGGACAGGATCATGTGCTCGACAATCTTAAGGTATTTGTAGCTGCAGCGAACCAGCGCAACGAAGCTTTGGATCATTCGCTTTTCCACGGGCCGCCCGGTTTGGGAAAAACGACGCTTGCAAATATCCTCGCCAATGAACTCGGCGTCGGAATTAAGATCACTTCGGGACCTGTTCTCGACAAACCCGGAGATCTTGCGGGATTACTGACGAACCTTGAGGAACGCGATGTTCTGTTTATTGATGAGATCCATCGCCTGAGCCCTGTCGTAGAAGAATATCTCTATTCGGCCATGGAAGATTACAAGATCGACATCATGATCGAATCCGGTCCGAATGCGCGCAGCGTGCAGATCAGCCTCAATCCATTTACGCTTGTCGGCGCAACTACGAGATCTGGATTATTGACCGCTCCAATGCGTGCGCGTTTCGGGATCCAGTCACGGCTTGAATATTACAATACCGAACTTCTCACAACGATTGTTCAACGAAGTGCCACGATATTAAAAGTACCAATCTCAATGGAAGCTGCGATCGAAATTGCAGGCCGAAGCCGCGGAACGCCTCGTATTGCAAATGCATTGCTTCGACGTGTTCGTGATTTTGCCCAGATCAAAGGCAATGGAAAAATAGATATCGAGATTGCGCGTTATGCGTTGAAAGCTCTGAATGTCGATGCGCACGGCCTTGATGAAATGGATAACAAGATTCTTTGCTGCATCATCGATAAGTTCAAAGGCGGACCGGTCGGACTTTCAACATTGGCGACTGCCGTTTCGGAAAGTTCTGAAACCGTCGAAGAAGTTTACGAACCGTTCCTGATTCAGGAAGGTTTTATCATGCGAACGCCGCGGGGCCGCGAAGTTACCGAAAAGGCCTACAGGCATTTGGGAAGGATCAAAAATAATATTCAGGGCGGACTTTTTTGATATCAGTATGCCGAATATAAAAACATACGACTATCCAAAACGGTTATCCATATTCAGGTTTTTATTCAACGCGGAACGTATCCGGAAAAATCCGATTCCGTTTCATAAAAGATATTTCGATCGTTTTGGCGACACATTCTCGTTAAAGATCGGCCGCAACAAGCATGTCATTCTGTCCCGTGATAACGATGTCGCACAGCACATCCTTCAAAAGCATCAGAAAAATTACAGGAAGTCGGCGCTTCAAACAAAATACATCTCCAAGTATTTAGGTAACGGACTTTTAACCGTCAACGGTGATTTCTGGCTACGGCAGCGGCGGCTGATCCAACCTGCGTTTCACAAACAGAAGATGAATCAGCTGATTCAGAATATGCAGCAGACGATCGCGGATGATCTGCAGAATTTGCTAACAGGAACTTCAATCGATTTATTTCCGGTGATGAACCAGCTGGCGTTTAACGTAGTTGCTAAATCATTGTTCCGGATATCTGCATCGGATGATAAAATGGACCGCCTGAAAGTGATTATTGATCAGGTTCAAAATTTCCTCATCAAAGAAATTCGATTGCCATTCAAAGGCTGGTGGTTCAGGATAAGCGGACAAGTCAAATTGCACCATCAACTCGCGTTGGAAAGTGATGCGATCATTATGGGAATTGTCGAAGAAAGGATGAAATCAGGCGAAAAGCAAAACGATTTGCTCGATATGCTGATGGAAACCAGATATGACGATACCGGCGAGCCAATGGCCATGCAGCAATTAATTGACGAGATCAAAATTTTATTTGTTGCCGGGCATGAAACCACCGCGAATGCATTGACATTTACTTTGCATTTATTGGGCAATCACCCCGATGTACAGGAAAAAGTTTATGATGAATTATGTGCGCTGGCTTCGGAAACATCGGATATGGCGCAATACCTGCAAAAAATGGCTTACACCACCGCAGTTTTAAACGAATCGATGCGGCTTTATCCGCCGGCGTGGATAACAGACAGGGAAAACATTGACGATGATTTCCTTCTGGGCCATCAGATCAAAAAAGATACTTTGATCGGTGTTTCTTTTTACGAATTGCATCGGAATCCAAAATACTGGAAGAATCCTGAGGTATTCGATCCTGAACGATTTTTGGGTGAACAGAAAAAGCATTCGATGCAGTACTTTTATCCTTTCGGCGCGGGTCCGCGTATGTGCATCGGATTTGGTTTTGCGTTATACGAAATGAGCCTCGCGATTGCACATATCGTCTCTAAATATCATATTGTCAGCACGCGCAAAGCCATCGATGTAAATCCGCTTATAACATTAAAACCTATTGGGGCAGAAGTAATATTTACCATGCGCTGAACTCGAATTTTGATAAACAACAAGATTAAATATACCAACTTCATAAAATCTGAAGCCACGCGCCTCGGGTTTCTTGCATGCGGCATATCCAAAGCAGGATTTCTAGAAGCGGAAGCGCCTCGCCTTGAGTCGTGGCTTAACCAAAACCGTCATGGCAAGATGTCTTATATGGAAAACCATTTCGATATGCGGCTCGATCCTACCAAGTTGGTTCCGGGAGCGAAAAGCGTGGTGTCGCTGCTGCTGAATTACTATCCGTCGGAATCACAGTCAGAGGATTCCAGTTTCAAGATATCAAAGTATGCTTTCGGGCGTGATTATCATTACGTGATCAAAGAAAAACTGAAAGAATTGATGCATTCGATCCAAACCGAGATCGGCGATGTTGTCGGACGCGCATTTGTAGATTCTGCTCCAATTCTCGACAAAGCCTGGGCGGCAAAAAGCGGACTCGGCTGGATCGGCAAAAACAGCAACCTGCTCACGGCGAAAACCGGGTCGTACTATTTTATCGCGGAGCTTATAATTGACCTTGACCTTGAATACGATCACTCCGTAACCGATCATTGCGGAACTTGTACTGCCTGTATCGATGCGTGCCCGACAGAGGCGATTGCCGAACCATATGTCGTCGACGGCAGCAAATGCATTTCGTATTTCACTATCGAACTTAAAGAAAATATTCCTGATGAGTTCAAAGGAAAGTACAGCGAATGGATCTTTGGCTGCGATATCTGTCAGGATGTTTGTCCGTGGAACCGGTTTTCAAAACCGCATCGGGAACCTTTATTTTCTGCAAATCCCGACTTGCTGTCACTTTCAGGCAAGGATTGGGTGGAAATGACTGAAGAAGTTTTCGCTAAAGTCTTTAAAGATTCACCTGTCAAGCGAACAAAATTTGCCGGAATCAAAAGAAATATCGATTTTTTAAAATCATAATTATAAATTCGTGACTGTAACCCGACGTCATGAGCAGTAATTTTACGGCAAAAGCATATTACATTTTTATGTTATTGCTGCCCTTGATTTTTTATTCCGGAATCGCCGACAGGGTTTTGCTTCCCAGACACATTTTACTTTCTGCTTTCGTTTTAATCTTGATTGCATCGGTTTGGAAACATATTCCGAAGGATAAAACTCATATCAGGATCGATTCCGCGCATGTGACAATGCTCATCTTTCTGGCTATCGCAACAGTAATTTCAATCATCAATGCGGTTGTCATATCGGAATCCGTGTATGTGCTGATGAAATGGTGGATCGCGGTCTCATTTTGTTTTGTGACCGTTTTTCTGCTGCGGCATAAAGTCATATCGCAAAAGCAATTGATAAAGGCTGTTGTAATCTTCGGATGTGCGTCGGTGGTAACCGCTTTGATCGATATTGCATTTAAGAGTACGCAGGATTATCATATCCTCCGCGGCGTCCACGTGATATCAGGTGGCTTTGCGAATAAAAATTTGCTCGCTTCCATACTGTTTTTATGCCTTCCTTTCTTCATGATTGGTTTTAGCGGAAAAAGACCGTCCAAGATATTGTCGTCAGCCGGAGTGATTGCGATAGTTGTTGTCCTGATCATTCTGCGGACAAGGATCGCAATGATAGCTACGGCAATCTTCTTTGTGATGTCACTTACCATTTATTTTCGGAGCTATATCAAGCGCAGGACATGGCTGGTCATTGGAGTTTGTTTCGTGCTTTCCCTCATCATATTCTTTACGATTAAAGCTCTGGACATATTTGGCAAGCCGCAGTCGCCAACAGATGTGATGCGGCAGTATTTCAATCGGCTGATAAGTACGCACACGTTACGGGAAAGAATACTGTTCTGGCAAAATTCAATCGAAATGTTTTTCGAATATCCAATGGGTGTTGGGCTGGGCAACTGGCAAATTTATTTCCCGAAATATGGATTGGATAAATTCGGTGTATTCGAGATCGTAAACGGAACCTTGACATTACAGCGGCCGCATAATGACTTTTTGTGGATGCTTTGCGAAACCGGCATCATCGGATTTACGGCATTCATCGGCATTTTTGCGATCATTTTATACAAAGCGTGGAAACTGATCGGCATGTCTGTCGAAACATCGGAAAAGTGGATTGCAGTATGTGTGTTTTCGGGCGTCATCGGATTTATGATTACATCGTTTTTCGATTTTCCGCTGGAACGTATCGAGCATTTGGTTGTGTTGATGCTACTATTCGCATTGGTGATCCATCAGTATGAAATCAAAGTGAAAAATGCGGCCGGATTTTCTGTTAAAAAAAATATCGTAATATGTCTGCTGGCAGCCGGTGCGTTCTTATCTCTTACAATCGCGTACAAACGGTCTCAATCGGAAACACACATGTTCAAGATGTATGCTTATCTAAAAGATGGCAATATGTCGGAGGCCATATCACAGGTTGAAAATGCGGAACATGTTTTTTATAAGATCGATTCCCGTTCGATTCCACTGCAGTGGTACAAAGGCGTCGCAAAGTTCTCAAATCAGGAGTACGAAGAGAGTGCGGTTTGTTTTGAAAATGCATATTCGCTTACACCATATAATATTCACGCGATCAACAATCTCGCAAGCTGCTATGAAGTCCGTGGAAGGAGGGAAGAGGCAATTGCATGCTACCGAAAGGCATTAAAAATTTCCCCAAAATTTGAAGAATCACGTCTCAACCTGGCGGCGGTATATTTTAATGGTAAAGAATACGAAAAGGCATTCCGCACAATAGATTCCTGCTCCGTTAAGACATTAAATTATAAATATATCCTGTTCCGGATACCAATTTTAAAGGCGAAGGTCGATATGATTCTCGAAAAGTTCGGAAACCACGCAGACAGACAGAAAATCGAAAAGTTAAAAAACATAAAGGATTTCTCACCCCTGTATTTCGAATCAAAGCGAAATAATGTTACATTTGAAGAGCACGTAATCAGGCAATTAAAAAATTAAAATATGAAAAAATTACTACTCCTACTATTTTTCACCATGACAGTTGGTGCAAACGCACAGCTTTTATCGGTCAGTCCGGATGAAGGAAATGCCGGACAAACGCTGCAGGTAACCATTACGGGGGTAGAGAATTCTTTTTTAGGGATAAGTTCATCCGAAGGTGTATCTTTTTACAATGACGCATCGGAATACCTTATCGTTAATTCTTATAATGTGATTTCGCCCACGGAAGTAGTAGCAACGGTTACAATTCCAACCAATGCGACACAGGGATTGTATACTGTCGAGGTATTCGCATTGCCTATAGCGGATCTGGTGTTGCCAAACGCGTTTAATGTCGTAAATACTTACAATACGATTACAGGAAACATTACTTTGGATGGGAATG
>CBDUBJ010000037.1:0-22609 GCA_965365355.1 uncultured bacterium
GTTTGAGGCCACTTGTGCCAATGCGTGAGGGATGGAAGCGGCAGCCTTTATCATTTGCAGCGACAGCAGCAAATGAAAAGCTACAGCGGACAGCCCGGCCGGCGAATGCATTTGTTTTTAGTTTTTACAGCAGATGCCGGCCACGCCAAAAAAAAAATCCGAAGCCTAACACTTCGGATCATTATATCGTACGATTTAAATTTTTAACGAAGGAAATCGATGAGGTCAGCGTTTAATTTCTTCGCATGTGTCATAAAAAGTCCGTGCGGCGCATCATCGTAAACAATGTATTTTGCGCCGGTAAGAAGTTTGGCAGTCATTTCGCCGGCCGTTTTGATTGGAACCGTTTTATCGGAGTCTCCATGGATGATCAATGTCGGAATCGTAATGGCGTTAAGATCATTCCTGAAATCCGTGCTTGAAAATGCTTTGAGGCATTCCAGCGTAGCACGTGGCGATGCGCATCCGGCAATCATCATGTCGCGCTGCAGATGCGCTGAACTTACAGGATGGCTGACAAGGTTTACACCGTAGAATTTTTTTCCGAAATCTTCTAAAAATGCCATTCGGTCTTCGCGTAACTCAGTTGCCATTTTATCAAATTCCTCCTGAGGCGTACCATCGGGATTGTCACTGGTTTGCAGCATAAAAGGCGTAACCGATGAGATGAATACGGCTTTAGACAGTTTTGCCGAACCGTATTTACCGATATATCTCGCTATTTCGCCGCCGCCCATTGAAAAACCTACCAGTGCGACATTTTCCAGATCCAGTTCCTCTATGATTTCAGACAAGTCTTCCGCAAGGTCATTGTAAGTATAGCCGTGCCATGGCTGCGATGATTTCCCGAATCCACGGCGGTCATAGGTGATAACGCGAAAGCCTGCGTTGACCAACGATTCTATCTGGTATTCCCACATTTCGCCCGACAATGGCCAACCATGGATCAAAATTACGGGCAAGCCTTCACCATAATCTTTTACGTACAAGCTCATTCCGGAGTCTGTTTCGATATACATATCTGTCGGAATGTCGGTCATTTCTTCAAAATCTTCGTCTTCATGTGTAATTTCCATCATTTTAAAGTTTAAATTAAGCGTTTGCAAGATCCGCCTATTTACGCGCATTTGTCTTATATCATTCTATCTTTAAATTCCACAGTTGTATGCAAAATGATCCCTTAACCTTCGCGGAATTCGAACGTGTCGAAATGCGTATCGGAACGATAATTTCCGCAGTGCCGTTTGATGGCGCACGAAAGCCTGCTTATCAATTACAGATTGATTTTGGTGAGATTGGAATATTAAGATCCTCAGCGCAGCTAACGAAAAGTTATACTTGTGGAGATCTTGCCGGGAAGCAGATTGTTGCAGTCGTCAATTTTCCTAAAAAACAGATCGCCAACTTTATAAGTGAATGTTTGGTGCTTGGTGCCGTTGACGAAGATGGCGGTGTAAATTTGCTGATCCCGGATTTTCCATCCATCAACGGTCTGCGCATCGCATAAAAAAACCCGGAAGCCCGGGTTATATTTAAATATCGTCGAAATCTATATCGGTGTAGCTCGCGGCAGTTTGCGGTTCTGCGCTGCTTTCTGTAACAAACTCACGCTTAAAATCTTTCTGGTGTCTTTCCGAAATGACTTCCTCGCCTTTGTGGTCAAGGACATAAGATGTCATTTCGCCTAAAATTTCCTGAAAGGCCGCAAAATCTTCTTTGTACAGATAGATCTTATGCTTTTTGAAATGAAATGAACCGTCTTCCTCAGTAAACTTTTTGCTTTCGGTTATCGTGATGTAATAATCGTCGGCCTTTGTTGCGCGGACATCAAAAAAATAAGTCCTTCTTCCGGCTCGTAAAACCCTGGAAAATATCTCTTCTTTTTCCAACATGTCATTTTCTCTCATAATTGTTCGCGTTTACTTGTTAAAATTCTTCCCAAAAATGAAAAAAAAAGGTATACGAAACAACATTTAGGTCAATTCTTTTTCCGAGAGTTGTTTCAGATAAAGCTCTTTATAGTAACCGTCACCGGCTACTAGCTCGGCATGGGTGCCTTGCTGCAGTATTTTTCCATGATCGAGAATGATGATCTTATCGGCGTTTTTAGCGGAAGAAACCCTGTGGCTGACAATGATCGTGGTCTTGTCTTTCGTGATTTCCAGCAAGTTATTCAATATGGCTTCTTCGGTTTCCGTATCAACTGCAGAAAGGCAATCGTCCAGCAGCAATATCTCGGGATCTTTGATGATCGCTCGTGCAATCGAAACCCGTTGCTTTTGTCCGCCCGACAACGTAATGCCGCGTTCGCCTAAAATCGTTTCGTACTGAAGGTTAAAGTTCGCGATGTTGTCGTGGACGACGGCTTTTTTCGCTGCGTCGACAACTTCTTCATCAGTTGCATCTTCCTTTCCGAATCGGATGTTGTTCTTGATCGAATCGGAAAACAAAAAAGCGTCTTGTGGCACAATCCCGATGCTGTTACGAAGATTGTCAAGATTAACTTTATCTAATGGACGGCCGTCGATTTTAATCTCGCCTGAAGTTACATCGTACAAACGGCTGATCAGCGAAAGTATCGTGGATTTTCCGGATCCGGTTTTTCCGAGAATTGCAAGTGTTTCGCCTTTCTTTACGGAAAACGAAACTCCGTTGAGCGCCGTAATTTTAGTATCATCATAGGTAAATGCGACGTTATCAAATTCTATCGAGCCATGAATTGCAGTATGTCCGGGCTGATTATTTTTGATCTCTGGTTCAATTTTCAAAAATTCATTGATTCGTTTTTGCGAAGCTTCTGCCTCCTGGACCATAGATGAAACCCAGCCCAACGAAGCGACCGGCCATGTGAGCATGTTGATGTACAGGATAAATTCGGCGATAATACCGATATTATGGATTTCCGGGCTGTTGTTGATGTACATCAATCCGCCGACGTAGATAACCACAAGGTTACTCACACCGATCAGCGCGATCATCAAGGGCCCAAAAAGCGATTGAACACGGGCCAGGCTCATGCTTTTTTCCTTGCTTTCATGCGACAGGGAAACCATGTCTTTCTGGTAAGGCGATTCAAGCGAATAGGCTTTTATCACGCGGATTCCCGAAAAGACTTCCTGCGAAAAGCTCGATACTTTGGAAAGATATTGCTGGAACCTGGTGCTTCGTTTATTGATCTCCGTGCTTAGCTTGAAAATAGCATACGATAAAACCGGCAGCGGAAGCAGCGCATACAATGTCAGTTTCGGCGAAACGTCATACATATAGATGATGACGATCGTAAACCGGATAAAAGTGTTGATGGTGTACATCACGGCCGGTCCGACATACATCCGGGTTTTTCCGACATCTTCGCTGATGCGGTTCATCAGATCGCCGGTACGGTTCTTTTTGTAAAAGCTTTGCGACAGATTTTCATATTGTCGGAATACTTCATTTTTAAGGTCGAATTCGATATGGCGCGACATGACGATCAGCGTTTGGCGCATCAGGAATGTAAGGATTCCCGCGACCAGCGTAGTCCCGATGATCAGCATGATGTTTTCGAACAGCTCGCTTCGGATCAGGGCCGCATTTTTATTCGTATCGGACGCATAGCTTTCAATCGCATTAAATGACTGGCTAATGAGCTTCGGAGTAAATAATGAAAATATCTGCGCTGCGACCGTGAATAAAATCCCGAGAAGGAAGTGATATTTATATTTTACGAAATATTTGTTTAAATACTGTAATTCTTTCATTGTTTTGCGGACAAGGACAAGTTTAACTCAGGTTGTGATTCGGTTTCTTACGAATTTCATTTTTGCATAATGCTCAATGCAATCGGCCTTTGTCAAATGAATCGTGAATTATCGATACTTTTGATGGATTAAAATGAATTATCTCGTAATTTTGCAGCCTTGCAAGCTTACAAAAACTCATAATATGACTACAGAAACCACCACCGCAAAAGAACTTTCTAAAATGGATCCGGTCTTCGGACAGGCGTCTTTTGACAACCATGAACAGGTGGTATTTTGCAACGACAAAGATACTGGTTTAAAAGCAATAATCGGCATACACAATACTGTATTGGGTCCGTCACTCGGGGGAACGCGCATGTGGAATTACTCCAACGAATGGGAAGCTTTGAACGATGTTTTAAGGCTTTCGCGCGGGATGACTTACAAATCGGCGATCACGGGATTAAATCTTGGCGGCGGTAAGGCTGTCATCATAGGTGACGCGAAAACGCAGAAATCTCCCGAGCTTATCAAGAAATTTGGAGAGTTTGTACATTCTCTTAGCGGTCGTTACATCACTGCCGAGGATGTCGGAACAACAACTGCCGATATGGATATGATTCGCGACATTACGCCATTTGTAACCGGAATTTCTGAGTCGCGCGGTGGATCAGGAAATCCATCTCCGGTAACTGCTTATGGTGTTTACATGGGAATGAAGGCTGCTGCTAAATATAAATTTGGTTCTGAATCACTGACTGGGCGCAAGATTCTTGTTCAGGGAATCGGACATGTGGGCGAAACACTTGTTGATTATCTCGCGAAAGAAGGTGCTGAGGTTTACATTACTGATATCAATGACGAGCGTCTTCGCGAAGTTAGCCATACATACGGAGCGAAAATTTACACCGACGATCTATACAGCGCCGATGTGGATATCTACGCGCCATGTGCCTTGGGAGCTACGATCGACGACAAAACGATTGAAAGATTAAAAGCAAAAGTGATTGCGGGCGCGGCAAACAACCAGCTTGCAAATGAGCTTGTACACGGAAGGCTGCTTCAGGAAAAAGGGATCGCTTATGCACCTGATTTTCTGATCAATGCGGGTGGAATCATCAACGTATACGCTGAATTGGTTCATTACGACAGAAGCGAGATCATGCGCAAGACCGAAAATATCTATAACACTACGTTGGAAATTTTCAGTTACGCGGATGCACACCAGATCACGACGCAGCAGGCGGCGATGATGGTTGCCGAAAATCGCATCGCCGAAAGGAAAAAGGAAAAGGCCACTCTAGGCAATTAATATTGTAATTTTGCGGGCGGAAGATTTTCTTCCGCTTTTTTAATAAAGTTCTACCCGGTGTTAAACAGGAGACATATTCGTGTTAAGGTGATGCAGTCGATCTACGCGATGCATCAAAAGGGCTCGTCCGATATGGAGAAAGAGGAAAAGTTCCTTTTTGCCAGTATGGAAAACCTGATGGATCTTTATCTGATCATGCTTTCGGCGCTTGTCGAGATCAGGAGCAAAGAAATTGAATATCTCGAAAAGGCATCGAAGAAACATCTTTCCACTGCTGAAGAGCGAAATCCGAACAGGCGGTTTGTCAATAATGCTGTTCTGGAAATGCTGTCAGAAAATAGATCGCTTCTTGATTCTCTCGAAAAGCGCAAGATCAACAACTGGTCGCGCAATGACGATTATATCCTTATCATGCTTGCGGGCATTAAGGAAAGTGAGATCTACGCGGATTACATGTCGAAACGCGAAAACAATTTCGATGACGACAGGCAGTTCGCAATCGATATGTTCATGGAACTGATCGCGCCCAATGACAAGCTTTATGATTATCTTGAAGATCACAAACTGACATGGGTTGATGATATTCCGCTTGTAAATACACAGATCGTCAAACAGCTTCGTGCCATTAAATCGAACTCGCAGGACGAATTCCGCGTTCCGAAATTGTATAAAGACGATGAAGACCGCGACTTTGCAAAAGATCTTTTCCGAAAAACTTTGTTGAACGAAAAGGAATTCGGTAAGGAATATATCGATAAAACACCGAATTGGGATACGGAAAGGATTGCGGAGATCGATACGATCATTTTAAAGATGGCAATTTGTGAGTTTTTGAAATTCCCGTCAATTCCAGTTAAAGTTACGATTAACGAATATCTGGAGATCGCGAAGGAATATTCGACACCGAAAAGCAGTATTTTTATTAATGGAATCCTCGATAACTTAGTTAAAGAATATCAATCCGGCGGAAGGCTTAACAAGTCCGGACGCGGTTTAATGTAAATTATATGAAGACAAAACTCTTAACCTTGGCAATAGCTCTTGCATTGTTTTCAGCATGCAAAAATGAAAGTTCTACATCCGACAGCACGACTGCGACCGATAATTTACAGGAAGCGATCAAGCAGGTCGACACAACGCAGGCACAGGAACTTGTAGAACCTGAAACAGCCGGCAATGTGGCTGTGATGACCTTTGCTTCTAACGAACACGATTTTGGTACGATCAATCAGGGCGACAAAGTGAGTCATACTTTTACGTTCAAAAATACGGGCACAACAGATCTTATAATTTCCGACGCTCAGGGAACTTGTGGATGTACTGTTCCTGAATTTCCAAAAGATCCGGTAAAGCCGGGAGCTTCGGGAACGATGAAAGTGACTTTTGATTCTACAGGAAAATCCGGAAATCAGCAGAAATCTGTCAACATTACTGCCAACACGCAAACCGGCAAAGAACAATTAACCATTCGCGCAAACATCAAACCTAAAGCATAACATGGAACAGATTCAACAGTTTTTACCTTTTATTTTCATTTTTGTGATCATGTATTTTTTCATGATCCGTCCGCAGCAGCGTCGCGCGAAACAGGAACGTCAGTTTGAAAGCAGTTTGAAAGTAGGCGACAAGATCATCACAAAAAGCGGTTTGCACGGACGTGTTTCGGAACTTGCCGATACAACTGTAGTGATTGAAACAATGGCAGGAAAACTACGCATGGAGCGTTCGGCTATTTCGATGGAAATGAGTGCAAAGCATAACCAGGCGCCGAAAACCGAGGAAGTAAAGAAGTAATTACTTTTTAAGTTTATTATATAAGCCGATGCCCCGAAAGGATCATCGGCTTTATTTTTTTTGTGTTTTATCGGGTTCCATCTGCTTTCGGGTAATTTCCGTTGGCGGTGATTTGTGCGATCTTTACAATGACTTCAACTGCTTTCTGCATGCTTTCAACAGGAACGTATTCGTATTTTCCGTGGAAATTGTGTCCGCCCGCAAAGATGTTCGGACACGGCAAACCTTTATACGAGAGCTGACAGCCGTCTGTTCCGCCGCGAATTGCCTTTATGATCGGCTTGATGCCAAGTTCTTTCATCGCTTTTTCGGCAATGTCGACGATATGCATGACAGGCTTTACCTTTTCCTTCATATTATAATACTGGTCGGTGATCTCCGCTTCAACGATATCGGCACCGAACTGCTTTGAATATTTTTTGTTGATCTTTTTTACGATATCGGAAATAAGCTGCTTGCGGTCTTTGAATTTACGTGAACTGTGGTCGCGGATGATCATCTCGAGTTTCGTCTCTTCGATGCTTCCCGAAAGTCCGGTAACGTGAAAAAAACCTTCGTAACCTTTGGTTTCCTGCGGAATTTCATCTTTTGGCAATTCATTGATGAACTCATTGGCAATCAGCATCGAATTGATCATCTTTCCTTTCGCATATCCGGGATGGACGCTTTTGCCTCTAAAGGTGATCTTTGCACCTGCAGCATTGAAATTTTCATATTCAAGTTCACCGATCTGGCTGCCATCCATGGTATAAGCCCAGTCGGCGCCGAATTTTTCAACATCAAATTTATGAGCGCCACGGCCGATTTCTTCATCCGGCGTAAAGCCGACACGGATCTTTCCATGTTTGATCTCCGGATGTTGGATCAGATACTCCATTGCAGTCATGATCTCCGTAATTCCCGCTTTGTCGTCGGCGCCAAGCAGCGTAGTTCCGTCCGTTGTGATCAAAGTCTGACCTCGATATAACAGAAGATCTTTAAAATATGATGGAGAAAGTACAATGTTCTGCTGTTTGTTCAGGATGATATCGCCGCCATCATAATTTTTTACGATCTGCGGTTTGACATTGGCACCGGTAAAATCCGGCGTTGTATCGAAATGCGAAATGAATCCGATAACAGGAACATCTTTATCGATATTCGATGGAAGCGTAGCCATGACATAGCCATTGGCATCGATCGTGACATCCGTCATTCCGATCTGCTTTAATTCGTCGACGAGAAGATTGGCAAGGTCGAATTGTTTTTTAGTACTTGGAGTTGTTTGCGAATTGGGATCTGATTCTGTATCAATGGTGACGTAGCTTATGAAGCGGTCGATTATGTGCTGCATTTTGGTAAGTTTACCACAAATATACAGAGTTCCCTGCTTAGTTTTTTGGAGAGTTTTACCGCAAAGGCACGAAGACAAAAAAAATTTTAATTGAGATTACCAGCACATGAAGCAATGATTAAAACCTTGCGCCATTGTGGCCTCGTGGTGAAAAAACTATTACGCGAATTCACCATCGAAAATGCTTCCCAACTGCGATTTAAATTCCTTGTAGTCTGATGTTTTTGTAAAGAAGCGTTTTGCGCCGAGTTTCTGCGTTCGCTCTTTGTCTTTCGGATTGCTCGATGTCGAAAAGATGACAATCGGAATATCTTTGCAGGAATCCATTTTCTTGATTTTCTGCAGGCATTCAAAACCGTTCATCTTGGGCATGTTAAGGTCAAGGAAAATCATTGATGGCGGTGGCGGCACATCCTGAAGTTGATGGATGGCCTCGACGCCGTCATTTGCGATGGTGCAATCAACGTCCATTTTTAACGATGAAAGTGCGTCCATGAAGAAAAACTGGTCGTCTGCATCATCATCGACAAGTAAGATCTTAAACGCTTTCATAATACGTTATTGGGAAAAAAATGTTGAATGTGGCGCCCACTCCCGGAGAACCTTCGGCAAAAATATAGCCGTCATGGTTTTGCATGATTTTTCTGCATATGGCGAGCCCGATGCCCGTCCCCTCAAATTCATTCTTACCGTGCAGCCTTTGGAAAAGCTCGAAGATCTTGTCTTCGTAATCCTTCTCGAACCCTATGCCGTTATCGCTAAATGAAATTTTCCAATAACGCGCATGAGGCAAATATACGTCTTTTTTTAAGTCGCGTGTATTATTGATGATTTCTGAGGTAATGATTATTTCAGGGTTAACATCTGATTTGGCGTATTTTAGCGAGTTGATCAGCAGATTTGTGAACAGCTGCTGGAACTGTGACGGAATCACTCGCAAGACCGGTAATTCATCCGACTTGATAACAGCTTTCTTCTCATCTATCGTTTCCCGGAGGTCGGCTTTTGTTTCTGCAAGCAGCTGATTCAAATCGACTGCAATATAATCTTCATCCGTATTGTTTGCGCGGGAATAACTGATCAACGCCTCAATCAACCTTTGCATCCGTAAGGCAGCATTATCTATACGTTCAAAATGGGCCGCATTTCGTGCCGACAATTGTTCCCCGCTTTCGGATATCCGACTGATAAAAGCACGAATCTTCCGTAGCGGCTCCTGAAGATCGTGCGATGCGACGTAGTTAAACGAAAGCAATTCATCATTCATGTTTTCGAGCGCTATATTCTTCTGAAGCAATTCGCTCGTGCGTTCGTCGACTTTCCGCTCAAGTGTCGTAGCCAGCGCAACGGTTTGTTCCTGCAGCTTGCGGATCATCGCCTCGCTGTCCTGTGCCGATACCCGAAGACGTATTTCGCGGCGTAAACGGATGTAGGCCATTGTAATCAGAATTACAGCAATGATCGAAAATGCCAATACCAATAATGGTGTGAGCGCGTTTGCATGGTCTTTTTCGCGGATTCGGCTTATCAGCAGGTCGTCCTCATGCGAACTCAGCAGATTTACTTCTTTGCGGATGCTGTCGGTCAGGATTTTCCCCCCGGCGATCATCTGCCGTACATCTACGTTCTTTTTATAAGAATTTAAAGTTTGATTCAGCCATTTAAATCGCTTGTGAAACAGCTTTCTTAAGTGGATTACTTTTTTTTGCTGTATCGGATTGTCATTGGTAAGCTGAATCGCTTTTTCAAGCTCAGTATCGGCATCTGAAAGCGCATTGGTAAATTGCCTTTCATACGTTTTATCGTTTGTCAGGATATAACCCCGCTGTCCGGATTCAGCATCAAGCAAAAAAGTCAGCGCTTCGTTCAGGCCGAGTTTGATTTCATTTGAATGGTTGACCCAATAAGACGCAATTTTCAGGTTTTGGATCCGCAGGTAAGAAATATAGGAGAATGCCACCAAAATAATGATGATGCAGACAAATAGCATGTCGAGAAAAAACACCTGCCGCTTTCTCATGTTGCAACCCGTTAAACATGGGAATTAGCCAAATTTACAATAATTACGATACGACGGTCATCATATTTGATGAAATGCACTTTTAAAGAAGAAAATCTGAAATGATATGATTCTATTTATTGACTAAGCATAACGCGGTCAATGCAAGCGCGCGACTGCCACAACGTCATTGACCGGAACGCCGTTCATCATAGAGGGAATATTTCGAAGGTGTATGACTTCATATCCATTAGCTTCCAGGAGCCTTCTAATTTGTTCTTCGTCATGGTAATATAAGTAAATCTTGTCGCCTTGTGATCCTGTATTCCAGCCTGAATCTGAATATTTTCCAGCCATAAAACTTATGTAAAGCAATCCATTCGATTTCAGGACGGTCGTAGAATCCGAAACAAATTTTTCCACTTCTTCCGCCGACAGATATGGAATTCCGAATGCGAACACTATCGCATCATATGTCGAATCCAGCGATTTGATGTTCCGACAATCGAGCAACCCAAATTTTGCGGATGGAACATTATCCCGGGCGACAGATATCATTGCAGGCGCAAGGTCTGTGGCAAATATTTCCATGTCCGTCCTTTTATTATGCAGATACGAGGTGATATTTCCGGGGCCGCATGCAAGTTCCAGAACAGTGGGATGCTCCGGCAGATTTTCACAAAATAGATCAAGATCCGGTGCGTAAAGTTCGACATTCATGTATTTCGATGCATACAATGCTGCATACTTGTCGAAAAGGTCGACGGCAATTTTATTTCGGTCCATAAGTACGAATATAAGCAGAGTGAAGTTCCTGAAATTATATAACGCAGATATTTTTAACTGTAAATGATTTCTGATTGTTATCGCTAAATTCGTAAATCAACCGAAAATTTATGAAAGCCTCACAATTAATCTACTATCTCGACGACGATACGGATGATTTGTATTTTTTTAAGGATGTTGCGGAAAGCCTCGGTCATCGCGTACAGATCTTTATCAATGGAAGTGTGATGCTTCAGGCTTTAGGCAAGAAAAGTCAGGTTCCGGACGTGATATTCCTGGACATCCATATGCCGGTTTTTAATGGCGAGGAAATCCTGAACGTGCTTAAGAAATCTGACGAATGGAAACATATTCCCGTGGTCATGATATCAGGCGCATATCCCAAAAAACTCGTCCGCAATTATCTCGAGGCCGGAGCCAATTATCTGATGAAAAAGCCGACAGCCGCCGAGTGGAAGCCATCTTTGGAGAAAGTTTTGGAAATCGATTGGAAAACTTTTCAGGCGTACGCATAAATCTGCAGCTTTTTGAATAGCTTGTATTAATTATTGAAGCGGCGGAAAGTTCAGGTAGGTATTTTTGGAAGTAAATACCATGGGCAGATCGCTCGTTTGAAAAGTTCCGCCGATAATGGTTTTATGATCTTTGATGTGTCCGACGGAATGCAAAACCAGTTATTTGAACTTTTTGCCGTCAATTCCTGGTCGCCTATTTCTTTCAGGCCGAATTTTTCAATGTTGTAGCAAGTGTAATCGATAGATTTAAAAAACGAATAAATATCATCGATCGATGCCGATGCATATTTTATAAGCAGCTTTGGACTGACCTCAATAATTACCGCCGGACGATGTTTTTGAAAAGTCGCACGAGCACCTTCCAGGACAAATGGTTCATGGCCTTCAGTGTCGATTGCCATCAAAATTATGTTATTGAATTGATCTGGAAAACTGTCCAGTGGCGCGGCATCAACATTTATTGTTTCTTCTGAACCATTGTCTTCAAGAATGACTTTACCGGTTCCCGACGATGTTTCGGGCGGCTTTAGGAAACGCAACACCGCTTCTACATTGGAAACTGCATTATGATAAAGTCGCAAATTTGGCTGCTTAGCTTTTATTTTTTCAAGATCCGCGATATTTGACGGAAGCGGTTCGAAAGCGTGAACGGTTCCTTTTTCTTTCAAGATATCACAGAATGCTACGGTTTCCGTGCCGACATTGGCGCCGATTTCGACGATATCGCCTTTTGTTGTTTTGGACAAAAAATTTGCAATGACCACATTTCGCCATTCAAAGTAGCCGTGAATTGCAAACCGATACGAATGATAATCCAGGGTGTTTCCTGAATAGGTGGAACCCGTTACAGACCGACACGTAAAATCCTGATTTAACTTAATGCCGTCATTTAAGGGAAAAATGTAATTGCGGACTTTCTGCGCGATAGCCGGTGGAAAAATTTTGCAGACTGCGCGGGCAAGTTTCATTCGGTTTTGTAATGACATTTGAAACTTGATTAATTGTTATCTGATAAATGACGTTCGAGTTGCCTTATGAATGAGGTCTGCACCTCGTTAATTTTTGTCAATGCGACATCGATCGTAAACCATGCGATTCGGTCGATTTCAGGGAATAACTGCATTTTTCCTGATTTCGGCGGCCACTCCATCTCAAAATCGTTACTTTTAAATTGGCTCAAATCAGGATCGCTTTCAATGGCATAAGCATAGATCGTTTTTCCCGATCTCATTCGAACCGGTTCTAATTCCAAAAAATTCCCATCCAGGGGAATATTTGTTTCCTCTTGAAATTCACGTCGTGCCGCATCCAATGCGGATTCAGTCTCATCAAATTCTCCTTTCGGAACCGACCAGCTTCCGAGATCTTTATTCTTCCAGAACGGTCCGCCGGGATGTGCCAATAACACTTCGACATTGTTGCGAATACTGCGAAAAACCAGTATGCCGGCGCTCTGTTTTTTCATAAAAAATGTAAAGACTCGTTCAGTTTAGTATTGTCTGGAAATACATCTTTCCCAAACCAAAGTACGTGGGAATTATGTAAATCTCAAATATAATTATACAAACTTATAAAAGCGTTTTTTTAGTCCTTTGTAATCAGGGTTTTACTACCGATCAGCATTAAAAATACCGTACTATGACAACTGACTACACAACCACCGACAACCCTACATTTATACTGAAAGACAAAGAGTTACGCATTTGCAGGAATAAGAAAATCTACAATGTTTCCATTAATGACGTGACAAATATTTTCCTTAAAAAACGCAAGCGCGGAATCATGTCTGCTTTTCTGGATCTCGGGCTTTTTATCGTTGAAAACATCTACGACCTTCATATCAATACGAAGGACAATCGGGAGATAAAGATCAAGATCAAATCATCCGAAAAGCAAAACTTCCTTGAATTGATTTCGTACGTTCGCAAACTGCGGAAAAATCAGAATCAGGCAGTTATCGCCAATTAAATCTTTTTAGGTTTTTTTACAGCATCCATCCAGGTTATCGTAAGCTTTCGGATCTGCCGGGACGTCGTCCGCATCATAACCAAGCTCGGATATCGCTTTTCGTATCCTTGTCACGTCGGTCTTTTTGGTATTGTAAAAAACCGTAATGGTCATGGCCTTTTCGTCAAGCTCATACATCTGCAAACCGGAGATGTTATACAGATTGGCTTTAAAATGCTGTCCGCAGGTTTCGCAAGCCTGACAATGGTCACAATAGATATTTGTCTTGATTACAGCCTTTTCAACTTTCTTGGGCTTTTGGGCAAATGATGCACAGGAGATAAAAAGCATGATCAAAAGCAGGTTAATATTTTTCATATGTCGTTTTTATGGCAATTTCTTAAATCGGTTAATTATCGAGTGTCCAAAAACCGCGTTCATATATCTGATGCCTGTTCTGGAAATTCCGATAGATCACAATGAAAAGTATAACGTCGCGCCGGATAAAGTATTGTGAAAATCCCGGAAACGAAAAGTACTGCGTCAGCTCGTTAAATGTTTTGGCATCGATAGATTCTTTTAAAACATTGATATCCAACAAGTCGCCAACACCAAAGTTTACTGTCTCGCCATTTGCAGAAGCTTCAAAAACCTTATCGTCGAGATCATTTTCATGTCCATCAAACAGAAGCTTGAATTTAATGCTCTTCATTTCAATTTAAATATCTGATGGCGGCTAAGGTAGCAAAATTCCGATGTGAATGTGATCCATATTTTCCCTGGAATTTCGGGCGCCTGCATCAATTAAGATGGATATTTTTATTTTCAAGCGCTTCGATCCGCGACTCAAGCTGATTGAAATTCTGGATAATTCCGTGGATTGCCGTATTCATGCTTTGGAAACCTTCCATGATCGCCTTAATGCTTTCGGTGGTGGAATATCCCATATTAGCAAGATTGCCATTAAGGTCCATGATCGCATCGGTTAGCTGCTGCTGTTTTTCTTCAAGGTTTGCCAGTCGTTCTTCCATCATAATTGCGTTTTCCCGAAGATATGACAAATTGTTAAGCTATCTTTTTCCTTTTTGCTCCTGCTGATATCTGCGCGACATTTCCATATACCGCTGCGAATTCCGATCGTCACCCTTAATTTTATAAGCTTCGGCCATATTCCCAAGAACGATAGGATCTTTCGGATTGAGTTTTTCTGCCCGCTTCAGGTAATCAAGTGCTTTTTCATGATCTTTCCGAATCATAAAAACGACTGAAATATTTGAAAGGCTCCGTACATCATCCGGATAATATTTTAAAACCGTCGAAGCGATTCGCTCCATGTTGTCAATTAGCGCATCATCCTCGGTATTGTACAATTCCATCTGGTAATTCTGGATCGACGACAGCATGTATTCCTTAGCGTCTGGCAAATCAGAGTTATTTGTCCACTTCCATTTATTTTTATTGACATCCGAATGGTTTATCGTTGCGACGATCTCATCGGTAAATTTGTCATATTCACGTACCAGCCCAAGCGCATAGATCTTTCCGAAACGCATATCAAGGCGATCCGGGAATTTTGCAATGCCTTTGTCGATGTAGTCCAGTCCTTTTTTCGTCAGGTCGCGGTCAAATGTCATCTGGGAACCCATGTATCCGGCCGTATTTCCGTCTTTATCTTTAAGCTCCAGACTCTCACCCTTTGGCGCGGTCCTGTCGACAGAAACAACTTCCTTACGACTCATCGAAAAGTAGTAATTGAAATACGATGTGTAAAGCTCAGGATCGGAAGGCGTCGATTTCTCCCAATCGGTCAGGATCCTTAATTGTTTTTCAATATTATTTTCGGCAAATGCCTGTCTGAAAGCACTGCTGAAATTCTGGGCTGAAAGATGCAATGTCAGCATCATCAGGACAGCGCCAAATATGTATTTTATCATAGGATTTTTTATTTTGGATCCGAAATCTTCGGCCCGGCTGCGTATCATAACGAGGTTTCTCTCAATTTCTTACGTGAGATTTTTTCGGCTATGATGATAATTACGCCGCCGGCAATATATGCGATGATATCATAGATGCTGTAAGAAGTCCCGATGACCGTCCGAGCCAGTTTCGAGTGCTGAAGCTGGACCATTTCAATAAAATTGATCATCTGCAGGAATTCGATCGTAAATGCGAATATCAAAACCGCCACAACCGCTGCGGGACCTGAGATTTTTACAAATGACTTTACAAAACAGTAGATCAGGATTACCACCAAGGTATCGCCAAGGTAAGGCCTGATGAAATCGTCTGTGACGTATAAAGCAATCAGGATTTCGATGACCAGAAAAAGGATCATCAGAAGAAAATACCTGATATTAAATGTCAGCATATTAATAGCGGTCGTAGTATTCGATGTAATGCTCCACGATGCCGTTTGCATCCGTATCGACGAAATATTCAAAACCCAACTGATCAAAATCGAGACGGGTTATATCGGTGTCCTGAACAAAATTCCCATTAAAGATCGCGAGTTCATAACCATTTATAAAATATGGCCCGATCCAGTCTTCAACCTCAGTGCAATTTTGCACATTCACGCGCAAAACTTCATTCGTATCAAGGAATTCGATAAAATCGCGGCCACAGGTTTCATGACCCGTGTAAGGATAAATTATTCCATCGACGGATATGCGGTTGTAATACCAGCGGCCTAAAATAGTAGGCTCGGACGGCGGACTGTCACGCGTACACGAAGCCAGCAGTATCAACGCAATTATATAAAAAAATATATTTTGAAACTTCATTTTGCTGCAGTTTGAAACCATTCATGCATCAAATCTTTATCGATGTCGGCCGCTTTTTTTAGTTTGATGTGCCGCATATCTTTGCCCGTTCCTTCAAGTATTTTGTTGTCGTCGCGTAAATTATGGAAATTAAAAAATCCTAATGTCAGATACGCTTTTGCAGTTTTGAAGTAAGCAAAATCATGATTGCTTCTGAAAACCGGTCGTCCCCATTTAAATTCTTCTGTTACATCGGGCAGCGAATCGTGGATGATCCGTCGGAGAATATTCATCATTTCCTGTTGCTCTGCGGATGCGATATTTATAAAATCACTGACTAACTGATTCATTGTTTCTGATGAGTTTTTTTATGATCGCGATCTGGCCAAGATGATAATGCGTGTGTTCAATGATGCCGTGGATGTTGCGGTAATAGGTTCCGTATTTTTCGTCGGCAATGTATTCGGACAATTTATTTTCGGGAAGCTGGCTGACCAACTTTGTAAATCTTTCCGCATCGCTATAGACCTTTTGCAAAAAATTATCCCAATCCTCCTGCGACGAAAACGGCGGATGATCGAAACTTAATTTGTCGTTTCCATCAAGTTTTCCTCCTTGAAGCACTTTTAAAACCACAGCGACAAAGTAATTGATATGGAAAACCAATGTTGCGATCGTATTCAGATCACCGACCTTAGTTAAAGCTTCCGCAAGCGTAACATCGCCCAGAGTTTCACGCATATTCGATACCGTCCAGTTTCCTCCAAAGTGAACATCGTTAAAATGCTTGGCTATTTGTTCGGGATAATTCATGAATGCTGCATTTGCTATATAAATTCGAAAAACCAATTATATGTTACGGCGTTTTCATTCGAACAATTTCGAATACACAAGTTGGCCGTTATCGGTATTCAGGATCAATTCGATATTATCGTCGCTGATGTATTTATAGCGATATTCCGCGATATCGTTAAGCACTAATTCAATGTTCGGGTTTCTAAAAGATGAAGGAAGCTTATTCCATGATGGATCATTGTGAATCATTTGTATTTCATTCCGCGTCAGATCATAAACGTTAATGAAATATCCGTGATTGTTGGTTTCGTTTCTCGTTTCGATATTCGACTGAACGAAATCATTTTCGAGTTCAAAACCAAGATGGTGTTCAAGTTCGCGTACACGCTGGTTTTTACATGAGATGAAAATTCCCAGTAACATGATTCCCAAAATGCTAAGAATGGCTTTCATTGTCATTATTCCTGATTCTTTTGAAAAGGAAATTTGGTGTTTTGTTGCGGTTTCCGCGTAACTGCAAGATAAGATTAATCTCCGATATTAGAGAATGCGCTCCATAGCAGGACTGCGCTGAGGTAAATCCACAGCAATGTGAATACAATATGCACTATAGTTTCGAACGTTTTGCCTTTCCATAATTTTGTCGAATATCCAAAAAATTGCACGAGCAGCCGTATGCTCCAGAAGATCCCAAGCCCGAATGTAACGGTTTTTCCGAGTTTTGTTGATATCAGATCGTCGGCACATGCGAAACAAAGCAACCCCATCAAAAATACGGAAAGCGCAATAAAAAATGTATGAACAGCCATGATCTGCCGGTTGATCAGGCTTAGTGATTTCATTTCTTCTTTCCAATTAAAATACGACGGAAATATAACATGTACAAACGCCAGTGCCATCAGCAAAATTCCAATGATCTTAAAGTGGATTTCCATTTTTCGAAAGTATGAAAGTTGTTACGAACGGCGTTGTTGTGATCTCGCTTTTAATTTGGAAACCGGAATTCCGAAATGTTTCAAGCCAGGAATTTCTCGAATAGAAATGAAGAAATCCAATCGTGTAAGCAAGAAAATTATTAATGTCGCGAAGATGTTCTGTTATGTATACTTTTCCGTTAGTATCCAGAATGCGATGCAGTTCTTTAAAAAATGCCGTTCGTTCCGATGCGTTGCGGATTTCGTGCGCGGCAAAGGTAACGATGACTGCGTCGAAAGCGTGGTACTGAAAGGGCAGAAGATCCGTAGAAACACGAATGGTTTCAGGATTTTCGGGATATGCTTTACGTGCGCGGCGAATCGAAATTTCGGTATGCTTTTCCGGATCGTAGAAATCGCAGATGGTGAGTTGCGCCTTAGGTTTCTTTCGCCGGATGAGATCACTTGTTTCATCAAATCCCGCATTGATATTAACGATCGAAGCGTCGTTTCGGATTTCGTCCAGCCATTTCAGTTGATACAGATCCGAATGATCATAAACATAAAATGAAACCGCGAGCGATGTCAAAATGCCAATGGCCGCAGCTATAGAGCATAATGCAATAAGATTTATATAAGCGGGGAAAATATTTCCGATGATGATCAATACCGCAAACGCCACTGCTGTACCGATATAAAAGTGCCGGTTAAACCTGATGATATTCCAAACGCCCTGATATTTTTTCCGGACTAGTTCCATTTTTCCATTTTCCCTTTTTTCCAGTGATAAGGAATGTCTTTTACCTCAAACGCATTTGCAAGCACGGCTTCTTCCAAGTTGAGTTCGCGAAGCAAATCAAAATGATAACTTTCGATCCGAACGGGTTGTGGCTGCCAATTCTGCCGGACGCCTTCAATGATCAGGACCGTTTTGTCGGTTTCATTATAGGTAAATGTAAATGGCAGCGGACCTGCGAAACGACGCGCTTCCTTCCAATCGGTAAAAGGTGATTGATCAGGAAGCAAAATTTCCGAATTGGACTTTGAAAGCGTGACGTCAAACTTGGATCTTATCGACCTGATCTTTGTATGATCTCTCTTTTCATCGATCAAAATATCCGTCGTGGTATAATTGTAATGCGTAAAGATATTTCCGAAAAAAGCCATTTTTTTCTTATTCGTTTCCGATTTGATGATGTACAATCCACGTAGGTTCTTGCCGCGTTTATCGGTATACCTGACGAATATCCGGTAGCCGATCAAGAAAAAATCATTGCCAAAAAATGCGGGGAATCCTTTCGGCCGTAATGCATTTGTTTTAACCATGGCAACGGCAAGAAATGCGTATTTATTCTCGAACAAATCGAGTCGGAGGCAGGACGGAATCAATCCCCGCAATTTTTCTTCGGGCAGCGCAAACGTAAGTACCAGCGAACTTTCGAAATGTGCTTCGACGGCAAATGGATGGTTTTTAAGCGATAGCATATTTGATGATTCGATTCCTCAAAATGAACTTGTGATAATAGACAATCGCAATAAGAGCGGCCGCAAAAACGATATTGAGCTTTCCCCAAAGAAGCAAATCAGGCGCAAGGAAAAATTCAAGTACGTTCATCAAGCCAACTGCAGTTATTTGGACAATTGCGTTGAGTTTAGGCTTGAAATCGGAAATGATCCACAATGCCATTCCGACTTCGAGAATTCCGATCAGGATTGTTATTTCGGATGAATGGCTTTCGCCGATTATGCGCGAAACGATCTGCTCGTGCCGTGGGACGAAGCCAAGAATTTTACAGAAAAGCCCGTTCGCGAACCAAACTGATGCAGTAAAAAAAGATAGGATTATATAAAACTTCCGGTTATCCAAAAGTGTGATGATCTATACAAAGTTACCGATTTTACGAAGGCAAATGTCGCAGGCTCTTTATAATTAAGTCTTAATTACTTTCAACATACTTTTTAAAATTGTCAAGAATTGCCTGCCAACCTGCTTTCTGCAGTTCCAGCGGATGCGTGGATTCTGCGTCGAAAGTTTCGATGATTTCGGTTCTATCAGCATTATCTTTAAATGTAATCGATACTTTACGGCCGTCTTCCATTGAATACCTGATGGATTTATTTGGGATGACTTCATCATAAATGCCTTCGAAATCAAATGACATGCTGCCATCTTTCGCCGCCATGACCGATGAAAATCTGCCGCCGGTACGCGGATCGTTCGTTGCCTTGGGACAATGCCAGTCGTCTGATGCGAAATTCCAGTTAATGATGTGCTTGGGATCTGTCCAAAATTCCCATGCTTTTTTAATGCCGGCGTCTATGATTGTTCTAACAGTTATTTGTTCCATATTCTGATATACCTATTAAGGCCTCGCTATACAAAGCCTGATTTTATGCATGAAATATAATATGAATTTGCTTAAAAACCGACTACAACGACTTTTTCAACAGTTTGTCGGAAATATATTTCAACTTTCAATTCCACTTGTAAATTAGCTCAAAATTACAACCATGACAACAAACATTACCACTCTAGCAATCAATCTATTGATCTCCGAAAGACTTGGCCACAGGAATATGCTTGCCGATAAAATTATTGAGATCGTGCAGCATCAAAATGATGAGACTAAGGTTGAAAAAGACCTTAAAAATAATTTCCTGATGGTAATTGGCAAATGCGTGGAAAATCCAAGTTGCGACAGCCGCGACGTTTTCTACCAGCTTGCAAAATTCTACAACGAGAAATTAAGCGGTACTGAACAAAAGGTTTCGATTGCTGCGTAAAATTTTACTTTTTTCTTTCAAGGCGGATTTCGATCCGCTTTTTTTATGTTTAAATGTTTTTCGGATTTTGTTTTATATTACATTTATTGTGATAAAATGTCTGTAAGTCAGGTCATTACAATATAAACTTTTGATAATATGAATCCGAATAAAGCACTTTGGGAAAAAGGCGATTTTACACAGCTGGCTTCAACGATGCGTCAAAGCGGCAAGGAACTAATCGATAAAATAGGAGTAAAACCGGGAATGCAGATCCTCGATCTTGGCTGCGGCGATGGAACAACTGCAATTCCCTCAGCGAAACTTGGCGCAAATGTACTCGGAGTCGATATCGCATCAAATTTGGTACAAGCCGGAATTGCGCGGGCTTCGGCGGAAGGCCTCACCAATTGCAGGTTCCAGGATGGTGACGCATGCGAACTTTCCGATTTGCAGGACGACAGCTTTGATCTTTTGATCACTATTTTCGGTGCGATGTTCGCTCCCAGGCCTTATGATGTCGCAAAGGAAATGGTTCGGGTTGTAAAACCAGGCGGCCGGATCGTTATGGGAAACTGGATTCCCGGAGATCCTACTTTGGTGGCTCAAATATTAAAGATCAGTTCCGCATACACGCCGCCTCCGCCCGAAGGTTTTATCAGTCCGATGCTTTGGGGAAACGAAGCCGAAGTGATCAACAGGTTTGCAAAGGCCGGGATTTCGGAACACAATATCAGTTTCAGCAGGGAAAGTTTTGTATTCCGATCGGATATTTCGCCGAATGGCTTCGTGGACAAATTCCGTGATTATTACGGACCAACCATGAACGCCTTCGAAGCCGCAACAAATAATGGCAAAAGCGCGGATCTTGAAAATGAGTTGAAAACGCTCTTCAACAATCAAAACCAATCCCAGAACGGAACGATTATTCCGGCTACCTACTTATTAGTGGAAGTTCAGTGTTAAATGTTTATAGACGGATAGATCCGCGGAAGCCTCGCGCCGCATAATACGACTGGACGCCATTGTGATAAATGAATGTTCGTCCGTATCGGGAATCGCCAAAAATTGCGCCGCCGTTTTTTCGGATCTCGTCCGGAGTTTTTAACCAGCTGGATGTTTTAAGATCGAACGGACCAAACTCCTGCAGCTTAAAATATTGTTCTTCAGTAAGTATTTCGATTCCGATTTCCTCCGCCATGTCGATCGCGCTGTTTAAGGGTTTGTTTTCTTTTCGCGAATCGAGCGCTTCGCGGTCGTAACAAACGCTTCGTCGCCCGGACGGGCTTTCCGGCGAACAATCGGCAAATATGATTTCTAAACCTGCGAGCGCGACAACATCTGGTTCACCGCCGGTTCGTTCCATTTCTGAAATGGTCCACAGTTTTTCGGGATTTGCGTCAAGTGCGGATTTAACCTTTTGCCAATCGGTTTTTGGATGACGTTTCGGGTTTTTAATAAAACGCTGTTCGAGCGTCGCGATCAAGTTTGCAGATTCCTGCGATGATAATTGCTTCGTGGTTTTCATAGGATGTAAAGCTTAAAGATAAACACAAATGTCTTTTTAGCAAAGCGAATTTCAAACTGCAATATCTGTCATAACGAAAAGTTCCCTTTACTGCATGAGCGATTGGAGCAAGCTACCGTGTAGCGCGGAAAGCGCGACCGCGGAACAAAGTGGAGCGGGCATGCCCAAATTAATTTATCAAAACTTTACCAGCTTACGGATTGTACGACGCAAAAATCGGCTGTAACTTTCATAAAAACAATCGACTATGAAAGGACTGTTACTGTTTTTATTATCGGCTGCAAGCTATTTTTCTATAGCCAATGCGACAGCTTTTGCGGGTACGCCTCAAAATTTAGATATGTGTACGGATACAGCTACTGGCTGTTTTGATCTTACTGTAAACAATGCCGCAGTTCCGGAAGATTTAAGCCCGGCGGATTATACGATCACCTATCTT
>CBDUBJ010000038.1:0-21446 GCA_965365355.1 uncultured bacterium
AACAATCTAACTCCGAACAATCGCCCTAAACCCCTTCCGTCAAAAACTGCGAATAATACAAACTGCGATAATAACCTTCGGAACGGTTTAAAAGTTCCTGATGCGTTCCCTGTTCTACGACAAGGCCTTTATCCATTACAACAATTTTGTCGGCATTGATGACAGTTGCAAGTCGGTGCGCGATTACTATTGAAGTTCTTCCTTCGGTTACCTTTTCGGTCGCACGCTGTATAAGGTCTTCGGAATAGCTGTCTATCGACGATGTCGCTTCGTCCAGGATCAAAATGCACGGATTGGTTACGTACGCCCGCAAAAATGCAATCAATTGACGTTGCCCCGATGACAGCATGACGCCGCGCTCTTTGACATTGTATTCATATCCGCCGGGCAGGCTCATAATAAAATCATGTACGCCGATCTTTTTCGCGGCATCCATGACATCGTCAAGCGTGATTTCGTCGTCGCGAAGTGTAATGTTATGAAAGATCGTATCGGCAAACAAAAAAACGTCCTGAAGAACGATTGCAATCTGCCGCCGAAGCGATGCAAGCGTATAGTTTTCGATATTTTCCCCGTCAATGCTGATCGTTCCCGATTTGATTTCATAAAAACGATTAAGCAGGTTTATGATGGTGGATTTTCCCGCGCCGGTCGATCCGACAATTGCAACGGTTTCACCTGCTCTGATGTCGAGATCGATCCCTTTGATCACTTCTTCATCATCAATATAAGCAAAGCGCACATTCCTAAATTGTATGTCGCCTTTAAAATGTGGCGCAACGATCCGGCCCGTATCCTGGATTTGATCGGTCGTATCGAGAATTTCGAAGACGCGGTTGGCCGAGATCATTCCCATCTGCATTTCATTGAATTTATCGGCGATCTGCCGCAGCGGATTAAATAACATCCCGATAAACATCGTATAGGAAAAAAGATCGCCAAAAGTCGTAAAACTGTCGCCTGCCAAAATCCGCAGCCCTCCGTACCAAACAACCATTCCCAAGGTAAGCGACGAAATGATATCGGCAATAGGGAAGAAGACCGAGTTGTACCAAATTGTCTTGATCCAGGCCTTATTGTGTTTTTGGTTAATCGCCTTAAATTTTTCGTATTCGATGTCCTCGCGGTTAAAAAGCTGCACGATCTTCATCCCGGTAACGCGTTCCTGAACGAACGTATTGATCGCCGCAACCTGAGTGCGTACTTCCTCAAATGCAAGCTGCATTTTTCGCTGGAAGATCCGCGTAATGTAAACCAGGATAGGCATCGCAATGACCACGATCCATGTCAGCTTCCAGTTCATGTAAAACATAAAGATCAATACGACAAGCATTTTTAGCAGGTCGCTGATGATCATAAAAAGTCCCTGGCTAAAGATCCTGGCTATCTGCTCAATGTCGGAAACTGCACGCGTCACAAGCTGCCCGACAGGCGCGTTGTCGAAATATCGCATCCTAAAACTAAGCATGTGTGAAAAAAGCTTGATCCGGATGTCCTTCACGATGTCTTGCCCAAGCCAGTTCGCCCAATACACGAAATAAAATTGCGAGATGACTTCGAAAATGAGCACGATTCCCATCAGCACGATGTAAAAAAGCAGGCCGCGCGCATCTTCGGGCATAATGTAGCTGTCGACGGTTTTTTTGAGAAGATAAGGCCGGAGTGCGGCAAAAAGCGACAGTCCGACAGCGAAACCGATCACGCCGTAAAAACGCCATTTGTAAGGTTTTGTATATGTCAGGATCCGTTTAAACAGACCCGTATCAAATGCTTTTGCTTTCATATTTGTGCTCCTGATCTTTGTTTGGAGCTATTCCGGCTATCCGCTGTATCTTTTTCCAAACCTCAAAGGTTTTTAAAACCTTTGAGGTTTTAAAGAAAAAGGATGCCGCTTCTATCCGGGCTATTTTATGTACTCGTATTCAACTTTGGTCAAAAAAAGACCGTGTGCAGGAACCGAAAATCCTGCGCGTTTGCGGTCGCGGCTTAAGATGATCGTTTCCATATCGGATGCTTCCAGTTTTCCGCTTCCAATGTCGATTATTGTTCCCACGATCGCGCGGACCATATTCCGCAGAAACCTGTCGGCCGAAATCGTAAAGATCAAATGGCTGCCATGCCGCTCCCAACCGGCTGCAAAAATACGGCAATTAAATGTATGAACGTCGGTGTCGACTTTCGAAAAGCACTGAAAATCCGAATGCATCAAAAGTGTTTTTGAAGCTTCGTTCATGGCATCGACATCCAGAGGAACTTTGTATTCCCAGCTCAAACCATTTGAAAACGGATCTTTTGCTGTATGTATCCGATATTCATATGTCCGCCGCACAGCATCAAATCTTGCATGCGCATTATCTGCAACCATTACGATCTTTGCGATCGAGATGTCTTTAGGCAACAGCGAATTCAGTTTATGGACAATTGTTTTCTGGTCAAAATCCTGATCAAGATCAAAATGGGCATACATCTGCTTCGCGTGAACACCGGTATCCGTGCGGCCTGCGCCTACCAGTTCGACAGCCTGCCCGAAAATGAGACCCATGGCGTTCTGCATTGTTTCCTGGACAGTAACGGCATTTGGCTGCAGTTGCCATCCGTGATAATTCGTTCCGTTGTATTGAAATTCGATGAAGTAGCGCATTGCACGCAAAGGTAACGAAAGACGAAAGACGAAAGACGAAAGACTAAAGACGAAAGACCAAACTAACAACCAACAACCACCAACTAACAACCAACAACCAACCAACAACCAATCTTTGTAAATTAGCTCTCAATAACTTTGTCCCTTTGTCACTCTGTATCTTTGTCACTTCCTCCAAATGAAAAAAATCCTTCTCCTATCCGATACCCACAGTTACATCGACGACAAAATCCTCAAGTATGCGCGGCAGGCTGATGAGATCTGGCATGCGGGCGATATTGGTGATTTGTCGGTTGCGGATACATTGAAATCCATCAAACCGTTTCGGGCTGTTTACGGCAACATCGATGGGGCAGAGGCAAGACTCGAATATCCGCTGCATAATCGCTTTATGTGCGAAGATATCGATGTTTGGATCACGCACATTGGCGGTTACCCTGGAAAATATCAGAAGGAAATACGCGAAGAGATCAGCCGAAATCCGCCAAAAATCTTCATTTGCGGACATTCGCACATTTTAAAAGTAATGCCCGACAAAATGTTAGGGTTGCTCCACATGAATCCTGGCGCGGCGGGAATCAGCGGTTTTCATAAAGTACGGACAATGCTGCGTTTCGTCATAGACGGCGCCGACATCAAAAATCTTGAAGTGATCGAATTTGAAAATCGGATATAAAAAAAACCCGGCTGGCATGCCGGGTTTCCTTCGCACTACAAACTAAGTTATAGGATTACCTCAACCGGTCCACAGATTTTACGAGATCCTCATCCTTCTTGATGGCTTTGTTGGCCAAAACCAGTAAAACGATAGAAACAATAGGGAGGAACATCCCAATACCCTTCTCCGAAACCGCTGGGGTTTCTCCGGATAGATTTAGTGAACGGTAAACAAATAAGCCTAATAAAATTAAGTTCAATATCATGGCCAGCCTGTTTGCAACAAACTGGTGCTGTCTTTTTTGATAGGAGATGATGCTAAACAATATAAGCGCTGTCGATAAGCCCGTCAAAGCCGTATATACCGTGCTTTGCATAAAATAAAACTTATTACCCGTATCAAGCGTCCACAGCGAAAATACGAATGGCAACACGCCCGAAGTAAGGAATGCCGCGATCAAATAAAGTGTCTGTATACGCTGTATCATCTGCCTTTTTAATGCAGCACAAAAATATATTTTTCTTTTTCATTAATGCTATTGCATCATAAATTTTTATTCGTATTATTGCATGACCGAAGCGAAACTTCCTGCTTCGTCACAGCATTTTACCACCCAGTACATTGTGCTCCAAAGTTTAAAAAATCCAATTACATTTTCATGTTCGATATTTCTGTTTTAAAAGAAATGAAGCTTCCTGAGTTACAGGAAATCGCCAAAGCAAGCCGTAAAATAAAATGGGCAGGCGTCAAAAAAGACGAATTGATTTACAAAATACTTGATTTCCAGGCCGCAAACCCGGACGTTCCGGTAGAAGATTCGAATCTGCAGCGAGAAAAGCGAATGCGCATTCTCCCTAATTCAGCTACAGATAACCGCAGTGAACCTACTTTGTTTTCAAAAAGTGAAGAGCCTGACGCCGAGACGAATCCGGACTCAGCGGACAGCGCGGATCTAAACCCGCAAAAACGCCGTGGTCGACCGGCAAAACAAGCGAAAACTGTTGTCGAAGAACAGCCGGAAATCGTTTCGGAACCTGCGCCTATAGCTGAACCTGCACCGAATGCCGGACGTAATGAAGTTCGTGATCGTGCGCCGCATCAGCATCAAAACCAACGGCCAAAGATTGTTCCGAATGGGGCAAACAATCAGCAGAACCCGCCGCGGGATAATCAAAACCCACGCGATAGCCAGAATGGCCGTGACAATCAGCGCGAGAACCAAGGTCCGAATGGCAACCAGATGCCGCGGGAGCAGAATCAGAACCAGAATTTTAACGGGAACCAAAGTAATCCCGGCGCAAATCAGAACCAAAATTTTAAAAATAAGAAGACCACAAATTACCGCGATGCAGATTATGAATTCGACGGTATCATCGAGAGCGAAGGCGTTCTTGAAATGATGCCCGACGGTTACGGGTTTTTGAGATCGTCAGATTACAATTACCTCGCATCACCAGATGATATCTATTTGTCGACTTCGCAGATTCGCCTCTTCGGATTAAAGACCGGCGATACAGTCAAAGGAGTTGTAAGGCCGCCAAAAGAAGGAGAGAAGTTTTTCCCACTTGTGCGCGTGCTGAAGATCAATGGGCACGATCCACAGGTTGTCCGGGACAGGATTGCCTTCGAACATCTGACGCCAATCTTTCCAAAAGAGAAATTTAAATTGGCCGAAAGGCAGAGTACAAACTCAACGCGCATCATCGACCTGTTTTCTCCGATCGGAAAAGGACAGCGTGGAATGATCGTCGCGCAGCCGAAAACCGGTAAAACCATGCTGCTTAAGGATATTGCAAACGCGATTGCAGCAAATCATCCTGAAGCTTATTTGATTGTCCTGCTTATCGACGAACGTCCTGAGGAAGTAACCGATATGCAGCGCAACGTTCGCGGGGAAGTTATCGCGTCAACATTCGATCGCGAACCGCAGGAACATGTGAAGATTGCGAATATTGTTCTTGAAAAAGCAAAGCGTCTTGTTGAATGCGGTCACGATGTGGTCATTCTTTTGGATTCGATTACAAGGCTTGCCCGCGCGTACAACACAGTTCAGCCGGCTTCAGGAAAAGTATTGAGCGGTGGTGTCGATGCGAATGCGCTTCAAAAACCGAAACGCTTCTTTGGAGCTGCGCGAAATGTAGAAAATGGCGGCTCGCTTAGTATCATTGCAACTGCATTGACAGAAACCGGATCGAAAATGGACGAAGTGATCTTTGAAGAATTCAAAGGTACCGGAAATATGGAACTTCAGCTCGATCGTAAGATTGCAAACAGAAGAATTTTCCCGGCAATCGATCTTACATCATCAAGTACGCGTCGCGACGATTTGCTGCTTGACGACAGTACGATCCAGCGTATGTGGATCATGAGAAAGTATTTGGCAGATATGAATCCGGTGGAAGCTATGGATTTCATCAACGACAGGTTCCGCAAAACCAGGAATAACGAAGAGTTCCTGATTTCGATGAACGATTAAAAAAAAATCCCGGACATTCCGGGATTTTTTATGCTTGCTATTCAACAACTATTTTTTTGATCGTAGAATTTTCCCCGGATGAAATCCTGATGAGATAAAGTCCACTTGATAGATTTCCTATCGTCAATTCATTATTCTGATTAGATATTTCCTGCTTTTGAACCAATTGTCCATTGATATTGTAGATTTCGACATCATCGATTTCCAATTCACCGACGATACTAATTCGGTCTTTTGCCGGATTTGGATAGACTGAGATCATATCTGCAAAATTTCTGTCCGGTGTAGCTAAAGTCGGCCATCTGTTTTCCGCAGGTGTTCCGCCCCAGATCAAGGTGGCGAGATAAGGATTATCGATAAAAGGATTTCTGTTCCCCTGGCCGTACGCATTTGAAGCATTTCCAAGATATGTATTTCTCTGATCTTCAACCTCAGATACAGGATCTTCCGCGTTCCATTGTAAAAACAAAGTGATCATGTTCGGATCGGAAGCGACGCTCGGACCAGTTCCAACATTTGTGGGCAGGCAGCGATTGCCATATCTCAGATACATATACATCATCATGCGCGCGATATCACCTTTCCATTCGTCGCCCGGATACCAGGTTGATCCGGTAACATCTCCGGAATTTCCGGAACCTGCGGTAAATTTTTCACTTCCGCGGTCACCATTACGGTCAACATCTGACGCACGTAAATGATGCGCATCGGCACCCGGGCCGGATTCGCCCAAATCGGGATTACCTAAAGATTTTGGATAAGTATGCTCGCGGTTCCATTGACAAGTAGATCCGCCGCCATCCGAATTCTTGTTACGCCTGCGATGATCTTTATCATCAGATTGAGACGCCGGGCACATATTCGGACTGAATCCGTAAACCAACAGTACATTGTTGTTCGTAGGATCGGCAGGATCGACATCAACTACCTGAAGCGCATATTCCGCTTCCTGATAAGAAAGGGTATTGACATGCGTCGATGTGATTTTAGCAGCAAGTGCATTTCTCAATGCCATGCCGGTCTGACTGAAGTTAAATCCGTTGTAGTAAGGGGCGGCTGGAGCTCCGGCTTGTCCGATACTGATCATCGGCAACGCTAAGAGTCCAAAGAAAAGGTTTCTCATTTTAAATAATTAAGCGCGCAAATGTAGCTTAATTTTTAGAATGAAAATCTTAAATTGATTAGTCTACAATGATTTTGCGAATGACGGAATTGTTGTCTGACGTAAGGCGTAAAAAGTAGAATCCTGAATTTAGATTTGAAACGCGGTAAAGATTGTCGACAGAAACAGGTTCTGAAACAGTTTGGATTGTTTGTCCGGTTATTGAAATTACCTCAATTTTATCAATTGCTGCCTGAGTGAAAATATTGATCTCGCCATCAACCGCAGGTATCGGAAAAATCGAAAGGTCAGCAATGCCAAATTCCGAAGCGGTAAGCGAACATGCAGCACTCCATATTGTACAAACCCAGTCAGGATTATCCACGAAAGGATTCCGGTTTCCCTGATAATCGTAAATTTCGTTGTTCCGATCTATTTCTTTCTGGCTGACAGGATCGTTAAAATGCCAGTTCAGCAAAATCAGCAAAAAAGGATCTGAGATCGTTTTGGTTGAAGTTCCATCGAACATCGGATAGGACCAGCCGCCGATCACATTCTGATATCTTGTTGCGAAATAGAAATAGATACGGGCAATGTCGCCCTTAAATTCGTCGATTGGTTCGAAAACGAGACCCGCGTAACCGGTTGCAAAACCTGTATTGATATTGTTGCCAAGCTTGGATCCGTTCAAAGTTGGATTTGTAATGCCCGATTGTGAAACCAATGTTCCGACGACTCCAAACGGATAATTGCTACGGAATCCGTTTACGCGCCCATCTGTAGGCAATAAATGATGTGCATCCCCACGCATCGGCTCGGCCTGGCCAAAAACAGATTGCGGGATAACGTGTTCGGCGTTGTAACAATCACCTTCGGAATCGTAATTACCGCACTGATCGCCATCGCCAATCGAACTGTAATTGTATGGATCGGCTTGCGTTGGCCTTTCGGAATAAGGGTCGAGGATCGTATTGTCGTTCTCATAATATTGATCGCGATCCGCACCCGGAAAAAAATCATCAATGCCGCTATAAGATTGCGGATCGTAATTTTTAATGATATTATGGAGCTGGGTTTTTAGTGTATAACCTGTGCCGGTTGCCGAATTATAATATCCTGCCGGAATTTGGGCAGAAATAAATCCTGTGAATAACAGAATTGCAAAGTAAATATTTTTCATAGCATCAATCCTTTTTCCGCTCGAGCAGCGCCATATAGAATCCGTCAAAACCTGAGTCGCTCGCAAGCAGTTTTTTTTCTTTTACAAATGTAAAGTTTTTGCCGCTTTCGGTGGTTAAAAACCTCTTAACCTGTTCGTCGTTTTCAGATGGCAAAACAGAACATGTCGCATATACGAGTTTTCCTCCGGGCCGGACCATTTTTGAGTAGCTTTCCAAAACTTCAGCCTGTACTTTACGGATATTATCAATGAATTCAGGCTGTAGCTTCCATTTTGCATCGGGATTTCGCTTTAAAACACCCAATCCGCTGCACGGTGCATCAATAAGGACGCGATCGGCCTTTTCATACAGTTTCTTGATGACTTTCGTCGAGTCGATGATTTTGTATTCAATATTAAAAGCGGAATTTCGTTTTGCCCGAAGTTTCAGCTGCTTGAGTTTGCTTTCGTATAGATCCATCGCGATGAGTTGCCCTTTATTCTCCATTAGTGAAGCGAGATGGAGCGTTTTACCACCGGCTCCGGCACATGCATCGATAACGCGCATACCGGGATGCACATCCAGCATCGGTGCCACAAGCTGCGAATTTGCGTCCTGAACTTCGAATAGTCCTTCTTTAAAAGCATCGGTTAAAAATACGTTTGCACGCTCTTTCAAAACCAACGCGTCCGGCTGATCATCGAGATAATCTGTTACAATATCCAGATCCATCAAAATTGCACGAAGCTGTTGCTTTGTTGTTTTCAATGTATTGGTCCGAAGCACAACTTTAGCAGGCTGGTTCTGCGCTGCGATTTCTTTGGACCAGAGCTTTTCGCCAAGTTCCGACACGCCAAGTTCATCCATCCAGTCGGGAATGGATTCTTTGATCGAACGGTTCTTTGAGAACTCGTCAAATCTGCCCTTTATCTTCCGCTCAGGAGTTCCATCGAGTTGTCGCCAGTCGGGAATCGGATAACCGCGCAAAACTGCCCATGCGGCAAAAATCCGCCAAAGCTCATCGCGGTCGAATGGTTCGCGCACATCCGCAATTTCTGCATAAAGCCTTTTCCAACGTACGATTTCGTAAATTGTTTCGGCTACAAATTTCCGGTCGGAACTGCCCCAGCGTTTGTCCTTTTTCAAAGCTCTTGCAACGACCTTATCCGCATATTCTCCATCGTTGAAGATTGCCATCAACGAATCTATTGTGGTGTACACAAGGTTCCTGTGTAGTCTCATCTATAAAAATTGAGCGGCAAAGGTATTACAATTTAACCGGCTTGAACAAATGTTTTGGGAAAGTTAAGATTTGTTGTATTTCAGTAACTTACGTTATATTCACTTCACAAAATTTACTGATTATGAAAACATTTTTACACGTATCAAAGGCGGTTTGTTTGATGTGGCTGACCGCTTTTGGCGCAGTTGCGCAGCCTTTTGAAATTGGAAATACCACAATTACTTTTACAGATCCATCACGTGGGAATCGTGAAATCGAAACGGAAATTTATTACCCGGCTATTTCATCGGGTGAAGATGCCGCGATTGCAACAACCTTTGGCGGATTTCCCGTTGCTGCATTTGGACATGGATTCGTCATGAGTTATACGGCTTATCAAAACATCAATGAAATGATGGTTCCAAACGGATATGTTGTTGCTTATCCGAAGACGGAAACCGGCATTTTGCCTTCGCATGCATCATTTGGTTTGGACCTTGCTTTTGTGATCAGCCAGATTGAATTATTGGGAAATACCGAAAGTTCGATTTTTTATCAGCGGCTAAATGGAAAAAGTGCCGTAATGGGACATAGTATGGGCGGCGGCGCTGCATTCCTGGCGGCTAATGGAAACCTGGAAATTGATGCAATTGTTACACTGGCACCCGCAGAAACGAATCCATCTGCAATCGGCGCAGCATCAAACATCCAAATTCCGGCGCTTGTTATTGCAGGTGCAAATGACTGCGTGACGCCACCCGATGAAAATCAGTTTCCGATGTACAATGCGTTGCAAAGTTCGTGTAAAACCTATATCAGCATCAACGGTGCAAGTCATTGTCAGATGGCCAACTACAATTTGTTATGTTCGATAGGCGAGGGAACATGCAGCCCGTCGGCGGATATTTCGCGCGAACAGCAGCACGGGATTATCAGTACGTATTTAATTTCATGGCTGAATGCGCAATTAAAAGAAGACTGCGAATCAGGAACATCCTTTAACGATCAAATTGAATCGAGCACAGCAATAACTTTTGAGCGGTCTTGCGAGCAGTGTGAATTGCTCGCCGTTACCGAAAACCACAAGAATTTTAAGATGTATCCCAATCCGGTAAAAAATACTTTCGTGATTGAAGTAAGTTCCGGAAATTATGTGCTTGAGTTACACGACATGCAATCGAGGTTGGTGCTGCGCGATCAATTATCCGGAAATACTCAAATTAATATTGAAAATCACAGAGCAGGCCTTTACATTGCGACAATTTCCGAGAACGGAGCAACTGTTTCAGTAAATAAGCTTTTAAAAGAGTAATTATTCAACGCGCGTCAGAACTAACTTTTCCGGTGGATGAAGGACAAGAGGGAATTTTTCAATCTTGACCGAACTGCTGTCTAAGCCGAATGCTTTTTCTTCTGATAAACTTAGTTTTTTGATGAAGAAGTAAGTATTCATGATGATTTTTTCATCCCATCTCATCAAGCTGTCATTGGACAGGAATTTTTCAGAAAGAACGAATTTAAAGTCACCGATAATGTTGTTCTTATTCAACGATTCATAGCGGCTCGTGATGTCGACCTCACCGTTCTTCACCATGTCACGCAACACTTCTTTGAACATCAGATTAATTTTTGTCGGTTCGCGGAAGCCGAGATTAAAATCAATCCGAAACAGATCGTCCTTTAGGATTTCGGTTACTTTATATTCGGATTTGTATGGCTCGTTGAGAATGTTGACATGAACAAACCAATAGATGTCTGCACGTTTCGGGCGTTTTTGTAATATCGAAAATAAGACCTTTTCCTCGATTTCATCGACACGATTGGCATTTGTCATATACACAAGGTGTGTTGCGTATTTTGGAATAGAAAGATCGACGCTGAGTTCGGCAAGAACCTTTTTATAGTTATCGATCTTGACCATTTTCGTATAGCTCTTGCTGATGTTTTTCGCCCGAAACCAAATGGCCATCAACAAAATAAGTAATACCGTAATCGAAATTGTAAAATTTCCGCCATCCCAAAATTTCTTAAGGTTTGCAATAAGGAAACTAATTTCGATCGTGAGATATAAAAGGATGATTGCAGCAATGAAATATCCGTTTACACGCTTTATCAGCATGTAGTATGTCAATAGTGAAGTGGTCATGATCATGCAAAGGATAATGGCAAGGCCATATGCCGCTTCCATTCGAGCCGAAATCTGAAAGTAAAGCACAACTACAATGCAGCCGCAGAATAGAAGCCAATTCGTAGACGGTATGTAAATTTGTCCTTTAAGATCTGTCGGATATTTAATGCGGACCTTTGGCCAGAAATTAAGGCGCATCGCTTCGTTAACCATCGTAAATGACCCGCTGATAACGGCCTGGGAAGCAATGACCGCGGCACTTGTTGCGATGACAATCCCAATTGGACGGAACCAATCGGCCATGATCAGATAAAATGGATTTCCAAAATCTCCGCCTAACTGAGAAAGTGTCTGACCTTCGTGCATGGACAAAAAGGCGGCTTGTCCGAAATAATTCAAAAGCAGCATCAGTTTTACGAAAATCCAGGTGACACGAATGTTTTTCCTGCCGCAATGGCCCATGTCGGAATACAAAGCTTCCGCACCGGTCGTACACAGAAATACCGCCCCAAGAATGAAAAAGCCCTCCGGATGGATCATCAGAAGATCATAGCCATACATTGGATTAATGGCCTTAAACACCTCGGGATTCCGAATTACCTGGAGCAATCCTAAAATTCCAAGCATACTAAACCAAACAAGCATCATGGGAGCGAAAAATTTGCCGATAAGTTTGGTGCCGAATTGCTGGACATAAAAGAGTGCGAATAAAATTCCGATTACAATCGGTACAGTATTGAGTTCCGGATAAAAATTCTTCAAACCTTCTACCGCTGAAGAAACCGAAATAGGCGGCGTAATTATTCCATCCGCAAGCAGCGCGCTACCTCCGATGACCGCCGGAATAATGAGCCATTTGACTTTAGTGCGTTTTACGAGAGCATATAATGCGAAAATCCCACCTTCGCCATTGTTGTCCGCATTCAAAGTGATGTAGACATATTTGACGGTGGTTTGCAAAGTCAGTGTCCAAAAGATACACGATATACCACCAAAAGCGATGTCCGTTGAAATTTTTTCGGCACCGATAATCGCCTTCATTACATAAAGTGGCGAGGTACCAATATCTCCGTAGATAATCCCAAGGGTTATTAAAAGACCGGCAAATGACAGTTTACTAAGCTGCCCGTGATGTTCAGAGCTCATATGGAGGTCAAAAAAGTTTGTAAAGTTACCACTATAAAGTTGATAATGATAAAACGGAGCTCCTTTTTTAAAATCAATAAAAAAGGCCGACTGAATGTCGGCCTGAATTTATCTTCTTCGATCGTTTCCATTTCCGGAGAACGACCGCTGTTGTGGCTGCGCAGCCGCTCTTGTCGAGGACGGCGTAGTTCGTATTTGCGGTGCCTGCGGTGAACGTTGCGGCGAATAAGAACTTTGAGTAGCCTGCTGTCGAACCGGTTCAGATCTTCTTACCGTTTGCGGACGAGTATTTACCGATGGTGTTGAAACATCAGAACTACTTGTCATATTTGACTGTGGTTGACGTGTGGGAACCGTTACACTGCGCGACGATGTTCCTGTAAACGAACTTTTCGGCGAAACTGTTTTTGGTCCGGAAACCGTTGAACGGACCGCTGATCCGGGTGACTCAACCGTAACGGTTTTTGTCCTGGATGGTTTAATCAAAGTAGTTTCCGATTTAACCGACTGAGATCGAACAGATTTCGTGTTGTTTGTCAAAGCGCTTTTTGGAGCATTCGCCTGAACTTTTGATGGCGTTGCATTCGATCTTACGGTATTTCCCGCGTTTGCATTTGATCTGATCCCGCTGTTTGCATTGTTCCTTACCAGATCTTGCCTGTTCCGGAATCCTTCATTTCGGTGATTAAATGACCTAGTCGGATTTGCATTTTGATACGCTGTCGCACGTATTGGCTGATGAAGCGCAACCGCTGCAGTACTGTATCGAATCGGAACATAATTATAATTGTGATGATGGTTTATATGGACGTGAATATGATTTACGTACGTGTAAACGGGAAACGGACTCCAATATGAATAGTAAGTAGGATAATAGCCCCAATACCACGGCGAATAATAAGGTCGGTAATTGTTAACCCAGAAATAATTATAGATCATCGGCTGACTGTAATATACCGGCTCGTAGATGTAATTCTGACCGTACATAAATACATCTCCTACAACTTGGACCCGAACATTGTTTTGTCTGTCACGTTCAACCTCGACAGTTGCAACGTCTTGATACCTATCGCGCCCAAGAACAGACTGAATAACAATTAAGTGTGTGTTTCGTTCGGCGCTTTCAATTACCCTAAGATAATCAACCTGGTTGTCGCCGTTTAAATCGAGATTTGATATTTTCGTTCTCGGATCATTTAGTCGCCTTTCAAAATCTTCAAGATCTTCGGAATCACCAAATATCGAAGCTACGGCTCGTAAATCGAGGTTGTCGCTGATATCATCGGTGGTTGCGGTAACCGTTGTCCTGTCTTGCGCAGATATTCCAAATACGTTAAGAATCAGGAAGGCAAACAGGAAAGTATAGGGTTTCGTCTTCATAAGATATGTTATTGATTCGGCTGAGAATTTTCGGCCGCGCGTGCCGTTACCAATTTCCATGCCATCAATAAATTCGTACATTGGCAAGTAAAATATTTAGGATGAAAATAACGCTGATCTCATTTGTATTGCTGCTTTCAATGCAAGGTTTTTCGCAATACAAATCTGTTAAAGCCGAAGTAATGTTCGATGGAGAATACAGTATTCGCGCGTTAAAATATACTGAAGGCAAAATCTGGTTCGGTTCTAATCATGGGATTATTGGATATTTTGACCCGGATGCAAATTTTAAATTTGAAAAGCAGATTGATTTCAACGGCCAGCAACCTGATTTTCGCAGCATCGATGCTACTAGTGAACATGTTTTCGCATTAAATGCTGGTTCGCCTGCGCTTTTATATCGTATCAAAAAAGATGGAACCGGAATAAAATCTGTGTACCGGGATTTGCACAAAGATATTTTTTATGATGCGATCAAATTCAGGAACAATATGGAAGGAATGGCATTCGGTGATCCCATCGACGGATGTTTTTCAATACTTACTACAGCTAACGGCGGGCAAACATGGACGAAACTTCCATATTCCGATGAAATTAATGCGCTTGACGGTGAAGCAGGTTTCGCTGCGAGCAATTCGATTCTGATCCTTAAAGGCCAATCGACGTGGTTATTTACAGGCGGAATGCATTCGCGAATGTTCTTTTCTGATGATAAAGGGAAATCCTGGCGTTCCGAAAAGCTTCCAATCATTCAAGGAAATAAAATGACGGGTGTTTTTTGTGCTGATTTTTACGACGATAAAATAGGAATTGTTTCCGGTGGCGATTACGAAAAACCTCTCGATTCAGAAAAAAACAAAGCGATTACCGTCGACGGCGGAAAAACGTGGGTGTTAATTGCAGCCAAAGGAGGATTTGGATACGCTTCTGCAATCAAATTTGTGCCGAACAGCGGAGGAAATCAAATTGTATCGGTTGGTGCGACGGGTTTGTGGTATTCGTCAGATCGCGGAAACACCTGGGAAAAATTATTGGATGACGTCAACCTTTATTCATTGGAATTTGCCGATGAAAAAACCGCCTATGCAGGAGGAAAAGGAAAACTCGTGAAATTAACCTTTAAATAATTACTTGCGCTTTTCGCGATACTGTTTCAATAAGCGACGGCTAAAATTTTCTTCGGCACTCTTTAATTTCAAGATCTTAACCGGGGAAATTACATTTTTCAGATTCGAGTGCAGCTTTTTCCGAAGTTCGACGAGCTGCTCGTCATCACGTTCCATGTGATCAAGAATCGAAAGCGCTTCCTTATCGGATAGCTCATTTATATCAACGTCCTTTCTGCCAATATAGGAACTGAGTTTCTTCCTTCGCAATTCTTTTTGACGCGCTTCAAATTCATTGTAGTAAGGCCAGAATTTTTGGGCTTCATCGGTCGTAAGCGATAATTCTTTGGTTATAAATGCAACTTTCAACGCTTTTACTTCTTCGATTTTTTCATGACGTTGCGCATGTGCGACTGCGAAAAAAGCAATAAGCAGAATTATGAATGTCTTTTTCATTTTAGTTTAATATGTAATATTCAAGTTCTGGATTCGATTCAAGCGATAATTGGATGTATTCGATGTCGGGAGAAACTTCCGACTTGATTTGTGCGATATCGGAATCATCCAATAACAGCGCAATTTCCTCGTCAGGCAATGTATTGTGGACATCAAGGTAATTTCCAACCAGATTTTCCGCAGGCAGATTTTCGGTCTTTCCTAAATTAAAAGTAAAAATCAATCCTAAAGCGAGAATAATGACTGCCGCCGCAGCAAAATAAAATGATCGTCTTTGAAATGGTGTTATAACCTTTTGCTGCTCTTCAATCCTTGCAAATACACTTTCCTGCAGCGTATCAAAATACGAATCAGGCGGATTAAAGCCAGCCGGGATTCTATTGTCTTCGTCTAATTTAAACTCTTTCATAATTTAATGACAACCCGTAATTGCGAGGGTTTAATTTTTAGTTACAAATTCTTCGATTTTTTTAACCGCATGATGATAAGATGCTTTCAATGCGCCCACCGATGTGCCAAGTATTTCAGACATTTCCTCGTACTTCATATCTTCAAAATATTTCATCTTAAAAACAAGCTGTTGCTTTGCCGGAAGTTTTGCAACAGCGAGGTGAAGTTTTACCGCAATTTCATCACCTTCAAAATACTCATCGGCCTTCAGGTTATTTATAGCTCGCGACTGCAGTTCTTCATTTGAGATGTTTTTCTGCTTTGACTTTTGTTTGATGAAAGTGATCGCCTCATTGGTCGCAATCCGGTAAATCCAGGAGAACAGTTTGCTTTCGCCCTTAAATTGATGAAGATGCCTGAAAACCTTTACAAATGTGTTTTGAAGCACATCATCGGCGTCGTCGTGATTGATAACCATATTCCTTATATGGCTGTATAAAGGCCGGCTGTAATTCGAAATCAGCTTTTTAAATGCCGCATCGCGCGATTTTGGGTCGAGAAGCTGCTTAATGAATTCCTTTTCTTCAGATTCGAGCAATGCAATTTTTTGGCTTAAGATGTTTTATATATCCGATAGTTTAATTACGGTATTGAAATTTCCGCTTCAGGAACCGTTTGCTCACGTTCCGGATCAGGCTGCGGCTTTCGCGGAACTGAAACCAATGCCGGTGGAGGCGGCGCAACTTTGTCTACAACAGGAATATAAATTTCAGTTCGCCACTGTGAAGGGCGCTTGATCTCACGTTTGCCAACCGAATAAATTTCGATGTAATTTCCCTGATCGCTTTCAGTATGCTTATTGTTTTTAATATATCCAAATGATTTGTCCCAGGCTTCTTTCAAATGCGAGTAATCGCCAAATAAAGTGGTTTTTACAGCAAGGTAGGCCTCAGTACGCCCGGAAACTATGTCACTTTCAGGAGCAATATAAATTTCTTCGCGAACCGGAATACAGACGGAAAATTTTGCGAGATTTTTGTTCGTATCGAAATAATCATAAAGTACGAATGGCTTCCCGTACATCTGAAGCTTATTCTTCGTAAAGAAATGAATCATTTTAGAAGTCAGGATATTGATATTTTTAGGCGTATTCGGAATGGTGCTCGTGATCGTCTGACCGATGTAATACGTTGCAGGTTTGTGTACCAATCCATCGATGCGAATTTTATATTTGCTGATCTCACTCACGATCGATCCTTTAAATTTATCGAGATCAGCAGCATACTCAGTGCCCATGATTTTCTCCGGTCCGCCCTGCAAAGTTGCATAAACCTTAGGCATAAAACCCATTTTGCCTTTCACTCGAAACATAATTTTTGTTCCGCCTGCAGTATCTTTTAAAACCCAGTACGCTTTTGATAAATTATCGTCGGTTACAACATTCTGCACGATGCTATCGGTTCCTGCCGTTGAGATATTCTGAACGGAGCCATCGGATAAAGAGGTTTCCCATTTCATCATTGCGCCTTTACCTGTTGTCACGTTTGAGTAAGTCCGTTCCGCACCCCTTTCACCATACCATAGTTCCCAATTACTCAGGTCGTTAAGGTAATTAAAGACGACATCTTTTGGCAAAGGGACAACGATGCTTTGAGATGTATCGAAATTGCCACGCTGCGTCGCTACAAATACAGACGTCGCAAATAGCGAAAGCAAAATGATAAGCAGGAGATATTTGATTATCCTCATTTAATGTCAGTGCTTGAGATAATATTTCATCACAAAAAGAAACGCAATAAAAAGCAAGAATCCAATTAAAATGCGAGAACTGCCTTTGTAATATTGATTGTGGAGACTTTTGTCCTTTCTGTAAACATATATGGCGGCAATAATAAAACCGATCAGAAACACCACGGCAAAGATCAGCTGGCCTCTTGTGAACATATTCTAATATTTATCAACCAAAATTAACTAGTTTGAACCGTTCCATTTTAATTTGCTTCAATAAAATTCCAGATTATGCAAAAACAGCTTCAGGCAGTCCGCGAATTCCATGAATCATTCGGACTTACCGTTAACGACAAACCGGTCGCGGATCTTGGCGAATCGATAAATATGCTTCGATACAATCTTATGAAAGAGGAAAACGAGGAATATCTTGACGCGGTTATGGATGGCAATACAGTGGAAATCGCAGATGCTTTGGGCGATATGCTTTATATCTTGTGCGGTACGATCTTGTCGCACGGCCTTCAGCATAAAATCGAAGAAGTATTCGATGAAATCCAGCGAAGCAATATGAGCAAACTTGGCCGCGACGGAAAGCCGATCTACCGTGAAGACGGAAAAGTGATGAAAGGCCCGGATTATTTCAAGCCGGATTTCAGTACGATATTGCAGTAATCAGCACACTTTTATCGTCCAGCCAAAAGTGTCGTCCGCAAGTTTATACTGAATGTTAGTGAGCTTTGCTTTAAGTTGAAGCGCCATCGGATTGTCGATCTTTTCAAGTTCGTAATATTCGTCCTGATAACAAAAACCTGCAATCGGATTCACTACTGCTGCGGTTCCGGCGCCAAAAACTTCCTTTAATGATCCATTGCGATGCGCTTCCACAAGCTCGGAAACCAAAACCGGCCTTTCCTGCACTTCAATGCCTTCGCGTCGTGCAAGTTCGATGAGGCTTTTTCTGGTAACACCGTCCAGGATTCGTTCGGATACCGGAGCGGTACATAATGTATCATTGATCCTGAAAAAGACATTCATCGTCCCGGCTTCTTCTAACTTGGTGTGCGTAGCGTCGTCAGTCCAGATAATCTGCTGAAATCCTTTTTCATTTGCAAGCTTCGTCGGATAAAACTGTGCGGAATAATTCCCGGCTGCTTTCGCGGCACCGATTCCACCATTGGCGGCACGGCTGTAATGGTCGGCGATCAAGACCTTCACCTCACCGGAATAATAAGCTTTCGCAGGCGACAGGATGATCATAAACCGATATTGTGTCGACGGTGCGGCAATAACTCCAGTACCGATCGCTATCATAAATGGCCTGATGTAAAGTGTATTTCCGAAGCCTTGCCGAACCCAATTCTTCTCAAGCTTCAGTATTTCAGAAAGCCCGCCGAGAAAGATTTCCTCTGGAACTTCCGGCATCGCCATCCGGACAGCTGATTTATTAAAGCGGTCAAGATTTCGATCCGGCCTGAAAAGCCAAACACAGCCATCCTCATCTTTGTAGGCTTTCATTCCTTCAAAGATCGCTTGTCCGTAATGAAATACTTTCGCCGAGGGATCAAGCAAAAATGGTTCGTACGCTTTGATCTGCGGCACTTGCCACTCGCCATTTCGGAAGTCGCAAACGAGCATGTGGTCCGTAAAAACAGTACCGAACGCGATATTATCAAAGTCAATCGTGTCGATTTTCGATTTCGGGACCGGAGCTATATCGATTGCGTGCGTTGGGTAAAGACTCATCATGTGTCGGGAAAATTTGGATAAATTAAGTTTGATAATTCAGGAAAGATGCGATATTTCGCGGCTAAATTAAGTAAAAATCAACAGGTTTGTCGAGGCCCCGAGATTATTTTATATCATTAAAAAGTACGCTCTCATTATTTTTCTTGAGCTAAAGATGCTATTTTTGCGGCAAACCATAATTGATTCATAATGAAAAATTTCCTGACGATTGCTGCTTTGGTTCTGATCATTTCGAGCTGTAAAAAAGGCGAAGAAGTGAAAATCGATGAAACCCAAGTTGAAACTCCTGCCGATACAATCGTTGCAAATGATACAGTTGCAGCGTCAGAGGTTATGACCGAAGAAGTGACGACAACGGAAGTTGCGGTAAAAGAGATTGCAAAATCTGATAAAAAGGAAGATGTAAATTACGCTGTTTTCGGATCAAAATTCAATGCTGATAAAGCGCTTTCACGCAGTGAGATGCTGAAGAAATATAAATCGCTTAAAAAAGGTGATACCGTTGCGGTAAAGTTTAAGTCGACTATCAAAAATGTCTGCAAGAAAAAAGGATGCTGGATGGCGATGGAGCTTCCTGAAAGCAAAGAATCATTTGTGCGATTCAAGGATTATGCTTTCTTCGTTCCTCTTAATGCCGATGATTCTGAAGCGATCGTTTCAGGAAAAGCGTATATCGATGTTGTTTCTGTGGCCGAGCTGCAGCATTATGCCAAAGACGGAGGAAAGTCTGATGATGAAATCGCGCAGATTACAGAACCTAAAGTTACATACGCATTCCAGGCCGATGGCGTACTGATAAAAGAATAATGCGAAATCTTATTTATTTTTTGATTTTCTTTTCCGTATTATCGTGCAAAACGGATAGTGTCGAGAAAGTTCCTTCTCCGGAGAAAAAGGAAAAGAAGAAGTTTGAAATGTATACCATGTCGGAAATGTCCCTTCTTATGGAGCAGATGTACGTCGACAATCAGCGGCTTCGTGACCGCATAAAAAAAGGCGACTCGATCGGGGAATTTCCGAATCACTTTATGAAGATCCATAAAGCGGCAATGACAGATGAGCAGGAAAATGATCAGTTCTTTAAAGATCAGGCAGCAAATTTCATCCATGCGCAAAAAATGATCTATGAAGATCCAAAGAATGCGAAGGATCATTTTAACAAAGGCGTCGATGCCTGTCTGAGCTGCCATCAGGTAAAATGCGGCGGACCAATTCCGCGCATCAAAAAACTTTACATCGAATAGTGAAACGAGAGATCATTACGACCGGCGATGGATCAACGACGATCAGGCTGCCGGAATGGGATGAATGCTATCACTCGAAACACGGCGCAATTCAGGAAGCTTATCATGTTTTTATAAAAAACGGACTCGATGAATTTGAATCCGGGCCGATATCTATACTTGAAATCGGATTTGGAACAGGCCTGAATGCATTGATCTCTGCAATCGAAGCTGAACAACGAGATTTAAAAATCCATTATACTGCTGTAGAAGCTTATCCAATTTTCCCGGAAGAAGCGAAAATGATGAATTATGGAAATTCCATCAATGGGGCAGCGGAGATATTCGCAAAGATCCATGCTACAGACTGGGAATCCAAAGAAAGCATTTCCGAAAATTTCATTCTGACAAAGCATAAAATGTTTTTTCAGGAAATCAGCTTCCAAAATGATTTTCACCTGGTTTATTTTGATGCGTTCGGATTTCGCGTACAGCCGGAATTGTGGTCAGAACAAATATTTGCATCCTTGTTCGGCGCATTGAAACCAGCCGGTTTACTGGTGACTTATGCAGCGCGCACCATTATCAGAAAAAACATGGAAGCGGCAGGCTTTACAGTCCAAAAACGCCCGGGTCCGCCAGGCAAGCGTGAAATGCTGGTTGCGCGCAAACCCTGACATCCGATTAATTAACACGCTACAACGTTGTAGTAAAATCTTTTTTTATTATTTTTGATAGTACCAATCACAAACAAGCTTTCCAATGTATGAAAAGAACCATGTTTGATTACACGAAAACTATTCTCGAAAGAGTTAGTTTCGATCCTTTACTTTTTTGCAAAGAGTTAGAAAAAGCATTAAAGATGTTACTGCCTTACGAAG
>CBDUBJ010000039.1:0-21273 GCA_965365355.1 uncultured bacterium
CCCTGCTGCGCAATTCGTATTGCATTTTATTATTTCTTGTTTTTTCGATTTCCAATGCCCAGTACGATCACGTCGACCGTATCGTGGCGGGATATCCTGAAACATTTTCGGAACCTCAAAAACTGGCCGACAGGATCAACCGTGATTTTTCTGCCGAAACCGAGAAGGCGCGTGCCATTTTCACATGGATCGCAACGAATGTCACATATGATATGAAGGAGTATTTTTCCAACTCGGGAATTGCGTATAGTTATAATTCCGAAGCCGACCGTCTCAAAAAAGAAAACGCCTTCCGTACAAATCTTGCAAAACGCACAATCAGCACAGGCAAAGGAATTTGCGAAGGCTATGCGACATTGTTCCGAAGTGTTTGCGCACTCACGGGGCTTGAGGCCGTCATCGTTCCGGGTACATCGCGTAACCATCAGTCGCAGATCGGGAAATTGCCAACTGCAAGCGACCATGCGTGGAATGCAGTAAAGATCGACGGACAATGGAAGCTCATTGATTTATCGTGGGCAGCCGGAGTTGTGGATAACAACAAAAGATTCCAGCAGCGTTTTAACGATGTTTATTTCTGCACCGAACCAGATAAGTTTGCGCTCAATCATTTTCCTGATGATCCGAAATGGCTTCTAACGAAAAAATCGCCGAAGGAATTTGCGGAAGCGCCATTTTTCTTTCCTGAATATCTTCGTTCCCAATACAATTTCAATATCGATAAAGGTTACGTTACGATCTCGAAAGACGAGCCGATCGTATTCAATGTTGGTAACTTGCGGCCAACCGACCGTGTTTATTACATCACCAGCAAAAACAACGTTTTGGATCCCGTAAGCGTTGACGAGCAGAACAATTTTGCCATTTATCCCAGCGCGAAAATGTCGGGTTATCTGACGATCTTTATCAACGAGAAGCCTGTAGTTTCATACAAGATTCTTCGTGGTTAATCAGTCATTTGTAGTTGCGTGAGCGGTTGAAGCGGCAGCCCGGAGCGCCGGCCCGCAGGAACGGCGCGAGGACTACAGCGGAAGACGCGACAGCGGCGGAACGCAGTGGAGCCGGTGGCACGCCCTAATCCGTTTTCATCTAACCAGGTTCGTGATCATTGTTACATTCTCCAATTTCTAAATTGTTTCATTAAACATTGTCAATATTCTATTGATAACTTTAGCTTCACTCCCTTTTATCATCGAGGGTTAACGTATAAATTAGCCCAAAATCCCTACAACCGTAATGTCGGAAACGCTGCAGTATACTGAGGACAATATTCGCTCGCTCGATTGGAAAGAGCATATCCGCATGCGTCCCGGAATGTATATCGGGAAACTGGGCGACGGTTCTTCGCCTGACGATGGCATTTATATACTGCTGAAAGAAGTTATCGATAACTGTATCGATGAATTCGTAATGGGTGCGGGCAAAACAATCGAAGTTACTATCAAGGACAAGCTTGTTTCGGTTCGAGACTACGGTCGTGGAATCCCGCTTGGTAAGGTAGTCGATGTGGTTTCGAAAATGAATACCGGCGGTAAATACGATTCGCTTGCTTTTAAGAAATCTGTCGGACTGAACGGCGTCGGTACCAAAGCTGTCAATGCGCTTTCCAATTATTTCCGCGTGGAATCCGTACGCGAGGATAAATTGAAGGCAGCTGAATTCAATGCGGGAAACCTGACGCTCGAAGAAGATGTTATTGAAACTACGAAGCGCAAGGGAACTAAAGTCATTTTTACGCCCGACGAGGCGATCTTCAAAAATTATAAATTCCGGAATGAGTATGTGATCCGGATGCTCAAGAATTATTGTTACCTGAATACGGGACTGACTATAATTTACAATGGCGAAAAGTATTTTTCCGATAATGGTTTGAAAGACCTTTTAGAGGAAGATATCAACGCGGATGACATGGTTTATCCTGTGATCCATTTGTTGGGCGAAGACATCGAAGTGGCGATCACGCACAGCAAATCGCAGTATTCGGAGGAATATCATTCGTTTGTAAACGGCCAGAATACAACGCAGGGCGGAACGCATCTCGCGGCATTTCGTGAGGCCGTCGTAAAAACCGTTCGCGAATTTTATAACAAAGGTTTCGAGCCGTCGGATATAAGGAAGTCTATCGTAAGCGCGATCAGTGTAAAAGTGATGGAACCTGTATTCGAATCGCAGACCAAAACGAAATTGGGATCGACGGATATGGGGCCGGGATTGGCGTCGGTGCGGACATTCATCAACGATTTCGTCAAGAATAAACTCGATAATTACCTGCATAAAAATCCGGAAATAGCGGATCTGATGTTGAGGAAAATCCTTCAGGCAGAACGTGAGCGGAAGGAATTGTCTGGCATCAGAAAGCTTGCTAAAGACCGGGCGAAGAAAGCGAGCCTACACAATAAAAAGCTCCGCGATTGCCGCGTTCACCTTACCGATTCGAAAAATCCGCGAAGCCTGGAAAGTACGCTTTTCATTACCGAAGGTGATTCTGCTTCGGGATCGATCACCAAATCGCGTGACGTGAATACGCAGGCTGTATTCAGTTTGCGCGGCAAGCCGCTCAATTCGTACGGGATGAGCAAGAAGATCGTTTACGAAAATGAGGAGTTCAACCTGCTGCAGGCGGCGCTCAACATTGAGGAAGATATGGGCGATCTGCGGTACAACAACATTGTAATCGCTACGGATGCCGATGTCGACGGAATGCACATCAGGCTTTTGCTGATCACTTTTTTCCTGCAATTTTTCCCAGAGCTGATCAAAGAAGGACATTTGTATATTTTGCAGACGCCGCTTTTCCGCGTCAGGAATAAAAAGGAAACGATCTATTGCTATTCCGATGAAGAACGCCGCGATGCGATAGAGAAACTGAAACCCAAGCCTGAGATTACGCGATTCAAGGGATTGGGTGAAATTTCGCCTGACGAATTCGGATTGTTTATCGGGCAGGACATGAGGCTTGAGCCGATCATGATGGACAAGGCGACGTCGATTGAGCAATTGCTGTCGTTTTATATGGGCAAGAACACGCCGGACAGACAGGAATTTATTATAAATAATCTGAAAGTAGAAATTGATGTTGCGGAAGGATAGAGCTGTCAGCTTTCAGCTATCAGCCGTCAGCTTTTGTTTGGAAACGGGTAGAACTGAATAATATGTGTTTGACAGTAATTATCAACTGTCAATTGTCACTTGTCAATTATAATGGACGAAGAAGAAATCATACCGGAAGGAAACGGCGAATTCAACGGACCGCATTTTTACGAAAATGACGCCGATGAAAACGACACGATCGTCAAGGTAACTGGGATGTACAAGGATTGGTTCCTTGATTATGCATCTTACGTTATCCTCGAACGTGCCGTGCCTGCCATTGAAGATGGTTTCAAGCCTGTTCAGCGCCGAATAATGCATTCCTTGAAAGAGCTTGATGATGGACGATACAACAAAGTTGCAAACGTTGTCGGGCATACGATGCAGTATCATCCGCATGGCGACCAAAGTATAGGTGACGCGATGGTACAGATCGGTCAGCGTGAGCTTTTGATCGATACACAGGGTAACTGGGGTAACATTTTAACGGGCGATGGCGCGGCGGCTTCGCGATACATTGAGGCGCGGCTTTCGAAATTCGCACTTGATGTTTTGTACAGCCCAAAGATCACCGAATGGACGCCGTCATACGATGGACGCCGGAATGAGCCTGTAAACCTTCCTGTAAAATTTCCGCTTTTATTGGCGCAGGGCGCGGAAGGGATTGCAGTCGGGCTTTCGACCAAAATTCTGCCGCACAATTTTAATGAGCTTATCGATGCGTCGATCCGTGTTTTGAAGGGCAAATCGTTCCAGCTTTTCCCTGATTTCATGACGGGCGGCATTGCAGATATTTCAGCGTACAACGATGGAATGCGCGGCGGCCGCGTACGTGTTCGTGCCAAGATCAGTCAGCTTGATAAAAATACGCTCGTCATTACGCAGATCCCGTTTTCGACGAATACAAGCTCATTGATCGAAAGCATTTTAAAAGCAAATGATAAAGGAAAGATCAAGGTTAAAAAGATCGAGGACAACACCGCGGCTGAGGTGGAAATTTTAATCCACCTTTTTCCGGGAGTTTCGCCCGATAAAACGATCGATGCACTTTATGCATTCACTGCCTGCGAGACTTCGGTTGCGCCGCTTGGCTGCGTGATTGAAAATCACAAACCATTGTTTATCGGTGTTTCGGATATGTTGCGGATTTCAACACATCGGACGGTCGACTTGCTGCGCCAGGAACTCGAGATCCAACTTGGCGAGCTTGAGGAACAATGGCATTTCCTATCGCTGGAGCGGATATTTATCGAAAAAAGGATCTATCGTTTGATCGAAGAGGAAGAAACGTGGGAGGGCGTCATCCGAGCCATCGATGAAGGATTGAAGCCTTATACCAAAAACCTGAAGCGTGCGGTTACCGAAGAAGATATTTTACGTCTGACGGAAATTCGGATCAAGCGCATTTCGAAATTCGATATAGACAAAGCACAGGAAAAGATCGAATCTCTCGAAGGCGAGATCGAGCAGGTGAAATATGACCTGGCGCATATCACAGATTTCGCGATCGCTTTTTTCACAAGATTAAAAGAGAAATACGGAAAAGGTCGCGAACGCAAAACCGAGCTTAGGATCTTTGATGATATCCAGGCTACTAAAGTTGCGCTGCGGAATACGAAACTTTATGTAAACAGGGAAGAAGGTTTCGTCGGAACAAGCCTGAAAAAAGATGAATATGTGACCGATTGCTCGGACATCGACGACATCATTGTTTTTCTGCGCGATGGTAATATGATGGTGACTAAAGTCGATGCAAAGACATTTGTAGGCAAAGACATCATCCACGTTGCGGTCTTCGACAAAAACGACAAGCGTACGATCTACAATATGGTTTACCGCGACGGAAAATCCGGTCCGTCATACGTAAAGAGATTTAATGTTTCCGGCGTCACTCGTGATAAAGCCTATGATCTGACAAACGGTACGAAAGGCTCGCAGATTCTATATTTCTCACACAATCCCAATGGTGAAGCCGAGGTTGTTACGGTTTTACTCCGTCAGGTTGGAAGTGTCAAAAAATTAAAATTCGATCTTGATTTTGCAAATGTATCGATCAAAGGCCGCGCGTCAAAAGGCAATACGGTCACTAAGTACCCGATCAAGAAAATTGAGCTGAAGGAAAAAGGCATTTCGACGCTCAAACCGCGGAAAGTCTGGTTCGATGACACTGTTCAAAAATTGAATGTCGATGAGCGCGGCGAGTTGTTGGGTGAATTCAGGCCGAATGACAGACTTCTTGTGATCACGCAATCGGGCAAGGTCAAAACGATTGTTCCTGAGCTTAGTACGCATTTCGACCAAGATATGATCACTCTTGAAAAATGGGTTCCCGAAAAGCCTATATCCGCCATTTATTATGATGGAGAGAAACAGCGCTATTATCTGAAGCGCTTTGTGGTAGAAGCTGAAAACAAGGAAGAAATTTTTATATCTGAAAGCCAGGGTTCATTTTTGGAAGTCGTATCTACCGATTACAGACCTGTCGCCGAAGTGGTTTTCGCAAAAGTAAAAGGCGTGCAGAAGGAAAGCCTGACGGTTGATGTCGAGAATTTCATTTCTGTAAAAGGAATTCGTGCGCAGGGGAATCAACTGACATCGGATAAACTGAAACAGGTCAATATGCTGGAGCCATTGCCGTACGATCCGCCACCGCCACCGGAACCCGAGCCTTCAGAAGAAACCGAACCTCTTACGGACGGTGATGAAGGTGAGTCAATCGATTTCCCGGTCGACGATGAAGGACAAATTACTTTATTCTAAAAAAAAAACTCCCACATCGGGAGTTTTTATATTATTGATTTTCTTTCTTTTTCTTCTTATCATCGAGTATTGCGCCTGTTCCTGCGCCAACTCCGGCTCCGGCTAATCCACCGATCACGGCGCCTTCACCTTTTTTCTTACTGATTGCAGCTCCTGTGATCGCTCCGACTCCGGCTCCGATGACTGCTCCTTTCGCTGCGCCACTCCAGCCTTTACGCTTGGCTTCGGTCTGTGTGGTTGTCGTTGTATGATGTACAACTACCGGCTGTTTTGCTGCTGCTTCCCGTGCTGCGACGACTTCCTGCATGGAGTCGATCGATCTTTGGCGGGCCTTCTCGGCTTGTTCTCTTTCGGTGGCCATCTTCATCGAGTCGATGGTTGCCTGTTTTGTATCTTCGATAACTTCCGCACGGTTCGCCGTGTCTTTACAAGAAGTTATTGCGATAGATGCGACTAGTAATAAAGCTAACTTTTTCATGGCTTAGTAATTTTAAATTCAAATTACTCAAAAGCCGCCAAAGACCATACCTGTTTATCGTTTCGTTAACTTGTTAACAAAAAAATATCAGTTTGATTTTCCGTGAGACTTGGCATTTTTAAACATTTTCATGTTCAGCATTTCCACGACCAGTGAGAAACAAATTGCAAAGTAGAGGTAGCCTTTTGGAATTGGAGTGACATGCGAATCAAAGAATGAAGCATCGGCAAGATGCGCGGCTTCGGTAACCAGCATAAATCCGATCAGGATCAGAAACGACAAGGCAAGTATCTGGATCGATGGATGCTTATTCACAAATTGTCCGACGGGCACCGCAAATTGCATCATCACCATTACCGCCACGACGACGGCGGTTATCATGATATAGAGCGCGCCAACAACGCCATTGGTCATTCCGACAGCGGTAAGAATACTGTCGAATGAAAAGACAAGATCGATTGCAATGATCTGCATGATTACATTTCCGAAAGTTTTTGAAGCTGCTTTCCCGAGATCTTTTTCCTCGTGGCCGCGTTCATCGACCTTCTGACGGATTTCGTTGGTCGACTTATATAAAAGAAATAATCCTCCGAGAAGCAATATCAAACTCTGTCCGGTAATTTGGGCGCTTGCCCATCCAATATCAAATGAAAACCATGGTTTTTTAAGACTGATAAGCCAACTGATCCCAAACAGCAGCGCGATGCGCATGAACATCGCGAGGAACATTCCGATCTTGGTTGCTTTCTTCCGGCTTTCTTCTGGAAGTTTTCCCGTTACGATTGAAATGAAGATAATATTGTCGATTCCAAGAACGATCTCGAGAAAAGTTAAAGTAATGAATGCAATCCATGCATTCGGATCGGTAAGCATCTGTTCTATCACGCGTCAGTCTAGTTTTGTTACGGTTCCTTTTTGTCTTTCATCACTGCCTACAAGGCCAAACTCAAAGGTATAGGAATTTTTCGAAGTGGTCAATATCTTCATGGCGATCGACCGCTTTTCCTGCATTGTTTTAGGATTTTTTTTGGTCAGGATGTATTCGCAGTCACTTACCCAGCGAACTGTCGCCGTATCTGTTTTTCCATTGAAGGTTTCAATTTCAAGGCTGTCGTTCCGCACAAAATACGTAATGGCTTTTTTGCCTTTTACCTCATGCGCAAAGCTGAATTTCCCCGTTTTAAAATCGGTGCAATTGCGCTCGTTTTCATAACATGAAGAGAAAAGGATCAATAAGGAAAGAAAAGGCAGCATCCTCATAATAAATCATTATTTATTCTGTAACCCATTAATTATCAATTATCAATTATCAATCATCCTTCATACTCCGAACAATATTCTTCAACCCCGAAAAAGCCAGAACAACCGCGACTATGCAAAAGATGATTCCGAGTCCGAGAACTGGAATGAAAAAGGCATGCTGCTGGTTTTTAAACGCGCTGTTGATAACGGTCGGGCCGATAAAGAACATCGGAAGCGCCCAAGCCATGTATTTGATCCCGGTTTGCAGGATTTGCTTGTCGATCGGCATATTAAATTTGTTGTGACTTAAAGTACTCTACAGCCTTGCGAACGCTTCCATATTCGGCCAGCAGTGCATGCGCCTGTTCGTAATTGACCGGAATTTCATCCATAATCATTTTTACGCCACGGTCGACTAGTTTATTGTTGCTGAGCTGCATGTCAACCATTTTCGAACCTTTTACGTGACCTAGCCGAATCATGGTTGCAGTAGATATCATATTGAGGACTAGTTTCTGCGCGGTTCCCGCTTTCATACGCGAGCTTCCCGTGACAAATTCGGGTCCGACCACAACCTCAATGGGGTATTTTGCCGTTTTTGCAAGCGGGCTGCCTTCATTGCACGTAATACAGCCGGTAGTGATGTTTTTGTCATTGCACGCTTTCAGTCCGCCGATGACATAAGGCGTAGTTCCCGAAGCCGCAATCCCGACGACAACGTCGTTTTCCGAAATATTATATTTCTCGAGATCTTTCCACGCCTGCTCTTCATCATCTTCGGCATTTTCCACGGCACGGCGGATCGCTTTGTCGCCACCGGCTATGAGTCCGATTACAAGATCGAACGGAACACCGAAAGTTGGCGGGCATTCCGATGCGTCGACGATGCCCAGGCGCCCGGATGTTCCTGCCCCGATATAGAATAATCTTCCACCGTTTTTTAGCTTAGGTACGATCTGCTCGACAAGCAGTTGGATCTGCGGAAGCGATCTTTCGACGGCTAGCGGAACTGTTTTATCTTCGCGGTTGATGTTTGCAAGCAGTTCGACAAGGGGCATTTTTTCGAGGTTGTCGTAATGTGATGGAAGTTCGGTTGTTTTGGTGAACATACTTTGTTTTTTTACCGTGAAGGCACAAAGGCGCAAAGTTCATAAAAATACTTGGTGTCAGATACTTTGTGTCTTCACGGTTAAATTTTCGTTCCAAATTTACGATTTTACGATGGAACTGCGTTAGGGATTGCTTCGCCAATTCGCTTCGCTCGGGTGCAGCGGAAATCCTTTTGGCTTCGAGCTTGTCGAGAAGCCAAAAGATTGAAGCGGAAAGCCCGGCGGCGCAATGGCAATTCGCACGGGGCCGCAACGTCCAAAATCAAATAAAGCATGCGAGAACAATCCCGAAAATGATCATCGAGATTTTTGCAATATTGAATTTATGATTTTCAGTAGTTTCAAAAATGATCGTCGATGAGATGTGGAAAAGGATCCCGATGACGACTGCCGTGATTTCCGTATAATACGCACTTAAAGACGGTAAATAGTGTGATGCTGCGGTTCCGAGCGGCGTCATCATCGCGAAGACGGCCATAAAAACAAATATCGAAATTTTGTTGAGGTGCGCATTGATAAAGAAGATCGTAAGTATCATCGCGATCGGGAAATGATGCACGGCAATGCCAAGCGCCAGATGTTCGTGCCGGCTGATCGGAAATCCTTCCAAAAATGCGTGGATGCAAAGGCTTATAAACAACAGCCACGGAATTGTAGCCATTTCGTGATGTCCGTGAACATGTCCGTGTTCGGCGCCTTTTGAAAAATATTCCAGAATGATCTGAAATACGATCCCGACCATAATGAATATTCCCGAATTGATGTGTGAATGCTCATGTGAATGATCGGGTCCCGAGCCATAAACTTCGGGCAAAAGATGCATCACAGTTAGCGAAAGCAAAAATGATCCGCTGAAAGCAAGCAGCAATTTTAAATTTGCTTTCTTTTCAGGCCGAAGGATCAGCGCGAGAATGTACCCGGCAATAACAGATATAAAAGGTAGAAGGTAATTCAATTAAATTCTTTTAGAAATGCTACTTGAAAATCATGATCAGGCGTTCAGATTCGGAATTGTATTTCCTCAATTTGTAATCGCCAAAGACGTCGAGCAGGTGAATGCCCGCTTCTTCCATCATTTGTTCGAAATCGGAAAGCGTCAAGGCGCGGACTTTTTCCGTAAAATGATAACCTTTTCCTTTATCGGTGAAATCGATTTCTTTGTAAATGTGATTGTCTAAATGATAACGGCGGATATGAAAGTCGATTCCTTCAACGCTTTTAATCTCTTCCGGTACCAGGTTTTTCAGTACCTGCGAAACGTTCATAAAATCGATTACGCCAAAACCGTATTCCGAAAGGCTTGCGCAGATTGCTTTAAGCGTGCGGACATTATCGTTGTCATCATCAAAATATCCGAAACTTGTAAAGAGATTGAAGATTGCATCAAACTTTTCGTCAAGCGGTTCACGCATGTCGTGTACGATGAAATGCAATTTTTCATTTTCGTATTTTGCCGCTTCTGCAATCGAGTTTTCCGAAAGATCGGCGCCGGTCACGTCATAGCCAAGTTTTGACAGATAAAGTGAATGTCGGCCTTTCCCACAGGCGAGGTCCAGGATCTTCGCCTCATCGGGCAGATTGAGGTACGCCGTGATATTGTCCATGAACAATTGCGCTTCCTCGTAATCGCGGTCTTTGTACAAAATATGGTAGTACGGGGTGTCGAACCAGGAAGCGTACCAGGTATCGTCGGAATTTGTTTGCCGGCCGCCGCCTGATTGAGTGTTTTTAGCCGTGTCCGGACGTTCTGCCATGAGAGTTGATTAGTACCCGCAAATTTAGCTTATTTTTGCAGCCTTATCCGAATTTGGAATGGAAAATAATTTTAGGATGGTCGCCAAAACTTTCTTTGGTTTTGAGGAAATCCTCGCCAAGGAATTGATGTTTCTCGGCGCGCAGGATGTCCAGCAAGGCATTCGCGTGGTTAGCTTTGCGGGCGACAAAGGCTTTATGTACAAAGCCAATATCGCATTGCGGTCGGCATTGAAAATCTTGAAGCCAATCCATAAGTTCCGCGCCATCAATGAAGAAGCGCTGTATCGCGGCGTACTTTCTATTGATTGGTCGGAGCATCTCAACGCAGGCGCAACTTTCGCCATCGATTCGACGGCACATTCGGATTATTTCAGGCATTCGCAGTTTGTTTCGCAAAAGTGCAAGGATGCGATTGTCGACCAATTCAGGAACAAAACCGGCAATCGTCCGGGAGTCGATCGCGATCATCCGGATCTTCGCATCAACGTCCACATCGATAAAGATACCGTAACGGTTGCGCTCGATTCATCAGGCGATTCACTGCATCATCGCGGATATCGCGGTGCAACGAACATTGCTCCGATCAATGAAGTGTTAGCTGCAGGAATGCTTTTGCTTTCGGGCTGGGACGGAAAAAGCGATTTTCTCGATCCGATGTGCGGCAGCGGAACCATATTGGCCGAAGCCGCCATGATCGCATGCAATATCCCGGCAAACATCAACAGGAAAGAATTTGCATTCGAGAAATGGAAAGATTGGGATAACTCGCTGTTTGATATTGTGACGGAATCGCTGCTGAAGAAAACGCGCGAGTTTCATTATACGATCAAAGGTTTTGACAAAGCGCCATCGGCCATCATGAAAGCAAAAGACAATATCCGCAATGCGAACCTTGAAGATTATATTTCGATTGAGCAGCGAAATTTCTTCGATACTGAAAAGGAAAGTCAAGGCCCGCTTCATATGCTTTTCAATCCGCCATACGGTGAACGCCTCGATATCGATATGGAAAAATTTTACGGCAGCATCGGCGATACTTTAAAGAAAGCTTATCCATCGACCGATGCTTGGTTTATCACCGCAAACCTTGAAGCATTGAAATACGTCGGCTTAAAACCGTCGCGAAAAATAAAATTGTTTAACGGCAGCCTCGAAGCGCGCCTCGTGAAATACGAAATGTACGCGGGCAGCAAACGGGCCAAATTCCAGGGTCAGCAATCATGAGTTTACAAACACGCGCATTTTTATATCAATTGGCTTGCTTTGCCGTATTGTTTATCAGTTTCCGATTTTTGATCGATATGTTCACCGATCTTCGCGGCATATGGGTTCCGCTTACAGCATTTGTCGTAGCGACGATCATTTCGCCAAAATTCAGGGTTGTCAATTCGCCACAAGGGAAAAGGATGTTTATGACGTGGCTTTTTATCAAAGGATATCGGGAGATTAGGTAAGATTTGCCGCTAAGGCGCAAAGTCGCAATTTATCCTATATCATTAATATAAATCTATTAGCATATTAATAGGCTTAATTACTTAATGGTAAAATTTTTTTAGTGTCGTCGTGCCTTCGCGGCAATGCTCTATTTTTTTGAAGCAGATTTATACAAAGGAATAAAGTAAGAAACCGTATAATTAAACCCAACACCGAAGTCGCCTTCGTAAGTCCGATTGAATCCCGGAATATATAAATTACTAAAGTTTTCAGGCTCTTTATTAGACACAATCCTGTTTATCCTTGCGCTGAATCCAACGAAAATATTCCTAAAAACTTCCACTTTTACGCCGACGACAACTTCAACCCATGAAGCCGACAAGCCGTCGAATTTCTGTCCTGATACGATCACGGGAGCTTCTCCGAAATAAGGATTCGGGTTGTAAATCGAATAACTGTTTAATTCCTGTGTAAAAGTACTTACTCCATAACGAAGCCCGATGGATATGACATTCTCCATATCGAGCCAGTTTTCATAAGTGTTATAATCAAAACCGACTTTAAAATAAGTTCCTTTTGTCGTGAAATTCAGCTGCTCTTCGTCGGTGGTTTTGTTTTCATTTCCGATTTCGCCGGCAATGTAGAACTTCTTTGTAAGCCTGTAATCGCCAACAAGTTCCAGTCCTTTATAATCATCGTCGTAAATCGAACGCGCAATTTTGTACAGATCGGCACCGACACGCAATCCGTATCGCTCGGTTTTTACCGGGACGCTGTCTTTCTTCACTTCCTGGGCCAAAAGCGAACCACACGAAATCAGCCAGAAGCTAAAAATAAATATTGATGTGTGTTTCATCTTCGTTGTTAACATCGGGCTGGTTGACTGAAATATTCTGGATCCAGATCCCATCGGGCGTAGCTGCATCTGAAATGGTCAGCGGTGTTGCGCCGTCAAGGGTAAAAAGCGTTTTATAACCGCAGGCTCGCGAAACATATACATCGTTGCGGGCGTAGTTAAATTGGATATTATCGGTATTGTCGAAGTTCGCATCGGCACTGTTCAGGCGAAACGAATATTTAGTGAAATCCTGAGTTGTACGAAGCGGAAGTTCGATTGCGCTGACGGCATTAAAAACGCCAAGCGGTTCCGTCATTCCTTCGCCGATCACTTCGAGCGAATTGACGTTTTTCAACACAGTCGGATTTGAAATATCGTAAAAACTGATGATGAGCCTTGGCGTAGTTGAAGCAAATTCGTCGCAGATATCGTCCTTTTCGCAGGCTGGAAAAACAGCAAGAATCGCCAGAAGGCATAGCAGCATTTTCTTCATCAGCAATTATCTTTTTTCCAAAAGTACGACATTTTCAACATGATGTGTTTGCGGAAACATGTCGACCGGCCGTACGCGAACCACTTTATACATTTCGTCCATCAATGCCAGATCCCGAGCCTGCGTTGCTGAATTACAGCTTACATAAACAACTTTTTGCGCGCCGATTCTTATGATCTGATCCACAACATCTTTATGCATTCCGTCACGTGGCGGATCAGTGATTATGACATCCGGACGACCGTGGTTCTCGATGAAGTGGTCGTTAAAAATATCCTTCATATCACCTACATGGAATTCACAATTGTCGATATTGTTCCGTTTCGCATTCGCCTTCGCATCGGCAATCGCTGCAGGAACGGCCTCAACACCGATTACTTTCTTCGCCTGTTTGGATACGAATTGGGCGATGGTTCCGGTTCCTGTATAAAGATCGTAGACAATTTCATCACCTTTCAAACCTGCGAAATCGCGTGTGATCTTGTACAGTTCATACGCCTGCTCGGAATTTGTCTGATAAAAGGATTTTGCATTGATGCTAAAACTCAAACCTTCCATTTCTTCCAGAATATGGTCGCGACCGCTGTATAAAACGACTTCCTGATCGTATAGCGTATCGTTCGCTTTTTGGTTGACTACGTATTGCAAAGATGTAATTTCAGGGAATCGTTCAGCAAGGAAATTCAAAACCAGGTTCCGTTTTTCTGCATTATCATCGAAGAATTGAATCAGCACCATGATTTCGCCCGTCGATGTCGTGCGGATCATCAGCGTTCGCAGCAATCCCGTATGATTCCGGGCATTAAAAAATGTCAGTCCGTTCGCGTTTGCAAAAGCCTTCAATTCATTCCGGATCGCATTGGACGGATCGCGCTGCAAATGGCATAATTTGACATCCAAAATCTTGTCCCACATTTTCGGGATGTGAAAGCCAAGTGCGTTTCTGTCGTTGATCTCAAGATTTTCGCCGATTTCATCTTCGGTAAGCCATCGGCTGTCGGAAAATGAAAACTCCATTTTGTTGCGGTAAAAATATTCATTTTCAGAGCCTAAGATCGGCTCAAATTCAGGCAGGTCGATTTTCCCGATACGCTTCAGATTGTTATAAACCTCATTATGTTTGTAGGCCAACTGCTGCGAATATTTCATATTTTGCCACTTGCAGCCGCCACAAACGCCGAAGTGAATACAGCGCGGCGCGGTGCGATGTTCGGAATGTTCGTGGATCCTGATCGCTTTTCCTTCGTAATATGCTTTTCGTTTTTTAAACGTCTGCACATCGATCACATCGCCGGGAACAACGTAAGGAACAAAGATCACTTTTCCATCAGGCGCTTTTGCAATCGATACGCCTTTTGCCGCGGCATCGAGTACTTTTACATCGTGAAAAATCGCGCGGTCGGTATTTTTTCTGCCCATGGCGCAAAAGTACGGACAAAGTTTAGAACGTGAAATCTAAAAAATCAACATGAAATATTTGGCGCTGCTGCGCGGAATCAATGTCAGCGGGCAAAAGCTCATTAAAATGGAAGCCCTTCGAGAGTTATTGAAATCGAATGGTTTGGAAAATGTCGTGACATATATTCAAAGCGGAAATATCATTTTTGATTCTGATCTGAACAGAAAAGAAATTGCAGATAAAATTCTTGATGAGATCAAAGCTCATTACGGTTTTGACGTCGGCATCATCATCTTAGACCAGAAATCACTTTCACAAGCTGTAAATCAAAATCCTTTTATCAATGAAGATTGCGATACCAAACGACTGTATGTGACATTTCTAAATATGATCCCATCGGATGAAAACAAAGAAAAGCTTCACTCAGCATCTGTTGGCGATGATGAATTTCAAATCATTGATGATGTTATCTATATAATGTATTCAAATTCAGCCGGGACATCGAAACTGTCGCTCGCATTGATCGAAAATAGATTAAAGGTTGTTGCCACGATGCGCAATTGGAATACGACGATAAAATTGCTTTCGATGCTGGAAGTTAAAAAGTAGGGCAGAATCGGTTTGGAATGCGTAAATTTATTCAAATCAATAAATCAACTTATGAAAAGAAATGCAACTGCCGTCTGGCAAGGATCCGTAAAAGAGGGAAAAGGAACGCTGAGCACGCAAAGCGGCACATTGGAATCGACGCAATATTCATTCAATTCACGTTTTGAAAGCGGAACCGGAACAAATCCTGAAGAGCTTGTTGCCGCTGCGCATGCGGGATGTTTCTCGATGCAGTTGTCGGCATTTATCGGTGAAGAAGGTTTTGAAGCCACAAGCATCGAAACGAAATGTGATATCGACTTCCAAAATGGAAGCATCGTAAGTTCGCACCTGACCGTCAATGCTAAAATTCCGGGGATTTCAGAAGATGCGTTTCAAAGGCTGGTTACGAAGGCAGAGCAGAATTGTCCGATATCAAAACTTTTAAAAACCGAGATCAGTTCCGAAGCAACATTGTCACAATAAAAAAAACCTCAGGAATGAGGTTTTTTATTTTAATTTATATCGCTGAATTACCGGTTGATGTTAAACTCGCCATTTGTAATTGCAATCGGGGCGCCCGTTCCGTCTGATTTTACAACCTGTCCCGAAAATGTTCCGGTTATTTTGGAAGATGTATTTTCAGTAACGTTTGTTGACCAGCCCGGAAGCGTTTGATGCCAAAATTCGCTTATATAATAACCAAAGAACCAGCTCGCCTCAGTTCCAACGGCGTCCTTTTCCACTACGATTTCAATCCAGTCTGATGGCATTTCCTCTGTAGTAGCTTTGATCCTGAGATCGGTATAACCGTCATGCGGCTCCTCAGTAACAGTAACTACATCAAATATTTTTTCGGTTCCTGCGATATTTGCCTTAACTCGGGATGCCGCAGAAGATCCGCCACCGCCGTCTTCATCATCAGAGCAGGATGTGAAATTAAATGCGGCAAGGACTGCCACAAAAAGGAGTACTTTTTTCATGTTTTAATCTTTTGGTTTTTTCAAAGTTAAATCATTTGTAAACCTAATGATATCTTTTAAGGATTTTTTTGACCATTTTTCGATATTCGGTGCGTTAATATCGATGAGTTGGAATTTAATTTTACAAAGGTAATTATTCGGACAATTTGCCGTCATTATGTACCTTTACGCTTTATTTTAAATCAGTAATTTTAAAAACTTTACGCCATGGCAGTTCTTGAAAAAATGAGTTCGCAGGAAGCGATGTCCCTTGAAAATCAATATGGAGCGCATAATTATCATCCGTTGCCAGTTGTGCTCAACAAAGGGCGCGGCGTTTATGTTTGGGATGTCGAAGGAAAAAAATATTATGATTTTCTTTCTGCGTACTCTGCTGTGAATCAAGGCCATTGCCATCCAAAAATCATCGATGCGATGATGGCGCAGGCTCAGACTCTGACGCTTACTTCCCGTGCTTTTTATAATGATCAATTGGGCGTTTACGAAAAGTATGTAACCGAATATTTTGGGTTTGATAAAATCCTCCCGATGAATACCGGAGCCGAAGCCGTTGAAACTGCCATCAAGCTTTGCCGTAAATGGGCGTACGAAAGGCGTAACGTTCCTTCGAACCAGGCGAAGATCATCGTATGCGATGGAAATTTCCACGGAAGGACTACCACGATTATCTCCTTTTCGAATGATCCGGGCGCGTACAGAAATTACGGTCCGTATACAGAAGGATTTATCAATATCCCATATGATGATATCGATGCACTTGCAAATGCGCTGAAATCCGATCCAAATATTGCAGGATTTCTTGTAGAGCCGATCCAGGGTGAAGCCGGTGTTTATGTTCCTGCTGACGGCTATCTTGCTAAAGCTAAAGCGTTGTGTGAAGAGCACAATGTTCTTTTTATTGCTGATGAAGTGCAGACGGGAATTGCACGTACAGGAAAATTGCTTGCCGTACATCATGAGAACGTCCAGCCGGATATCCTGATCCTTGGCAAAGCTCTGTCGGGTGGCGCTTATCCCGTTTCTGCAGTATTGGCCAATAATGATATCATGGATGTGATCAAACCTGGTCAGCATGGTTCAACGTTTGGCGGAAACCCTGTCGCCGCGGCGGTGGCGGTCGCTTCCCTTGAGGTCGTCAAAGAAGAGTCGCTTGCCGAAAATGCGGCGGTGCTCGGCGAATTGTTCAGGGAGAAAATGGACGAATACATTGTCGGTTCGCGCATCGTCTCACTGGTTAGAGGCAAAGGGCTTTTAAATGCGATCGTTATCAATGATTCTGAAGATAGTTCCACAGCTTGGGATATATGTTTGAAACTTCGGGATAACGGACTTCTTGCAAAACCGACACATGGGAATATTATCAGGTTTGCTCCGCCGCTTGTGATGGACGAAGCGCAATTGCTCGATTGCGTGTCGATCATTGTAAAGACGCTCAAAGAATTTGAATAGAGAAAAAGCCCGGTTCGCCGGGTTTTTTTATTTAATATGTAGGCTTACAAAAAAAATGTTAAGTTTGACAACAACTAAAACAAAATAACATGGAAGACTTTCAATCAAACGATCTACGGCTTGATCTACAGGCCCGCGAATTTCTGGGCCAGACCGCAAAGTGGGCTTACTTCTTATCGATCCTGGGATTTATCGGTATCGGATTTATGGTACTGCTCGCTTTCTTTATGGGTACGGTAATGTCGATGATATCAGGTTTCAGCGGCGCTGAAGAAGCAAGTTATATGGGCGGATTCATAACCGTATTATACCTTGTGCTTGCAGTCCTGTACTTTTTTCCGGTACTGTACCTATTCAAATTCGCATCGAACATGAAAGATGCATTGCGCACAAACGACAGCGATTCATTAACCGCATCTTTCGGAAATCTAAAATCGCATTATAAGTTTCTTGGGATCATGACAATCGTTTTGATTTCGATCTACATCCTGATCATTCTGTTTGCTATTCTTGGCGGTGCAGCTTTGGCATCAATGTAATAGAAATAATAAGTCAAAAAAAATCCGCCATTTCGGCGGATTTTTTATTAGTAATCACTTTCGTTCTGTTCCATCTTCACTTCGAGATTTTTCATGATGTCGTTCATGCCGTCCATTCCGACTACAGCAAACAGATAAATCGTAATGATCAGATAGATCGCACTAAGGCTGACACCGATTATCGAAAGAATTCGCCCGATATTAAGATTGCTGTAATTTGAATACAGCTCAGGGTTCTCCTTATATAGCTTCATGTCCTTTGAAGCGAGGTAAAGTGCGATTCCGCCGAGAATCAGGCCGACGATGCCGTAACACCAGCAAGTTAAGATCGATAAAATTCCGAGGACTAGGACCGCCGTAGCGTTTGGAAGAGAATTCTTTTCCATAAATAGGGTTTTAGTGGTTTGTTAGTTTATAAATATAGGAAATAATTGTAATAAGCGCGTTTAGAATCGCGGTTCCGATGACTAGCCTCGAATAATTCCGCGATTTATCTAGAAGATGAAGTCCAATAAATATCACCAGGATTGCAGTCGTATAAATTGCAGGGAACATCTGAAAGGCGCGGAAAAACTCTCCGTCAAAAATTAATTTCACGGCACGCTGCGTACCGCATCCCGGACAATCGATCCCAAACAATTTCTTGTTCAGGCATGGAAGCATATAATCGGAAAGAGCCATATGCAAAGTTTGAAAAAAAAATGATTTCCACAAGCAATCCTTTCGATGTTTAATTGATATTATTGCATCATCAAATAACTCAAATGGAATATAAAATCGGAGACAAAGTGGCCGTCCTCGACAGCGACATGGAAGGCATCGTCAGGAAAGTCGACAAGCACAGGATCACAGTGGAAACCACCGATGGATTTGAAATCGACTTTGATAAATCTGAACTGATTAAATACGTAAAGTCCAGTAATTTAGACCTCAATTCGACTAGTTTTAATTTAAGTCAGGTGAAACGTGAAAAGGAAGTCGAGAAACGTCGGAATCCATTGCCGCAAAAGAAGGTAAAAGGTGAGATTCCGCCGCCTGAATTCGATCTTCACATAGAAAAGCTTGCTAAGAATTTCCGGAACATGTCCAATTATGAGATTTTAAATCTTCAGGCTGAGACAGCTAAACGTCATATTGAATTTGCCATCCGCAATCGCATACCCAAGATCATATTCATTCACGGAGTGGGAGAAGGTGTCCTGAAAGCCGAACTGGATTTCCTTTTAGGACGTTATGAGCAGATTATTTTTCGTGATGCCGACTTCAGGAAGTACGGTGTTGGCGCAACCGAAGTTGTCTTCAAACAATCGGTAAAGTAACCGAATCTAATTAGCTGGTTATCAAATAACCTAACAGATAATCAGCAGCCAGGATAAACGTAGTATTCCCACGTCTCATAACGGCATTTTTTATTCTGATCACATGCTGAAAAGTTCCCGGTCCGCTTGTAGTTGTGATCACTTCGATTTTTCCTGTAATTTCAGTGCCATCATCGGCGACCCATTCCTGAAGCACGGTTGGAAACTGGGGAACCGGATCGGCACAGAAATAATCGGTGGACAAAATTCCATTCGCAAAAAGACGGTAGCTTAATCGGTTCGTAGTGGTTCCTGTATATCCTACACGCGGAGAATTTACAGGAGTCACTTCGTTCGCAATCAACGCAGGATCGATGTCCAGGGTCAATGCCTCGCTGTTGATGTATTTAAAAATCCTGTTGGCGCCACATTTTTGCAAATTGTCTTCAAAAGCAAACGGAAATGTAACAACACCTTCAGTGCTGATAAAACTTCCAAAAATAAATTCCTCATAAAGCTGCTGATTGCCGTCGGGTTTGATGAAAGTCACATTTCTGAATGTGATCGCATGTCGGTAACCGGTAATTGTCTGTCCGCCCGGAAGAGCAGGATTTTCTGTTTGTACGGCGGTCGTCACAATTTCGATCGTGCCCGAAACCGCATTCCACTCTTCGGTCACGGATGGATCGGCAGGCTGGATGATCTCGCAAATATTAGCCGTCGAAACATCGCCGTCGTATGCACGATAAACCACGCGATTAAGATTTCCTATCGGAAAAGTAACGGGCGCCGCGGAATCAGTTTCGTCAGACAGAAACGCAGCATCCTGAGGAAGATATAATATCATCGATTCAGTTGCCGCAATCTTGTACAAAATGTCGTCGTTTTGCGCACAACGCTGCAATTGTACATCTTCGAAATTAATATCATCAACAGCGATATCGCCGTCATCGCAGGCGGTTGCAGACATAATAATCAATAGCAGCAGCAAAAAATTCTTCATATTGCAATTTTGTACCGACAAAAATAGGGTAAACCGATGTTGTCCGGCGCATCAAACCAAAAATTTTACCTTGATATTAGTATCTTTGGCGTTTGCTTAAACATGAAAAAATTATTCATCATCATTATGGCCATTCAAGCCGCCGGATTGTACGCACAATCAGTATTATCGCCTTCTAAAAGCATTACAGTAAGCTTTCAGGTTGAAGATGGCAAACCTGCCTACGCAGTTAGTTTTAAGGATAAAACAATCATTGAGAAAAGCTTTTTGGGATTTGTTTTTAAAGACGCAGCTTTCGATGATGATTTCGAAGTCGTAGGCTCTGGCACGACATCATTTGATGAAACCTGGAAACCTGTTCTGGGCGAAGTTTCAAGCATCCGCAATCACTACAACCAGCTCGCAGTCCAATTAAAGCAAAAAAAATCCGGCCGTCTTGTCAATCTTGTGTTTCGTGCATTTGATGATGGAATTGCATTCCGATATGAATTCCCAAAGCAGGACAAACTCAATTACTTCATCGTAAAGCAGGAAAAGACCCAGTTCAATTTAGCTGGCGACCACAGGGCGTTCTGGATTCCCGGCGATTTCGACAGCCAGGAGTACGCGTACAATGAGACAAAACTCAGCGAGATCGATGTTGATAAAGTAGATATGAACAACGGCATCGGATTTAAAGGGCCGATGACAAAAACCCGTGTACAATCGCCGTTGATGATGAAAACATCCGATGGTTTGTACCTTAATATTTTCGAGGCCGCGGTCATCAATTATCCTGTAATGCATCTTTCACTTGATGCGTCGACATTTACTTT
>CBDUBJ010000040.1:0-19986 GCA_965365355.1 uncultured bacterium
AACTGTCAACTGTCAACTATAAATTCACCTGTCAACTAATTATGGCCAACCAAAAACGCTTGTTCCTTCTCGACGCATACGCATTGATCTTCCGCGGATATTACGCTTTCATCAAAAATCCACGTATCAATTCAAAAGGAATGGAAACCTCTGCGATACTTGGGTTTATGAATTCACTTCTGGATGTCATCAAAAGGGAAAAACCGGATCATCTTGCCGTGGCATTCGATAAGGAAGGAAGCGCAGTACGGACGGAAATGTATACGGAATACAAGGCGAATCGAAGCGAAACGCCCGAAGCGATTACCCTTGCAATTCCATATATCCACCGCCTGCTCGAGGCGATGCACATTCCGATTATCGAACTGGCAGGCTGCGAGGCCGACGATCTTATCGGAACTGTTGCGAAGCAAGCTGAAAAGGAAGGCTATCAGGTTTTTATGGTAACGCCCGACAAGGATTTTGCGCAATTGGTATCTGAAAACATATTTATGTATCGTCCGGCCCGGCTTGGAAATGGCATCGAAATCTGGGGCGTGCCCGAAGTCCTGGAACGTTTCGGGATAGAAAGACCTGAACAAGTCATTGATTTTCTTGGAATGATGGGCGACGCTGTCGATAACATTCCCGGACTTCCCGGTGTTGGCGAAGTGACCGCGAAAAAACTGCTCAAGGAGTTTGGAACGATGGAGAACCTTCTCGAAAACACACACCTGCTTAAGGGCAAAATGAAGGAAACCATCGAAGCCAACAAGGAAAAAGGCATCATGTCTAAAAAGCTTGCGACGATCATCTGCGATTGCGACGTCCAGTTCAATGAAACGGATTATGAGCTGACAAAACCCGACGTCGAAAAAGTTACCGCGTTGTTTGAGGAGTTGGAATTCCGACGCATGGCCGAACAATTCAATACGCTTTTCTATAACAGGCGCGATTTCGATCACGTCCAGACCACAACTGAATATCATCCGACAGAAACGATCATCAAAGGCGAAACGCAGTTTGATCTGTTTTCCGCCGGCGAACAGGAAATGATCCTGCACGGACAGTTCGCAAACATTTCAACGACCGAACATTTCTACCAAACCATTCAGGGCGATGTTGGAATGCGGCTTCTGCTTCAGAATCTGATGAAACAAACCTGCGTAAGCTTTGACACTGAAACGACGGGCATCGATCCGATCACGGCTGAACTTGTCGGCTTGTCATTCAGTTGGGAAAAAGGAAAAGGATTTTATGTGCCCGTTCCGGAAGATTATCAGTCGGCGTTGGAACTCGTAGAAAAGTTTCGCCCGTTTTTCGAGGCTGAAAACATTGAGAAAGTCGGTCAGAACATTAAATATGATTTAAAGATTCTTGGCAATTACAACATGCGTGTCAAAGGGAAATTGTTTGATACGATGCTTGCGCACTATCTCATCAATCCCGACATGAGGCATAACATGGACGTCTTGTCAGAGACTTATCTGAAATATTCACCGATGCCAATCGAATCGCTTATCGGTAAAAAAGGCAAAGGCCAAAAAACAATGCGTGAAGTCGAACTCGAGCAGATCAAGGAATACGCGGTCGAGGATGCAGATGTGACACTCCAGTTGAAAGATCATTTCAGTCCTGTTCTCGAACAAACCGGAACGCGGAAGTTGTTTGACGATATCGAAACACCGCTTGTCCAGGTTCTGGCAGATATGGAAATGGAAGGCGTTCGTCTCGACACCGATTTCCTGAAAGCGATGTCTGTAGAAATGAAAGCCGAAATAGAGATCCTCGAACAAAAGATCTACGAATCGGCAGGCGAAAAATTTAATCTGGGATCACCAAAACAGCTTGGCGAAATTTTGTTTGACAAGATGAAAATCGGAGGCGTCAAACAGAAAAAAACAAAAACGGGTCAATATGCGACAGGCGAAGACGTCTTGTCTTATCTCGCACTGACATCGCCATTTGTAAACGACATCCTTGAGTGGCGCCAGCTCGTTAAGCTCCATAATACATATGTCGATGCGCTGCCTTTGCAGGTTTGCTCCAAAACGGGCCGCGTCCATACCGATTATATGCAGGCTGTTGCGGCTACAGGCCGATTAAGTTCAAACAACCCGAACCTGCAGAACATTCCGATACGTACCGAACGCGGTCGCCAGATCCGTAAAGCATTTATTCCTCGCGACGAAGATCACGTACTTGTGTCTGCCGATTATTCCCAGATCGAACTTCGGATCATTGCGGCACTCAGCGGCGAAGAAAATATGATCGAATCGTTCCGCCAGGGTGAAGACATCCATAAATCGACTGCCTCAAAAGTATTCAATGTTCCTGCCGACGAAGTGACGCGCGAACAGCGAAGCAACGCGAAAACCGTCAATTTCGGAATTGTATACGGTGTTTCCGCCTTTGGGCTCAGCAATCAGACATCTCTGTCGAGAACTGAATCAAAAGACCTTATCGAAGCATATTATCAGACATATCCGCGGCTGAAATCATATATGAACGAGCTTGTGCAGTTCGCCCGTGAAACCGGATATGCGCAAACGATCTCGGGAAGGAGACGTTATCTGAAGGACATCAATTCGCATAATCCCGTGGTCCGTGGAGCGGCAGAGAGGAATGCCGTCAACGCGCCTATCCAGGGAAGTGCCGCAGACATCATCAAGATCGCTATGATCAACATCCACAAGAAACTTGTATCGGAAAATTGGAAAAGTAAAATGTTGCTTCAGGTACATGACGAACTTGTTTTCGATGTCCATAAGTCGGAACTGGAGCGCATCAAGCCGATGATCCGGCATGAAATGGAGAACTCATTTAAACTTGCCGTGCCGCTCGATGTCGATATGGGCGAAGGCGAGAACTGGCTGGCGGCGCATTAGCATCCATAATTATATAAAGGTTTGGATCAAAACCTTAGGCAAAAAAGGTTTAGGTAACTCATTGTTTTTCTTAAATTTGAGGGTAACTAAACTTCAATCTTATGAAAAACTTTATTTTATCAGCAGCACTATTGTTTGCTGTGGCTTCGATCGCGCAAACTAAAGACGAAGCAGCGATGCAAAAAGCCTGGGAAGAATATATGACACCGGGGAAAGTCCATAAAATGCTCGCGATGGACGACGGAACCTGGAACGAGGAAATGACAATGTGGATGGCTCCCGGAGCTGAACCGGTTAAAAACAGGATGACTGCTGAAAACCGCATGATACTTGGCGGCCGCTATCAGCAATCAAAACATTCCGGTGATTTTATGGGAATGCCATTCGAAGGCATCAGCACCGTTGGCTATGACAATGCATCGGGCAAAATGATCTCGACATGGATCGATAATATGGGAACCGGCATATTGTATATGGTTTCGGATTATGATGGAAAGTCGAAGTCGATGGTATTCCACGGAACAGCCGTTGACCCGATGACCAAAAAGGAAAAGAAAGTGCGCGAAGTATATACGATGGTTGATGAAAATACCAGACGTATCGAAATGTTCGACACTGCGCCAAACGGCAAAGAGTACAAGTCGATGGAGATCATCATGACACGAAAGAAGTAAATCTTTACTTTTCGCCAAAGGCAGGACAATGTCCTGCTTTTTTATTTTATAAATTCCAACACCGAAACTGCTGCGGGTATTGGCGGCATTTGTACATTTAATGTCTGGGATCGAGTAAAATAAATTGAGTTCCCAAGGGGTGAAAAAGCATGCTGGTCTGTTTAATAGTTTCAAGCAAAACCCATCTTATGACAACAGGATTGGAATCACTAAAGACGATATTATATTTCTCAATATTTAAGTATCCGTTAAATCTCGATGAGATTTGCAAATTTCATCCTGTCAAAGATCGTGAGCAGATAGCGTCTGAGCTGGATCAACTGATGAACAGGAATATCATCTGCAAGATCGACGGATTTTATTTGCCTGATAACGACGAAGGCTGCATCGAAAAGCGAAAGAAAGGAAATGAGATGGCGAGCCAGGTCATGTGCAAAGCGCAGGAACGTGCAAAACTGATCGGTAAATTCCCTTTTGTTGAAGGCGTCGGTGTTTCGGGATCGTTATCAAAAGGATATTATGATGAAAAGAGCGATATTGATTTTTTCATCATCACAAAACCGGGACGATTGTGGGTTGCACGGACACTTTTAGTTTTATATAAGAAAATCTTTCTCGGCAATTCGCGGAAATATTTCTGTGTCAATTACTTCCTGTCCAGCGACAATCTTGAAGTTTGCGAAAAAAATCGTTTTACAGCCACAGAGATCCGTACGCTCATTCCGTTTGTGGGTAAAGATGTTTTTACGAATTTTTATAAAAGCAACGAATGGGTCAATGATATTTTTGGATCGTTTATGCCTGAATTAAATAACATTACTGAAGTCGAAAAGCCTTTGCTGTCAAGAATTCTTCAGGCACTGATGTCGACATTTATAGGAAGCTTCGCCGATTCGGCCTTTAAAAACGTCACCGTTAGCTTCTGGAGAAAAAAATTCAGCAATATGGCATCTGCCGATTTTAAAATTGCGCTGAAATCAACGAAAGACGTTTCAAAACATCATCCGAAGAACTTTCAGAAAAAAGTTATTTTAACGCTCAACGAAAAATACGATGAACTTCGCCAGAAGCACAACATCGAATTAACAAAGGAATATGCCTGACATATTGTTTTCACATTCATATTACTACAAACTCGATCCGAAGCAGTGGAAAAACAAGACTCCTTTTCCGCCGTTGGGAACTTTATATGCCGCTTCATTTATGCGCAGCAAAGGTTTTTCGGTCGATTTGTTTGATACGAATTTGGAATCGGATCCATCGGCAATTGATGCGATCCTTTTAGAAGGCAATCCAAAGTATCTTGTGATTTACGATGACGGCTTTAATTACCTTACCAAAATGTGCCTGACAAACATGCGTGATGCGTGTTTTGAAATGATCCGCCTGGGAAAGAAGTCAAATGCTGCCGTTATTGTTTCGAGTTCCGATTCTACCGACCATTACGAGAAATACCTCAGCGCAGGCGCGGATTATATCATACGCGGTGAAGGAGAAATGACACTCGCGGAATTAATTGAATCGCTTGAAAAAGATGTTGCGATGGATTCGGTTGCAGGTATTGTCTATAAAAACGGAGATAGTATAAAAGTCAACCCACCGCGCGCTGTTCTCAACGATTTAGACAAACTTCCGATGCCGGCTTGGGATCTCGTCGATATCGATAATTACAAAAATGTGTGGAAAGAAAGCGGTTTGCCATTTACGTTGAATATCGCGACAACACGCGGATGTCCGTACAAATGCAATTGGTGCGCAAAGCCAATTTACGGAAACCGGTATAATTCTCATTCACCGGAATACATTGCAGATCATATTCAATATCTGACTAAAAATTACGGTGTTTCACGGTTCTGGATGAGCGATGACATCTTTGGATTGAAGCCAAATTGGGTGCGGAATTTCAGCAATGAATTAAGATCCCGAAACCTGACGATCAGTTTTTATATGCAGAGCCGCGTGGACTTGCTTTTAAAAGAAGACACGATCGATGCATTGGCCGAATCCGGTCTTGAAGAAGTCTGGGTCGGTGCCGAAAGTGCTTCCCAAAAAGTGCTCGATGCGATGGATAAAGGAACAACGGTTGCCCAGATTTACGAAGCGACGAAACTTCTTAAAAGCAAAAATATCCGTGTGGCTTTCTTTCTTCAGTTCGGTTATCCCGGAGAAAATACGGACGATATCCGGTCGACCATCGATATGGTCCGCGAACTCGCGCCGGACAACATCGGGATTTCAGTTTCATATCCTTTGCCCGGAACAAAATTTTATGAAACCGTCAAAAACGATCTGCTGCTAAAATCAAACTGGACCGATTCCGATGATCTCGAAATGATGTTCAACGGCTCATTCCGTTCCGCTTATTACAAAAAATTGCAGCGCTATGTCCACAAAGAGTTCAGGAAATCGCAAGGCCTGCAAAACCTTAAAAACATTCTGCGCAAACCTGCAGATGTTTCGCTGGACAAGTTAAAATCGGTTGCTAAACTTACTTATTACATACCTTTCGCTTTCGCGGATAATATCCAATTGAAAAAATTGCAGCATGACAGAAGCATTTGACTTTGCCGCCGCCAATTACGATGCATCGTTTACCAATACCGTAATCGGGTCGATGCAGCGCAAGTATGTCTACCGGCATCTCGAAAAATTCCTGCCTCTGCTTCCGGGAAAGGAAATACTGGAGATAAATTGCGGAACCGGTGAAGACGCGATCCGTCTGGCAACAAAAGGTTTTCAGGTTATTGCAACAGATGTTTCTGAGGAAATGATCAACATCGCATCGAAAAAGAGTAGTTTGGTTGAGTTTAAAAAATCGGATATCAGAAATCTATCGGCCGATTTCCCGAACCGGAAATTCGATATGATCTTTTCAAATTTCGGCGGATTGAACTGCCTCGAACCCGACGAACTGAAAGCTTTTTTTAAAGCTTCCGCAGATATGATCGCCGACAACGGAATTCTTTTTATGGTCGTTATGCCACGTCAAACAATTACCGAACAGCTTTATTTTGCAATGAAAGGCAAGCCGGCAGAAATTTTCAGGAGGAAGAAAAGGGTCTTGAATGCGAATGTGGATGGGAATAACGTGCAGACTTACTACTACGATCCGGATGAAATAAAATCATTGATGCCGAAATCGCTTCGTTTCGATCTTCAGCGTCCTGTTGGATTTTTCATCCCGCCGTCGTATCTCGAGCCGCTGCTGCGCAAAAATCGGATGCTGGCATCGTTTATCGATAATCTTGAACAGGTCATCACAGGAATCGGATCGGCTGCAAAATATTCAGATCATTATCTGATTTCATTCATCAAAAAATGAGCATTCTCCTGACCCATGCATATTATCTCCATGCGGATGAAAAGGAAATGAAGATCATGAAACCTTATCCGCCACTGGGAATACTTTACATTTCAGGATATCTGACGGATCTGGGAATTGAGAATAAGGTTTTCGACAGTACTTTTTCATCTGTTGATGACCAGCTGGCATTCATCGAACAAATGCGGCCAAAAGCCGTCGCGATCTACACGAACCTGATGACAAAGATCAAAGTCATCCGGCTGGTTAAAAAATTGCTTTCTGACGGAAAATACGGTTTTCCGAAAATTATTATCGGTGGCCCCGACGTTACTTATAATGCGGAGAACTATCTGAAATCGGGAGCTCATTTCCTGGTAATTGGCGAAGGTGAAGAAACGTTGACGCAGTTGTATCATGCGATTGTCGATCATGCAGACATTTCTGCCGTGCCCGGGATCGCGTACCTTAATAACGGCGAGGTTCACAAGACCGAAGCCCGGACAAAACTAAAAGACCTCAGCTTGTTGTCGTTGCCAAACCGCGCAGCGATAAATATGGAAAATTACCTTGACACCTGGAAATCGCATCATGGGAAAAGTTCAATGACGATCTCTACCCAGCGCGGCTGCCCGTATACATGCAAATGGTGCAGCACTGCAGTTTACGGCCAGAGTTACAGACGCCGCCCGCCGGAACTGGTCGCATCCGAAATGAAAATGATCAAGGAACAATACAATCCTGATACGATCTGGTTTGTTGATGACGTATTTACGATCAGTCACAAATGGCTGACTTCATTCTGCGACGAAGTTTTTAAACAGGATGCCGGAATTCCTTTTGAATGTATCACCCGGGCGGAGCGCCTTAATGACGAAATCCTGACTTTACTGAAATCCGCCGGCTGTTACAGGATATGGATCGGTGCCGAAAGCGGTTCGCAGAAAATCATCGATGCCATGGATCGCCGTGTCGATGTGGATCACGTCAAAAAGATGATACGCGATACGAATGCAATGGGAATCGAAACCGGAACTTTCATCATGGTCGGATATCCCGGCGAAGATGAATCGGATATCGAAAAAACCATTCAATATCTCAAAGATGCAAATCCGACGCATTATACCATAACGATCGCCTACCCGATCAAGGGAACTTCATTATATAATGAGATCGAGCACGACATTACGATGATGCCGGAATGGGAAACATCGACGGATCGCGAAATTGATTTCAGACGGACATATAGCCGAAAGTATTACGATTATGCCGTTTCGCGCGTCGTGAATGAAGTGGAATCTTACCGCAAAAACCGGTCGGGACAAACCTTTGCGGCACTGAAGCATAAAATGAAGTCCGTCATGGCTGGCGCATTAATGTCAATGAACAAATGAATAGCGGAGTTAAATATGCTGCATTACTCTCGTCCATTTATTTTGTGCTGGCTTTGATCGGCATCCTGCATCACGAATTGTGGCTTGATGAAGCGCATCATTGGCTTTTGTCGAGAGACAGTGCAGATCTTGGCGACATGATCCGCAACACACGAGCTGAAGGCCATCCAATATTCTGGAACGTCATTTTGTTTTTCGTTACGCGTTTTACCGATGAGCCATTTTTTATGCAGCTTCTCCATATTATTTTGTCGACGATCGCGGTCTTTATCTTTATAAGATTTGCGCCTGTGGGGAAATTGTTCAAAGCATTGTTCATCTTAGGTTATTTCATGTTGTTCGAATACAACCTGATCAGCCGTAATTATGCACTCGGCGTACTGCTGCTTTTCTGGGCTTGCGCTTCGATGCGGACAAGGCACAAGAATTTTTTCCTGTCTTGCCTGCTGCTTGCACTGGTTGCAAATGTCCATTTGATCTTCGCAGTGGTTTGCCTGGCAATGTTCATTGCTTTGGTCGTTGAAAATGCAGATTCACGAAAGCTTATGGCCGACAGATATCTGAATGGTTACGGTATTTTTCTTTGCGGAATTTTTGTCGCCTTTATGCAGATCATGCCAAATGTTGAAGATCCGGGGATGTTTCTTGCCGATGTTCCGCATTCCGATCGTTTTACCAAAGGTTTCATTTCGCTATTAAAAGGGATTTTTCCAATGGCCGATTTTACTATGATCAACTGGTGGAATTCGAACCTCATCGTCAATTGGAGCAAACCTGTCGCGGCAATCCTCGGCGCACTCGCCTATCTGATACCGGTTATAATTTGCAGACGCAGGCTATCTCTGATATTCATTTATACTGCGCTTTTTGGATTGCAGATTTTTTTCTTCGTTACGCAACGCGGCGCGGCCAGATTTGATGGCGTGACTTACCTGATCATCATTTGCGGAGTCTGGCTCGATCAATATTTCAAACCGATGAACCGAATGTCGCACCGCTTTATAGTACCGGAAAGTAAAATTTTGTGTAAATCGATTCTGTATTTGATACTTATCGTGCAGGCAGCAGCAGGCTTATTTGCTTATTCGTCTGATATCTTGCGGAATTTCAGCGGGTCGAAACGTGCTGCAGAATTCATATCGTCGCGCAATTTACAAGCATCGGACATTGTTTCCGTTTTTTGCGAAGGCACTGCGGTAAGTCCGTACATTAAAAAGAAAATTTGGTTTTTATGCTCAAATTCGCAAGAAAGCTTCTGCAGGTGGAATTCTAATTGTCCTGAGGTAATTTCCGGAAACGACACTGCGTCGATGCTCGAAACATTTATGGCAAACCGAAAAAATGTCATTGCAGTTTTGTCATCGCCTATTAATGGCAATTTTCCCAAAGATCAATGGGTCAATTCTGGCAGTCTGCAAATCAGGTTCATGGAAAAATTTGAAGGCAGCATTGTCCGCAAATCAGATTATTATATTTATGAAGTAATTCGCGGCGATAATGTCTAAAACAATTTACATATTCTTGATTATCAGTATTTTGACAGGCTGTACAAATACTTCCCCCGAGGATTTGATCCCATCCGGCGACGACACGTTAAGACTTAAGTGGAACAAAGCCTACGAAACGGACACAGTTGAAAATGCGGCAATCGGGTTGGAATGGGCTTTTTCATATTTGGGTGCGCGACTGCCTTCGGGGAATAATGGGATTTTTATGGATTCGGATATTATTACAGTCGACATCTCTCACTTGGGTTTTGACGCCAGCGCTGCCGAAAAGATGCGGCTTCTGTGTGATAAGATCAGGATTTCAGATGAATATCAAAAGAATAATGCCATCGATATTGGACGATTCGTAACGCTGATACTCGGTGCGACGGAACATTATTACGCCATTACGGGCGTTCCGGATAGCATCGAAGATGTTCTGGTAAATTACATTTTATTGCCTCATGCAGGTTATGTAAATAATTCCGGCGTATCGCTGGAACATCGGAAAATACAGCTTTCGGAGCAAAATGGGCTGAATCAAATCTTTGTCTCGTCTGAAGTTGATCCTGTAACGGGTGAGATATTTGAATTTGAAACGGTCGAGCTGATGCAGAACGGACAACTTCGGTTCGGAATCTTCGACGCATCAGGCAACCGTAAAAATTCCGCCGATCCCGGCCATTCAAATGCGGGAAAACCTGCAAAATGTATGTGGTGCCACGAGTCGAGAATTCAACAGTTATTTACTGAACAGCAAAACTTTGCGGGTTATTTAACTTCATCGGAATTTCAAAACGCATTGATATCTTACAATCAGATGCTCCAACAAAAACAGTTATCGCTTTCCGGAGGTGTCGATTTCACGCAACAGCAGCAGCATACACTCACAGAATTGCTTTACATTTCTTTTATGGAACCGTCGGCGGAACGACTCGCCCGCGAATGGTCGATGGAAGTTTCGCAGGTTATTTCGATGTTGTCATCATTGGAAACGCACGAACATCAGGAATTTCCATTTTTGGGAACGCTCTACCATCGCGCAGATGTCGAAGCTTTTGCACCATTTACGGGCCTTGAAGTTTCGAGTTCGGTCCGCGAAGCTTCGGCGACTGAAGTAAATCACATTCCATGAGCATCAGCACCAATAAAAAGCTCGCGCTCATTCCGCTTTTGATCCTGTGCCTGTTTTATGTATACCGCGCATCGGACTTCGCGGCGCACGATTTTGCCAACTATTATTTCGGAGGAATGTTTCTCGCAGATGGAAATTTCGACACGCAAATCTACTTTCCCGAACATTTCAACAAGGCAATCGCGCGTCTTGGCTATGATAACATTTTTACTTCATTTGCGCCGAATACGCCTTTTTTAGCATTAGTGTTCGTTCCGTTAGCATTGCTTCCGCTATCTGCTGCAAAAATCATTTTTAACCTGATCGGGATTGGGTTGTTCTTCTTTAGTTTGATCCGGCTGATGCAGCGTTACAATTTTCCGCTGATCATTATTTTATTGCTTCCGGCAATTTTTCTGACACCCATAAAGAATACGATTTTATTCGGACAGGTTTATTTCGTGATGTTTTTTTTGCTGGCGGAATTTTGGCTGGCCTATGAAAAATCGGAAGATAAAAAAGCGGCTATATGCCTTTCTGCCGCGATCCTGCTCAAAGTTTTTCCGCTTTTAATCGTGCTGCTGCCATTATTTCAAAGACGGTTCAGATTTCTTGCATGGCTATCTTTATCGCTATTGATCATGCTTTCGCTGACGATTGCCGTCACGGGAGCGGATGTCTGGATCTTTCTTATCGAGGTTGTGCTTCCAAAAGCATCAGCAGGCGAAATCTCGGGCGAATTTGTCACCGGATATCAATCGGTACTGATGTTTCTAAAAGAATTGTTCATCTATCACCGCGTTGAAAATCCGGATCCGATCTTCGATTCGCCAATTTTATATTCCACGCTCTTGCTGATGGTAAAAGTCTTCGTGATTGCCATCGGATTTATGGCGGTGAGAAAAGCTGCAAATAAATATATGTGGTTTGGATTTTGGGTTTTCGCGACTATCCTGATTTCCCCGTACGGCAGCACATATTCGTTTATATTGCTGATATTTCCTCTTATTGGAATAATAACATCTGATATCAATCAATGGAAAAAAATTGCAGCCATCTTGCTGATTTTCATGACCTGCAACTTCCCGATCGGAGCGATAAGCGAGGATTTGTTTCCGTTATCATTTTTAAGACTGATCTTCCTGTTGTTCCTATTTGTCTTTATCCTGGACATGCTTAAGGAAATACGCTATAAATATGTCATTCTCGCATTCGGAATTTCGATTTTGGGAATATATCTTCCGATTCGCGAACGTGGCCAGGATCCAGGTTACTTGCTTCCTAAAGATTCGCCGATCTTAATATATGACTTCGAACTGAGCGCGTCCGGTTTAAATTATAAATATTGGACGACGGATGGCCCGAAAAACGGGTATCAAAAATTGCCGTATCAAAAACAAATGGGTGCGGTATGTGACAGGAACAGGATCTTTTATCAAGGGATAGAAATTGCATCAGGAACAGGCAATAAAAAAAATCCCATTGTAATAGATGATAAGCTCATGATATTTTTATCGGATGAAAACCGGGGAATCGGATTTTACACTTTACGCAGCGTCGACATCAGAAAATGAACTTACTAACGAACATACGGAAGATCATCATGCCGCCATTCGACCGGCAGCTAAAAAGAGTCGCAGCGTATTCTGTTATTAGTCTGCTGCTGGATTTTATCGGCATAATAATCCTGATACCCATTTTCATCTCCATCTTTAATGGAAACGGTTCATCCTCCGTAATTCAATTGGAATTTATAAATCCGTTAGCTGCAATCATCGGGGTTGTGATCTTTTTCATTTTCAAAAATCTCGTCGGATTAAAAGTTACAAAACTGCAATCCCTATTTTACTTCCGGCTTTCAAATGCATTGTCGGTTGCGCTGCTTAAAAATTACTTCGCGAAAAGTTTGCTTGAAGTAAAATCGGAACCCAATTCGGCATTAGTAAAGGACATCGTATTTGTACCGAATAATTTCGTGTCGTACGTGCTATCTTCAATAGTGCAAATTTGTTCCGATATTATTCTGCTGTTGATGATATTCGGAATTGCGGTTATGATTAGCTTAAACGGTGCGATCTTCCTGGCAATTATTGCAGTGATGATTATTTTGCTGCTACATTTATATGATAAAACCGAGGCTTCGCAAATCAACGATAATGTTTCGGCCAGTTACAACCGAAACTTTAACAATCTGATCAATGCGGTCAATGGCTATGCGGAAATCAAGATCAACGGACTTGAAAATTATTTCCTTGGAGTTTTTGGAAAATCAAATCATGAGCTCAATAATCAGTATGCACAGCTCACCACGGCCAGACTGGCAAAGTCGCGACATACCGAAACGCTGTTAATCATTGTAATCGCATGTTTTGCGATATGGACAAAAACCTTCGGGAAGAATTCAGCGCAACAGATTGTTTTTGCCTCATTTATGATTGCTGCCGGAATCAAGATCTTACCATCGATAAACCGTATCCTCATCGGGATTACGAATATCCGGGCAAATCTGTATACCGTCGACATCCTAAGCGGCCTCTCAAAATCTGACGACAAAGTTTCCCCTTCAACTCAAATCCAATTTACCAGTGAGCTCGAACTTAAAAACATTTCACTTGAATTCGAAAAGAAATCAATATTAAGCGAGATAAATATCAAAGTTGCAAAAGGAAAAAGAATTGGCCTCCTGGGCGAATCCGGCGCAGGAAAATCGAGTTTGGTCAATATGATAAGCGGATTGATCGAACCTAAATCAGGTGAAATGCTGTGTGATGGAATTCCAATTACAAAACAAAATTGCGAATCTTGGCAACTAAAAATTGCATATGTGCCTCAGTCGCCATTTATTTTTGAGGGAACTATCAAAGAAAATCTGCTCCCGGGCGAATGCGATCACCATAACCGACTCCAGGAATTGCTTATCCGTTTCGAATTAAGTGAGCTTATCGATTCGCTGCCGCAGAAAATGGACACTTTTATCGGTAGCAACGGGTTTGTGTTATCCGGTGGTCAGATACAGAGAATGGCAATCATCCGCGCCTTGCTGCGTGAGCCGGAATTATTGATCCTGGACGAATCTACTAACCAACTCGATCAAAAGCTGCGGGAGAAAATCATTGGTCAGATTGCCAATTTGTCGATAGAAGCCGGAATGACCGTCATTGCCGTTTCGCATCAACGTTCAGAACTTGAAAGGCTGTGTGATGAAATTTACGAACTCAGTGATGGTAATCTAAAACGCAGGAAATGAAATTCAGCATTATCACCCCAACGCATAACCGCGGGCATCTCATTGCTGAAACCATACAAAGCGTTTTAGCGCAGACGCATTCGGATTTTGAACACATCATCATTGACGACGGTTCGACCGATAATACTGAGACAGTTGTAAAAGGTTTCCAAGACCCCAGAATCAAATATTATAAGTATCCAAAGCAGGAAAAAAGAAGCATATTACGGAACGAGGGCATCAGGAAAGCTACTGGCGAATATATCAGTATACTTGATTCGGACGATATCTGGCATCAGGACAAGCTTGCGAAAGTAGCATCAGTGTTTACCAGCTTTCCTGAAATAGGTTTTGTTTTCCACGGCATTTCCTTCATTCCACAAGGAATTTCGCTCGATCCAAAGTTTCCATATTCTGCAGATCAAAAAAATAATTTCTTTTTGGACATATTAAGGGGGAATTTTCATCCTTATCCTGTTTTTACCATACGCAAGGCCGCACTTGATGAAATTGGCCTGCTGGATGAGTCGATGCTTGATGGCCAAATCGACTTATATCTGCGGGTATCATCAATTTATGATGGTTATTTTATAAATGAAAAACTTATCGATATGCGGAAACATGACGGGAATGTATCGAGGCATTACGATTTGCGTCACATGGATGATTTTTTACAAACCATCGAAAAATTGAGATCAGATGCTGTCATTGACAATGCGCTTTATCATAAAATGCAAGCAAAAATCCATCAAAAAATAGGTTACTTTTATTATGGCGAAAGAAGATATAACTTAGCGAGGAAGAGTTTTAGGGCAAGTTATGCGTTTGACAAAAGTTATATCGGAATAAATTCTTTAATAATGTTGATCAGGTCTCGACTAAAATTTTCATGAAGGGAAAAGTCATATTATTCAATCCGCGAAGTGCAAACGGAAAACACAGGATCCCGAATTCGATCCTGCAGGTCGGCGCGTCGATCCATGGAAAATATGATTATGTCTTCGTCGATGGAAATCTTGAAAAAGACGCATGGCGTACCATCGAAAGCTATCTGAAAACCGGCGAATTTAAATATTTCGGATCTACGGTCATGCCCGGGCCACAATTGCGTCAAGCGATTCCGTTTACAAAAAAGATCCGCGAAAAATTCCCGGAAGTTGTCAATATCTGGGGCGGATATTTCGCTGCAAATCAATATAACGTCGCGCTTGATTCGGGATGCGTCGATTATATCATAAACGGACCCGGAGACAATGCATTTCCACAGCTGCTCGATGCTTTGGAAAATGGTGCAATCGATCAAATTCCAAATATTAAAAATCTTATTCTAAAGCAAGATGGCCGGATTGTCCGGACTTGCGTTGAAGCCTTGCTCGATCAGGATACGCTTCCGCCTTTTCCATATGAATATCTGAATACGTTTTACCCATTAGAAAGTTATTTGGCCAAAACATTCATGGGAAAAAGGACGCTTTCCTATCATTCATCAATGGGTTGTCCATTTACATGCTCGTTTTGCGCGGTCGTGCCGATTTACAATGCGCGATGGAAAGGAATGTCGGCAGAAAGAATTTATAAGGATGTCAAATGGTTCAAAGACAATTACAATATCGACGCGGTTGAATTTCATGACAATAATTTCTTTACTTCGAAAAAACGGGTACTGGAATTCTCGAAACTGATCATGGACGACAGCATCAGTTACTGGGGCGAAGGACGCATCGATACTATTAATATGTATTCCGATGATGAACTTCGGCTGATGCGGAACGCGGGGTGCAAAATGATCTTCCTCGGCGCGGAAACCGGAAATGACGATGTGCTGAAACAAATGAACAAAGGCGGAACGCAATCGGGAAAAATGATCAAAGAATTCGTGTTGCGGATGAAAAACGCCGACATTGTGCCGGAACTTTCGTTTGTTCTTGGACTACCCGGAAGAAATGAGCGTCAGGTTTATGATCAGATTTTATGGGATATCAATTTTATTCGCGAAATCAAGGAGATCAATCCATTCGCGGAGATCATCATCTATTTATACAGCCCGGTTCCAACTGAAGGTTCCGAACTGTATGCTCAAATAACGTCTGCAGGATTTTCGTTTCCTGAAAAGCTTGAGGATTGGATATCGCCGTCATGGGAAAATTTCGACTTGCGAAAAAATCCATTGACCCCTTGGCTCAAACCGTACATGATCGATGCGATCCGCAATTTCGAAACAGTTTTAAATGGCTATTATCCGACGGTTTCCGATTTCAGGATCAAAGGGTATAAAAGGCAATTGCTGCGAATGGTTTCCGGCTTGAGATATAATTCGGGATTTTACAAATTTCCATATGAAATCAAGGCTTTGCATAAACTATGGAAATATCGACAGCCTGAAATCGAGGGATTTTACTCGGAATGAGACGCATTGTCAAAAAGCTTGTCAGCCCCGTTCTGCAGAAAATCAGCGCCGTATATTTCCGCAAACCCCGATCATATCGGTTTAAGGAAATTTCTGTGCTCGTATATCCCGGAGTATTTCCGCCTCACATGACAATTTCGACAAAAATTTTGCTCAACCACATCGATGCGATCGATTTAGCGGGAAAGCATATCCTCGAGCTTGGCTGCGGCTCAGGCATCATTTCGATCCTTGCCGCGAAAAAAGGCGCATTCGTGACCGCCTCCGATATCAATGACACAGCTTTGACAGGACTGCGGGAGAATGCGCAGAAAAATTCCGTTGCCATCAATATAGTCAGATCAGATCTATTTGAAAACCTTCAGGACAAAACATTTGATCTTGTTATCATCAATCCGCCATACTATCCCAAACAGCCAAAAAACATTGCGGAATCGGCCTGGTTTTGCGGAGCAAATTTCGAATATTTTGAACGATTGTTTGCGGAGCTTGCGAGTCATCTCCAAGCCGATGGCAATCTCCTGATGATCCTCTCCGAAGATTGCGATCGCGACCGTATACTTAAGATCGCGCATCAAAACAATTTACTTCTAAAGCAAACCTTCCATAAGATTGTCGCCGGGGAAAATAACTTTATTTATGCCCTGTAACCTCTCCCGTTTAACATATTCTTTTTGATTGTGTATCAGTACGCAAATTTATTTTGAATCTAATTACGCTGTAAATCAATAAATTACGGAATATATTGATTTTTTTAATTTAAACAAAACAGAATACTGTCACAAGTCGAAAACCTTGCCCTAAGTTAAATCGTAAATTCAGGTTTACTCCACTTTCGGAGAACCTTGTACTAACTTAAATAATCAATTATGAAAAATGAAATCAACATTCAGGAGGTCAACCCCGCGGTTTTGAAAGGGCGTCGGGATTTCCTGAAAATCAGCGGTCTTACGATGGCCGCCGCGGGATTATTTGTTGCAGGCTGCAGCGACGATGACAATGAGCCGGGAACTCCGGACAACCAGCAACTCCCTGGAGTCAGAAATGGCGTATTCGATATTGGTGGCGGAGATCTGGGCGTCTTGACTTACGCATATGCCCTTGAGCAGCTTGAAGCCGATTTTTACACTAAGGTTGTCAATGCAACCGGATTTACATCAATCTTCAACGATGTTGAGCAAATGGTGATGATGGATCTTTACAAGCACGAAGTCATCCACCGCGAATTTTTCCGCACAGCACTAACGGGCGCATTGCCAAATCCGGACACGCAACTTCTTCCTGATCTTGCTTTCAATTATGGTACTTTAAATTTCTCCGACAGGAACTCGGTGCTTGCAACTTCAAAAGCATTGGAAGATACCGGCGTCGCTGCATATAATGGAGCGGGCCGCATCATTACAAATCCGACATATTTGCTGATTGCAGGAAAGATCGTTTCGGTTGAAGCGCGTCACGCATCGGCTATCCGAAGCATCATCAATCCTGATTCAAAAGATTTTGCAGGTGACGATATCGTTAGCCCGTCAACCGGACTTGACGTTGCAAAAAATCCATCGGAAATTGTTCCTGTTGCTGCAGGGTTTATCACAACGAACTTCACAGCGAATTATTTACCATAACCTTAAAACCAACATCATGAATATATTTAAATTTTTGGAGCCGTTTACGAATGAAAACCTCCTAAATAATAAAGGCTCGCGAAGAGACAGTTTCGGACACCTTCGCAATATTGGTAAAAATACAGCTTTGGCAGCCATTCCATTTGGACTTGCATCATTGTCAAACAAAGCTTTTGCCCAGGATATAGGTCCGACGCCTGCAACGCCAACCGGAGCATTGCAGCTTGCGTTGACACTTGAATATCTGGAGCGCAACTTTTATATGATGGGACTTGAATCGGGCGTCATCCCAACCGGTGGCCGCGATGAAAAAGTCTTTATGCAGATTGCAGCTCATGAAGCGGATCACGTAACATTCCTTGTTGCAGGATTGGGCGCAAATGCCGTTGCAGAACCTACTTTCGACTTTACTGTTGGTGGAGCATTCGACCCATTTAATGCGACGGGAATCGGAAACGAGGCGGCGTATGCCCAATTTCTCGCGCTGGCTCAGGCTTTTGAAGATACCGGCGTCCGCGCATACAAAGGACAGGCGGGAAATCTGATCTCAACTCCGGATCTTTTGACTGCGGCTTTGCAGATTCACTCAGTGGAAGCACGTCACGCATCTGAAGTCAGAAGGCTGCGCGGTTTGAAAGGCTGGATCACCGGAAGCGAACGCGGTGCAGGAATGCCCGAAGCTACTCAGGCGGTTTACAACGGTGAGCAGGCAACAGACCAGGCCGGATTCAATACTGCGAACGTCATGTCGTTCGGAGCAGGTGCCGGAACGGAAGCTTTTGATGAACCATTAACAACTCAGGAATCAGTAAACATCGCGAATTTATTTATCGTTTAATATCCTTTTTGTTCTGATTGTGTAAAGGTCGTCCTCATGGCGGCCTTTATGCTTTAAAGCAACTGCTGCTAAACATTTTAACAGCGTTGCAAACTCGGAAAATATTATTTTACAGCCGTTTGGATTTAAGCGAAATAGTTGTACTTTTGCAACCCCTTTATTGGGGATGGAATGTTTAATTAAAATAAATTATTGTGAACACTTTAAGCTACAAGACAATTTCAGCCAACAAGGCCACCGTCACGAAAGAGTGGGTTGTTGTTGATGCTGAAGGCCATAATTTGGGTCGTCTTGCCTCGAAAGTAGCGATGCTGCTGCGCGGTAAGTACAAGCCAAGCTATACGCCACATGTCGACTGCGGCGATAATGTCATCATTATCAATGCTGAAAAAATCAACCTTACGGGGAACAAGATGGATGAGAAGATCTATCTGCGCCATACAGGCTATCCCGGAGGACAAAGAACACTGACGGCAAAAGTCCTTCAGTCGAAAAATCCTGCTGCACTTGTCGAAAAGGCTGTCAAAGGAATGCTTCCTAAGAACAGGCTTGGCGCTGAGCTTTTCAGGAACCTGAGCGTGAATGTTGGTGGCGAACACAAGCACGAAGCTCAAAAACCAAGAACCATTAACCTAAACGATCTTAAGTAATGGCCACAATCCACAAAATCGGAAGAAGAAAGACCGCTGTTGCACGTGTTTATGTTACAGAAGGTTCGGGTAAGATTACCGTAAACAAAAAAGATTTCGCAACGTATTTCCCGACGGAAACGCTTCGTTACAAAGTTCTTCAGCCTTTGAGCATGACTCAGAACGTTGAGAATTTTGACGTAAAAGTTCGCGTGATGGGCGGAGGATCTACAGGTCAGGCAGAAGCAGTTCGTATGGCGCTTGCACGCGTAATGTGTGAAGTAGACGCTGAGAACCGTGGCATCCTGAAGCCTGAAGGACTTCTAACTCGTGACCCACGTATGGTTGAGCGTAAGAAATTCGGACAGAAGAAAGCTCGTAAGAGATTCCAATTCTCGAAACGTTAATTTATGTCAAATGTCGAATG
>CBDUBJ010000041.1:0-19935 GCA_965365355.1 uncultured bacterium
CGGTCATCAATTATCCTGTAATGCATCTTTCACTTGATGCGTCGACATTTACTTTTACAGCTGATCTTGCACCAAACGCCATCGGTGACCTTGCATATCTTCAGGCGCCGTTCAATACACCGTGGCGGACGCTTATGATTTCCGATGATGCAAAAAATATTCTCGCTTCCAAAATGATATTGAATTTGAACGAACCTTCAAAGATCGATGATGTTTCATGGATCAAACCAATGAAATACGTCGGGATCTGGTGGGAAATGCACGTAGGGAAAGCGACCTGGGATTATGCCGGCTCGATGAATGCGCAAAATTCATCAGTATCCGATCTGAAACCAACCGGAAAGCATGGCGCCACGACCGAGAATGCGAAAAAGTATATTGATTTCGCTGCCAAACATGGATTTGACGGCGTTTTGATCGAGGGCTGGAACGCAGGCTGGGAAGACTGGTTTGGGAACTGGAAAGAAGATGTTTTCGATTTCGTCACGCCTTATCCGGATTTCGATGTCAAAGCTGTTACGAATTACGCAAAATCAAAAAATGTCGAGCTGATCATGCATCATGAAACTTCTGCATCGGTTGCAAACTATGAGCGTCGTCTCGATCGTGCCTTCGCTTTTATGAAAGAGAACGGATATAATGCGGTGAAGACGGGCTATGTCGGTAGGATCATTCCGCGCGGCGAATGGCATGACGGACAAGCAATGGTCAATCATTTCAACTATGTGGTCGAACGTGCGGCGGATGAGAAAATATTGGTCAATTCACACGAATCAACACGTCCGACAGGTGTTCACCGGACATGGCCCAACTATATCGCTGCCGAAGCTGCGCGCGGAAATGAATTTAATGCCTGGAGTAATGGAAATCCTCCGATGCACGAAACCATATTGCCGTTTACCAGGCTGCTTGGCGGTCCGATGGATTACACTCCCGGTATCTTTGAGATTAAGATGAGCCATTACGACAAAACCAAAAAGGAGCAGGTCCATACGACTCTTGCAAAGCAGCTTGCACTTTATGTAACGATGTACTCGCCGTTGCAAATGGCTGCCGACCTTCCTGAAAATTACGAACGATATCCAGATGCTTTTCAATTTATAAAAGATGTAGCCATCGATTGGGACGATACAAAGATCTTGGAGGCCGAACCGGGAGATTTCATTACAATTGCAAGAAAAGCCAAAGACTCTGAAGAGTGGTTTGTTGGCGCTATCACTGATGAAAATTCGAGAAAATCGGAATTCAATTTAAATTTCCTTACGCCCGGCAAGAAGTATCTTGCCACGATCTACGAAGATGGGACTGACGCGCATTGGGAGAAAAATCCAAAATCGTATAAGATACGAACCATTGAAGTAACATCTAAAAAGTCGATTTCCCTATCCCTGGCTGCAGGCGGCGGCGCAGCGATCAGCATCATACCGAAAAAATGAGAAAAGTATATTTGGACAACGCGGCCACTACCGCGATCCGTCCCGAAGTGATCGATATCATGGTGAAGGTGATGACGGAAGATTATGGAAATCCGTCGTCGTCACATAGTTTTGGACGGCATGCGAAAAGCCAGCTTGAACTTTCCCGAAAGTCGATTGCAAAAAGCCTGAACTGTCATGCCTCGGAAATAATTTTTACTTCCGGCGGAACCGAAGCAGATAACTGGATTCTTCGGGCTGCGGTCCGCGACCTCGGAGTAAAGCGCTTTATAACTTCAAAGATTGAGCATCATGCAATTCTTCACGCGGCTGATTCGATTTCAGACGAATTCGGAATAGCAGTCGATTACGTAAAGGTTTTACCGAATGGCAGTATTGACGTTAATCATCTCGAAAGTTTACTATCTGATGACATTCCAACGCTCGTCACGCTAATGCATGTCAATAATGAAATCGGGACCGTTCTCGATTTGCAGCATACGGGAAATCTTTGCCGTAAGTATAAAGCGTATTTTCATTCTGATACGATTCAATCAGTCGGGAAGGAGCGGTTTGACATGCAGGAGCTTCCAATAGATTTCATTGTTGCGAGCGCGCATAAATTCCACGGCCCGAAAGGAATCGGGTTTGCATTTCTGCGAAAAGGAGTACTGCTGAACCCGATGTTTTTCGGTGGCGAGCAGGAAAAAGGCCTTCGTGCCGGAACCGAGGCAATCCACAATGTTGTCGGAATGGCGAAGGCTCTTGAGATTGCTTACGACAGGCTAGATCACGAAAAGCAATATGTTTCTGAACTTAAAGCCTATTGCGCAGAATCGTTCAAAGCACGATTTCCAGATGCCAAGGTCAATGGAGAAAACACTTTTTATAACATCCTGAATGTATGTTTCCCATTTTCTGAAGAAAAAGCTTCGATGATCTTATTTACACTCGACATAAAAGGAATCGCATTGTCACGCGGCAGCGCCTGCCAGTCCGGAAGCCCGAAACCGTCGCATGTCCTTGCTGAAATTCTTGGTCTGGATGATATTCACAAGCCTTCGCTTCGAATTTCCTTTAGTCATTATAATACCAAGGAAGAGATTGATTATCTGGTTGAAGCACTTGCGTCGGTGTAAATCCTCTATTTATAAACTCTCGCGAATTTAAGCTCACCATTTACCATCGCCGCACGGTGCATTCTTGGCGTATTAAATGACATGCAGATTTCTCCGTCAGGATTGAGAGCGATTACACCAAGATCGCCATCTACGTGCTGTAACCGCTGATGTATGACAATGTCGCAAGCTTCAGAAAGTGTATATTTTGTCAATTCCAGATGCATTGCAATGGTGTGCGCAATAACATTGTTTACGATATGCTCGCCATCACCGGTTCCCGAAATTGCTACAACTCCATTTTTGGCGTAACATCCGGCGCCGATCACACAACTGTCGCTGATGCGTCCTGCGTGCGCATTGGCTGCTCCACCTGTTGATGTTCCTGCTGCAAGCAATCCGTTTTTATCGAGGGCGACCGCGCCGACAGTTCCATGAATACGTTTTCGCAATATATCCTGCAGCTGCTCATTTTTACGTTTCTCGAGCCATTCTTCCATCTGCAAATCCGTAACAAAATACGATTCCGGCTCGAGAGCCAGGCCTTCGTCGCTTGCCATATCCAGAGCGCCGCTGTCTGACAGGAAGACGTAGGAGGTTTTTTCCATAATGAATCGTGCGAGTGAAATGGGGTTGCGAACGTTTTTAAGCATCGAAACAGCACCCGATTGCAATTTTGCGCCTTCCATAATCGAAGCATCCATCCCGATTTGTCCCTGATGATTGATTGCCGAACCGCGGCCTGCATTAAATAAGTGATTATCTTCCAGGGATCGCACTGCGGCTTCAACAGCATCCACTGCCGATCCGCCTTTTTCAAGCAGTTTGTTACCTGCTTCTATCGCAGATTGCAGCCCGGCTTTATATTCGTCGGTGTTTGCTTTTATAAATTCAGAATCCGGGCCGGCACCGCCATGCACGGCGATCGCAAATTTCTTCATAGATGCGTCGTAAGATATTTTTCGATGGATTTTATTTCGGTATTTCCGGTTCGCTTCATGACTTCGCGCAGTTCATCCGGGGAAATGTTGAATTTTTTGGACCAATACTCAACTTCATATGGCTCGTTGATATCAAGCGAAGTATGGTCGCCGGATTCTTTATTATGTGGTTCCTCGTTCATGATGAAATTTTTCGATTATTCCCGCATTGGCGCATCTCGAGTATCCTGCCATCAAGTCCATAAATATATACCACAGCTTTATTCGCGAGTTCCTGCGCTGCTTTAATCGTCTTTTTTACAACATCTCCTTTGTTCGGGCTTTCGATGATGGGACAGTCTGACTTAGTGGCCTTCGCCTGCCAAAGTTTGTTGTTTGGGCGGATATGAAAACTTAATTCGGTTAACATAAATTACATTTAATCAAATAAAATTAAACTTCATATTCAGCTATTACAGTTAATAATGCGTCAATTTTTATTGCAGGATTTGACAAATTATTACAGAACTATTTATGGGAATTGTATAACGACTTATAAAGACTCAACAAGTAGATTTGCGTGCGATGCCGGCAGTCATCAGGCTATAAAATCTGTGTTAGATGTGTATCGATTCGGTTAATATCAATTTTACTATTGTTCAAGTCCGTCGGAAACGATCTTTTATTACATTTGACAGATTGCATAGTTATCAAATATGAGTAAAGTGACTTCAAAGAAAAAATCAAATCCCGCCAGCGAATCGTTCTTATTTCCTAAAATCCCGACGGGAATCGATGGCCTTGATGAGATCACAAACGGAGGCTTTCCGCAGGGCCGTCCGATACTGGTGTGCGGCGGCGCAGGGTGTGGCAAGACACTTATGGCCATGCAGTTTTTAATTCGCGGGATCATAGAACACGACGAACCAGGTGTCTTCATGTCATTTGAAGAACCCGTAAACGATTTGGTGCTCAATGTAAGATCCCTCGGATTCGATCTTGAGAAATTGGTTTCGGGCAACAAGCTTGCGATGGATTATGTTCGCGTTGAACGTTCGGAAATCCAGGAAGCCGGCGATTATGATCTTGACGGCTTGTTTATCCGCCTTGCCCATGCAATCGATTCCATTCAGGCAAAACGCGTGGTCCTCGATACCATCGAATCCCTGTTTTCCGGATTTGAAAATGAAGCTGTCCTGCGGGCCGAACTTCGCAGGTTATTCCACTGGCTTAAAAATAAAGGTGTTACTACGATCATCACCGGAGAGCGCGGCGAAAATACCCTTACCCGGCAAGGACTGGAGGAATATGTATCGGATTGCGTGATTTTATTGGATAACCGTGTGATAGACCAGATTTCAACGCGCAGGCTGCGAATCGTGAAATACAGGGGATCGACACATGGCACGAATGAATATCCCTTCCTTATCGATGAGGGCGGGATTACCGTGCTTCCGATCACGTCCTTAAAATTGAATCACGAAGTTTCCTCCGACATCGTCAGCAGCGGCGTGCCCGGACTGGATGAAATGTTTAATGACGGCGGCTTTTACCGCGGCAGCAGCGTGCTTATTTCAGGAACTGCGGGAACTGCCAAGACCATCCTTTCATCGTATTTTGCCAAAGCACAGTGTGAAAAAGGAGAGCGCGTATGCTTTTTTGCTTTTGAAGAATCACCGCAGCAGCTGATCCGCAATATGAAAACCATCGGCATCGATTTGTCGAAATATGTAAAAAGCGGCTTGCTCGACATCCAGTCGTCGCGGCCGACCTTAAACGGATTGGAGCGGCATCTGTTGACGCTTCGTAAAATAATTTCCACATTCAACCCGCATGCGGTTGTGATCGATCCGATCAGCAATTTAATTAATGTAGGCAGTGAGCACGAGGTCAATTCGATGCTTGTGCGTCTGATCGATATGCTGAAGATCCACAACATTACGGCAGTTTTTACATCATTAAGCAAAAAGGCCGATTCGTTACGCCATGAGCTTGCCGAAGAATCCATTTCGTCTTTAATGGATACATGGATAACGGTTCGCGACCTGGAGAGCGTTGCCGAACGAAACCGCGGCATTTATATCGTAAAGTCGCGCGGCATGGGCCATTCCAACCAGGTAAGGGAATTTATCATTGCAAAAAATGGCATCCAATTGCTCGACGTGGAAATAGGTCCCGATGGTATCCTTACCGGCGCAGCAAGAAAACGCCACCAGATCGGCAAGGAAGTGAATGCGATCAAGCTGCAGAACGAAATCGAGCGCAAAGACCGCGAAATCGAGCGCAAACGCAGGAGCCTGGAATCGACGATCGAAACCTTGCGCAATGAGTTTGAATCGGTGCAGGAAGAATTAAGCGTCTTGCGTGCAAGCGAGGAATTACAGAAGAAAATAAGCTCTAAAAAATAAACGGATGACAGTTACGGAAAAAGCCGAATGGCAGCTTCTATTGTATATTGCGGGACAGACGCCAAAGTCAGTTCGCGCGTTGAATAATCTCAAGAAATACGCGGAAGAACATCTCGCAGGCAAATATTCGATTGAGATCATCGATCTGCTAATCAGTCCGCAGCTCGCTGAAGGCGACCAGATATTGGCCGTTCCGACACTCGTAAGACGATTTCCCGAACCTATCCGTAAGATCATTGGAGATTTATCCAATGAGGAACGTGTGCTTGTTGGTTTGAATATCAAACCTTTAAAATCCTAAGTGGAGTCAAAAACACATACCGATGCGGTTGACAAGTGTGAATTCCTGCTATTTGTTTCGGGGATGTCTGTGCATTCTGCGATGGCATTGGATAACATCCGGCGAATCATCCGCGATCACATTCCGCATGCTTCGCTTACTATTGTTGATATCGGAATTGAAAAAGAACGGGCGATGGAATATCAGATCATTGGCATTCCGACCCTGATCAGGATAGCCCCATTGCCAAATAAAACGATAGTTGGGGATCTTTCCGATCTCGAAAAAGTTTTAAAAATATTAGAAATTGTCCCATAAGCTTGGAGCCTACGACTAAAAATACCGATGCGCTTTTAAATGAGATCGCTGAGCTTAAAAGCCAGCTATTGGAAGCCAATGGCATCATCGACGCGATTCGTGAAGGATCGGTCGATGCCCTGGTATTAAATAAAGATGGTGTACCGCAGGTTTATTCTATCGAAAGCGCCGATTATACGTACCGGATCCTTATCGAGAAGTTTGGTGAAGGGGCGCTCAGCATCTCGCATGACGGGTTGATTTTATATGCAAACAACCATTTCTCAAAGATGGCGGGCAGGCCTTCGGCACGGATCACCGGACAATACCTGACCAGTTTTGTCGACAAGCCCGATAACCTGATGGAATTGATCCGCGCTTCTGCCAATGGGCCGGTCAAAAAGGAACTGAACCTTAATTTTGACGGAAAGATCATTCCCGTCTATGCATCGCTGACCGACCTTAATCCGAACATTCCGGTGGTTGGCGTAATCATTACCGATCTGTCGGAACGCAGGAAGCACGAAGAAGATCTTTTGTCGTATCAGCAAAGGCTTGAAATCAAGATTGCCGAATTAAATGCGACGAATGTGAACCTGGAGCAGTTCATCCACGTGATCTCGCACGATCTTAAGGAGCCACTTCGCAAAATCCTGATGTATACGACGCATCTTTTCGAAGAGAAATCCCACATGTTCGGCGAACGCGAACGAAACAACCTCAATGTAATCAATTCTTCCGCACACAGGCTGGATTCGCTGGTTGACGATCTTGTAAAATATTCATTTATTGCGCGTAAGGAGGTTTTGAAGAAGGTCGATCTCAACAAAGTCATTAAAGAAGTCCTCGATGATCTGGAACTCGTTCTTGGCGAAAACGACGCAGAAATATCTTATGCAAATCTTCCTGTTATATTTGGTTCGAAAGTCCAGCTGAGGCAGCTTTTCTCCAATCTGATTTCCAATGCGGTCAAGTACCGCAAGGCAGATGTTCCGCCAAAGGTTTTGTTTTCGCACGAGATCGTTTCGGATGTCGATATCATGGATCCGCAAAAAAAGTTTTACCAGATAAAAATCTCCGATAACGGTATTGGTATGGACAACAAATACATCGGACGGATATTTACCATTTTCCAGCGCCTGCATCAGCGTAACGAGTATTCCGGAAACGGGATCGGATTGGCGATTTCCAAGAAGATCATGGAAAATCACGATGGGCACATTTTTGCCGAAAGCGAGCCGGGCGTGGGCAGCACGTTTAAAATTTTGTTTCCTGTTTAACGCGGTTTCCTACACAAATATTAATTTTTCAGATTTACTAAAAATAATTTATTGACTTTCTTGAGTTTACAATTACATGCCATTTTATTTTCAGAATTACTTTGTTAAACATTAGTTATCTTTAAAATTAATTGTAAGTTTGGATTAGCTTTTACCTGAGAAACAGTTGTGGATATGTTTGGAGAATTTACAATTTTTTATGCGGATGATGATCATGACGACCTGGATTTCTTTAAGGATGTCATTGAATCAATAGGTAACAAGATCAACCTGTTCACGCACGATCACGGAGATAAGATCCTCTCCGCATTACGCAATCCGCCGCCGATGCCGCAACTGATCTTTCTGGATCTTAACATGCCGGGAAAAAGTGGTTTTGAAGTTTTGCAGGAAATAAAGGAATCCGACGAACTTAAAGATCTGCCGGTTGTTATTTTTTCCACTTCCAACGATCCGAGCAACATTGCCAAAAGTATGAAGATGGGCGCAAACTTTTATGTGACCAAACCAACATCTTTCGATTCACTGAAAAAATCCATCGAGCATACTTTGTCGATCGACTGGAAAAATTTCAAGCCTACAAAAACTACTTTCATCTATAAAGAAGGCTAGAGCAGCTTTCCCGACTGCGTTCTTGGCAACCTGACCGTAAATGTCGAACCGACTCCGACTTTCCCTGTTGCATTTATCCTTCCATGATGGCGCTCGACAATTTTTTTGCATAAAGCCAAGCCAAGGCCGGTTCCTTCATATTTATCTTTTGCATTTAATCGCGCGAATGCGTCAAAGATCTTATCGGCATATGCGGGATCCAGACCGATGCCATTGTCAGTAATGCTGATCTTCGAAAATTCACCTTCATCCTCTGCTGTGATGGTAACTTCGGGCGGGACATTCTCCTTCGAGAATTTCAAGGCATTGTTCACGAGATTATAAAACAACTGATAGATCAGCACCTGTGCGCCTTCGATGGAAGGAAGATCATCGATGGAAATTTCTGCATTTTTCTGCTGGATCAGGATTTCAAAGTCGACTTCTATGCTGCCAAAAACCTCATTAAGATCGATCTTTTCGATGGACTGATCCGATGCACTTAAAGCGGAGTAGGCGAGGACGCCTTCAATCATTGCATACATCCTGTCGGTCGCATTTTGGACTTTCTCCAGGTATACATGCGCCTTTTGCGGAATATGTTCTCCGAATTGTTCTTCGATCATATTGCTGAAGACTTTGATTTTCCGGACCGGTTCCTTTAAATCGTGGCTCGCGACGTGTGCAAATCTCATTAAGTCTTCATTTGAACGATAAAGTTCCTGCGTACGGTCTTTGACCTGCTTGCTCAATTCCTGCGCAAACAGTTTCTGCTCGGTCACATCCTGGATTACGCCCAACAAGGTAATTGGAACATCCTGATCGTCTTTCACGATCGTACCGTTGACCAGCACATGATGAATCGACCCGTCTTTCTGCATCACACGGCATTCGTACTTCAAGATCCCGGTTTCAACAGCGATTTCATGCGCACGAAGCCTTGCCTCCCTGTCTTCGGGGTGAATGGATTCGGCGAATTCGGATCTGGAGATTTCCCGGCTGACGCCCCATATCTCTTTAAACCGATCGGAAGTTTGTATCTCATCGGTAAGCAGGTTGACCTCGTATGTACCAAGTTTTGCGGAATCGATCGCAAGACGCGCTTTTTGTTCGGCATCTTCGATTTTTTTTCGGGCAATGACATTTTCAGTCACATCGATCGCAATCGCCAAAATCCCGCGGATCTTTCCCTCAGGATTTCGGTAGGCTTCAAAAACAAAATCGGTATACAGTAATTTTGTACCGTCCTCATGAGGTAACGTCACCGGAACTCCGTGCGCCCGGTATGTTTCTCCGGTCTTGTATACGTTTTCAAGCAAAATATCGAATCCTTGTCCATTAAGTTCGGGAATCGTTTCAAACAATGGTTTTCCGCGGAGAATCTTTTCCGACCGTCCCCAGATTTCGTACATCTTATCGTTGGCAATTTCGATTATATAGTTACTGCCGCGAAGCATGCACATGGCGACCGGTGCCTGAATGATCACGTTTCTTAAGTTCTTCTCGCTTTCTTCCAGTGTAAGCCTTGCCAGATTGATTTCCGTAACATCCGCGGCGGTGTTCAATACGCCATAAATATTGCCGTTCGAATCGCGTAAAGGCGTAAATGCATAGTTGAAATAATAAGTACGCATGATGCCGCCATCATTCAGGTCGACACGCGCATTTTCGGCAAAGAAAGGTTCGCCCGTATGATATACATTTTTAAGTTGCTGGACAATATCGGGATCAAGCTCGGGAAGTACATCCGTATAAAGCTTGCCCACGACGTCATCGCCTTTGCCAAAAATGCGCATGATTGTTTTGTTTGCAAGGAAGATCCGCAGTTCTTCGCCGGTATAAACACCAATCGGCAGCGGCGCACTTTCAACAAGATTCCTGAATCGGGCCTCGCTTTCAACAATCTGAAGCTGCCCAAGGATTTTTTCACTTACGTCTATCGCAATCTCCAAAAGTGCATATACGTCGCCATTGGCGTCGCAAATCGGAGAGTACGTGACATCATAGTAATTTTCGGTTAGGATGCCATTTTTTTCAATCAGCACTTTTGCACCATAGATGTTGTGAACTTCGCCACGCTGGTAGACATCATCCATTATTTGCAAAAATGGCTGGCCTTCGGCTTCAATTTCAGGCATCACATCCCTTAACTTCTTTCCGATCACTTCCGGACCTTTACCAAGAATGTCGGTCATGGCCTTATTTGGCGTTTCAATGATATGGTCGGGTCCTACAAATAGTCCGATCGCGATTGGCGCCTGGGCGATCAGGCTGCGGAACCGGCGTTCACTCTCTTCTACTTTTTGCCGCGCAACAACCTGGTCCGTTACGTCGATTGCCGTCTGCATGATCCCGAAAATAGATTTGTCCGGATTGACGATCGGCTTGAATGTCAGGTTATAATATGATATACTTCCATCATCGGAATGCCTGCGGCGCACTTCATTTAACGAAACGGTATCGCCCGTTTGAAGGATCGAGATCAGGATATCAAGCGTTTTGTTTGAGATTTGCCCCTGGATATCGCGCACAGGCCGACCGATGACTTCCGCCGAGCTTTCCCAAAAATCAAGCATTTTCTCATTCGCGATCTCAACGATGAAATCATCGCCGCGGAGCAGGCATTTCGCAATGGGCGACTGTGTGATCAGGCTGCGGAAATGGCGCTCGCTTTCTTCGATCTTCCGATTGAACTGTACCAGCTCGGTAACATCCTGCAAGGTGCCATTGAACCTGTAAGGCTTTTTATTTTTGTCAAATCGGGTGAGCCCACTTGCACGGACAATGCGCTCCGTGTTCGTCAGTGGATTTATGATGGTATACGTTTCATGATACGTTCCGCCACTTTCAAATTCCATCGCTTTGGCAATTGCCAGCCGAACACGTTCCCGATCGGGTTCTGCAATATTGCTGATTGCGGCATCAAGTGGAAAATCGTCGGTTTCATCGAGACCGAACCAATTTTTCAAACGCTTGTTCGCGGTTACGACATTGTTAACCGGATCAACATCCCATATTCCCAGCTCGGTCGCATCGGTGGCAAATCGGAAAAGCTGTTCGCTTTCCTGGAGCTTCCTATAATTTTCGATGTTCTGCGTAGTCTCGTTGCATACCACGAGGCATCCGTTGATTTTGCCCGACTGGTCGCGAATCGGACTGTAACTCGAAGTCCAATAGACATCTTGCAATACGTTATTACGAAAAACCTGAACCGGCAGATTTTCATAATAAAGCGCTTCCCCTGCATACGCCTTTTCCAGTAATGGCTCAATGTCGCGCCAGGACTCCGGCCAAACGTCCCTTACACGGGCGCCTAATGCCTGCGGATGTTTTTGCGGCCCGAGGCTTGGGAGATAGTCGTCATTATAGAAGCAAATATGTTCGGGTCCCCAAAAGATAAACATGGGGAATCGGGAATTCAGAAGGATCGATACTGATGTCAAAAGGCTTGACGGCCAGTTTGCAATAGGTCCAACAGGCGTTTTTTCCCATGGAAAGTTCCTGATGAGCGAACCCATTTCGCCGCCGCCGCTTAAAAATGTAATAGGATCTGTAGCTGACTCCGCCTGATTTTCCTGACTCGACATGAATTGAAGATGAGTGGAAAGATAGGATTTTTTAGCGATTTAAAAAAAACTGACATTGAAAAAAATGATCATGCAAATCAAGGGGAAATGCTTCGCGGATTTCTTTCAATACTGCATAATTTGCCGCAAAATGTAACGAAGTTCCGGAGCAAGTGCAGAGGCTTTCTAATTGATAGATTTAATTTTAGAAAACCATCGATCCTCACTAAATACCGATTTCGATTTGCCAAATATCATTTGCTATTTTACCTGTTTTACGGGCAGTAAAATCTTAAATGTGGATCCGCCATTCAAAATGCCGGAGGCGCTGATCGTTCCGCTGTGGTTTTCCACGATTTTCCGACAGATCGCGAGCCCGATGCCTGTTCCTTCATACTCGCCTTTACCATGAAGCCGTTGGAAAATGCTGAAAATCTTCTCCGCATATTCTTCGCTGAAGCCAATTCCATTATCGCTTATTGTAATAAGGTAATATTGGGATCTCGATCTGGCAGCAATACGCGTGTCGTCAGGAGAAAGCAGTTCCGCATTTATGCTGATTACAGGGTCGATGCCCACTTGTGAATACTTCAATGAATTTGATATCAGGTTTCCAAAAAGCTGCGTCATTTGCAGTGGTACAGCTTCAATGACCGGCAAATCATTGATTTCGATTGTCGCGTTTTTTTGCTCGATGACAAGCTCAAAATCACTAATGATATTCTGAACGATTTCATTAAGATCTAATTTTTCATACACTTCCTTATTCTCCGATAATTGCGAATAGCTCAGGACATCTTTGATCAGGTTTGTCATGCGTGCTGCGGCGTTCTCGATCTTTGACAAAAATCCTTTGGAACGATCGTCGACGTCCGGCAACGCGTCGCGCAGCATATGTGTAAAGATGCTGATCTTTCGCACAGGTTCCTGAAGGTCATGCGATGCGATGTATGCAAACTGCTCTAGTTCGCTGTTGATGCGTTTTAAGCTGCTGTTCACTTCGGCGAGTTCACGTGTGCGTTCGGCAACAACTTCTTCGATCTTGTTCCGTGCAATGGTTTCGCGCGTGATGTCCTGGATCGTGCCATTGAATCTGGACGGGCGGTTTTCATCATCGAAACGAACTTTTCCACGTGATCGTACAATCCGGTGTTCACCGGTTTCAGCCTGGACAAGGGTGAATTCAACGTCGTATTTGGATTTGCGATCCGGATCCATCGCCATATCCATCGCATTGAAAACCCTTTCACGGTCTGACTCAAGTACAACTGAATTTTCCAAAGGAAGCTTGACCGCTCCTTCGGCCGGCAGACCAAACCATTCTCGCATACGACGATTTCCTGAAAATGTATTTTTGACGATATCCATATCCCAAGTGGCAAGTTCGGTCGCATCGATGGTAAATTCAAGAAGGTTTTTGCTTTCTTCCAATGCCTGCCTTACGTGATACTGCTCTGTTACGTCAACGGCCATATCCATCACACCATATATCTTTCCGTCGCTGTCGAATAAAGGCTTGTAGGTATAGTCAAAATAAAATTCGCGTGGTTCTCCATTTACAAGGAGAATTGCCCTCGCATCGTGTTCCTCGTGTGTCCTGCCGGTTGTGTAGACTTCATCAAGAAGGTCAAGGAAACGTTGATCTTTAAGTTCAGGAAGCGCATCCGCTATCGGCATTCCGATTATCGAATCATCTTTACCGTAATATTCAAGCATACGCGTATTGATAATGTCGATCTTCATCTCACGACCTGTCAATACTACGGTTGCAACGGGCGCCTGTTCAATAAGCGACTTAAATCTCGCTTCGCTCTCCTGAAGTTTTTTACGTGCGATGAATTCAGCGGTAACATCGTGCGAAACGGCCATGATCCCGGTTATCTTTCCATCCGGTTCGCGAAACGGAACCATGGTAAAATCGACATACAGATGATCGGGTCGGCCGGCACGATTTAATATTACCGGCTCTCCATATGAACTGACCGTCTCGCCATTGAGAACACGCTCAAAAAGTTTCTCGTAGCCCTTGTCCTTTAATTCGGGTGCTACTTCAAACAGTGGTTTTCCCAAAACCTCTTCAGCCGTCCTGTTCCAATTTTGAAGGCTTCGACGGTTCACAATCTCAATGATATATTCAGGGCCTTTGTATAAGATCATGCTGATTGGCGCCTGCTCAAAAACGCTTCGCAGATTCTGCTGGGCTTTCGTGTTTATGCTCTCGGCCAACTTTTGTTCGGTGATATCCTGAAGGGTTCCGTTGAACCGATAGGGCTGGTTTTCGGAATTCAGCCATACACGGCCCTTTGCACGAACGTTGCGCTCCCGGCGATTTTTTGGCCTGATGGTGTAAATTGCTTCGTACTTCGGACTGTTATTGGCCGGGTCCAGCGCGTATTGATACAACTGCGTTACGCGATCGGTATCTTCCTCGGCAATAATTTTGATGAATTCCTGAAGATCGGTTTCCTTGCCGGGTTCAAATCCGCACCACGAATAGAACCTGTCGTTGGCGGTGAATCGTCCGGTTGCAGGATTAAAATCCCAGGTTGCAAGTTCAGACGCTTCTATGGCAAACTCGAGCTGGTTTGAATTTTCCTCGATCCGATGCAGGTTGCGGATATTTTCGGTGGTTTCATAAACCACAGCGAGAACCCCATCTACATTACCTGCGTCGTTGTAAATCGGGCTATAGCCATAATTCCAGTACGCGTCGACCATTTGTCCGTTTCGCAATACCGGCAGCAAAAGATTTTCGTGCCAAGTCGATTCCCCGTCAAATACTTTGTCGATATCGGGCTTAATCTCGGTCCATATTTCCGGCCAAACCTCAACACTCGGCCTGCCGAGGGCAAAAGGATGCTTTTCGTCAGTGCCAAAATTCGGGCGATAAGCGTCGTTATAAAAAGCGATGAGATCTTTTCCCCAAAAGATATACATCGGAAGTTTTGAACCCAGAATAAGCCGGAGCGAGCTGATTAATGTTGAAGGCCAGGATGACATCGGCCCCAATGGTGAAGTTTCCCAATCGAAATTCCGGATCAGTCGGCCCATTTCGCCTCCGTCCGGAAGCATGACAATATTATTTGGTGTGGTCGAATCGTGCTCTCGGCCTGAAATCATTGCAGTTTTTTTTTAAAGATACATTTTATTGACAATTCGCCAAAAATCCATTTCCCAAAATTGGCGAAAGTTCCTATAATTTTTAATCCCGCAAGCAAGCATGTCGATTAAAGTATATATTTGCCGCAACCTAAAGCAAAATCATGAGAAAAATTTACATTTCAGCCCTTACTGTGTTAGCTTTCGCAGGCATTTCTTCGGCACAGGAAAAGGGTACAGTTGAATTCGGCGTTCAGCTTGGCTACAGTTCCGTATCCGTGGCAAGTTCCGAAGTTACTGCGGATTCCGGCGGACGATTCACATTTGGAGGATCGGCAGACTATTACTTTTCGGACCGCTGGTCCATCAAAGCTAAATTGAACTATGACCCAAAAGGCTGGGATAATGGATTCTACATCGACGATGAAGGTTTTGAATATACTACTGACTACAAGCTGACTTACCTTACGATTCCGATCATGGCGAATTGGCATTTCGGATCAAAACGCGCGTGGTATCTTCATTTTGGGCCTTATGTCGGAATTTTAATGGCTGCCGAAGAAACCGAGAATGGAACGGATGTCAAAGAGGCCTTCAACACGACGGATTTCGGGCTGGATATTGGAATTGGTGTAAAAATCCCGCTAAATCAAAAGATGAAACTGTTTTTTGAATTTGATGCGCAAAGCGGCTTTTCAAATATTTTTAAAGAAAGCGATATCAATGTCCGAAATGGCCGTTCATCGTTTAATGTCGGCATGAACTTCTTGTTGAAATAGCAAGAAAGCGGGAAGGAATTCCTGCTTAATTATTTTTTGCTTATACGATACAAAACACCGGGATGCAGGTCGAAGTCGAAATTTCCTTCGTACTGCATTCCGGTTTTTTTTAATACGTTTATCGACGCGAGATTTTCTGCCATCGCCCGCCCGACAATAGTTTTCATATTTAATGTTTCAAGACCATATTTAATGCAGGCCACCGCCGCTTCCGTAGCATAGCCATTGTTCCAATATTTTTTGAAAAACCTGAAGCCAAGATCGATTTCGTGTTCATGAAATTTTAATCCGCACCAGCCTAAGAATTCATTATCAGCTTTACGAATTACAGCCCAGCGGCCATAGCCATAGTTTCTGTAATCACTATAATTTTCTAAAAATTCTCTCGCGGCTTCAACGGAATCGAATGGAGGATCGCCCGTATATTTTATCACTTCGGGATCTGAATTGAGCAAGTAGGCATGATGGGCATCATCGGGCGTAATTTCCCGAAGGTAAAGCCTGTCGGTTTCCAGAATGAAATTCATTTATTCGGCGATGATTTTTCCGCCGGCGAGATACGATCCGTTGCTTTGGATCTTATAGGCGTAAATCCCGCTTGCAAGCTCATTTCGGTTGACGGAATGTGTTTTCCCTGATATGTTCTCCGTGCGGACAATTCTCCCTGAAAGATCATAAAGGAAAAAAGTCGCATTTTCGAAAGGTGTCGGAGACGAGATCGTAATCTGATATTTAAATGGATTTGGAAACATTGAAATCCCGGGAAGCGCTGATAGTGGCGATGTTCCAAGCGTTGTATCGAATTCCTGCGCGCCCATATCCACAACACCATTCGAAATCCTTGGATTGCCGTCGAAATCTGTTTCGCCCGCGTCGATGGTCAGCACGGGATTTCCTGTATCGATGCAAAGACTTGTCGTTTGAAGGTCAAGCTGCGGGTATGGAAGAGAAGGATCATCAAATGATGGATTCGCAAAGATTGAATTGCTTTCCTGCCCTGTAACGGATTTGTATGTATTGAAATTGCTGAACGACAATTCACCATAATAGATCACGATGCCAAGCGGATTTCCGGAAGGCGTAAACCAGCAATTGTAATTGATAAGGTTGTTTTCCTGAGGCCATATCTCAGCAGCAACCAATAGGATATTTTGTTCATTGGTGTAAAGCAGGTTGTCTTCAAAAACGCAATTCGATGCTTTTGAAATCACAATCTCAGCCGAACCGACCATGCTTGAATTGTTCTTGAAAAAAGTATTGTTACGGAATGTAGAGTATAAAACCTGCCCGGTTGTTAAGATGGTATAGCCGCCAACGTAAAGTCCGCTGTTCAGATTGTTATACATCATATTATTCCGAACTTTGATGTATTCCGTTATTCCGTCCATTTCACAGCCAACTTCGATACCGATGGAATTTTCATAGCATGAATTGCGTTCCACAATGATATCGTGGCCGCCATCAACGTAAATTCCCGCTGACAACGCAATGGGCGAAATATTTCTATAACAAACGTTGCGGCTTATCAGTCCATTCCGCGGCCGATCAAGAGTAGGGATCGGGCATGCACCGTAATTGCCCGTAATATTGATTCCGATGTTATTGTTGTCGTGGACAGTACAGTTTGTCACGGAAAAGTTATCGACATTTCCATTGATCTGGATCGCTTCGCTGTAACCAAGAATATTATTGTAGACGCGGCAGCCGTCGATGATGATATTTGTCACTCCGTTTGTGCGGCCTGTAACGGCAATTCCGTGCGCATTGTTTGATGGAAGCGCGATCGCAAGTGGATTATCTGTCCAATTGATATTCCTGACCGTTATATCGCGGAACATCAAATTTGTAGATGAACCGTTGGTGGTTGTGGTAACTTCAATTCCTTTGGCACCATCGACAGTCAGGTTTTGGAAGATCAGGCTTTGAAAGAAAAGATGACTTTTATTGATCAGCTGCAAAAGCTTTGTTCCCGATGTTCCGGTTCCGTCAATGATGACTTCCTCGTTGTTATAATTGGTGAAAAGTATCGGAGCGCCTTGCAATCCGTTGACATTTACGATAAGATTTTCGTGATACGTACCGCCAGCGATCATTACGATGCTGTTCGGTGTTACGGAATTCATGGATTTTTGGATCGACTTCCAGGGCGCAGAATGACTTAAACCTGAATTGTCATCAGACCCATTCTGGCCGTCGACAAAATAAATCGTCTGTGCCTGGACAAAAGTGTGTGCAAGCAGCAGTAAAAGCGTAAGCCGCAAGCGGACTTTACTAAGAATAAATGAACCAATCATTAAGTAGGGCTAAACTTGAGGCCGAAGTTATAAAGCTTAACGTTTTGTAAACAATTTTTTCGGCTAACAGCATCTTTTTCAGATTAAATACCTAATTTATAATGCTTTATGTTTTTTGAAACAAAAAAATCCGCCAATTACGGCGGATCTGTATTGCTCTGTGAGTTGTTATAAATGGATAACTTCGCCATAGGCATCCGCGACCGCTTCCATAACGGCTTCACTCATCGTAGGGTGCGGATGGATCGTTTTCAGAACTTCGTGACCGGTGGTTTCAAGTTTACGGGCAACAACGGCTTCGGCGATCATATCGGTAACTCCGGCGCCTATCATGTGGCACCCAAGCCATTCTCCATATTTTGCGTCAAAAATAACTTTTACGAACCCTTCCGGTGTTCCGGCGGCTTTTGCTTTACCGGACGCGGTGAACGGGAATTTGCCGATTTTTACCTCATAACCTTTCTCTTTCGCCTGTTTCTCGGTCATTCCAACGGATGCAATTTCAGGCGAAGCATACGTACAACCCGGAATGTTTCCATAATCGATAGGTTCTGCATGCAGGCCTGCAATCTTTTCCACGCAAGTAATTCCCTCAGCAGATGCTACGTGAGCGAGCGCCGGGCCCGGAACGATATCACCGATCGCATAATATCCGGGAACATTGGTTTGGTAGAAATCGTTTACGAGGATTTTATCTTTATCTGTTTTGATCCCGGTTTCTTCCAATCCGATATTTTCGATATTGGTTTTGATACCTACGGCTGAAAGCAAAATCTCCGCTTCGAGCGTTTCTTCGCCCTTCGCAGTTTTCACGATGGCTTTTACGCCTGTTCCTGTTGTATCGATGCGTTCAACGGATGCGTTTGTCATGATCTTGACACCGGCTTTTTTCATTGAACGCTCCATCTGCTTCGAAATATCTTCATCTTCCACCGGTACGATATTCGGCATATATTCTACGATCGTCACTTCAGTTCCCATCGTATTGTAAAAATGCGCGAACTCAACCCCGATAGCACCCGATCCAACGACGATCATCGATTTCGGCTGCTTTTCCAATGTCATCGCCTGACGGTATCCAATCACTTTCTTTCCGTCCTGCGGAAGGTTGGGAAGCTCACGCGAACGTGCGCCTGTGGCGATGATGATATGGTCGGCAGATAATTCGGAAGTTTTTCCATCCGGAGCTTTAACTTCGACTTTTTTGCCGGGTTTCACTTTTCCGGTTCCTGTAATGACATCGATATTGTTCTTCTTCATCAGGAACTGAACGCCTTTGCTCATTCCGTCGGCAACCGAGCGAGAGCGCATGACGACATTCGTAAAGTCTTTATCGAACGCGGTAACCGTCATTCCGTAATCTGCAGCATGCTTGAGGTAATCAAAGACCTGCGCCGATTTCAAAAGCGCCTTTGTCGGGATACATCCCCAGTTTAAGCATACGCCGCCAAGGTTTTCTTTTTCGACGACTGCAGTTTTAAAACCAAGTTGGGATGCCCTGATGGCTGTTACGTAACCGCCCGGACCGCTTCCGAGGACTATGATGTCGTATTTCATTTGAGATGGTATTTAGTTTGGAAAAATTCGTTGCGAAATTACGAAAAAAAGTTACGCTTTTCGATCGATGCGCTTCCAGATCGCTGCGCTCTCAGATCGCTTCGCTTATCGATCGCTTCGCTGTTAGATTATTAAAAGCTGCAATTTGTACTTTACCAAATAGTGAATCTAAAAATCTAATATCTAAAAATCTAATAATCTCCTTTAGATCGCTTCGCTCTTATAATTTTAGATAACTGCAGTTTGTACTTTGCCAATTAGTTTCTTTAAAATCTAAACAATCTAAACAATCTAAACAATCTAAACAATCTGAACAATCTAAACAATCTAA
>CBDUBJ010000042.1:0-19665 GCA_965365355.1 uncultured bacterium
TCCTTAAACTGTCCAACGGTGAGCGGACTACCACTAAAAAAATCATCAAACAATAAAAAAAAGGGCTTCGGCCCTTTTTTTTATTAAATTCCTTTTTCAGCAGCTTTCGCGCTTTCGTCGTCAAGCATTTTCTTTGTGCCTTCGTCGATTTGCGAAATATGCTGGTCGAGATTTTCGGTATCCGGTTTTTGGCTTACGTAACGACCCTCGTCTGATTCCTCGGCCCGCAATTTTTCGGTTTCCGAAATATTTTTATCCGGCGGCGTGCGGTTAATTTCATTCGGATTTACCGATCCGGGATCGCCTTCGCCCATTCCATGCCGACTGTAATTTTTTTCTTCTGATTCCATTTTCATAGGTTTTACTTCCTATAAATTTAAGAAATCAGTGCCCTTCATATATTAAATTTATTGTAAAGTGTATATGCGATCATTTGTCCCGCTTGTACGATGGCCTGCCCTGAATGTTAATCCCCGCTGATGCGACAAGGGAAATGCAGTGAAAACACCGCGCCCTGTCCGGGATTTCCGGAAGCCGTTATCGTACCGCCATGGGTTTGCATGATCTTTCGGCATAACGCAAGTCCGATTCCCGATCCATGATACTCCAACTGGCCGTGAAGCCTTCGGAAAATGTTGAAAATTACATCCGAATACTGGCTTTCGAAACCGATCCCATTGTCGGAAATCCTGATCACATGGCATTTCACCGAGCCCGTAAAGTCATCCATAAAAGCAGTTATCTCGATTTTCGGCGGCAAACCTTCACGCGCATACTTGATGGAATTTTGGATGATGTTTGAAAAAAGTTGCTTGAGCAGAAAGGAAATTCCCTGTACGACAGGTAGATCATGGCTTTCGATGACGGCCGAACTTTCTGAAATGATTTCGTGAAGTTCCGATTTGACCTCCGTGAGAATCAGATTTAAATCAACTTCTTCAAATTCCTGATCTGCGGTCTTGATCCGGCTGTATCGCAGGATATCGTTTAAAAGTATCTGCATCCTTCCGGCGGACAAATTGATCTTTTCGATTTCACCCAGCAGGTTTATTTTTTCCCATTTGTCGCGCTGTGAGATCAGCCGCGACGAGATAACCTGGATTTTCCTAAGCGGCTCCTGGATATCATGCGTCGAGATCCAGTTGATATTCTCAAGCTCCGCATTTGCCTCGCGCAACGTATCGGTAAGGCTGCGATAACGCTCTTCCTCGAGGCTGAGCACAAAGAAATTGATCTGCTTCGAAAGCGTGTTCGCATAGTTTGCCGCCGCCGTGATCTCAGGCTGGAGCCAATCCTTGCTGCGGCATTTCACGATTTGTTTCCACAGGTTGAACGAATTCCGCGGATGCAGGCCTTTGTGGTCTTTGATGATCGCCTTTTCCGGATCGCCGGCCCAATTGATTTCAGCAATGGTTTCAGGCCTGTACCAGATGATGCTGTTGCCATTTCCCAATGCATGATAAATAATACCCGCGACATGGTTGCACACCAATTTCAGTTCGGGTGCGTAATTGATCAATTTATCCGTGACAAACGACCCATCATTGGTTAATTTGCTCATGATTTCGGCAAGCATCGCAATGTCGCGGTCGTTTGCCGGCGCGATGCCGTTTTTAAAGACCTGCCCGTTGATCTGGATCGAAATTCCCGTGGCATTGCAAACATGCATTATTTCGGGCGTGGCCGACATGACCTTGAACGATTCCAATACCGGCGGCAGATTCATGGCGTTCAGTTTTGCAAGCGCTATGTTGACTTTCCGCGAGATTTCATATTCCTCATTCGATTGGCGAATATCGATCTGTGATGTGATAAACTGTCCCTGTAGCTGTGCGGCGAGACGTATTTCCGGAGAAATGTTCTTCGGCGAGTAATGATGGCATGCGATCAGGCCCCACAATCTGCCACGATGAATGAGCGAAATGGTCAAGGTCGCACCTACGCCCATATTTTGGAGATATTCAACATGAATGGGCGATGTGCTTCGCAAAGTCGACAAACTCAGATCGAGATTCGTGTCGCGGCCGTCGTCGATTGTGAAGATGGGAACCGGACGGTAATTGATGTCGGCAATGAGACGGAGCAGGTTGCGCATATAAAGTTCACGGGCCTGTGGCGGGATATCGGTATGCGGATAATGCAGCCCCAGAAATGGTTCGAGGTCATCCCGACAGGATTCCGCAAAAACTTCACCGTTGTATTCCTTGTCGAAACGATACACCATCACACGATCGTACCCTGTAATGGCCCGCGTTCCTTTGGCAACCTGTTCGCAAAGTTCCCGCAAGCCTGTGGTATTGTTTAGGTACGATACAAATTGGGCCGTCTGCGTGTAAACGTTCGCCAATTTTTCGTGATCCGTTTGATCCGGTTCAAATTCGGTAATATAGACGTCATCCACATTCTTGTGGATCAGGCACTGAAAATTTCTTCCTTCGAGCTCGATGGCGATAGGCGAAAACAAGCCTATTTCGTTGTTGTCTACAAATTTTTTAAGCGTTTCGCGCTTTTCTGAACCAAATATTTCCTCAAATTTTTTCCCAAGCAATTGTTTGGGTTCGTACCCGATATACTCAGGAGTATTTGCGCTGCAAAAAATCATTTCCCTGGACTCGGCATTGAAAGCAAACATAAACCCGTGTGGCTGGATGCTGCCCGGTACATGAATGGGCTCATGCTCGCAATTCGAAAGATTGACGATGTCGCGGTTTACAATATCCTTTATGCGCATGGGCCGACTGATTTAAAGTGATCGTGGATGACCGAAAAAGCGTAATTGGCGCCGTCGATGATCTCTGCGCGCTTGCCCTGATCAGCAGCGAATGCGTCAAGATTTGATACAAAAGCTTTCCATCGCTGTCCCGAGAGATTGCCATAGCCTTCAAAATATGATGTTCCCACGTCGCCAAGAACCTGGCGGACATTCTGAAGGATAAACCTGCCACCGAGCGATGAGCCTTCGACGACATAGAAGATGCCCAGTGCGAACGCGACGGATGCCGGTGTCTTAAATAATGGAGTTCCGTTGGGAATTTCGACATCCATCGTTTTAAGGTCGGATTCGATCAGATGTAGCTTTGCGCGCAATTCCGCATCCGGGATGACATCGAGCAAGCCGGGCAGGATATTTTTTTCCAGATCGCAAACAACACGATGCATGGCCATGAGGTATTGGGCATATCGGAGCCTTGTCAGATTTGGCGAAACTATATCTGCGGATAATGGCAAAGACTCAAGTAATTCGTGTGCTGTCCGCGTTTCTTCTTTGAGCGACCGGGAAAAGGATTCGGGATAAACCAATTGAGATGTGGCGGAAGATTGCATGAACAAGATTTTATATTAAATACAGGCGGAATGCTGCCTGTTGCATTTTTTGGATATCAAAGATAATATTTTTACATCGCACCCTTTATTCGAATTTATACGCAAAGCTGAACGCGAAATAAAAATTCAAGGGAAGCCCGGGATAAAAGAACCTTGGTTGCGCGCCGTTAAATCCCGTTGCATTGGGCAAAATCATCGATGCATATTTTTCATTAAAAAGATTATTCACACCGGTTGAAACCTCGCCATGCATATGATGGAACATGTTGAAGCGATAACCAGACTTCATATTGACAATCCGATAAGCATCGGTTGATTCGGAATTGCCATCGTTCATCCACATCGAATCCACGAACCTGAAATCGCCGAGCAGGTAAAAGCCGGCTCTCGATATCGTAAAACCGGCATTCCCCACGACTTGCGGTACTCCCGGCAAATCATTTCCCGAAAAGTCGGTATCGCGGTCGACGAAATCCTCAAACGAAAATCTGCCTGCCGATCCTGAAAACTGCAATTGGAGTTTTGTTCCTGGCGTGAGAGATACATTATATGTCGCTTCCGCTTCAACGCCACGGTGAAATGTGCGCCCGGCATTAGCGCCGACATACTGGTCATCGTCGACCCGCCTGGCCACCAGAAGGTCACGGATCTTCATCGCAAAAGCGGAAACCTGCAAGAAAAGCGCGCGGTCCATCAGGTAAAACTTCGCGCCTGCCTCAAAATTATAACCGGTTTCCGGTCTTATTCCGGGATTGACAGTGCCATTTTCGTTCAATGTTTCTTCTATCGCAGGCATCGAAAAGCCGCGGCTGGCAGATGCGTAAACTGTCGTCACTAGCGACGGTTCGTACAATAGTGAAACCTGCGGCGCCAGGATATTATCATATTGATATTTTTGAATGTTGCGTTCCGGCAAACTATTGTCAATCCTGAATTCCGTCATATTATAATTGACTCCGCCCTGCAGGCTGCATCTTCGAAACAACGAAATCCTGAACTGGCCGAAAAGATTATAGTGCGATCGATCCTGCGACGATTCCGACAGTTGATCGCCCTGCAGGCTTCCATTATTGTTATTTTCCTGATAAAGATTTTCAAATGTTTCCGCACCATAACCGTCCTGAAAAAATTCAGCACCAAAAATAAATCTGCCAATATCTTTTAAAAACTCTCCCGAAAACTGCGTTCGTGCGCCAAATCCTTTTGTCTGCTGGGCCAAAATATCAAAAGGACGCGGCTCATAACTGTCTTTATAATTGATGAAAATGGAAGTGCTGTTGCTCAGTCCGAAAAGTTTAAAATCGTAGCCTAACGCGGCTATCACAGATTCATACTGTTCAAAGCCCTGTGACGCAAGCCATGTCGGCGCGGCAGCCTGCGGATCGTTCTCAAAAGATTCACGCGTGACCGAACTCGGAATGTAAGCCTTCATTTTTGTAAATCCCGCGATATAATAAAGCTTTCGTGAACCTTTTCGAAACAAGTCGCCCGATACGGTGAAGCCGTCCCGGTCATAGCTGCTGTTCCGCCGCCAGCCGTCAGATTCAAGTTTGTGATAATTAATATTATGCGATGATGTTTTCCCCGCAAATGCCAGATTGAGGTTTGTTTTTGCGAGTCCGAACGAGCCATAGACAGTCGACAATAACACTTCACTGTTTCCCGGCCGTAATGGCGACATGAGAATCGCACCGCCAAGCCCCGCGCCGTAAACGCTCGACAAAGGCCCGCGGATAACCTCTACTTTCCCGATCGCCTCCACGTTCAAATCTTCAATCGTCGTCTCGCTGTCGCCCGAAGTAAGCGGAATGTTTCCGAAAAAAGCCCGGATCTTATTTGTTCCGAAAGACGTCCGTGCGCCGATCCCGCGTATCGAAATACGATTTGTATTGATGGCCCCGGACTGCATCAAAACACCCGGAACCAGATTTATCGCCGAACCGATATCGGATTGGTTATTTCGCGTCAGCGCCTCGCTTGAAAGGATTCCGATTGCGGCCGGTGCACGCATTAGGCTGTCGTTGATATGGAAATTGCTGATCGTCAGATCGGGCAAGGCATCAGGCGGATCGTTTTGCGCGCCGGCGTGTAATGAACCATAAAGTAAAATCAATAAAATCCGGCATTTTCCCATATCTGAAATTAATACTATTTCCCAGCGTAAAATCGGCATGGATGAATATTAAAATTATTTTAACAAGCTTGGAAATCACTTAATAACTAAATTTATGTTTCAGTATATTTGCAACTTATAACCACCCGAAAGTGATACAACTTCACGATAAGGAATTCGTACCTTTCATATCCGCCGAAGAAATTGATTTCGCCATTGCAAAAATGGCCGAGCAGGTGGAAGCCGATTTTGGCGAAGAGACCCCCGTGTTTATCGGAATTCTGAACGGCGCCTTCATGGTCGTTTCCGATTTCATGAAACATTACAAGCGTCCGTGCGAGGTAAGTTTTGTAAAAATGTCGTCGTATGAAGGCATGGCGTCCACGAACGAAGTCAGGCAGATCATCGGAATCAACCAAAATCTCGAAGGCCGTAGCGTCGTCGTAATAGAAGATATCGTCGATACCGGCAATACGCTCGAAGGCCTCAAGGAAATGTTCAAGCGGCAAAACGTCAAAAGTTTCAAGATCGCAACGCTTTTCTTTAAACCCGAAGCGTACACGAAAGATATTAAGATCGACTATGTCGGAATACGCATACCCAATAAATTCATAGTCGGTTTTGGCCTCGATTACGACGGGCTGGGCCGAAATTTACCTGAAGTTTACCAACTAAGATAACGCAATTAATGATCAACATCGTTTTATTCGGGAAGCCGGGCGCAGGAAAAGGAACCCAGGCCGAATTTTTAAAAACAAAGTACAATCTGATACATATTTCGACGGGAGATGTTTTCCGTTACAATTTGAAGAATGACACGGAGCTGGGACGTCAGGCAAGGGTTTACATGGACAATGGAAATCTCGTTCCCGATTCTCTAACCATCGCGATGCTCGAAGCGGAAGTGGATAAATTCCCGGCAGCCCGCGGCTTTTTGTTCGACGGATTCCCGAGGACGCTCGCGCAGGCCCAAGCTTTGGACAAGTTTTTACATTCGAAAGGCTGGGAAGTGACCGCGACTGTAGCTCTCGAAGCAGATGACAATGAATTGATCCAGCGGTTGATGGAACGCGGTAAAACCAGCGGTCGTCCCGATGATCAGGATGAATCCAAGATCAGCCATCGATTGAAAGTTTATAATGAAGAGACGTCGCCGCTGATAGATTACTATACAAACCAAAATAAATTTTACCCGGTTAACGGGATTGGCTCGATCGCCGAGATCACAAATCGCCTGAGCGATGTGATCGACAGCCTGTAGCCCTTAACGATGGAAATATTCATAATATTTGTTCTGATACTGATCAACGGGCTTTTTTCGATGTCGGAAATCGCACTGATTTCTTCGCGGAAAACAAGGCTCGAAAATGCTGCAAAAAAAGGTCAGACCGGCGCGCAGGCCGCTTTGGAACTGGCAAATTCACCAAATAAATTCCTGTCGACCGTCCAGATCGGCATTACGCTGATCGGAATTTTAACCGGTATATTTTCAGGCGACCGGATCACCGATGACGTACGAGCATTTTACCTTTCATACGAATCGTTGCGACCATATTCGGATTCACTTGCCGTCGGAACTGTCGTCGTAATCCTGACATTCTTTTCGCTCGTTTTGGGTGAATTGCTTCCAAAGCGTATCGGATTGAACTATCCCGAATCTATAGCGAAGCTTACCGCGCTGCCGATGAAATTCATTTCGGTCGTCGCGGCACCTTTCGTATGGCTGCTTACCGCGTCGACAGATGCGCTCTTGAAAATAATGATGATCAAGCCATCGGCGGATGGAAAAATCACGGAAGAAGAGATCAAGGCGATCATCAAAGAAGGTACTGAAGGCGGCGAAGTGCAGGAAATCGAGCAGGATATCGTGGAACGTGTTTTCCATATCGGCGACCGGAAAGTCAACTCGCTGATGACACATAAAAAATACGTCGTCTTTCTTCCGATAAGCGCCAACAAAAATCTTGTGCGCGAGTTGATGCTAAAGGAACTGCATTCAGTTTATCCGGTTTACGGTGAAAATTACGATGACATTCTCGGTGTCGTAAACATGAAAAGCATCTTTGCAAATATCGAAAATGAAAATTTTAATTTGTCTGAGATTATGACCGAAGCGCCATTTATCATGGAGCAGACGACCGCTTACAAGGCATTGGAAAATTTCAAGAAAAGCGGGATTCATTACGCATTCGTTTCAGATGAATATGGCGATTTCCAGGGGATTATTACACTGAATGACATCCTGGAAGCGCTTGTCGGCGATGCATCCGAATTTTACCGCGATGAATTTCAGCTTTTGCAGCGCGAAGACGGAACCTGGATGGTCGACGGGCATTATTCGCTGCACGACTTCCTGACCTATTTCGAGCTCGACGATCTCATCAACGATTATGATGTAACAACCGTAAGCGGATTGATCATGACCGAGCTTTCATTCATCCCCAAAGAAGGCCAGAAGCTGCAATGGAACCGATTCGAAATGGAAGTCATCGATATGGACGGCGCAAAAATCGACAAAGTTTTGGTGCGTTCGCTGGACAAAGACGAGCAGGAAGCTCTTTAATTAATATTGAATAATTAATAGTTAATAATTTGGAGCCGGGAACCTGCTATCCGCTATAGTCCTCGCTGCGCTGCGGGCTGCCGCTCCCGATAGCTATCGGGATCGGGGCTAGGATTTCCCGATTAATCGAACATCAATTATAAAGTAACCCCAGACCCCAAACCTCATACCCTATACCTCTTATTTCATACCCAAAAAAATGACCGAAGGAAATTTCGTCGACTACGTTAAAATATATGTCTCTTCCGGAAAAGGAGGCCGCGGATCTACGCACCTGCATCGCGAAAAGTTCATCGAAAAAGGCGGGCCGGACGGCGGCGATGGCGGACGAGGCGGACATGTGTTCCTTGTCGGAAATAAAGAATTGTGGACGCTTTTCCACCTGAAATTTGCGCGCCACATAAAGGCCGGACATGGCGGGGACGGCGGAAGCGATCGCTCGACCGGAGCCGATGGCGACGATAAATATATCGAAGTACCGCTTGGAACTGTAGTCCGCGACAAGGAAACAAACGAGATCATGTTTGAAGTTACAGAGCACGGCGAAAAGAAAATCGTTGCCAAAGGCGGGAAAGGCGGACTTGGAAATTGGCATTTCCGCAGTTCAACGAACCAAACCCCGAGATACGCGCAACCCGGATTGCCATCCGAAGAAAAAGACATTATCCTCGAATTGAAAGTCCTTGCAGACGTTGGATTGGTCGGATTTCCAAATGCAGGAAAATCTACATTGCTTTCGGTTCTGACATCAGCAAAACCCAAGATCGCGGATTATCCATTTACCACATTAAAACCCAATTTGGGAATCGTAAGCTATCGGGACTTTAAATCGTTTGTAATCGCAGATATTCCGGGAATCATCGAAGGTGCCGCTGAAGGCAAAGGCCTGGGGCATTATTTCCTCCGTCATATCGAGCGAAATTCCACATTGCTGTTCCTCGTTCCTGCCGATTCGCCGGACATTAAAAAGGAATATGATATCCTCATCAGCGAACTCGAACAATATAACCCTGAAATGCTGGATAAGGAACGGCTGCTTGTCATTTCAAAATCCGATATGCTCGATGAGGAATTAAAGGCTGAAATGAAAAAAGATCTGGACAAATCGTTAAAAGGCGTGCCGTATATGTTTATATCATCGGTCGCACAGCAAGGACTTATGGAACTGAAAGATAAGCTTTGGAAGATGCTGAACACTACAGCTTAGAAATCATGAAAAAACTTGCGTACTTATTATTGATCTTCACTGCCGTAGTTTCCGCACAGGAGGAAACGAAAACTACGCGGGATCTGGACGATTGCAAACACGAGGTCAAAATAGGCGCGGTAAAATTACTTGCGGGCCCAATCCTCGAGGGAACGTATGAGTACATAAAGTCCTCCGATTTTACTTTCGGCTCTTCAATCCTTGTAAACCTCGACAGCAACAACGACTATCCCGAAGATTTTTCGGTTACTCCATTCGCGCGATTCTATTTTCAGGAGACAAAAGAATATGGCGCGAAAGGATTTTTTGTTGAAGGTTTTGCAAAATATTCAATAGGCGAATACAATTGGGACGACCTTAATCAGGACAGGGATTACAAAACTGCAGCCCTCGGCATTTCACTTGGCAAGAAATGGATCAACCGAACCGGCTTTGTTCTGGAAATTCTGGCTGGCGGTGGCCGTACCATCGGCGGAGGAAGCGATTCACCCGATTTCCTTTTCAGGGGCGATCTGAACCTCGGATATCGTTTTTAGCGTCTATAGATTCGGAATCCGCAAAACTTGTCCGGGATAGATTTTATCCGGATGACTCAGCATCGGTTTGTTAGCCTCGAAAATAACATTGTACTTATTGGCATCACCGTAATATTTCTGCGCAATTTTTGAAAGCCAGTCACCTTCCGCAACCGTGTAAAATTTAGCTTCGGGCTCCGGCGTCTTAACGACCATTTCATTATAAACTTTATCGACGCCTTCTACATTGCCCACTGCAAGCACGATCTTTTCAGAGTCGGATTGTTTTTCGACTTCACCTTGCAAAACGACATCATCACCACGCAAAATGATTACGATCTTCTGAAATGGCAAGCCCAAACCTTTCACATAGTTCAGCAACGCGCTTGCTTTTAATTTTGATTTTTCCTCGGCCGGCACAGCCTCTTCTTTCGATCCGAATATCTTTTCACCAACGCCTTTAATAAATGTAAATAATCCCATAGCAATGATTTTTTTGGTTGAATCTTAAAGTTAAGCAGTAAATCATACAATCCGCGGCCGTGCCAAATAAAGTATCGTTAAAACTTCACTGCTGACAAGTTGGCCAACTCGGGAATGAGACATTTGTAAAAATCCATAGAGATTCTATAAGTGGATTTTCCAGTTGCGTTTGTAGTTTCACGGAAGTCAAATTTTAAATTTCAATGATCATGAAAAAGCCAATATCACCAAAAATGCATGGAATTATGGATTATGCCGTCGCCGGAATGCTCGCAACTGTCCCTGCCACAATCGGCCTCGGAAGCGCCGCAGTACGATCTTATGCGGGAGTCGCGGCAAATATCCTTTCCGTAAACAGCCTCACGGATACGCCGGTTGGAATCCGGAACGTCATGTCGATGAAAACACATCGTAAAATGGATATCGCTACATTGTCGACATTGGCGATGATGACATTCGCAAAACCATTCAGGAAAGACAAAAGGGCAATGTGCTTTCATTTGGGACTGCTGGCACTTGTAGGTACGCAATTTATGCTGACTGATTTCGAAACGAGAAACATGACCAGTGCCGGCTAGAACTCATTTCAATAAATACAACATCGCAAGCCAGGCCATTGGAATACTCTCAACCCAAAAAGCCGTATAGCTTTTGGATCGGTCCCGGTTTGCAAAATGTAGAAATATTGCCGTAACGATCGAGACGAATATGATCGAGATCATTCGTGACGACGACGTGGAAATGCGAAAAAAGTCCAAGCCGATAAAAATCAGCAACAAAAAATAGCCGAGAAATTTTGTACGTCGGACGCCAAGTCGCTGCGGAACCGTTTGCAGCGAAGGCTTGTCACGGCGTAAATCGACAATGTCGAAGATCAGAAGAAGTACAATAATGATAACAAACCGCTGGATCAGCAGAATCCAAAAATCGCTGTTTACCGCGACATTTCCGTCCATTGCAGGAACGGCAACGGTAAAACCTGTCCAGCAAAGCGCCACGACGTAAATTTTAGTGCCCGACCAGTTGCGGACATTCGATTTTCCCAAAAAAGGTAAGGTGTATAAAACCGTAATGACGCCAAGCAGGAGAACGATTGCCTGGGCAACCATCGACAGATGAAAAAAACAATATCCGCCGACCGGCAAAAGGCAGAAACTTAGCAGTGCAATTATTTTTGTTTCGGCCGAGCCGCCGCGATGATGGAACAGCGTGTGGAATTTCACAAAGTTATAAGCCGCAAGTGCGCAAATGAACGTAAAACATACTACGGGTAACCGGAGCGGGATCTCAAAAAGTATTTGGGTAATCCGTACCATGGCGACAACCGCTATCGCAACGTGGACGCTTCCCCTGACATATAGCCGGCTGATTCGCTCGAAAATGGTCATCCGCAAAAATAGATAAAGCCATTCCAACTTCGTTAAAAATTGCCTGAAAAATTGGCAATTTCAATCGATTGCGCCGCTTGGGTTTTCGGGATATTTCAGTACTTTTACCGCGCTAAAAATCTGCACCTTTTATGAAAACAGACGCTTTTGCATTACGCCATATCGGTCCGCGCGAAAATGATGTAAAACACATGCTCGATACCATCGGGGTCGACAGCATCGACCAGTTGATCTACGAAACGTTGCCGGACGATATCCGCCTAAAAGCGCCGCTCGATCTGGCACCCGCCATGACCGAAAACGAATACCTGAACCACATCCGCAAACTCGGAAATAAGAATAAAGTATTTAAATCTTTCATCGGCTTAGGTTATCATCCAACGATCGTTCCTGCTCCGATCCAACGGAATATTTTCGAAAATCCGGGTTGGTATACCGCATATACGCCTTATCAGGCTGAAATTGCACAAGGACGTCTTGAGGCATTGCTGAATTATCAGACGATGGTTATCGAATTAACAGGAATGGAAATCGCAAATGCGTCCCTGCTTGACGAAAGCACTGCTGCTGCCGAGGCCATGGCGCTTCTTTTTGATGTTCGGACGCGTGATCAAAAGAAAAACAACGTCAACAAGCTATTTGTTTCTGAGGAAATCCTGCCGCAGACATTATCTGTTTTACAGACAAGGTCGACGCCGATTGGTGTAGAGCTCGTCATCGGCAACCACGAAGAGTTTTCATTTGGTGACGATTACTTCGCAGCCCTACTTCAATATCCGGGTAAACATGGTCAGGTTCACGATTATGCTAAGTTCATTTCGGAATGTAAATCCAAAGAGATAAAGGTTGCTGTTGCTGCGGATATTTTATCGCTTGTGATGTTGACGCCTCCGGGCGAAATGGGAGCCGATGTCGTTCTTGGAACCACGCAACGTTTCGGTATCCCGATGGGTTACGGCGGACCTCACGCTGCTTATTTCGCAACCAAAGAAGAATACAAACGAAGCATGCCGGGCCGAATTATAGGTGTAACTGTCGACACTGACGGAAACCGTGCACTTCGTATGGCGTTGCAGACGCGCGAGCAGCACATCAAACGTGAGAAAGCAACTTCAAATATATGTACAGCGCAGGTTTTACTTGCTGTAATGGCCGGAATGTACTCGGTTTATCACGGTCCGCGAGGCCTTCGTTACATTGCAAATAAAGTCCACGCAACTGCAGTTACCGCTGCTGATGCATTGAATAAACTTGGATTCTACCAAACAAATTCCGCCTTCTTCGACACGCTTTCGATCAAAGCTGATTCAGCTAAGATTCGTGAGATTGCCGAAAGCCGTGAAATAAATTTCTATTATCCGGATGCTGAAACTGTAGTAATATCATTTAATGAAACAAGTTCGCTGATTGATATCAACGCGATTTTGTCAATCTTTGGTGAAGCTGCCGGGAAAACGGTTTCTGAAGTATCAGAACTTTCAACAGAGCTTTCACTACAGGAAGCGGTTCATCGAACCTCAGATTTTTTAAAGCATGACGTTTTCAACAGCCATCATTCTGAAACGGCATTGATGCGTTACATCAAGAAGTTGGAACGCCGCGACCTTTCGTTGAACCATTCGATGATTCCGCTGGGCTCGTGTACGATGAAACTAAATGCGGCGGCTGAAATGCTTCCGCTGAGCATGGGTTACTGGAACAGCATCCATCCGTTCGCACCAATTTCACAAGCTGAAGGTTATCAGACGATGCTTAAAACTCTGGAGCGGCAGCTTAATGTGATCACAGGTTTTGCGGGAACTACGCTACAGCCCAATTCCGGTGCTCAGGGCGAATACGCAGGATTAATGGTCATCCGCGCATGGCATGAATCACGCGGCGACTCGCATCGGAATATTGCGTTGATCCCGGCGTCGGCACATGGAACGAATCCGGCAACAGCGACAATGGCAGGAATGCAGGTTGTGGTTACCAAAACCTCCGAAAACGGAAATATCGATATTGAAGACCTTCGCGCGAAAGCGATCCAGCATAAAGATAACCTTGCATGTCTGATGGTTACATATCCGTCGACACATGGCGTTTATGAGTCGGCGATCATTGAAATCACAAAGATCATCCACGAAAATGGCGGGCAGGTTTACATGGACGGCGCGAATATGAATGCTCAGGTCGGCCTGACAAATCCGGCTACGATCGGCGCGGACGTTTGTCACCTTAATTTGCACAAAACATTTGCAATTCCGCACGGCGGCGGCGGCCCGGGCGTTGGTCCGATCTGCGTCGCTGAACATCTCGTTCCGTTTTTACCTACAAATCCGGTAATCCCGACTGGCGGCGAATCTGCGATCACTGCAATTTCGGCAGCACCTTGGGGATCGGCATTGGTTTGTTTGATCTCGTATGGATATATTACAATGCTTGGCGCTGAAGGGCTGACCGATGCTACGAAATTTGCGATTTTGAATGCAAATTATATTAAAGATCGATTGAAAGATTCATATCAGACATTGTATTCCGGTGAAAAAGGACGCGCGGCACACGAGATGATTTTGGACTGCCGGCCGTTCAAGGAAAAAGGAATCGAAGTTAGTGACATCGCCAAAAGGCTGATGGATTACGGATTCCACGCGCCAACGGTATCTTTCCCGGTTGCAGGAACTTTAATGGTTGAACCAACCGAAAGCGAAAACGTTGAGGAGCTCGATCGTTTTTGCGATGCGATGATCTCGATTCGCAAGGAAATAGATGCCATCAACGATCAGAAAAACAATCTTCTGAAAAATGCACCGCATACCTTGCAGATGCTGACGTCGGACACATGGAATTTCCCATATTCGCGCGAAAAAGCAGCCTTTCCACTTGATTATATCTCGGATAATAAGTTCTGGCCATCGGTAAGACGTGTCGACGATGCGTACGGCGATCGAAATCTGATCTGCTCGTGTGCCCCGATCGATGCTTATATGGAGCATTAGTAAAAAAAGTTCCGCAAGTCGGAACTTTTTTATATCATTGTGCACCAGAACAAAACACTGCCTTTTGAAATTCCGAATATCCCTATTGCTGCTGGTCGCATGCATCAGCCTGAACGCTTCCGCTCAGAAATCGACCGTAGTATATAAGCCGAAGAATCTAGATTCTGTTCAGAATTATATTACAACGATTACAGCCAAAAAAGCGAAAAGTTTTAGCGGTAGTCATCAGAAAGAAATCCAGAAAATCCTTGAAGAGCGAAAAGAAACTTTCATCAAGGGCTTGAAAGACAGCAGTTACATTTTTGATGATCGTATCAATAAATATCTGAAAGGCATTCTGTCTGAAATATACAGGTCGAATAAATCTCTGAATACGACCGATTTTTATTTCTTTGTCGATAAATCTCCCATTCCCAATGCGGCATGTTATGGCAATGGAATTTTTACGATCAACCTTGGACTTTTGGATCTTGTAGGCAGCGACGACGAGCTCGCATTTATCATCTGCCACGAAATTGCGCATTACACTTTGAAGCACAACGACCAGAGTTTGCTGAATCATGTGGAGACGATGAATTCGAAGGAAACGAAGAAAAAGATCAGTTCGGTAAAGCGCCAGCAATACGGAAGAAGGAAAGCGGCTACCGAACTTTTTAAAAACCTCAGCTACAATTTCCAGAAACGCAGTCGGAAAGCCGAAATGCAGGCAGATTCATTGGGCTTTGCAATGTTCAGTAACACACGATTCAATAAAGTCGGCGCAGAAAAGTCGTTGCTGAAATTAAAAGAAACAGACTCGCTTTTATTCACCACGAATACAAACATACGCAAGCACTTCAATTTTGAAGGTTATCCATTTAAGGAAGGCTGGCTTGCAGCAGAAGAAACTCTTTTCGATTTAAAAGAAAAATCGGATGACCTCGCATTCGACAAAGATTCACTGAAAACCCATCCTGATATGCCGGTTAGAATCGCGCAATTGCGGAAATTTTATTCGGGATCGGGAGATATTCAAGCATCTACGGAACTTGCGCAGGTAAAAAAGATCGCGATTGAAAATAGCATTGCGGTATCGATCGATGATTTTAGTCTCGACATGGCTTTGTATCAGATACTTTCGCTTCGTGAACGCAATGAAATCGATCAAAAGATTTATCTCAATACCGTTGCTTCGCTGCTTCGCACGGCTTACGAACTCAAACAATCACATAACTTCGGGAAGTACTTGGCGCCGGTAAGTCCGTTTTCCGATGAAAAATACATGAATGAAGTCCGACAGTTTCTACAAAACGTCGAACTCAAAAACTTGCGGAAGATCGGATATCATTTTTGCACGGCGCATCAAAGCGAGATGCAGGGCGATAATTCGTTCGCCGAAAATACAGCATTTTTTACCAAACTAAATCCCTAACAAATGAAAATCAGATTACTCGCGTTAACGGCGTTCGCCGCTGTAAATGCACTTGCCCAGACAGGCAAGATCAGCAATGTAAATGCATTCGAGATCCGCAATGCGGGTTCGATCATGGACAAGAACAACGACGTTGACGGATATTACTTTTATTACCTTGTCGATAAACTGAAAAAGGGCGAGCGTGAATTCGCGATCCAGATCATGGACAAAAACCTCAACGAGGTTGCGACCAAAACATACGTAGACAATAAGAACACGTTTCTGATGAAGTCAAGCTTCAACAATCAGGCGATGATGTTTGCAATGGCGAACTACAAGACGAAGGAAATCAATCTGTTGACGTATGACCGTCAGGCGAATGCAGGAAAAACTTATAACATTCCACTAGAATCAAAGGAAATCAGATACATCGAGATGCTGAAGCAGACAGGTGATTTTAATTTACTTTTTCCGGTAGAAAACAAAGGATTCCTTTTCAATAAAGTTGAAGACAACAAGAAGATCGGATATTCATTGAAGTACTATCCGACGGATGGCGGGAAAGCGTGGGAATATAATTCTGAAGAAAAATCTAAGATGATTTCTGCGATCAACCCGATCGAAGTTAACGAAAGCATCGTTGTTGCTTTGGAAACGTCCAAGCCGAGCCTTTTGTCGAGAAAAATCACGATGACCACGAAGGTAATCGATGTCAATACCGGTAAACTACTTTTCGAACGTGAATACAGCAAAAAGAAAAATCCTCGCCTTATCACGAATGCCTTCCTTAACGGAACGAACTCAGTGGTTTTCATGGGAGAATATTTCGAAGAAGGCGATAATATATTTGACGACAAAAGCCAGGGATTGTTTACGGAAGTGATCGATCTTTCGGGAAACACGATCAAAGAAACGCTGACCACATGGGCGACAGATGTGGCCAAACTCCTTAAGGTTAAAGACGGCAGCAAGATCAAGGACAAAGGTTATATCTATTTCCATGACATCATCAAAATGCAGTCGGGTGATTTCTATGCGGTAGGCGAATATTACAAAAAAACCGTTAGCGGTGCAGGTGTTGCCATGTCGCTTTTGGGCGGTGGCGGGAGCGTTACACAGCTTACGATTACGGATGCCGTGGTGTTCCATTTCAATTCCGACTTTAAGCTTGTGGATGTAAAGGAATTTGCGAAAGGAAAGTCGCGTGCACCAAGTTTAACGGATGCCGGAAGCCCGCAGCTGAATGCTCATGCGCTGAAAAATTTCGGAGCTTTTGACTATACATATTCTCAGATCGACACCAAGAACGACCGTTTCTATTCTTGTTTCATCGATTACGAAAGAATGGAAGGCCAAAAGAATAAGTATGCGTTTAAAACTATCATCTGCGATGAAGGACAATTGACGGAAGATAAGATCTATCTGACAGGCGACCAGAAATATACATTGACGATGCCTGCAAAAATGGGCAACGTGCTTTTGCTTGAATACAATAAGAAAGCAAAGGAGATAAGTCTTCACTTTGAAAAACTGAACATCAAGTAACGTAAGGGCCGCCTCAAGCGGCCTTTTTTCTTCAAAATTAATGGACGAACTGAACGTTATGCAATTTCAGTTCAACATGATGGCAAAGGATATTGAAACACGTACCGACCTTGAGCTTCTCATGAAGACATTTTATGATCGATTGCTCAACGATGCTTCCATCAACTACGTTTTTACTCACGTCGCAAAAATCGACCTTGAGGCACATTTGCCAAAAATTGTCGATTTCTGGGAGCAGGTCATGTTTAATACTGGAAACTATAAAACCAATGTGATGCAGGTTCACTTGGCGTTGAATGATAAAGAACAATTGACCGCAGCACATTTTTCAACATGGCTCAATCATTTTGAACAGGCGGTAAATGAGAGGTTTATCGGAATGAATGCCGAAAAAATCAAAACAAGGGCTTTATCGATTGCCACGATGATGAAAATAAAGACTGGTAACGCAAGTTAAAATTTGCCTTTTTCCCGTAAAAACCATACATTTAAATTTTAGGACACAGATCAATGAACATTAAAATCACCGGATCGGGCAGCTATATTCCTGAGGTTACGGTTTGCAACGCAGATTTTTCCGGCCACGAATTTTTAAGCGAGGAAGGCACTGCGCTACCCTATCCAAATGATTTGATCATTAGCAAGTTCAAGGACATTACCGGCATTGAAGAACGCCGTTATGCCGAAGAACATCTTGCGACATCCGATATTGCGCATATTGCCGCAGCGCGCGCCATTTCAGATTCCGGCGTCGATCCGGAAACTTTAGACTACATCATCGTTGCACACAATTTCGGCGACCTTCGCTATGGTGCGATCCAGGGCGATACTGTTCCAAGCTTGGGCACTCGCGTCAAAAATAAACTCGGAATCAAAAATCCAAAATGCGTTGCATACGATCTGCTTTTCGGCTGTCCGGGCTGGATCGAAGGCGTGCTTCAGGCAAATGCATACATCAAATCGGGAATGGCTAAAAAATGCCTTGTCATCGGTGCGGAAACATTATCGCGGGTTGTCGATCGTCATGATCGCGATTCGATGATATATTCCGATGGCGCGGGCGCGACTGTCATCGAGGCCACAGATGCCGACGAAGGCGTGCTTGCATTTGAAAGCGCCACTTTTGCGCAGGAAGAAGCAGGTTTTTTATTCTTTGGAAATTCTTACAACAAAGAGCTCGACCCAAATATCCGCTACATAAAAATGTATGGCAGGAAAATTTACGAGTTTGCGCTAAACCATGTTCCGGCGGCGATGAAAAGCTGTCTCGAAAAAAGCGGGCTTGACGTTTCCGAAATCAAAAAGATACTCATTCACCAGGCGAACGAAAAAATGGATGAAGCGATCGTTCAGCGGTTCTACAAATTATTCGGTCAAACCCCGCCGAAAGACATTATGCCGATGAGCATCCACAAGCTCGGGAACAGCAGTGTGGCTACCGTTCCCACACTTTACGACCTGATGGTCCGCGAGCAGCTGGGGAACCAAAAGCTTAAAAAAGGCGATGTCATCCTATTGGCATCCGTTGGCGCAGGGATGAATATCAATGCTATCGTTTACAGGTACTGAGCGATTGTTCGATGCTCGATTGTTCGATTGTTTGATTCAGGAGCTTTATCCCGTCGTCCGCTATATCTTTTTCGCGAAAATGCGAAAAAGGATGCCGCTGCCACCGGGGCTATGGCTTCGGAAATAAATCTAAATTCGCGTTATATTTGCGGCTTATTGACTATCATGTACGAACACGTCTACCCTGAAAAAAGATTCCGGCTTACGATCGACTTCCTGAAAACGCATGTAAAAACTACCGAGCGTATCCTTGACCTCGGAGTAGAAAACCCGCTTTCTCAAATCATGAAAAAGGAAGGGTTTAGCGTTGGAAATACTTCAGGCGAAGATTTAGACAAAGATCAATCGGCATTGCAAAATCAGCATTACGACGTCGTGACCGCGTTTGAAATATTCGAACATCTGCTCAATCCATTTACTGTTCTGGAAAATATCACGTGTAAAAAATTGCTTATTTCCATACCGATGCGGCTTTGGTTCTCACCGGCCTATCGCAGCAAAACCGATCCGTGGGACAGGCATTTTCATGAATTCGAAGATTGGCAACTGGATTGGCTGCTGGAAAAAACGGGCTGGAAGATCGTCGA
>CBDUBJ010000043.1:0-19467 GCA_965365355.1 uncultured bacterium
TTGATCCGGATCGAATTGGCGACAGGTACGGCCGTGTAATCATACGAATTCTACTAGACGTTGACGGCAAAGTCGAATCTGCCGAGCTGGAATCAAGCGACAACCCAAACCTCAACTATGAAGTTCGTCGCGTCCTGAAATCATTGCCGCGCTTTCAGCCTGGAATGCAAACAGGCCAGTTTGTGCGCGTAGTATATTCAGCAGCGATCAATTTTTCGGCGGGTTAAGCCGGAATCAGCACAACAAATGTCGCTCCTACGCCTTCTTTGCCTTTGGCGTAGATCGCTCCCTTGTGCCGTTCCACGATTTTCTTGCACAACGCCAATCCCAATCCCGTTCCTTCGTATTTATCTTTCGGATGCAGTCTTGTGAAAGTTCCGAAGATCCGCCCGGCCTGATCGGTACTGAAACCGATTCCATTATCGCTGACCTGGATTTTGATATGCGGTTCGTCTGCGTTCAATCCCGCATGCTTCACCTCCTCGGGGTCGGCTGTTTCACTAAGGATTACCACAGATAACGGAATGTTTGGCTTCGAAAATTTTAATGCATTGTTGATCAGATTGTAAAAAAGCTGGTAGATCAGCAGGCGGGAACCGCGGAGATTCTTAAGTTTGCCACAAGATATCGTCGCACCTTTCTGCAAAAGTGGAAGCTCAAGGTCGGCTTCGATTTCGCCAAGAAGTTCCGGCAGATCAATTTCGTCATTTTCCTGCTCGACAGCGGATAACGATGAATATCGCAGCACCCCTTCGATCATATCGTACATGCGGCCTGTCGCGCCCTCCATTTTTTCAATGTACATTTTTGCCTTCGACGGAAGAATATCATGAAATTCATCACGAAGCCTGCTTCCAAAGGTCATCGCCTTCCTGACCGGCTCTTTCAGATCGTGCGATGCAACATGGGCAAACTGCTGAAGATCCTCATTAGACCGCTGCAGTTCATATACCATCTTTTGAAGTTGCTGCGTGAGCTGTATGATCTGGCTGATATCCCGCGACAAGGTTACAATTCCTTCGACTTTGCCATTGGCGTGAATCGGAATGATAAAATGTTCAATGAAAGTCCCGGGCTTATTATGCACTTCACGCTTGGAAATATGCACGCGTTCGCCGTTTAATCCCCGAAGCAGATCGGCATGCAGTTGCGTGCCTTCAACGGATGGCGTGATGTCAAAAATATGCTTTCCAATGATTTGCGATTTATCGAGTTCCAACGATTCCTCGGTGCGTTTGTTCACAAAAGTATATTCGAGGTTTAAATTAAAACTAGCCACAAGTTCCACCGACGAATCGAGCACTGTTTCAAGGAAAATTTCGGTATTTTTAAGATCGAGATTCTTCTGTTCAAGATCGCGCGTACGTTCTGCAACTTCACGTTTTAGTTTGTCGGCGAATGATCTTTCGTCGTGAATGTCTGTAAGTGCGCCGACCCATTTAATCAGCTTCCCATTCTGATCTTTTACCGGGATTCCGACGGATGAATGATAACGGTAATCGCCTTTTTTATCTCTTAGCCTGACTTCAGTATACAACTCTTTTCCTTCCTTGATGCATTCTGCCCAAGCATCTTCCGAGTGCGCTCTATCATCCGGATGGATCATGTAACTCCACGCATCGACCGCATTCTCGATACCGCAATACTTAGCCCACTGCGCCGAAGCCCAATCAGGGCAACCTTCAGGAGTCAGCGTCCAGACCATTTGTGGCAGCGTCTCGGCAAGCGTCCTAAAGCGCTCATTGCTTTCCTGCAATTCCAGCTGCCTTCGCTTTTCTTCACTCGTTTCGCGGACTTCAAGAACGGTCCCTAAGCCTTTTCCGTCAATTATGATCGGCGATGCAGTAAATGCAACCGGGTAAAAAGTTCCGTCCCGATGAATAAAGGTTTCCTCGCCTTTCGTTCGACGGTGTTTGGGCAATGCCTGGTCAATCGGACAATCTTCAAGCGGAAAATGAGTTCCGTCGGGATGCGTATGATGTATGAAATTATGCAATTGATTTCCCTGAACTTCATGCAGCTTAAAGCCGGTCATATTTTCTGCCGCATCGTTCATATAGATGCATTGCTGCCTGTTATCGAGCATGAATAACGCCAAGGATGTGTTCTCAGTCACGGTTTCAAGAAGCGTTTTCTGATAACTTAAGTGAAGTTCTGCATTCTTGCGGTCTGATATTTCTGTTGAAAGTACAAGAACCGAAGCCACATCGCCATTCGCATCAAATTCAGGAACCAATCTCGAATAAACGTTATTCTTTCCGTCGGGAGTCTGATATTCGACATCATGCGCTTTCTTCGACTCGAAAACTTCCGCAAGATGCGTATCAAACAACGATGCAAGTTCTTCCGGAAACCCCATTTCGCGATATGATTTGCCAATATAATCGTCAGCATTGATCCCCGTGAATTTTTCAATCTGCTGGTTGACATACAAATATTTGAAATCCTTCCCGTGCCTTACTATTATATCAGGCGAATTCTCTGCAAGCGACCTAAAGCGCGCCTCACTTTCCTGATATCTTCGTTGGATTTCAATATGATCTGTGATTTCGACAACAAAGCCTCCGACAAATTCTATTTCTTCCGAAGCTTCTGCCTTTACAGGATAAAAACTTGCAGTCCACGAAGTATTGATTCCGGGCGCAGTCGGACTTTCAGCATGCAAGTTTAATCCGGTTTTAGGATTGCCTGTGAAAAAAACTTCGTCGATTATCGGGCCGACAATCTTTGCGATTTCAGGGAACAGGTCTTCAACTTTTCTGCCTATGTGCTCGGCTGCGGGAAATCCATTTACATTGGAGAGATGCCTGTTAATACGAACGTATCGATGCTCCCTGTCAAAAAATGCAAAACCAATCGGCGCATTATCGAGCAATGATTCGATCATCGGAAGTTCGCGGCCGTTTTTTTCAGGACTTTTGCATCGCATCATCAAACCTGCCACGGATTCCCCGGCGAGCATCGGTTCAAATTCAAATTCTAAATTCCGATTGGCAATCGTTTGCCTACGCACAATTTTAGCTGAAGCACTGCTATCTATGCACTTTGCAAGTTCTGATTTAAAATCATTATCAAAGCCTACGATCTCAAATACAGAACGACCAAAAATGTCATCCGTTTTTAAAGACAGAAGGGAAATCATCGCGCAATTGGCGAAATCAACGGTTAGGTCAGGCCCGCGCAAAAACGCGAAAGCCGGCTGCTCCTGATTGTCAACTCGCTCATTTCCAGAATAATCATTGCTGATTCCGATATTTTTCATGCCAGATGTAATATACAATTTTTTGGAAGTTTTTCCAGCCTTAAAATAATTTTTGTACAGTTTTGCGGGCTGTCGGAAGATGTCTTTACCTTTAGCAAAAACAATCGTATGGACTTCTCACAAAAAATGCTTCGCGATGATGCATTAAAGGGCAAAACAGTTATCGTAACGGGCGGTGGAAGCGGACTAGGGAAAGCGATGTCGAAATATTTCCTTGAACTTGGCGCCGATGTGGCCATAACATCCCGTGATCTCGAAAAACTTACTATAACGGCTACAGAATTATCGGAAGCTACGGGAAGTCAGTGTATGCCGGTTCAATGTGACGTGCGTCATTACGACCAGGTCGAAAACATGCTTGCTGAGATTCTAAAACAATTCGGAAAGGTTGACGTACTGCTTAATAATGCGGCGGGAAATTTTATCTCGCCAACAGAAAGGCTTTCAGCAAATGCTTTTGATACGATTATTGACATTGTACTTAAAGGATCGAAGAATTGCACTCTTGCGCTGGGAAAACATTGGATCGATACAAAGAAAACCAATAATGTCATTTTAAATATCGTCACGACATACGCGTGGACGGGCTCCGCTTATGTAGTTCCAAGTGCGACAGCGAAAGCAGGTGTTTTGGCGATGACGCGAAGCCTGGCGGTTGAATGGGCAAAATACGGAATCAGATCCAATGCGATCGCGCCCGGGCCGTTTCCTACCAAAGGCGCATGGGACAGACTTTTACCCGGAGATTTAAAGGAGAAATTCGATCTGGCAAAGAAAGTTCCGCTAAACCGTGTTGGCGACCATCAGGAACTGGCGAATCTGGCAGCGTACCTGATCTCCGACTTTTCGGCATACATCAATGGAGAAGTCATTACGATCGATGGTGGTGAATGGCTGAAAGGTGCCGGCCAATTTAATATGCTTGAAAAAATTCCGCCTGAAATGTGGGAAATGCTGGAAAATATGATCAAATCAAAAAAAGGATAATCAGTTCCCCAGTTCGTAAAGCCTCGCGTCCAGGACATATTTGCAAAGCTCGCTTTTGGGATTGTCGGCTAGATAGCCGTTCAGCAATTCAAAGTTAAAATTCTCAACATCGATATCATCCACGACCACGCCGTGAGTCTTCAGCTTATTGATGATAATATGTTTGTTGAAAAGAATCGAACGCTTGGTTTGTTCCGCACATAAAAGTACGGTCGGCCGATAATGTACCATGCCCATGACGCAGCCATTTCTATTGACTGCCCAAATATCAATTTCGGCATAGCGGGTGATTATCGACATATTCCTAAAATATCCCGACGAAGTTAAGGATAAAAATTGTTGCGCCGCGCTTGATGGAAAAAAGTTTAGATAACTGTTTTTTAATATAAATTTTTTGGAAATTTTGTAAGAAATTTTTCGTTACAGCACCGTAATTTAGGTATTATAAAATCTAAATATCATGGAAACGATCGTCATTGAAATCGAAAAGGATGGCGCAAATGACATTCTCAATTTTCAGTTTGAAAACAACAATGGTGAGCAATGGGATGCGAAACTTACCGACAGTTCGCGCAGGCTCATCAAATCATTTAACTGTGCCATTATCATTGACTGCCTCGAATCGCTTTCCCAACTGCTGCCTACATTTGGAAAAATCAGCCGCATCTTTGCGCTCAAACCCGACTGCAATTATGTGCCGATACTAAAAAGTCTGATTGCAGGAAATTCGACCAAATTTTAATAGCAACCTTAACCGGCTGTGCATTCCTTTTGGCTAAAACTGCATGGCCGGCTTTTAAATTAAATTATCATTTCGCCTTGCAGCACGATGACCGCCTGGCTTCTGACCTCGAGCTGCGAGTCGCCAATGATGCGCAAGTCCATAAAGCCGCCTCTTTTGGATAATTGGAAAGCCTTCATTTCTGATTTGTTCAGAATATCGCCCCAGTATTTTGCAAGAACTGTGTGCGCCGCTCCCGTGACCGGATCTTCATTGATGCCTATCCATGGACAAAAGCATCTCGAATAAAAATCGAAGTCGGAGTTCGAAGACTTGCAAGTGACGACTAACAGTTTAACTGCATCTAAGGCTGATATGGCGGCAGCATAGTCCGGATCAATATCTTCCAGCACCTTTTTATTTCGGATCTCAATCAGCATCAGGTCCAGATCCGGGCAAAACCGGACATTTACCGGCTCATCGATTCCGAAGGCATCATAAATTTCGCGCGTTCCTTTATACGGACTGGTGTCATAAATTGGGAAATTCATAATGATGAAATCGTCCTCTGCGGAAGCGCTGATCTTTAAGCCGTCCGCTGTTGTGAATACGACATTCATTTTTTGGAATTTGGTCAGCAAAACTTTTGCAGAAGCCAGCGTCGCATGTCCGCAAAAACCAACTTCGACCATTGGCGTAAAATACCTAATGTTAAATTCCTCGTCTGAATTTCCCGGTGATACAAATGCTGTTTCGGAGAGATTCATTTCATTCGCGACCGACTGCATCAAATGATCCGGCAAGGGTGATTTCAACATACAGACCGCCGCCGGATTGCCGGAAAATCTTGTATCCGTAAATGCGTCGATGGTATAAATTTCTATTTTCATGCGCTATTTTCTTCTGATATGTCCTTAAACAGCATCATGCTTACGATCTTTTCCGAAGCGCCGATATAGAATCCGCTGTCTTGCTGGAATTTTTCCGGATTGACGTAAGTTCCAAACAGCATATCAATCAAAGGAAGATCGCAATAGTTGCTACCGTGTACGCCCTTTCCGTGATGCAGTGCATGTGCTTCGGGCCGTTGTATGATATAACCCATCCAAAGCGGCGTACTGATATTCGTGTGCTGAAAAATACTTAAAAAATTGGATGTCAGCAATACGATGGTGATGGCCATTGGCGATAAGCCGACGAAAAGCGAAAAGCAAACGGTGATCATTGTGGTAAAGCCGATCATGTCAAACGGACTGAAGTAAAACGCGCCAAATGTGTCGATGCGTTCCGCGCTGTGATGCATCTGGTGGAAAACCCGCCATAAAATATCTGTGCGGTGCATTGTGCGGTGCCAAGTGTACAAGGCAAGCTCATAAGTAAAAACCCCGATAAGAACCTGAAGCGGTGTAATGAGGTCCGAGGCGTCGAAAAGCGTGCTGCCCGGAAGATATGCGGCATAGATCAGCGGAAGGTAAACCGAGATCAGGATGTATACGACCATGGCAATGATCCCGCGTAGTTTCCACCATCGTATTTTTGGAAGTTTACGGGCAGGAAAAGCAAATTCCCAGATCATTAAGATCAGGTACATCAGCAGGGAAATCAGGATGATTGGGTCTTGGAAAATTTCAAATGGAGTCGGCATAATTTATTGTTTTTTGTTCGGGGCAAAATTATGCCGACGGTAAAAAACGATGAAAAATATACCCTTGACCTATGTCAGGAATTTACCTTGCGGCGGATGCGGCTCAGGCTTTCGGGATGAATGCCCAGGTATTTGGCGATCTTATTGACGGGAATCTGTGAAATATACTGCTTATGTGTTGCGAACATTTCAGTGTAGCGTTCTTCGGCCGTTTTTGTGAGAAATTCCTTTTCGCGTTTCGCTTTTTGGAGGTAAGCCTGCTCGAGCATGATCCTTGCGAATTTATTGGCGTCCGGTGATGTGTCGTAAGCATGTTGGAGGTCGATATATGTGATGACCTCGAGTTGACAATCTGTCAGTGCTTTGATCTGCACATCGGAAGGCTGCTGCGTAAGAAAAGATGTCATTGCCGTGAAAAGATCGCCCACAAAGAAGAAGTCGATGATTTTCTCTGTTACAAAGCTTTTGATGGTCATTTCGACAATTCCATCATTCAGGAAAAATAATGATGATTGCACGTCTCCATACCTTGAAATGTATTGACCTTTTTTCATTTGGACTTTCCCAACAGGAAATGGAAGTGCTGCCCCGGAATCTGGCTCGGCTTGGAGAACTCCAAAATATAAATCCCTGAAAATCACGCTGATGTTTTGACAAAGCTAGTATTTTTTCGATTGCAAAAGGAAGTTGGAAGCACAGCCCCGATAGCAGCGAAAATCCTTTTGCGTGCATAACTATTATTTGCTGCCGTGCGGGCGCGACCAACGGAAGCGCACCGCACGGGATTGCAAAAAAAGTTATGGGTGTAAAAGATTGCAGCGGATAGCGGGAGAAGCTGCACTTTAATTAGTAGTGAATAATTAATGATTAATAATGTGCGGGCAAGATATTGAGTCGGTTAATATGATGACCTGAACCCATTAAAAGGATAAATTTGATGCCTCCTCATGCCGCTCTAATTGTTAATTATTAATTATTAATTATCAATTGCTCTTCTCTCAATTATCAATTCATTATTGTATTTTTACGGCTCAAATTTGATGGGGAATTAATGGGTAAAATCATCGCGGTTGCGAACCAAAAAGGCGGCGTCGGAAAAACGACAACATCAGTAAACCTCGCGGCTTCACTGGGTGTGCTTGAGAAAAAAGTGCTTCTGATAGACGCCGATCCGCAAGCGAATGCGAGCTCGGGCCTTGGCATCGATGTCGATACCGTCGAAATCGGGACCTACCAGATACTGGAGCACAGCAATACGCCCCGCGAAGCGATCATCGAATCGTCGTCGCCAAATGTGGATGTTATCCCCGCGCATATCGATCTTGTGGCAATTGAAATCGAGCTTGTCGACAAAGACCAGCGCGAGTACATGCTTAAAAAAGCGCTTGCGGAAATCCGTGAAGAATACGATTATATTATCATTGATTGCGCGCCATCGCTTGGACTGTTGACATTGAACGCGCTTACTGCCGCCGATTCTGTCGTGATCCCGATCCAATGCGAATATTTTGCACTTGAAGGTTTGGGCAAGCTTCTGAATACGATCAAAAGCGTGCAGAAAATTCACAATCCCGAACTCGATATCGAAGGCTTACTGCTTACGATGTACGATTCGCGCCTGAGATTGTCAAATCAGGTTGTTGAGGAAGTCCAGAAGCATTTCCACGACATGGTTTTCAAGACGATCATCCAGCGGAATGTCAAACTTAGCGAAGCGCCGAGTTTTGGCGAAAGCATCATCAATTTTGACGCAACGAGCAAAGGCGCGACGAATTACCTGAGCCTTGCACATGAAGTTTTAAAGAAAAATACGGTTATCTAATGGCGAAAGCGGTAAAAAAGCAGGCGTTGGGCAGAGGACTTTCGGCGCTTTTGAAAGATCCTGAAAACGATATTCAATCTGCTTCCGACAAGAATGCGGATAAGGTCGTGGGCAGCATTGTTGAACTTGATATCGATTCGATCGAGATCAACCCGTTCCAGCCGCGAAGCAACTTTAATGAAGATTCGCTTCAGGAACTTGCGTCGTCGATCCGTCAGCTTGGCGTGATCCAGCCGATCACGGTCAGAAAATCCGATTTCAACAAATACCAGCTCATATCCGGTGAGCGCAGGCTTCGTGCTTCGAAACTTGCCGGATTAAAAACCATTCCGTCGTACATCAGGATTGCAAACGACCACGAATCGCTTACGATGGCGTTGGTGGAAAACATCCAAAGGCATGACCTCGACCCGATCGAAATTGCGCTTTCATACCAAAGATTGATTGACGAAATCCAGTTGACGCAGGAACAGATGAGTGAACGCGTCGGCAAGAAAAGATCTACGATCGCAAATTATCTCAGACTGTTGAAATTAGATCCAGTGATCCAAACGGGAATTCGCGACGGATTCATTACGATGGGCCACGGCCGTGCGATCATCAACATCGAAGACCACGATGCGCAGGCAGATATTTATCAGAAGATCGTGAGCAGGAATTTATCGGTGCGCGAAACCGAAGCATTGGTCAAAACTTACCAGGAAAGCTTAAAGCCACAGGCATCAGGGAAGACCAAAGGCAGTGCTTTTGCCGCAGAGGATGATAAACTTGCGAAAATCCGCGAATATTTCGGCGCAAAAGCCGATGTGAAAGTTTCGGCAAACGGGAAAGGAAAGATCACGATCCCATTTAAATCGGAGGCCGATTTTAACCGCATCATCAACCTTCTCGGGTGAAAAGGCTATTATACATAGCTTTTTTTGTGTTGATTTGCGTCAAATCGTTTTCGCAGGCATTGCCAGGTGAACTTCGCGCGACGGATACGATAAAATCACCCCAGATAGATCCGCTTGCACCTTCAAAAGCAGCATTTTATTCTGCGATACTTCCGGGACTCGGACAGGCATACAACAAGAAATACTGGAAAATTCCGATAGTCTACGCGGCGATTGGAACGAGCTTGTATTTCTATCTCGACAACAACAAAAAATATCATCAGTACCGCGATGCTTATAAAAGACGTCTTGCCGGATTTAACGATGATGAATTTCAATATCTCGACGACAGCCGCCTGATCGCTGCGCAGCGTTTGTTTCAGCGAAACCGTGATTTGTCGCTGCTTGTCACTGCCGCATTTTACATTTTAAATATCGTTGATGCCAATGTCGATGCGCATTTGATACAATTCAACGTCAGCGATAAACTGACATTCAGGCCCGACGTGTATCAAAATGAGATCAATTACAAACCGAATGTCGGCTTAACAGTAAATTTCAGTTTCTGATGAAGATCGCGTTGTTGGGATATGGAAAAATGGGCAAAACGATTGAACGCATCGCAATGGAACGCGGCCATGAAATCGTATTGAGAAAAAGTTCATCTGAAGGTTATGAAGGAATGGAGATGGCAGATGTCGCGATTGAATTCAGCGTTCCTGCATCAGCGGTAACGAATATTACGACATGTTTAAATGCACGGATTCCGGTTGTTTCCGGAACGACAGGATGGCTTGAAGATTATGATATCATCGAATCATTATGCCGTAAAAATAAAGGAGCCTTTATTTACGGGTCGAATTTCAGCCTTGGCGTAAATCTTTTTTTCAGCCTGAATGAAAATCTTGCGAAGATGATGCGTAATTTTCCGCAGTACAAGGTTTCGATGGAGGAAATCCATCATACCCAAAAGCTCGACGCACCAAGCGGAACTGCCATTTCACTGGCGAAAACGATTATCGATAATTCCGATTATTCGAGCTGGGCGATTGGCAATCCGAAATCGGATGAAATTATGATCGATGCCAAGCGGATCGAGAATGTGCCCGGAACCCACAGCGTTTTTTACAATTCCGATGTAGATACGATAGAGATCAAACACACTGCGCACAGTCGCGAAGGTTTTGCAGTTGGCGCAATCATGGCTGCCGAATGGCTTGTTGGAAGAACGGGCGTATTTACGATGAAGGATGTGCTTGGTTTGTAACTGTAGGTTGAAAGTAAAGACTTAAGAACGAAAAGATATTTCTATGACCCTGACCCAATGGTTTATTTTTTTCCTGATCGTGCAATTAGTTCACTTTGCAGGAACCTGGAGACTTTATGAGATTGCGGGCCGCAAACGCTGGGAAGCCGCGATTCCGGTTTACAATTCGATTGTACTGATGAAGATCATCGGGCGGCCAACGTGGTGGACAATTTTGCTGTTTATTCCGATCGTGAACCTGATCATGATCCCGGTTGTTTGGGTGGAAACGATCCGAAGTTTCGGGAAAAATTCAACAATGGATACTATCCTTGTCCTGATAACACTGGGCTTTTATATATACTACATCAATTACACCCAAAAAGTTGAATACATTCCGAACCGAAGCCTGGTTCCAAAATCGAAGGCCGCCGATACGTTAAGCTCTTTGCTTTTCGCGATCATTGTCGCAACGCTCGTCCATACTTATGTGATGCAGCCTTTTACGATTCCGACATCTTCCTTGGAAAAAACGCTGTTGGTAGGCGATTTCCTTTTTGTCAGCAAATTCAATTACGGTGCGCGCACGCCGATGACAACGATTGCTGCTCCGATGGTTCATGATACGATACCTGTCATTAATACACGATCGTACTTAAAATGGCCGCAGCTTCCATATTTCAGGTTTCCGGGAACCGAGGAAATCGAGAAGAATGATATAGTGGTTTTTAACTGGCCTGTCGATACGGTCGAGCAGTTTTTCAAGAAATCAAACCGCGTCGATAAGCCCATCGATAAAAAGTCGAATTACGTAAAACGGTGCGTCGGAACACCGGGCGACAGCCTGTCGATCAAAGATGGCGTACTGTTTATCAACGGCAAAGAACTGATCTTACCGGATCGCGCAAAACCGCAATTTTCATATATCGTAGAATTTGATGGCAAGTCGCCGATCGACGGAAATTATCTCGTAAACGAATTGGATATCACAGACAGATCGTATCAGATAAGTGCAACGACATACCTTGTATCAGCGATTACTGCGGAAAGTGCGGAACGACTGAAAAATCTTCCGGGCGTTGTGTCCGTAACGAAATCATTGAATCGCGCGCAGGCGACTTTTGGCGGCAACACCGCGTGGAACTTCGATAATTTCGGTCCGATTTACGTTCCGGGTCGTGGCAAGACCGTTAACCTGACGCCGCAATCACTTCCTTTATATAAGAAAATCATTTCTGAATATGAGCATCACGATCTGAAGGTCAACGGCAGCGAAGTCCGCATCGATGGAAAAGTGGCGTCAACGTATACATTCGGACAGAATTATTATTGGATGATGGGCGACAACCGTCACAATTCCGAAGACAGCCGCGCGTGGGGTTTTGTGCCTGAAGACCATATTGTAGGCAAACCGGTATTCATCTGGATGAGTCTGGATCCGAACAAAAAAGGATTTTCGAAGTTACGCTGGGAACGAATGTTTACGACAGTTCACGGTGAGGGAAAACCTGTATCGTACTTTAAGTTCTTTCTGATTTTGCTGGCCGCTTATTTTTTCGTGGATTATATCGTGAAGAGAAAGAAAAAGGCAAAACCGTAACTACAGTTGACATTTTATTGGTTGATTTGATGATTGAGGAAGTTTAGATGGTTTCAATGGTTCGGGTGGTTTAGAAGGTTCAGGTGGTTTAGAAGGTTTAGAAGGTTTAGGGGTTTATAGGGTTTGAAGATTTGAATCATTTAGATTTTTTATGGAATAGACTGCCTTCGTTAAATTTGTTGCAATGAAATATTCTTTTGAAAAATTAGAGGTTTGGGTTTTAGCAAAAGACTTTACAAAATTAATTTATACGATAACAGCCAATTTCCCGATTACTGAAAGATTTAGCTTACAAAATCAAATTCGCAGAGCATCCATTTCCATCTGTTCAAATATTGCTGAAGGAACTGGCAGGAAAACAGCAAAGGATCAGGCTCGTTTCAGTACAATCGCTTACAGTTCTGTATTGGAAGTCATCAATCAATTAATACTGTCGCGCGAACTTGGCTACATTTCCGACAACGATTATTTCTCTGCAAGGTCTAAAATCGAAAAAATCTCATTTAGCTTAAATAGCTTGCGAAACTCTCAATTAAATAGAATCGCGCCGAAAATCCGCCAAAACAATTATTAGCCCCCGGCACCAAACCTCCAAAACCATCTTTCTGAACCTTCTGATTTCAAAACCTCCAAACTTCCTATGCCAATCCTCTACCCTACATATTTCCCTTCAATTTCACATTTCGTCGCCATGGTCCAGTCGGAGGAAACCATTTTCGAAACCGAAGACAATTTTCAAAAGCAGACCAATCGCAACCGAATGTATATTTACAGTCCGAACGGCAAGCAGTTGCTAAATGTTCCGATAAAGCACGCCTTGAATGCACATCAAAAAACAAAAGACGTAAGGATTGAATATGCTTTCGGATGGCAGAAACTTCATTTCAGGTCATTGGAAGCCGCTTATCGATCGTCTCCGTTCTTCGAATTTTTTGAGGATGCGATTTCACCGGTTTTCAATAAAAAGCACAATTTTCTTCTCGACTTGAATTTTGAGAGTATTGAAATAGTCAGTAAATGCCTGAAGTTCAATTTAAAGTATTCGACAACTGAAGAGTATTTTCATGACGTCGGCAACGTGGCAGATCTTCGTAAGCTTGCCAATGGCAAAAAAGACACTTCGCAATTTGAGGAATATACACAGGTTTTTAATTCGAAATACGGCTATCTAAATAACCTCAGCATTTTGGATCTGCTGTTTAATGAAGGCCGTCATGCGCTGGAATATCTGAAAAGGCAGCCTTTTCCTACTTCATAAAAAGCCGCGTCATGATCGGGTAGTGATCGGAATTTTCAAACTCTGAAAAACTACGGAAATCCTTGACCTGCATTTTGGCATCGGAGAAAATATAGTCGATTCGCGCCGGATAATATTTAAAATGATAGGTCTGTCCGAAACCGTTTCCGCCTTCTTCAAAACAATCCTTTAATTTTCCTTTTACGCTTCTGTAAACGTATGAAAACGCGCTATTGTTCATGTCGCCGCAGATAATGAGCGGATACGGACAATCCTTTTTATGGTTCATGATGATCTCGGCCTGCAATTGCTGCTCGCGAAAAGCTTTGCTGATCCGACGAAAGATCATTTCCGATTTGCGCTGGTCGATTCCGTTGATGTCTTTATGAATGTCATTAACATCAGGCGTAATCTTGATCGACTGCAGATGCATGCTGTAAACTCGGATCGTATCGAGCCCTTTTTTTAAATCGGCATACACTGCATTGTTATTGGAGTTTGGAAATTCAATTTTACCTTTTCCGATAATTGGAAATTTCGAGAAAATGCCATGGCCCGTCTTAATTTGATCGCCATGCATTTCAACATAGCTATGTGGATAAGCCTTCAGATCGATATTTGCAGAACTCGAAAACTCTTGGATGCAAAGAATATCAGGGTTTTGCTCATTGATGAATTTCAGGATCTCTTCGGGAACGTTATCCTTGTCGAGCCACCTGAACAAATTAAAAAGCCTTACGTTATAACTCATTACCGTAAAATCTTTTTCTTGTTCGAGAAGGTTTGTCGATGAAAATTTATAAAATTTATTGATAAATGGAATCCCAAGGATAAGAAGCAATCCCGATAAAAATACCTGTCGTTTTAACTGAATAAGCCAGTATACGAAAAGCAATCCGTTAAGGATCAGGAACAGCGGAAGAAAAAGCGTGAGAACCGACAAAAACGGAAACAATTTTGGCGCAAGAAATGGCAGCACATACGCAATGAAGGTCAATATCGCCACGAAGATATTGAACACAAATACGCTTTTATTGAACCAGGATAGTTGCCTCATTGTAATGCCGCAAGGTAAAGATAGCTTTTTGGACGATATTGAGGTTATTGTTTGCCTGCGCGGAATAAAAAATCCTTTTCTTCCTTTGACAGGCTGTCATATCCCGATCTGCTGATCTTATCCAAAATCTCATCAATTTGTTGCTGGGTGCGATTTTTTGTAACAACTTTAGGTTCAGGTTTCGGCGAAGGCTTTATATAATTCTTATGAACTTTAAATGGCCTTTTCGAGCGCTTCCCTGAAAATCGTCCGGAAAGCGATTCGATTCCGTTTGCAATCCAGCTAACGAGGTCGCGTCCCGACTGTAATTGTTTAATAAAAATATATCCGAAAAAAGCGCCGGCAAGATGCGCGATGTGACCGCCGGTATTTCCGAGCGGCAACTGGATCAAATCGATGATCACCAAAACCATGACAACGTGCCAGAGTTTAACGTTTCCGAATAAAAATAATCTTACAGGCATGTGCGGCGAATATGTCATCGTCGCAAACAGGATCGCCATAATAGAACCGGAAGCACCAACCATCGTTACATCAAGTTCCGCCAGCATCGGCAAAAACATATACGACAAAATGTAGATCGAACCCGCAACGAACGCTCCGGCTATATATAATCCAAGCAATTGCTTCTGCGTAAAAAAAGTGTTAAAGATCCGTCCCGCAAAGTTCAGCATCAGCAAATTGAAAATGATGTGTAGCACATTTGCATGAAAGAATGCATAGCTGATGATAGACCAGGGTTTCCAAAGCAGGTCCGACGGATCCGAAGAAAGGCTTACGTAATCGAAGAAATTGGTGTCGATGCGGAACAACGACAGCACCGCAATGACCACATTCGGGAGAAAAAACAAAATATTGATGAATATCAACCGTGTCGTGATATCACCCATGCGATACTGCAGTTTTAAATCCTCGATGATACTCATATCAGTTCCATCTGTTACTGTTAAACTGGTTTTTCTTCCAGTACCACATCATTAAAAATCCGATAAGTGCGCCACCGATATGTGCAAAATGCGCAATTCCGCCTGCTCCGCCAAAGATTGATTTTCCAGTTAATCCGAGGTATAGATCGACGAGCAATACTCCCGGTACAAAGTATTTGGCTTTGATCGGAATCGGGATAAACAATAACATCAGTTCAGCATTTGGATACAGAACCGCAAACGCGACGAGCAATCCGTAAATGGCTCCGGACGCGCCAACGGCAGGTGTGTAATAAGCTGAGAAAAAATCGTTTAGTGACTGACTCACATCAGGCCGCCCATTGGTGGGAATGCTTTCTCCTGTTAACAAGGTTGAAATTTCCGACATCGAATATCCACTGGATAACAGTAAGTTTATTCCCTGCTGCACTTCATAATAATTCACCAGCGAATGCAGCAATGCAGCCCCCAGGCCACACGACATGTAGAAAAATAAAAATCTCTTGGAACCCCATCGATGCTCCAGCGCTGAACCAAATGAAAATAAGGCAAGCATGTTAAATAGCAAATGCGTGATGATCGGCATCGGCGCATGCATGAACATATGGGTAATCGGCTGCCATACCCGAAATTGCGGCGACTCAAAATAATAAAGCGACAGCAAATCGTACGAAATATTACCGACGATCTGCGATCCAATATAAAATATGACATTGATGATCAGCAGCTGCTTTACCATCGGTGTAACGTTCATCATACTGCGAATTTTTTATCGATTTCTTCCACGCGCATCGTCACGAATGTTGGCTTGCCAAACGGCGACACGTCTGCTTCCTTACATGCAAAAAGGCTGTTGAGCAGGTTCTCCTGTTCGCGGTCGCCTAGAAACACTCCGGTTTTCACCGCAAGGCTGCGCGCCATCGATTTTGCTATAACGTCATTCTGACTGAAACTGTTGCCCGGAATGCCATCCTGAAGATCGCCCAGCAATTGTTCGAGAACAATCGAAACCTCGCTTTCGGAAACATTCACGGGCACTCCTGAGATCACCAATTTCTGCTGATCTGTCGCATCGAACACGAATCCGGTGTTTGCCAAAGATGGAATCAGCTCATGGATCAACTGCATTTCACCCGAATTAAAATAAAGCTCAAGCGGGAATAAGAGCTGCTGGCTTGACGCCTGATGCACGGTCATGCTGGTCAGGAATTCTTCATATAGTATACGCTGATGCGCACGCTGCTGGTCAATAATGACCATTCCCGATTTTATCGGACTAACGATATACTTTTTATGAAGCTGATATGTTTTGTGCGCTGAAGGTTTTTCCTCTTGATCATCGAAAAGTGTTGAAGTTGATTCCTGACTTTCGAAAGCCATCTCGCCGTGAAACCCTGACCGTGATGGTTCATCGTCGAATGCGACGGCCACATCCTGTTTTAAGCCTGTAAAAATGCTTTCCCATCCTGTAGTTTCCTTGCGCACATTTGCAAACCGCGGCTGCCCTCCGCCTGAAAACGGATTAAAATTTCCGTCTACCTGGATCAATGGAACCGATGCTTCGCGATTCTTGTAGTCGTATGGCGTATCAAGGTTTGAATCCCTTTCGAAATCCAGCACCGGTGCAACATTGAACTGCCCGAGACTGTGCTTAACCGCAGATCTCAAAATAGCATATAAAGCATGTTCGTCGTCGAACTTTATTTCGGTTTTTGTCGGATGGATGTTGATGTCTATCGATTGAGGCGGTACATTTAAATAGAGGAAATAACCCGGTTGGCAGCCGTCTTTCAAAAGTCCTTCGTAAGCCGACATTATCGCATGATGAAGGTATCCGCTTTTGATATAGCGATTGTTGACGAAAAAGAATTGTTCACCACGGTTTTTCTTCGCAAACTCCGGTTTTGTAACAAATCCCTGAACAGTAACAATCCCTGTGTCTTCCTTGACCGGAACGAGCTTTTCATTGGTTTTACCTGCAAAAATATTCACGATGCGCTGCCGCAGGTTCGATGCCGGAAGATTGAACATTTCGCTTCCGTTATGATACATGGTAAAATAAATTCCGGGATGCGCCAAGGCGACACGCTGGAATTCATCCACGATATGACGCTGTTCGACCACTTCCGATTTGAGGAAATTCCGGCGCGCGGGAATATTAAAGAACAGATTTTTGATTGCGAACGACGTTCCCTGCGGCAAAACTGCCACTTCCTGCGAAACAAACCGACTCCCTTCGATCACGATATGATGACCGAGTTCGTCCTGAGCCTGCCGCGTTTTCATCTCCACATGCGCAATTGCTGCAATTGATGCCAAAGCTTCCCCGCGAAATCCTTTTGTATGAAGTGAAAACAGATCTTCGGCCAGCCGAATTTTTGAAGTCGCATGACGCTCGAAGCAAAGGCGCGCATCTGTCACGTTCATTCCGACTCCGTTATCAATCACCTGTACGAGTGATTTTCCTGCGTCTTTAATTATAAGTTTGATATCGGTGGCACCGGCATCCACGGCATTTTCCAATAACTCCTTGACCACTGAAGCAGGTCTTTGAACAACCTCTCCGGCGGCAATCTGATTGGCAACATGGTCTGGAAGGAGCTGGATTATCCCGGACATTGACGTAACTGTGAAAAGAATTCAAATTTACGGAATATGTTCGATGGTCGATTGTCTGATGTTCGATTTTTCGATATTCGATGCTCGATGCTCGATTTTCCGATTGTTAAAAGTTACATTGCAGATTACAAATTCCACCAATCTGAAAGCGCAGCGGCCTAACATCTAACAGTGAGGGCCAGCGAACGATCTAAAAGCGAGTGCAACGAGCGATTTCGGCCATTTTAATCGCAGCAATACCAGCTTCCGTACCTTTATTCCCGTGCGCACCACCGCTTCGGTCGAGGGATTGCTGCTCATTATTGTCTGTAAGCACGCAAAAAATTACAGGAACATTGCCTTGAAGATTAAGGTCTTTAATGCCTTGCGTCACGCCGTCGCAGACAAACTCAAAATGCATGGTTTCTCCTTTGATCACGCATCCGATAACGATCACCACGTCGACATTCTGAGTGTCGATCATGCGTTTGGCCCCATAAACTAGCTCAAAGCTTCCGGGAACATCCCAGCGAATGATATTATCCGCTTCCGCGCCGCAATCCAAAAGCGCGGCTTCGGCGCCGGAATACAGTCCGTTTGTAATCTTATCGTTCCATTCAGAAACAACAATCCCAAACCGGAATTGCTTCGCGTTTGGGATTGATGCCTTGTCGTACTCGGACAGGTTTTTATTTGCTGTGGCCATTATTTTTGTGCCAGACCCAACATGGCGTCAACATTTGCGCCTTCGGGGGTCATTTCATATTTCTCTTTGATCTCCGTGAAATGCTTTAAAGCATCGTCTTTTTTGCCCAGTGCAAGTTCCACCTGCCCGGCTTTCATCAGATAACGAGGCGTAGTGAATTCGTTCGCATTCATTTCGGCAGCTTTCAAATAATGCTCAAGCGCTTCGGCAAGTTTGTTCTGCTGAACGTATGCATCTCCGGTCGCACCATGAGCCTGGACATTCAGGATCATATCGTCGGATTTGAATTTTTCGAGGAATTCAATGGCTTCACCGTATTTACCTGTATTCAGGTAAGCGATTCCCGCGTAATAATTCGCTAGGTTTCCTGCGTCGGTCCCGGAATACTCGTCGGCGATGCTGACAAATCCGAACTTTCCTTCAGATCCGTTCAAAGCGATATTGAAAAGTGAATCGGCTTTCACGTCGCCATCGATCGCTTTTTGGAAGTTCTGCTGTGCCGTGAACATTTGTTCCGCCGCATCCGCTTCTTTCGGACCGGCAATGAATTTCTGATATAAAAGATACGCAACCGCTACAAAAGCTACGGCACCGATAATGCTTAATATGTATTTCTGGTTGCGCGCGATCCAGTCTTCGGTTTTCGAAGCTGTTTCATCAAGTGCTGTAAAAACGCCGGCCGTCGTACTGTCTTTCTCATCTACATTGACATCCTCAATCAATTCGTCCTTTTCTTCTTTTGGTTTTGGAGTTTTGTGACCTCTTTTATTGTACGTTGCCATTAA
>CBDUBJ010000044.1:0-19293 GCA_965365355.1 uncultured bacterium
GCTCCGGTTGCTCCAAAAACACCTGCTGATGTTGTATTCGCATGTGCAGGTGAAATCCCGCCAATGATTTCATTGACAGCGTTCGATGAGTGCAGCGGCGAAATCACTGTGGAAGGTGTTGACACTACAGTTCCTGGACAATGTCCGAACTCAACTGTAACAACACGTACATGGACATTCGTGGATGCTTGTGGCAATGAAACATCAATTTCACAAACGATTACCATCGATGATACTGTAGCACCGGTTGCTCCTGAAGCGCCAGCGGATGTAACTGTATCTTGTGCGACAGAAATTCCTGCAATGATTTCACTTACAGCGACAGACAATTGCGGCGAGCCAATTACGGCTGAAGGAGTTGATTCGACTGTTGAAGGTGATTGCCCGAATTCTTTCGTAACTACTCGTACATGGACGTTTACTGATCTATGTGGAAATACATCATCAATATCGCAAATCATAACAGTAAACGATACGATAGCGCCAATTGCTCCTGAAGCTCCGGCCGACATCACGCTTGCTTGTACAGGTGAAGTTCCTCCAATGGTTTCATTGACTGCAACAGACAACTGCGATACTACTATTACGGTTGAAGGTGTCGATTCGACAGTTCCGGGTCAGTGTCCTGGTTCATTCACAACAACACGTACATGGACATTCGTTGATGCATGTGGCAACTCATCATCAGTATCGCAGATTATTTCTGTAAATGATAACGGAGCGCCAACGTTCGATCAGGGAATTCCTGCTGATATTTCAGTATCGTGTGATGCAATTCCGGCCGTACCGACTATTACTGCAACGGATCTTTGTGAAGGAGCGGTTCAGGTTACATTCAATGAATCAACTGAAATCGGTTCATGTGAAGGTGAAGGAATCGTCACGCGTACATGGACAGCGACTGACGGATGTGGAAACACTACAACAGAAACGCAGATCATCACTGTACTTGATGTGATCGCACCAACATTCGATCAGACATTACCTGAAACTCTTGCGGTATCTTGTACGGATGTGCCGGTTGCGCCAACATTGACAGCAACAGACAACTGTACTGCAGTTACAATTACATTTGTGGAAACCCGCGTTGACGGAACCTGCGAAGGAAACTATACGCTGATCCGTACATGGACTGCAAACGATGCTTGTAAAAACCCAACAACCCTGATACAAACAATCACTGTTACGGATACTACCGGTCCGATCGTTAATGAAGACCTTGAGGAAATCGTTGACGTTGTTTGTACAGAAATTCCACCGGTTCCGCAATTGACGTTCAGCGATGCATGTTCAACAGTTGGAATCCCGGCTTACACTGAACAGATCATCAATGAAACTTCTACTTCGTATACGATAGTAAGAACATGGATCGTATCTGATTCATGTGGAAACCAATCGACGTTTACGCAGACTATCAACGTTTCTGCAGGAACAGAGCTTGAGATTCCGGTTCTGGCAGAATGTAACAACCCTGGACAGGGAACTATCCTCGACCTTAATGATTCACTTCCTGATAATGCTCCGGAAGGTGGAACATGGACAGATCTTAGCGGTACAGGCGGTCTTACCGGAAGTACATTCGATGCTACGGGAATCGCTGTGGGTGTGTACGACATTCAATATGTTGTGACCGGTGATTGTCCTTATACTGCGAATATCACGCTGACCGTTGACGACGACTGCGTAGTTGGTCCGTGCGGAGATATCATTGTCCACGCCGGATTCAGTCCGAATGGCGATATGATCAACGACACGTTCGTACTTGAAGGAATCGATGAAGACTGTATTGCGAGCAACCAGGTTGAAATCTACAACCGTTGGGGTGTGTTGGTGTATGAAACTAAAAATTACGATAACGAATCCAATTATTTCAAAGGGATGTCTGAAGGCCGTGTAACTGTAGCCAAGAATGAGCTCCTGCCTACTGGAACTTATTTCTGGATCTACAAACTCACAACTGACCAGGGCGTAGTCTTCGAAAAGAGCGGATACTTATACCTTTCAAGATAACCAAACTCAAATCTAACTCCTGAGGGCGTAAAAACCCTCAGGATAAAACATGAAACTAATGAGAACAAGATTACTAACTTTCGCTATGATGTTTACGGCGGCGATAGGCTTTGCGCAACAGGACGCACAGTTTACGCAGTACATGTACAACACCATCAATATCAACCCGGCGTATGCGGGCTCGAGAGGCGTAATGAGCATCTTCGGCCTCCATCGTACCCAATGGGTCGGACTTGACGGTGCGCCGACAACAAATGCATTCTCGCTTCATACCCCAATAAACAACAGCAATCTTGGTGTTGGTTTGTCTTTCGTGAACGACAAGATCGGGCCTACGAACGAGAATACGATCTCTGCTGATGTCTCCTACACCATCCGAACATCCGAGGTCAACAAACTGTCATTTGGTGTGAAGGCATCGGCGAACATCTTTAACCTCGATGCAAGCAGGCTTAATCCCGTTGATCCTTTGGACGATCATCTCCAGAGCATCGACAGTAAGATCTCGCCGAATATCGGAGCCGGAGTTTATTTCCACAACGATAAATTTTATGCGGGTCTTTCCGTGCCGAATTTCATTCAGACGACGCAATACAGCGATAACGACTACTCGATTAACAAGGAACGTATGAATTTCTACTTTATCAGTGGATATGTATTAGACCTTAGCCCGAGCGTCAAATTCAAGCCTGCGGTACTGACGAAACTGGTAACAGGTTCACCACTTCAAATCGATGCATCGGCGAACTTCCTGATCCACGAGAAATTCGTGATCGGTGCGGCTTATCGTTGGAGCGCTGCAGTAAGCGGAATGGTTGGTTTCCAGATCACAGACGGGCTATTTGCCGGTTATGCTTACGATTTCGAAACAACCGAACTTCAGCATTACAATTCAGGATCGCACGAAATCTTTCTTAGATTTGAGCTTTTCAATAGATTCGACCGTATAACAACCCCAAGATTCTTCTAAAACGAAAGACCATGAAACGTAAAGTAATATTTTACATAACTTTCCTCGGCCTGTTGGCACTGACGGCGAATGCGCAACCCGGCGCAGTCAAAAGAGCCGATAAAAAGTACGAGCGTTATGCCTTCATCGATGCTATCGAAACCTACGAGCGCATAGCACAGAAAGGCTACAAATCGGCGGATCTTTTCCAGAAGCTTGGAAATGCATATTATTTCAATTCTCAATTTGAAAAAGCGGCAAACTGGTATGATCAATTGTTTGCTTTTACGCAAGATGTTGAGCCTGAATATTATTACCGCTATGCACAATCATTGAAATCGATTGGGCAGTATGACAAAGCGAATCAGATGATGGAAACCTTCAATGCCAAGGTAACCGACGATCTTCGAGCGAAGAATTATGCGGCGAACAAGAATTACTTGGAGATCATTAAGAAGAATTCAGGGCGCTACGAAATTACCGATGCCGGGGTGAATTCGCAATACTCCGATTATGGAAGCGCACTGCGAGGCAACCAGCTTGTGTTTGCATCTGCCCGCGATACAGGAAATTTTTCGAAAAAGATCCATCAGTGGACAAACCAGTATTTTACCAATCTTTACTCGGCCGAAGTACAGGGCGATTCGATGGGCACGGTTGAGAAATTTGGCCATAAGATGAATACCAAGTTTAACGATGCGATGTCGCCTGCTTTTACAAATAATGGAAAGACGGTTTATTTTACCCGTAACAATTTCCTGGACGGTAAAAAAGGCAAGAATGGCGAACGCGTTACACTTGTTAAAATTTATAAGGCCACTTTAAAGGAAGTTAAGGACAAAGATGGGAAGGTGATCCGTGAAGAATGGGAAAACATTTCCGAAGTTCCATTCAACAGCGACAATTACAGTACGGCGCATCCGGCATTGAGCGCGGATAACAAAACGATGTATTTCGCATCCGACATGCCCGGAACTTACGGCCAGTCTGATTTGTGGAAAGTGGCGATCGATACGTCGGGAACTTTCGGCAAGCCTGAGAATCTGGGGCCGGTTATCAATACACCGGGAAAAGAGACGTTTCCTGTAATGACCGATGAAAAGGAATTGTATTTCGCAACTGACGGTCATCCCGGACTTGGCGGCCTCGATATTTTCATGGCACGTTTAAATGATGACGGAACTTTCAGAAATCCGATCAATATTGGTGAGCCGGCAAACTCTTCGAAAGATGATTTCGCTTATATCATCGACACCAAAACCCGAAAAGGATTTTTAAGCTCGAACCGCGATGGCGGAAAAGGTTATGACGATATTTACAAGTTCCTTGAAACGAGAAAGCTTATTTGTGAGCAGCTGCTTTCGGGAATCGTAACAGATAAGCAAACGGGAGAAATCCTTCCGGGTGCGAAAGTTACCCTGATGGATGACAAATTCAATAAAATCGCGGAAGTGATAGCTGATGAAAATGGTTATTACGAATTTGAAGTGGAATGTGATACGACCTATTATGTCCGCGGCGAGAAAGAAGGCTACGACACCAACGAGCAAAAGATCAAGATCCCGAACGAATCCGGAAAAACAGATCTTCCGATACAGCTTGAGAAACGTCAGATCCCGGTTACGGTTGGCGACGACTTGGCGAAAGCATTCGGCATCAAAGAAATCTACTTTGATTTGGATAAATGGAATATCCGTCCGGATGCAGCTCTTGAGCTTGAAAAGATCCTCGACGTGCTGAACCAGTATCCGACGATGAAACTTGATATCCGTTCGCATACCGACAGCCGTGCATCGCACAAGTATAACGAAAGGCTGAGCGACAGGCGTGCAAAATCAACTGTGGCATGGCTGATCCAGAACGGTGTAACTGCCGACAGGCTTACAGGCCGCGGTTATGGCGAGGTTCAATTGGTCAACAAATGCTCGGACGGTGTGAAATGTACCGAAGAGGAACATCAGCTTAATCGCCGAAGCCAATTCATCATTACTTCACTTGAACAATAATATAAGTTAACAACCAGAAGAAAACATCCCGGCCCGTCCGGGATGTTTTATTTTAATAACCTTGATAACCAAGTGAATAACTCGTTAAAAATTTAACTTTTGCGGATTGTTGCGAAGCATATCTTTGTGCCAGGCTAAATCCAAATCTCATGGCAGACATCTTTAATCCATCGTACAAAAAGCAGTATATCCAAGGATATACTTTTGGCTTGCTTCCGGTATTCCACGATTGCGAGGATATGCTGAAAATCGCTCCTCATTTCCAGAATGAAGCGTTCATTTCAGGCTTTTACGAAGGACGTCATGAATATGAAAAATTGAATGGCAGGATCTGCGACGGTGTTCCGGAAAAGATCATTACTGAGAAAATTCTCGCCGACTTCTTTCTGGAAGGCAAATTGGGAATGCCTTGCGATCTCGAAGGCTATACGAATCATCAGGCTGCGATCATCAGACAGTATTATGACAGCGGCGCATCTTATTTCGTATCGGGTTTCGATCTTAGGCTGAATGCATTGCTGATCGAGAACAATATTGAATACTAGATTTTAGACTAGAGATTTCTAGAAAGAAGATCTAAGGTAATTTAGAATTTCAACTACTACAAAGGTTATTAGAAGGCGCGTGAAGGATGGAAGCGGCAGCCCGGATTCCGAGGAACGAGGGAACGGACTACAGCGGACAGCCTGACCGAAGGGCACGCCATGGAGGAAAGTGAAAAGAGGAAAGTGAAAAGAGAAAAGATTAGAGACCAACAATCAACAACCAACAACTATAACTAAGTAGTGGATTCCAAAGTCCAATATTGAAAGACCTGAACCCCATACCCCATACCCTGTACCCTGTACCCCATACCTCATTCCCCAAACCCCAACCCAAAAAAAAGCATCCCGAAGGATGCGTTTCAAAATGTCCACCGGCAATACCGAAGGCACTTTTTGATCGTGATAACAGTAAGCATAATCAGCATTTATGGTTGGTTTTGGTTGGCGTACTGATTGAAAAACCACCCCGAAGGGTGGCCTGTCTGTCAAAACAAAAAAACACAATCAAATTCTACCTATTTACTTTTTAATGAAAATATTGGTATAGTATTTTTTCCCTGTTACAGGATCTTCGGTGACAGAAATTCCGAAGTGTGTGAAATCGCCTTCGATATTGGCGCGATGTCCGTCGCTGTAAAGCCATGCAGCCAAGGCAGCAGCGGGTGTCGGAAAATTGTAGGCGATGTTTTCGTTAACTTTAACAGCACCAAGCACTGCACGGATGTTCTGTGAGCGCTCAAAGAAATAGTCATGATTCACCACATTGTTGGCGATCATATATTCGTTATGTTCTTCAGATTTAAATGAAATGTGGTTAACAGTCTGCAATGCGCTAAGACCTTGCTGAGTCCTGTGAAGATTGATGATTCGCGCAAGTTCGATCTCTGTAGGATCGTAATCGTAGTTCTCTACCAAAGTAGCATCTACAGTTTGATCTTCGGCGGAATCGGGCGAGCAAGATACCATTGTAAACACCAGTGCCAACGGTAAAAGTGAACTTAGTAATTTTGCTTTCATAGTCATTAGGTTAAGTTTAAAGCAGATTGTGGGGCAAACTTCTTTAAGGGTTACTCTGATTTGGTTTTGTTTTGTATAAAGTAGATTGTGGGGCAAACTCTTTATGTAAGAACGTGTCGTTTTTCTTGAGACAATATTAACACGATTATCGTTTAAGTACCAAATAAAATCGACGAAATGCACAATTTTGCATTTTGAGTAGGATAATTTCTTACAAAATGAAATAAAAAAACCGCTCACGTGAGCGGTTGGGAATATTATGGGGTAATTATTATGGAGAAAGCCGTGTTCTTAACCAGCCGGCGTGTGCCACTCTGTATATGATCCGGTCGTGCAGCCGGTTTGCGCGGCCTTGCCAGAATTCCACCGAGACAGGCTTTACGATGTAGCCGCCCCAATGATCCGGACGCTTTATTTCTTTTGATTGCAATTCCGCCGAAAGCTTCGCTAATTTATCTTCGAGATATTTTCGTGACGGAATTTCTTCGCTTTGATCGGATACTATCGCTCCAAGCCTGCTTCCTTCAGGCCTGCTGTTGAAATAAGAATCGGAAACTGCGGCGTCGACTTTTGACGCTTCGCCCTTAATAATTACCTGCCGCTCGTTCCATGGCCAGAAGAAGGACAGACAAACTTTGTTATTGCCATCGATGGACCTTCCTTTATCCGAATTGTAGTTCGTGAAGAAAACAAATCCTTCTTCGGTAAACATCTTTAGAAGCAATATTCTGGATTTGGGAAAACCGTCGGGGCCAATTGTTGCAACAGACATCGCATTGACCTCCTGCCCTTCCGATGTTTTCTCGGCCTCATGAAACCATGCGTCGAACAGTTTGATCGGATCGTCCGGAATTGAATTTTCGATTAGCTCGCTTTTTTCGTACGACCGGCGGTAATGACTGAGATCTTTCATCGTTGAAATTTATACGAAGTTAATCAATTCAGAAATCGAACGAAAGACCATCGTCGGCAAGGTAAATATTAGGGAAGATTTCGGATGCTTCTGTTTTGAAGTTTTCAATCGAATCATAACGCGTAGAATAATGGCCCAACATCAGATTACGGACGTTTGCCATTTTGGCAATAGTTGCCGCTTCACGGGCTGTGGAATGCATCGTCTTATTTGCAAGTGCAGCTTCCGATTCCAGAAATGTGGATTCGTGATATAATAAATCGACGCCGGTGACCTGCGGTACGATAGATTCATCATAAACTGTATCGGAACAGTACGCATAGCTTTTAGGCGGAATGGGCTCAAACGTGAGTTCGCGGTTATCGATGATCGTTCCGTCATCAAGCGCAATGTCTTTGCCCAGAACGATATTCCTGTAGTAACATTTATCGACACCTAATTTTTCGGCGGCTTCAACATTCAATTTCCGCAGACCTCGCTTTTCCCGAAACAGAAACCCATTTGTATAAATCCGATGTTTTAGGGGAATTGTCGAAACGGTAACTTTATCATCTTCATAGATCAACTGCGATGATGCAGATTCCAATTCATGAAAATGCAGCTCATAAGATGTCCATGAATTCGACAGCCGCAATTGAAGCGTGATCATTTCCTTAATTCCTTTCGGGCCGTAAATATGAAGCGGCGCCGTTCTGCTCAATAACATATAGGTGGAAACCAGCCCGATGAGTCCATATACGTGATCGCCATGAAGATGCGAAATGAACACGTTTTTGATCTTTGCAAACTTGATCTTGTTCTTACGCAGCTGAACTTGTGTAGCTTCCGCGCAATCGATCAGGAACAATTGATTTCCGATCTCAAGAACCTGCGATGTCGGATTCGTAAAGGTGCGTGGCGTCGCGGCGTAACATCCAAGAATGGTTAACTTCATAGCTCTCGTTGCGCCTGTAAATTATTCATTATCGAGTGTTAACTATTCATTGATTAAAATCCGAGATCGCGTTCAATCTCATCCATTTCAATAATGTCATTTGCTTCCAGCAGCGACGGCACAACCACTAAGGACGCCGGAACACGATTAAAATCAATATCAGCCGTTACGAGGACAAACGATTTTTTCGCTTTGCGATGGATCTTGGATAATGGCGTAAAAATATTGATGGTCTTTATTGTAACATCTTTGGAACTTGAAATATCAAGTATAAGATTATGATTTTCGAACGATTTGTATTCATTCGTGACTTTTTCCAAGAAAGCTTCCGGATCGCCCGATGTGTCGCGGATTGTAATGGTATGGCCTTTCTGGTCGACTTTCATAATGCTAATTTACCTGATTGCGTTTGAAGACAATTATATGATTTTAGTGAAGTGTTATTTGATTTTCGATGCAAGCAGGTAAATGACCGCCATCCTGATCGCGACGCCGTTTTCAACCTGGTTAAGGATCAGCGATTGCGGCGAATCTGCCACTTCACTCGTGATCTCGACACCGCGATTGATCGGACCCGGATGCATGATTACAATCTCTTTATTGAGGGAATTGAGCAAATCCATGTCGACGCCATATTGCTGCGTATATTCCCGCACCGACGGAAAATAACTCACATCCATCCGCTCATTCTGCACGCGAAGCATATTTGCAACGTCGCACCATTCAAGCGCTTTTCTCAAATTGAGTTCGACGTTTACGCCTAGATCTTCGATATATCTTGGAATCAAGGTTTTTGGTCCGCAAACTTTTACTTCGGCACCCAGCATTTTAAGCGCGTAAATGTTTGAAAGCGCAACTCTCGAATGAAGAATATCGCCTACGATGACAATCTTTTTGCCTGAAACGTCACCCAGCCGCTCGCGAATTGAGTAGCAATCGAGTAAAGCCTGCGTCGGATGTTCATGCGCGCCGTCGCCTGCGTTTACGATGGATGCGTTTACATGCTGTGAAAGAAAGTGTGCCGCACCTGCGTTGGCGTGCCGCATGACAACCATGTCGACTTTCATCGAAAGAATATTATTGACGGTATCGATCAGGGTTTCTCCTTTTTTTACGGATGATTGTGCGGCCGAAAAACTGATCACATCTGCAGATAGCCGCTTCTGCGCCAATTCAAAAGACAACTTGGTACGCGTGCTGTTTTCAAAAAAGATGTTTGCGATGGTGATGTGCTGAAGCGACGGCACTTTCTTGATCGGACGACTGATAACTTCCTTAAAATGATCGGCAGTTTCAAATATCAGACGGATATCGTTTTCCGTGATATACTTGATTCCCAATAAATGATTCACTGAAAGCTCGCTCATTCGGTTGTTTTATTGTTGATTAGCATCACGCTGTCGGCGCCGTCCTTTTCCTGCCAGTTCACCTTTACGGTCATGTCGGTGATTGCATCGACCTGCCTGCCGCGATAATCCGGCTGGATCGGCAAATGCCTGCTGAACCGACGGTCTATCAGAACCAGCAATTCGATGTTCGACGGCCGCCCAAACGATTGAATTGCCGACAATGCCGCGCGGATGCTGCGACCTGTATAAAGCACATCGTCGATAAATATTATTTTTTTGCCATCGACCTGGAAGTCGATCCGTGTTTCGCTGGCTTCTATTTGTTTGTCGGTCCTGCGGAAGTCATCCCTGAAGAACGTTATGTCCAGATAACCAAGGTTAACATCAGCAACCATATATTCGGATTCTAACAAATCTTTAAGGCGTTTCGCAAGCTGCGTTCCGCGAGGCTGTATGCCAATTAAAACTGATTCTGAAAAGTCGAGATGGTTTTCGATTAACTGACAGGCCAAGCGATTGAGGATGATACTGATTTCATGAGAATTGAGCAGTATGCGATGGCCCATAGGTGACGGTTTGGTGTGTAAAAGTAGAGAAAAAGCTGCAAAGTGCCAAAGCACCAAAGATCCAAAGCTCGTGAAGAGTTAGATTTCAGCTGTCAGTTTTCGGCTATAAGCTAATTAAATAAATGTTTTAAAAAATCATGTAATGCTTTTCATGTTAAATCATGCGAAATTTATAGTTGATCTAATAACAAACAATATGAAAAGTTTCATTCTTCGGACAATGCTGTTATTGATGGTGTTGTTCAGTATAACAAGTTGCGAGCTTGTTGGCGATATCTTCCAGGCAGGCGTTGGCGTTGGTATTTTCCTGGTAATTCTGGTCGTTGTACTGATTATCTGGCTGATGCGGAAATTCAGGCGATAGCATAAAAAAGCCCCTTAACGGGGCTGATTTTATGAATACATTTTCTTCCTGAGTTCCTGGATCTTCTCATCGTCGAGATAATCATCGAACGACATATATCTGTCGATTACGCCCTGTGGCGTCAATTCAACGATGCGATTTCCGACAGTCTGCGCGAATTCGTGGTCATGGGTAGTGAATATTACAGAGCCTTTAAAATTTTTCAATGAATTGTTGAATGCCGTGATCGATTCAAGGTCGAGGTGGTTCGTCGGTTCGTCGAGCATCAACACGTTTGCCCTTTGCATCATCATGCGCGAGATCATGCAGCGCACTTTTTCGCCTCCTGATAATACACGGCTGGTTTTTAGCGCCTCTTCTCCCGAAAATATCATCTTGCCCAAAAATCCACGGATATAAACTTCATCGCGCTCTTCTTCGGTTTTCGCCCATTGACGAAGCCAGTCAACCAATGTCAGGTCGTTTTCAAAATAATGATGGTTGTCTGCCGGAAGATATGCCTGCGTCGTTGTAATTCCCCAATCGAATTTGCCCGAATCGGCGTTTTGGTTGCCGTTGATTATTTCGTAGAAGGCACTCGTTGCGCGTGAATCTTTCGAGAACAAAACGATCTTGTCGCCTTTCGCCATATTGAGGTCGACGTTTTTGAACAGCGTTTCACCTTCAATCGATGCGCTTAGATTCTGGATATTCAGTATCTGGTCGCCTGCTTCGCGTTCCTGATCAAAGATGATCGCCGGATAACGCCTGCTCGACGGCTTGATCTCTGCGATATTCAGTTTGCTTATCATTTTCTTACGAGAAGTTGCCTGCTTTGATTTTGCAACGTTTGCAGAGAACCTTCGGATGAATTCCTCAAGTTCCGCTTTCTTTTCTTCAGCTTTCTTGTTCTGCTGTGCGCGTTGTCTGGCAGCAAGCTGGCTCGATTCGTACCAGAAAGTGTAGTTTCCTGAAAAGTGGTTGATCTTTCCAAAATCGATATCCGAGATATGCGTACAAACAGCATCCAAAAAGTGACGATCGTGCGAAACGACGATCACGGTATTATCGTAATTGGCAAGAAAATTTTCAAGCCATGCGATGGTCTCGAAATCCAGGTCGTTTGTAGGTTCATCCATGATCAGTACGTCAGGATTTCCGAACAATGCTTGGGCAAGAAGCACGCGTACCTTTAATTTCGCATCAAGATCGGCCATCTGCGTGTAATGATGCTCCTCGCCTATTCCAAGGTTGGACAGCATCGACGCCGCATCGGAATCCGCATTCCAGCCATTCATTTCCTCAAATTGTACTTGGAGTTCCCCGATCCTGTCGGCATTCGCATCATTATAATCAAGATACAATGCGTCCATTTCCTTTTTAACCTTGTACAATTCCTTGTTCCCCATCACGACGGTTTCCAAAACGGAATACTCGTCGAACATGTTGTGATTCTGATTCAACACAGACATCCTTTTGCCCGGTTCGAGAAATACGTGTCCTGAAGTCGGATCGAAATCGCCGGACAAGATTTTCAAAAACGTCGATTTCCCCGCGCCATTCGCACCGATAACGCCATATATATTTCCGTCGGAAAAAGTGGTATTCACTTCATCGAACAAAATGCGTTTTCCGAACTGTACCGATAAATTATTTACTGTAAGCATATATCAAATTAAACAGCGGCAAAAGTACTAATTTATAAGCAGCCGCAAATCATCGTGAACGCCTGAATTTGCAAGGGTTGGTAATTTAACTATGAATTAACAGCATCATTTTTTTGCCATAGATACATTTGCAGATATTCAATTGTAAATGAACAGCGTAAAGTCGGTTATCTGTCTCGCATTTTTAAGTCTCATTTCCCTTTTTTCCGGATCGTGCAGCAAGCCATTCAAGGCCAATAATTTTACGGCTTATTTTGGTGGTGAAGTCACGAACCCGAATAACAGATATGTGGTTTTGATGAAGGGCGACGAGGTTATAGATTCGCTGTTTCTCGATCGGAACAACAGGTTTTTTGCAGAATATGATTCGCTTGCTCCCGGACTGTATACTTTCAAGCACGAGCCGGAATATCAATATGTTTACTTTGATAAGAACGACAGCCTGCTTGTGTCGATCAATGCACGCGATTTCGATGAATCGATAGTTTTTACCGGCCGCGGCGAAAGGAAGAACAATTTTCTAATGGAAATGTTTCTACGGAACGAACGCGACCGCGACAGCATGTTCACTGTTTTTGATTATGACGTCAACCGATTTATTCCGTTTGTTGAAAGATCTTACCGCCGAAATCTTAAGTATTACGAACGCAAGAAAAAAGAAATTAACTGGAGCGAAGAATTTGAGCTGTTTGCAAATGCCTCTGTGGAACTTCCTTATTATTCCAAACTTGAGGTCTATCCGTTGATCCATAAAATGCGTACCGGTCAGGATTTGTCTTCTAAGCTTCCTGCAAATTATTATGCGTTCCGGAAGAAGGTCGATTTTAATAACGAGAAGCTTGCGTACTATTCGCCATTTGTCAAGTACATTTCGCACATGCTCAATAATATTGCGGCGTTGAAGCATCGCGATGATAGTTCCGACTTGGAACAATTAGCTTTAAACTCCAATACGAGCAAGCTTCACATTGCCGACACTTTGCTTAAGAATCCCGACATCAAGAATACCATCCTGAATAATATTGCTTTTACTTATCTGATGGAAGATCAGGACATCGCGAACAACAAGCAGTTTTTCAGTACGTATCATAAATATTCGACTGATGACAGCCAAACCGGCGAAATCAACAAGATGGCAAATGCGATCCAGCGATTGAAGTCGGGAAATGCTTTACCGCAAGTGATGTTGGTTGATACTACGGGTGACAAACTGTCTTCTGCGTCATTGAAGAAGCCGACAGTCATATTTTTCTGGAGTGAAAATGCGCTGCAGCATTTGGTTGAATCGCATAAAAGAGCTTTGGATTTCAAGGCGAAATATCCTTCTTATCATTATGTAGCCGTGAATTTGGATGACAATCAATCGAAATGGCTTCAGTCCCTTGAAAAATATAAGCTGGACGGCATCCAGGAATTGCGTTCGGAAGATTTTGAAGATATTCGCGTCAAATGGGCAATCACAAAAATTTACCGCACGATTGTCGTAAATCCCGATGGCACGATCAAGAATGCATTCACTAATTTATTCGACAAGAATTTCGAAGACTGCCTGAGAGATTAATCTTTGTTTGGATGTCTTGCGCGAGATGAAAAAACCTGCTTCCCGGGTTTCAACTCTTCAGAAGTAAAGTATATCAGATCAAGCGGTATTTCCTGAGATTTCGGATCATCATGCTCAACGACGATCGTGTACAATAAATTCGGCCGCTCTAAAAACTCCTCCATAGGTTTGCCGTACAACTGACCGTGGCCTTCCAAATCAAGAAGATTGGCGCTTTTTTCAGGTTTATCGAAATCGATCGAGGTCGAGATGCTTTTATTGATCACGCCGTTGATCTCTTCCTGGATCAGAATATTCTTGAGATGATAATTTTCTGAAAGCACTGTAATTTCTTTGGTCTTTAAATCATATTGGATTTCTGTCGCGCCGATTTCGCATGATGCCGCGCAGATGGAACCAAATAAAATTACGATCAATATTTTCAGCGATTTCACTGATTTCCTTTTTGATAATCTGCAAGGAATTGAGCCAGTCCGATGTCGGTCAATGGATGCTTTAGCAATCCCAAAATTGCGGAAAGAGGACCAGTCATAACGTCTGCGCCGATTTTAGCGCAGTTTACGATATGCATCGTATGACGTACCGATGCTGCAAGAATTTCTGTCTCGAAACCATAATTGTCATAGATCTGCCGGATTTCTTCGATTAGTGCCAGACCGTCGGTGGAATTATCGTCCAATCTTCCGATAAACGGAGAAACATACGACGCACCTGCTTTCGCAGCCAATAGCGCCTGACCGGGTGAGAATACCAAAGTAACATTGGTGCGGATTCCCTTATCGGTAAAATATTTACAAGCCATGACGCCTTCTTTGGTCATTGGCAGTTTAACTACGATCTGGTCGTGAAGATCGGCAAGCTCCTCGCCTTCGCGTACCATTCCGTCAAAATCAACAGCGTTGACTTCCGCGCTTACGTCGCCATCGACGATGTTGCAGATATCAACATAATGTTTCAGGATATTGTTCTTTCCGGAAATGCCTTCCTTTGCCATCAGTGACGGATTCGTAGTTACGCCATCCAGAACGCCAAGTGATTGCGCGGCTTTGATTTCGTTTAGGTTTGCTGTGTCGATAAAGAATTTCATGGTGGTTTGAATTGCCACTAAGGCACAAGGGCGCGAAGTGATTGGTTAAGTTCGCCGGATGACTTTGAAAACTTAGAGTCTTCGTGCCTTCGCGGCAATTTTTCGATGCAAATTTACAACTTATAATGTTTTAACAGCATTCTTTCGTACATCTTATCCGGCAGGACTCGTTTTAAAACAATTGAAAACTTTTGCATGAACGCGCCTACTTTATAATGTACGTTAGGATGTTTTGTATTGATGATCTTGTAAACGGCTTTTGCCATTTCGTTTGGGTCGCTACCGGTGTCGACATGGTCATTCATGGTTTTCAATATTCCCGAATATGGCTTTTCGTATGCCGAGTTCATTATTACAGGCGCGTGATAACGGCGCGAAGCAATGTCAGTAGCGAAGTCGCCGGGTGCAATTGTAGTAATTGAAATCCCGAAATCCTTTACTTCCATGCGGATGGCTTCGGAGATTATTTCAAGCGCGCCTTTTGACGCGGAATATATGCTTCGGTATGGCAATCCCATATAGCCCGCGATAGATGTGATGTTGATGATGAGCCCTGAATTTTGGCGGCGCATCTGCGGAATTACCGCTTTCATCACTTCGATGGGTCCAAAAAGATTGGTATTGAAATTATTGATGATCTCTTGTGATGGAATTTCCTCTAGCGGCCCCGTGATCCCAACGCCTGCATTGTTGATCACGACATCGATGCGTCCCGAAATTCCGATAACTTTTGCAACGGCGTTTTTAATGCTTTCGACATTCCTGACATCGAGTGCGATCAGTGGAAATGGAGAATTGACGATCTGCTCGGGATTGCGGCTTGTTCCGTAAACGGTAAATCCTTTGTTCTGAAGATATATGCCGATCGACTTTCCGATTCCGGATGACGCGCCGGTGATGAGGACAATTTTCATTAATCAATAATGAGTAAGGAATAATTAATAATTCCTGCACATGTAAAGATCGAATTTCGTCGGCTTGCTCTTTCCATTATTAATTATTAACTATAAATTATTAATTCTTCTTCACGGTTCGTTCGTAGTAATAAAACTCCTGCACGCCACCCTTTTTCTCAGCACGGATTACGTAATAACGGTTGCCGACAGGTTTGATTTCATACGTCCAGTCAGCAGAAATGTCCGGGTTTTTGCTTTTGTCGAAACGGTTAAGATCTGCACACAGACGGCGCGGCGGTGGCGTGGTAATGATCTCATCAAAACCTTTTCCAGTGACCATGTATTTCAAGGCGTATTGGCCGCATGGCGCGGGTTTTATAGTAGAATTTTCTGATGCGACTTCCGGGTTATCGCGGTACGCTTCGAATTCCTGTTCGAAAGCCTTATACTGTTCTTTGAGGTCGGTTTGTGCAAATGCTGATGCCGATGCGAAAATCAGCGCGAATAAGATCTTTTTCATGTAGGATTTATTGGTTAATTGATTTTCGAATAGTTCGGAACCCTGGCCCCGATCCGGATAGCTATCGGGACGGCATCCTTTTTCTGACTTAAAGTTGAAATCTTTGAGGCGGAAAAAGATACAGCCGACAGCGGGAACATGCTCCTAAAAAACATTTAAAAATAAAAAAATCTTCCGTTGGGAAGACTCAAAAAAAAAGAAAAAATGGCAAGCGACCTACATCGCACCGCTACAACCACATACCTTTGCTATGTTCCCATCCTGGAGGATTCTGCAGGAGCTGGTCGTGTAGGACTTGCCGTTGCAAATATACATTCTTTTTGTACTTTCGCAAAACTCCAAACGCGATTTTCTATTTAAAATAACATCGATAGTGAAATTATCCAAATTACTGGTTTTCAGTTTTTTAGCAGTAAGTATTAGCAGCTGTAAAGACGACGCTGCCACCGAGGAAAAACAATTAAAGTTCGACGGATCGGTCTTAAAAGAGCACTATCAGGCAACGGACCGTGTTGACTTGCAGTTGGTTAATCCCAACAATGTAAAGATCGACAGCATCGTTTATTATGTCAACGGCAAAAATGTCGGTTCGGTCAAAGGAAGCGGCAAAACATCGGCCGCACTTGAAGGATCGAAACTTGGATATCAGAATTTAAAAGCGCTTGTATATTTTGAGGGACAAAACATCGAGGTTGCCGAGCGCATTGAAGTTGTGTCGAACATCCAGCCCAAATTGCTTGATTTTACGATGATCAATATGTATCCGCACGATGCGAGTTCTTTTACGCAAGGCCTTGAATTTTACCGCGATACGCTATATGAAAGCACCGGTCAGAACGGAACATCTTATATCCGCAAATATGATTACAAAACGGGCAAAGTCTACAAACAGGCCAATCTTGAGCAGCAGTATTTCGGCGAAGGAATTACTATTTTGGACAACAAGATCTATCAGCTGACCTATAAAACTTTGGTCGGATTTATTTACGATGCCGATACTTTCAAAAAGGAAAAGACGTTTAACTACGACAAACAGATCGAAGGCTGGGGATTGACGAATGATGGAAAATTCCTCTATCAGTCGGATGGCACCGAGAAAATCTGGAAGATGGATCCGAAAACGCAGAAGATGCTGGATTACGTTAATGTGTATTCGATTTCCGGAAAGATCAAAAGCGTGAACGAGCTTGAATACATCGACGGCAAATTCTACGGAAACATTTGGCAGCGCGATGCAATTGCCGTAATTGATCCGGCGACCGGCGCGGTTGAGGCGATTTTGAACCTTTCGAAACTGCGCGAACAGGTTAAAAATCCTGAGGCCGAGGTTTTGAACGGAATCGCATACAATCCCAAAACCAAATCGATTTTTGTAACAGGCAAGAACTGGGACAAGATGTTTGAGATAAAAATAAAATAAGTTACACCCAAATCTGATGAAACACTTGACATTACCAATATTGATTTTATTCCTTGCTTTCGGATGTAAATCCGACGAGGATTCCGATACCATTCTCGCGGCGGAAGACCGTATGAACATTTCTTATGGTGAAGATCCGCAGCAAAAACTTGACATTTACCTGCCGGCCGGACGTAATGAGGATACGAAAGTTTTGATCCTTGTCCACGGCGGAAGCTGGAGCGGCGGCGCACGTACGGATATGAATTATTTCATTCCGACATTAAAGTCGCAGTTTCCTAATCATGCGATCGTAAATATTGACTACAGGCTGGCGACGATCGCAAGTCCGGGGTATCCAAAACAAATTGAGGACATCCAGGCTATGATCGCACATCTAAAAAGTGAAGATTATAACATTTCAAATAACTATGCATTTATTGGAGCAAGTGCGGGCGGACATTTGTCGCTGCTTTACTCCTATAAATATGATACGCAGAATGAGGTTGGCGCTGTCTGCAGTATTGTAGGTCCAACAGATTTCACGGATCCGGCGTATACTCAGAATCCTTTGTATGCACAAGGATTATACTATCTGGTTGGCCAGGTTCCGTATAATGAAAATCCGTCACTTTATGCAGAAGTCAGTCCGAGGACTCATGTAACTGCCGACGATCCGTCGACAGTACTGTTTTACGGCGGCCAGGATCCGCTTGTTCCGGGTTCCCAATCGGTCAGATTGCGAAATGAGCTTGAAGATGCCGGCGTTTACGTAGAGCATTACCTTTATGCAAATGGCGGGCACGGAAACTGGGATGCGGCTACGATGCTGGATTTTCAGACAAAGCTGATTGCATTCCTGCAGACGAAATTCTAAATGTCTTAGATACAGATGATAAAATTAAAATCCGGAAGCAATTTCGGATTTTTTTTATTCCTATTTTTTTTACATTTGATCAATGCCTGAAAGAGTAAAGATATCAATTCCTCGTCCGTGCCATGAGAACTGGAACGACATGACACCTTCTGATAAAGGCAGATTTTGCATGTCATGCAATAAGGTTGTGACGGATTTTACGAAAACGACAGATGCCGACATTGCCGATGCGATTAAATCAAAAGGACAACTTTGCGGGCGGTTCAGGATCGATCAATTGGAAAAGCAGCCGGCGAAGCAAACGTCTTCCGGATGGAAAATCGCGGCATCTGCTGTTTTGGGACTGCTGGGATTTACTTCGGAAGTTGTCGCTCAAAATGTACCTGCTTCGAATATTTTAACTGAGAAAGTTTCGGGTGGAAAAAGTGTCGTCCGCGGGATTGTGGTGGCAAACGGTATCAGGATAAAGGAAACGATCACGATCATCAATAAATCAAGGAATATTGCTACGACAAGTAATTTGTCCGGTGAATTTATTATCGAGGCGTCAGCGGGTGATCTGCTTGAGTTCGGAAACTTAAAATACGGAACTAAAATCGTAGAAATATCCGATATGACGGATCTTCGGATCGATGTTTCAATACAGACATCGCT
>CBDUBJ010000045.1:0-18616 GCA_965365355.1 uncultured bacterium
TGATACAATCAATTATCGGGTGAATTTCTTGTGTGCTGAGAACTTTCGAATTGATTGATCTGCCATCTATTTTATATTCCAGAAGCACAGCGTCGGCAGATTTGACGCTGCAGCGATTTTGATCTTTTAATATAGTGTATTCAACCCCCAAATATTCCAACCTGTAATTTTGTGTAAATGCCCCGATTCGATATAATGTGGCATGACGCTTTCCAAAAAAATCTTCCAAAAGAATTTTACTTTTCCAAAATCCTACACGGCGAACTTTCAATTGTTGGTTTTTCAAAGTAATGATTGCACAATTTAAATCATTCTGGATAATTGCCGCTACGTAAGAACCATCGATGTAAAGAGACAAGTTGCAACGATCGTATTTTTTCCAGTATCGATCCATATAAATTCTATTACAACAAATATGATAAACATACATTTTGCAATGGCTTCCAATAAGTTACCATATTATTACGAATTCGTAAATCGTTAGGAAAATTCTAAAGGACAAATTTATACAGCAGCAGAAATATGCATATAAACAAAAAATCCCGACATTTCTGTCAGGATTTTTAAGCTCCCCCTCTTGGGCTCGAACCAAGGACCCTCTGATTAACAGTCAGATGCTCTAACCAGCTGAGCTAAGGAGGAAGGCGTATGCCTTTTAAAGCGGTTGCAAATATAAAGCGAAAATTTCTTTTGCCAAATAAAATTCAAAAAATTATTTGCCTGCAACGGCCTTGTATATATCGTTTCCGTTCGCAAACAATACAAGTGCAATCAACAGCACAAATCCAGTCATCTGTGCGTATTCCATAAACTTGTCGCTTGGTTTGCGACGTGCGACCATTTCGTAAAGCAGGAACATCACATGTCCACCATCAAGCGCAGGAATCGGCAGAAGATTCATGACTCCAAGCATAATCGATAACAAAGCAGTAATGCTCCAGAAAACCTCCCAACTCCAGTTCTGTGGGAATATATCGTAGATCGCCTTAAATCCGCCAACACCTTTGTATGCTCCCGTCGATGGCGTAAAAATGGCTTTCAATTGGCGCCAATAACCTTGTACTTCCTCTTTTCCTTTTTTGATGCCGACACCAAAAGATTCAAAGAAGCCGTATGTTTCGCGGTTGACTTTATACAATCCAAGTTTTTCAATATTATCGGCAGGCAATCCACGCGGATGCATCAGGCCAAGTGTGGCGCTGTCGGAAATTTTTAATGCAATGTCGACCTCCTTGTTATCACGCAGCACTTTTGCCGGAACGGTTTTTCCTTTCAGATCGTCAATCGAAGCAATTACCTCGTCCGCATATTTTACCGGCTGGCCGTTGAAACTCGTGATCATATCGCGTTCCTGTACAACATCTTTATTAGGCGAATTTTCCAAAGTTCCGCTAACGATGAACGGGATCCTAAGCGTCGCCACAAGATCTTTTTGCCCATCAAGAAACATCGATATGAAATTCTCGGGAAGCGTTATCGTTTTGCGTTCGCCTTCGCGTTCCACAACGATTTGTTGTCCGAAAAGGATGCTTTCGTTGATATCGTGGAATTTCTTTGGTTCAACACCATCGATGGAAATAATTTTATCGCCGGTCTGTATGCCGACCTTTTTTATGACGTCGTTCGTAACCCAAATTCCGTCCTTAACATCGTCATTAGCTATATAAAGATCGCCGTATACGAACGCCATTCCGATATAAATGACGAAAGCCAGAATGAAATTTACCGTTACCCCGCCAAGCATGATGATCAATCGCTGCCAAGCCGGTTTCGACCTGAATTCCCATGGCTGCGGCGGCAAAGACATTTGTTCTTTGTCCATGCTTTCATCGATCATGCCCGCGATTTTAACGTAGCCGCCCAGTGGAAGCCAGCCGATACCGTATTCGGTTTCGCCAATTTTCTTCTTCAAGAGTGAAAATTTGACGTCAAAAAAGAGATAAAATTTCTCGATGCGTGTTTTAAAAATCCTTGCAGGAATGAAGTGTCCGAGTTCGTGAAGCACAATCAGAAGGGAAAGGCTCAGCAGGAACTGGGAAAGTTTAATTACAATATCCATTTATCGTTCTCAATGTGCGCACAAAAATAACTTATATTTTTCAGCATCAATTAAAAGATTGTTAATAATACCAGCCTGCTTTTTCAATTGCAGTTTCAGGCTTAAATTTACTAATGTGCGATTTGTAGAATTAAACTCCTCGGCGTTACAAATATGGAAAAGAGAAAACTTGGATCTGCGGATATTGAAATATATCCAATCGTTTTTGGCGGAAATGTGTTCGGATGGACAATCGATGAAAAGCAGTCTTTTAAGATGCTGGACAAATTTGCAGCAGCCGGATTCAATTGTATCGATACAGCCGATGTTTATTCACGTTGGGCCGACGGCAATTCAGGTGGCGAATCTGAAACGATTATCGGGAGATGGATGTCAAAAAACAAGAACCGTAATGACCTGATCATCGCGACGAAAGTTGGATCGGACATGGGCAACGGCAATAAGGGGTTGTCTAAGAAATACATTTTGAAGGCTGCGGAAGCATCGCTAAAGCGACTGAAAACCGATCACATCGATTTGTACCAAACGCATTTTGATGAAGAAAGCTCTTCTATTGAGGAAACATTGTCGGCTTATGGGCAATTGATAAAAGATGGGAAAGTGCGATACATCGGTGCTTCGAACATGTCGCCTGAGCGGTTAAAGGAATCGTTTGAAATGGCAGCATCCGAAAATCTTCCGGCGTATCAAACATTGCAGCCACACTATAATCTTTACGCCCGCGAACAATTCGAAAGCCTTTACGAACCAATATGCCTCGGTCACGGACTGGGAGTCATTCCGTATTATTCGCTTCAAAGCGGATTTCTAACAGGAAAGTATCGCTCAAAAGAAGATCTCTCAAAAAGTGTCAGAGGCGAAAACATGGGAAAATATATGGATGATCGCGGCATGAGAATACTCGATGCACTCGATAAAGTTGCCGAAGAATACGAAACAACTCCTGCGGCAATATCACTGGCATGGCTGATAAACAGGCCATCGGTAACGGCGCCAATCGTTAGTGCGACCTCCGAAGAACAATTGGAAAGCATCATTGCAGCGCCTAAAATTGAACTAACAGCCGATTCGGTCAGATTTTTAAACGCAACAAGCACCTGGTAAAATGGAACCTGCACAATTATATTTTAAAGACGACGGGAAAATCCCGAACAGCAAATATCCATTGCTGATTTATAAAACTGCTTTTTTGGAAGATCGGTGCGAACCAGAGGCAATCATGGAATATTTTGCCGATAAGGACTGGAAGAATGCCTGGGATAACGGTGTTTATGATTACCATCATTATCATAGCATTACGCATGAAGTTATTGCAGTTCATTCGGGTCACGCACTACTGAAATTTGGTGGTGAAAGTGGCGAAGAAGTTTCGGTCGATCAAGGTGACGTGATTGTCATTCCGGCGGGCGTCGGACACAAATGCATCGAGGCATCCGAAGATTTCGGGGTCATCGGCGCTTATCCCGGAGGAAGCGATTACGATGTTTTAAAAGGCGATTCCGGCGAGAGGCAGAAAGCTGACGAAAATATATCAAAAGTTGAAATTCCGGAAAACGATCCCGTGTACGGAAAAATGCAAGGCCTTGTAACGCTTTGGAAAATCAAAGAATCATGAAAATCTTAATTGTATGCCTTCTGATGTTCGCAAAGATGTTTTCGCAGGAGAAACTTACTTCGAACGACATCAATCTGAGCAATATCAAATATCCGCTTCCGGTAAAGGTCAGAACATTTAATATCCAAGGACAAAGCCTCAAAATGGCATACATGGATTTGCATCCGAAAAAGCCAAACGGGAAAACCGTCGTATTGCTTCACGGGAAAAATTTTGCAGGAAATTATTGGGAACAAACCGCACGCGACCTTTCGGACATAGGATTTCGCGTGATCATGCCTGATCAGATCGGTTTCGGAAAATCATCGAAACCCACGCATATTCAATATACTTTACAGCTTCTTGCAGAAAACACAAAGACGATCCTTGATGAGTTGAAAGTGCGTAAAGCATCGGTTGTCGGACATTCGATGGGCGGAATGCTCGCCGTTCGTTTCGCATTGATGTATCCGGATTTTACTGAAAAACTTGTTTTGACAAACCCGATCGGACTCGAAGATTGGAAGACCATCGTACCATATCAATCCGTTGACGATTGGTATCAGATGGAATTGACGAAAGATTACGAGCAGCTAAGGTCATATCAACTCGAATATTATTACGGCAATAATTGGAAACCCGAATACGACAAATGGCTGAACCAATTGGCTGGCTGGACACTAAACAAAGATTATCCGGTTATTGCGAAAAATTCGGCGCTCACTTACGACATGATCTTTACGCAGCCGGTTTTCTATGAATTTGAGCAGGTGAAAGCACCTGTTTTGCTCATTATCGGGCAGCGCGACAGAACTGCATTGGGTAAGGCGAAAGCGCCGGTCGAATTGCAGGAAACACTTGGGAACTATCCGGCATTAGGCAAAGCTGCCACAGCCAGATTTAAGCGCGGCGAACTTGTCGAGATCAAGAATGCCGGCCATATGCCGCACATTGAAACATACGATGAATTCATTGCACCGCTGACCGAATTCCTGCTCCGGAAATAATTATTCTTTGATGAATTTCAGGGTTGCTTTTCCTGTTTCGGTTTCGACAGTAACGAAATGAATGCCCGACGACAGCGACGAAACATCGACTGAGCGATCGTTATCACGAAAAACTTCCTGGCCTAAAGTATTGTGTACAATCACTTCGCGGATCGACATACTGTTGGGAATCGTAATCTGAAGAACATCTTTTGCAGGATTTGGCGAAACCGATATCATCTGCGCCAGCGAAAGATCATCAGTCGATAAATTGACACTGTTATTTCCTGTCACGATATTGAACTCCGGATTAAACTGAAACGACGTAATTGCAAAGGGCACATTTGCAATGATCTGCTGGTTGTTCGATGTGTTTTCTATAACGATGTCTGCCTGCTGGCCACCGGATCCAAAAATGCGGATTGGCAATGGCATTTCAAAAAAGCTGACGGAAGGATGCGATTGCGCCTGATTGACGGTAAATCGTACCTGTCCGGGCGCAATGTTCTGTCCCGAAATCGTGTAAGTTGGATAACCTTGCTTGTAAACCCAATCATTAAAGAATTCGTCAAGATCCATTGATGATTCAATTTCGAAATGCGATTGCAGGTCTGCGGTAACCGCATAACTGAACGCCAGATCCGGATCGGCAAGATAATTTTTGATCGCCTGAAAAAAGTTCGCATCGCCGACTTTCAAACGAAGCATATTCAGCACCATTGCCCCTTTATTATATGAAAGCCGGCTGCTGAAAATCCGTCCGACATCATTTGTCTCGGCTTCTGTAAGATATACTGCGCCGCCGTTTTGATCGGTGATATTTTGTATTTTAAATTGCTTCCAATTGCGGAAATTTGTATTGCCATCGAAGTTTTCGATGACTAATCCTGACAAATACTCAGCAAAACCTTCATTAAGCCAGATGTCTTTCCAGGTTCCGCATGTAATTTTATTTCCAAACCATTGATGTGCGAGCTCGTGTGCAATCAAATTCCGTCCAAATCCACCCATAAATGAAACGGTCGTGTGTTCCATTCCGCCGCCAAAGTTGAATTGCGCATGCCCGTATTTCTCATCGGCGAAAGGATATGGCTCAAACAACGTTTCAAAAAGATCCATTATCGGAAGCGTGATCGCCAATTGGCCTTGTGCTTCGGAAAAATCTTCAGGATAAATGTAGTTTACGATCGGGAACGACTGCGTTAATCCTGCAGACTGCGTAAAGACCTGATAGTTCGTTACTGCAATTGCAATTAGATAAGCCGGAATCGGATAATTATGCTGATAGTGTGTGGTTTTGAATTCGCCGTTCAATTCCTGAGATTGTTCGAGGCCGTTGGAAACAGCAACATATTGCGCCGGCGCAGTAATGTAAACATCGATTGAATCAATTTTATCGTTCAGGTCCTGTTTGCACGGCCACCAGTCTTTTGCGCCATAAGGCTCGGATAAAGTCGACAGCACGGGAACACCATTGTGCTCCGAAGTCGTAAATGAATTATCCGAAAACCCCGGAAGACCCGAATAGTAAATCGTTACGGTTCCGGTTGTGCCCGCGGCCTGGACTGCCGGGAAATTGATAACCAATTCATCATTGTTGTTTTGCGTAAATGTCAGCGGCGCATCATCTTTGTAAACCGCTGCAACATCAAGTTGCTGCACCAGATCGAATGTTATTGAAGACATATTCGATAAAGCTGTGTAAGTCGTTGTTACGGTCCCGTCGATAAAATAAGCATCGGGATCAACGGTAAATTCAAGTTTATGGTAAGAGATATCGTAATTCAGCGTATTCGGATTGACAGCAAATGAAGTCAATGAAGCAGCCGATTTCATTTCCGCTTCAGCAATCGCATCAGTTTCCTGAGCAGATGCAAATGAGGCGGTTAAAAGCAGCAAGTAGAACTTTTTCATAGCAAAAAATTTCCCAAATATAGATAATAATTGTCCGAACACTTGTTAAGACTCGTTTAAATGGATAACGATAATAACACGTACCAAGCAATTGACTAAATTTGCCAACTCAAAACAGGAATTATGCTACAGATCGCCTATATCAGGGAAAATAAGGAGAAAGTTGTTGCTGCTTTGGCAAAGAGAAATTTGGATGCCGCAGCAGACATCGATGAGGTTATACGGCTTGACGAACAGCGTCGCTCATTGCAGGCCGCACTTGATAATGTTTTATCGGAATCGAACCGTCTGTCCAAGGATATTGGCGAAATGATGAAATCGGGCGAAAAAGCAAAAGCTGCGATATTAAAAGAGAAAACCGTCGTTCTAAAAGAACAGAGTAAGATCTTATCAGATAAAAGCGATACCGCGGCCAATGAGCTGACGCAGAAACTTTATACGCTTCCAAACCTTCCAGCCGATATTGTTCCCGCAGGAAAAACTCCCGAAGACAATGTTACTGTTTATGTAGCCGGCGACATTCCAAAGCTTCACGAAGGTTCGCTTCCGCATTGGGAATTGGTCAAAAAATACGACATTATCGATTTTGAGCTTGGAACAAAAATTACAGGCGCAGGATTTCCCGTCTATAAAGGCAAAGGGGCAAGATTGCAACGCGCTTTGATCAGCTACTTTTTAGATAAAAATACTGCGGCAGGATATGTTGAATATCAGGTGCCGCATCTTGTGAACGAGGCATCGGGTTACGGCACTGGACAATTGCCTGACAAAGAAGGCCAGATGTATCATGTTGGCTTGGACGATCTTTATCTGATCCCGACCGCCGAAGTTCCCGTAACAAATTTATTCCGTGATGTCATTCTCAATGAAAACGAGCTTCCTGTTTTATGCACAGGTTATACGCCATGTTTCAGGCGCGAAGCGGGTTCTTACGGTTCGCATGTCCGCGGATTGAACAGGCTTCATCAATTCGATAAAGTAGAGATTGTCCGCATCGAACATCCAGAAAAATCTTATGAAGCGCTTGATTCGATGGTTGAGCACGTCAAAACCATACTCGACGAATTGAAATTGCCTTTCCGTGTTTTGAGGTTGTGCGGCGGCGATATGGGATTCACATCGGCACTGACATACGATTTCGAAGTTTTCTCGACCGCTCAGGACAGATGGCTTGAGATCAGTTCTGTTTCGAACTTTGAAACCTTCCAGGCCAATAGGCTAAAATTAAGGTTCCGTGACAAAGACGGTAAGAATCAGCTTGCGCATACGCTCAATGGAAGTTCGCTTGCGTTGCCACGCGTTTTGGCCGGGATCATCGAAAACTATCAAACGCCTGAAGGAATTGTGATCCCTGAAATACTGCGTCCTTATACCGGCTTCGACATCATAAACTAAATCAGTCTGGTACTAATTTGCGTAAAATATTGTTATCTTAGTACGTTATACTTTTTTGGATGAAAATACTGCTCGCGATATTAATGATGTTTACGATTTCTGCATTTTCGCAGAACGAACAGCTTGCGCAGAATTATTTCGATAAAGGCGATTTCGAGAAAGCCATCATCAGTTATGAAGAGCTAATAAAGAATCAGCCGCATAATACGCAATATTTTCAGAGACTTATCCAAAGCTTCCAGCAATTGCAACGGTTCGATGTCGCTAAAAAAGCTATTGAAGAACGCTTGGTAACTTACAGACAGCCAAGTTTACTGGTCGAGCTCGGATATAATTATCATCTTCAGAAAGACGATGCAAAAGCCAGGTCATATTATGATCAGGCCATCGATAAGATACGGCAGAATCCAAATGATGTTTACGGTGTTGCGGGCGTATTCGAGAGCCGTGTCCTGATCGAATACGCACTGCAGGCTTATAAGCTTGCGTCGGAACTGGAGCCGAAATTCAACTTTAATTTCCAGATGGCCAGTTTGTACGGGCAGTCGGGAAACAGCGATATGATGATTGCTACTTTTTTGGATGAATCGTATAAGAATCCGCAAAGCCTCATCATGATCCAGAATCATTTGTCTCGTTTTATGAACGAAGACGCCGATGAGAATTTTAATAACTCACTTCGCAAGGCGCTATTGATACGTGCGCAAAAAAACCAGGACATTTTCTGGAACCAGTTTCTAAGCTGGTTTTATGTGCAGCAGAAAGATTATGCAAAAGCTTTTGTTCAGGAAAAGGCTATTTACAAACGAAATCCCGATACTTTTTTGAATATCGTCAATCTTGCTCAATTGTCCATTGAAGAAAGCGACGAGGACATTGCAAAAGAAATCCTCGGATTTGTGTTGGAGAATAGCGATGATCCCGAGCTGTTGATCCAATCAAATTATTATCTGCTGGAGATGCGGATCAAGAATGCAAAAGATTCTGATTTGAAAGCGATCGATCAGGAAATGTCGCGACTTTTGACGGAATTCGGACTCAATCAATACACGCTTGAGTTGCAATTGCTTCAGGCCCATTTTACGGCATTTAACCTTAAAAATCCAGAGCAGGCAAAGAATCTTTTAAAAGACGCGTTGAAATTGCCGTTAAGCAAATTTCAGATGGCTGAGGTGAAGATGGAACTCGCCGACATCCTGTTATTTGAGGAAAAATATAATCAGGCTTTGATTTATTATTCGCAGATAGAAGAAGATCTGAAGAATGACGCGGTCGGACACCAGGCAAGTTTGAAGGCTGCAAAGACGAGTTATTTTAAACAAGATTTCGATTGGGCGCAAAAGCAGTTCAAAGAACTTAAATCGGCATCCACGCAGCTTATTGCAAACGATGCATTGGAATATTTTCTTTTGCTTTCCGACAATACTGTTGCCGATTCCACGCGAACAGCATTAAAAAAATTCGCTCGTGCTGATTATTTGCTATACCAGAACAAACATTCAGAATCGCTGATTCATTTTACAAATATTCTGAAGGAGCACAAAGGCGAAGAAATCGAGGCCGTGACGTTGCTCCGCATCGGAAAGCTTAATGAGAAATCCGGGAATTATTTGCAGGCGTTACAGCAATACCAGGAAATTATCGATAACCATTTCGAAGGAATTTACATTGATGAAGCACTTTATTTTTCAGCAGAAATTCACAACAAGATTTTGAAAGATGTTGAAAAAGCAAAAGCGCTTTACGAGAAAATAATTTTCAACCATCAGGACAGCATTTACTTCGTTGAAGCCCGTAAAAAATACCGACTGCTTCGCGGTGATACCAATCTTTAATCGAACATGATAATCTACAACGTAACATCGAATATCCAGGACGACGTTCACGAGCAATGGCTCGACTGGATGCAGCATTCCCATATTCCGGAGATGATCGCGACGGGAAAGTTTAAGAAAGTCCGCCTTGTCAAAGTTCTCGTCGAAGAACATGGCAGCGTTACTTATTCCGTGCAATTCCATACAGACAGCAAGGCGACACTCGAAAAATATTACGAAGAAGATGCGCCGCGGCTTCGCGAAGAAACCCGCAAAAAATTCGGTGACAAAGTTGTTTCCTTCCGCACCGAACTCCAGGTCATCAGCGACCATAAAGCCGTTTAATTCAATTCAGGCTTTCCTGAACAAAATCCCATATCATGGATAAGGTAAAAGCCAAAAAACATCTTGGGCAGCATTTCCTCAACGATGAAAACACAGCACGTAAAATTGCCGAAACATTAAGTTTTGAGGGCTACGATAATGTGCTGGAAATCGGTCCGGGAATGGGGGTTCTTACAAAATATTTACTTGATAAGCCTGTCGACACGCATGTTATTGAAATCGATACTGAATCGGTAAAATATCTGGAGGCAAATTATCCGCAACTTTCGGGAAAGATAATTTCAGGTGATTTTTTAAAGTACAATATAAATTTGCTCTTTGATGGTGGCCAATTTGCGATCATCGGCAATTTTCCATATAACATTTCAACACAGATCGTTTTCCGGATGCTCGAATTCCGTCATCGCATACCTGAGTTTTCGGGAATGTTCCAAAGAGAAGTTGCCGAACGTATTTGCGAAACCGAAGGCAGCAAAACTTACGGAATCCTGTCGGTGCTTGTGCAGGCATTCTACGATGCCGAATACCTTTTTACGGTAAATGAGACGGTTTTCACGCCACCGCCAAAAGTCAAGTCGGGTGTACTTCGACTTCGACGAAAGGAAAATTATACGCTGCCGTGTAACGAACGGCTTTTTTTCTCGGTTGTAAAAATGGCCTTTAACCAGCGCAGGAAAACATTGCGCAACAGCCTACGCGGATTAAATTTATCCGATAGTTTGCGTGAAGACGTTATCTTTGCACAGCGTCCGGAACAGCTGGGCGTCGCCGAATTCATTGCGTTGGCAGTAAAAATCGAGGCCGATGGAGTTTAAAATCAGTAAGGATCTTATCCAGCAGTTGGAACAGCTTATCGACGATCATAACGATCAGGAGCTGGTTTCGCTGCTTTCGGGCATGCACCACGCCGATATTGCCGAGATCCTTGAGGAGTTCGATGTTGACGACGCCACGTATATTTTTAAGCTTCTCGACAGCGAGCAAACGGCGCAAATACTTCTGGAACTTGAAGAAGATCTCCGAGAGGACATCCTCGAACGTCTTTCCCCTAAAGAAATTGCCGAAGAGCTCGACGAGCTTGAAACCAATGACGCCGCCGACATTATTTCTGAACTTTCTCCTGAAATCAAGGAAGAGGTTATTTCCGAGCTTCAGGATATGGAGCATGCAAAAGACATTGTCGATCTTTTGCGTTACGATGAAAGTACTGCGGGCGGACTCATGCATAAAGAGCTTGTAAAGGTCAACGAGAATTGGAGCGTTTTAACCTGCGTTAAGCAGATGCGCGCTCAGGCTGAGAATGTATCGCGGGTTCATTCGATTTATGTGGTTGATGATGAAGACCGATTGAAAGGCAGACTTTCTTTAAAAGACCTGTTGGTCAGTTCCACCAAAAAGCCGATTTCCGAGGTTTATATCCCGAAAGTTAATTCGGTGAAAGTCGATACCGAAGATGTCGAAGTTGCGCGGATCATGCAGAAGTATGACCTCGAAGCAATTCCTGTAGTTGATGAAATGGGAAGATTGGTTGGCCGAATTACAATTGATGACGTTGTTGACGTAATTAAAGATGAGGCCGATAAAGATTACCAGCTTGCTGCCGGTATCTCGCAGGACGTCGAGGCGGATGACAGCATTCTCGATCTTACCCGTGCGCGACTGCCGTGGCTTGTCCTTGCGTTATTGGGTGGATTTATTTCAGTTCATGTCCTCGGGATTTTCGAAGGCGCGATGGCCGATCACGGCATTTTGTTCTTTTTTACACCGCTGATTGCCGCTATGGCAGGGAATGTCGGTGTACAGTCTTCAGCGATCATTGTTCAGGGTCTGGCGAATAATACTTTGAGCGGCTCCATGTTTGGCCGGCTCGTCAAGGAAGTTTCGCTAAGCCTTTTAAACGGAGTCATACTCGCAACGATACTTTTTTTAGGTACATATTTCCTGCTGAATGTCGAAACCATTATCGGTATTATCGTTACAATAGCGCTGGTATCCGTGATCATCATTGCATCATTAATTGGTACTTTCGTTCCACTTTTACTTGACCGCTTTAAAATCGATCCGGCATTGGCAACCGGGCCGTTCATCACCACAAGCAACGATATTTTTGGCATCCTGATTTACTTTTCGATCGCAAAACTCATCCTCGGCTTTTAGTTTCATCATGCAGTGAAATTGTCAACTTTCAATTATCAATTAGATGGCATTTCCCTCCGGAACAGTCGGCTTGGCAGCCTCGTGTCCCTTTGGGTCGCGTCTTCCGCTCTATCTTTTTCGCATCTCGATACACGCCTCCGGCGCACTCGATGCGAAAAAGGATGCCGCTTCAACCGCTAATGCACTGACGTAATTCGTATTTTTATCATCAAATCAACCACATTGGAACCGGGCAAAATACTACACATCGACAGCAATCATCCAGATCTGGCCGAAAAGCTTGCAGCTGCAGGATTTATCAACCACGAAGATTTTTCATCATCAATAGAACAAATAGAGCAGAAGATATCGGATTATCAAGGCATCGTGATCCGCAGCCGCTTTAAAATCGACAGGCAATTTCTCGATGCAGCCTCCAATTTAAAGTTCATCGCCCGCGTTGGTGCCGGACTCGAAAGCATCGATATCGAATACGCGCAGTCAAAAGGAATTGCATTGATCTCGGCACCCGAAGGAAACCGTAATGCGGTGGCGGAACATGCGTTGGCAATGCTGCTGTCGCTTTTCAATAAGATCAACAAAGCAGATCGTGAAGTCAGATCCGGACATTGGAATCGCGAAGATAACCGCGGCCATGAACTCGATGGAAAGGTAGTCGGGCTCATTGGATACGGGAATATGGGTAAAGCCTTTGCCAAAAAATTGCGGGGTTTTGATGTTGAGGTTATTTGCCACGACATTTTGGAAGGCGTTGGAAACAGTGATGCCAAACAGGTTTCACTTGCAGAAATATTTGAACGGTCAGATGTTTTAAGCCTTCACATTCCGTGGACGCCTGAAACCGACAAAATGGTGAATCACGAATTTATCCACTCGTTCAAAAAGCCTTTCTGGCTGATCAATACGTCGCGCGGGAAAAATGTGGTCACTCAGGATTTGGTTAACGGACTCGCATCAGGAAAAATATTAGGCGCTGCTCTCGACGTGCTCGAATATGAGAAACTGTCATTCGAAAATCTTTTTATCGACGGTCAAATGCCTGCCGCGCTTCAGGAATTATTGCAGCTTGACAATGTTGTCCTGTCGCCGCATATTGCAGGTTGGACGCATGAAAGTCATGAACGGCTGGCAAACGTGATAGCGGAAAAAATTATCGGATTGACTGCGGGTACAATTTTACCGGAAAAAATCGAAAAACGTGTTACAGGAATTGGCGGTTTTTTCTTTAAAGCCAAGGATGCAAAATCACTAACGAAATGGTATAAACAACATCTCGGATTGAATACCGATGATTATGGCTGGTCATTTTGGTGGAAGGATGCCGATGGCAACGATGGCATGACACAATGGTCGGCATTTTCTGAGGGAACAAAATACTTCGAGCCGTCGCAGAAGCAGTTCATGCAAAACTTCCGCGTCCAAAACCTCGAAAAATTATTGGAGACATTAAAATGTGAAGGAATCGAAGCTGTCGGTCAAATGGAAACATTCGATTACGGCAAATTTTGCTGGATCATGGATCCGGAAGGAAATAAAATCGAACTTTGGGAGCCAACCGACAACGCGTTCAAATAAAATATTTATTTTTGGCACTTACCTAACCAAAACAAAATGAATATCGTACCAAAACCACAACTCCCTAATGCAACCGCAGTACTTGTCCTGGGAATCTGCTCGATTGTTTTTTCATGTTTTTATGCCGGACTGATCGTTGGGATCATCGGACTTGTCCTTGGAAACAAAGCAAAGAAAATGTATGCGGAAAACCCTGATGGCTGGGAAGGTTACGGAACTTTGAACGCCGGCTGGATCATGTCGATCATAGGAACGGCGATCTCGGGAATCTATGTTGTGTTTACGATCATTTACCTGATCATCATCGGCGGAACGCTTGCTACGATATTTGGCGCGGCAGCGATGTCTTAAGTTGGGTTCAGGGTAACGGGTTCAGGGCGCATGGTCTTGAGTTCTGGGTATGGGGTCTGAGATATGGATTTCCGTGACATGTTTGGCATGCGCTCGCGTGCCGACGATTGAACCGTAAACTTACTAAAACAACTTAGATTTCCAATTACCAGAGTTTTGTCTGAAAGAGTTGTGAGCCGGCATTGCTGCCCATGCAGTGTTGGCCAATGGCTTTATTTACGTCGCGTAATTTTGATCGGGTTTTGGCGAGTATCGAAAATATCTATAATCCTTATCTGATGGAACTCGATATCATGATAATATATGACTTTATAGTTTTTGAAAATTAAATATCGATACTCTCTATTTTTTCCCACTAATAATTCTTCGATTTGACCCATAGCCGAAGTCATCGATAGTTTCTCCGTTTCTAGAATTATTCCAATAATTAAATTTTTAGCAACTTTTAGATTTGCATTTTCTTCGTAATAGAGAAAAATTTTATCTAGTTCATTTTCAGCAAATGCAGACCAAACAACAGGAAGATTTTTCATTTATACTTTGCAATCAACTGTGATGATGTTTTAAAGTTCTTTGCTTTAAAATCATTTTCTGATTGATTAATTCTGTCCTCTAGATCACCAAGTGTAAATGGCGTTAGTGATTGAGAATCTTCTTTTTGTAACAACTTTTCAAAACGTGAAATTACTTCCTCACTTTGAATTTTAAGGAACTCTTGGATGAATTCCAATTTCCGTGTTTGAATGTCCATAATTTCTTTTTTTGCAAAGTTATGAAAACGTTGAATAGTTCAATTTCTTATACGGAACGATTTTTATAAGCTTTCCGCCAACATGTTTGGCATGCGCTCGCGTGCCGGAAATGTACCGATAAATTTTCTAAAACAATCGAATTACCAATTACCTGAGTTTTGTCTGAAAGAGTTACAAAGCAGGCATGGAGCCGTATGCACGGTTATAAGCAGTCTTATTTTTCATTTTCTTGTCCGTGCACAAACCACGATGCAACATATGCTGTAAATGTCCCAAACATGCCAACACCAGCGGTCATTAAAATCGCAGCAATTATTCGTCCCTCGGTCGTTATTGGAAATTTATCTCCGTAACCAACTGTGGTAATTGTTACGTAAGCCCACCAAATCGCGTCCTCTGCAGTTTTTATATTGCTTTCCGGCTCGGTCTCAACTTGTAGAATTGCAATTGCCGACGAAATAATCACTAGAACAGCTACAACGGAAATTGAAGTGAAAGTTCCTTGAGCTCGATTTTCAAATACATGATTTATAAAGTGTTTAACTGATCTGAATGCTCTTGCAATTCTCAATAATCTAATAAGCCTGAAGAGACGTCCAAACCTGAATGCATCGATCATGGGAATGGATGATAATAGATCTATCCAACCCCACTTCATAAATTTTAACTTGTTATCTGCTTTGTAAAATCGATAACAAAATTCGAAGAAGAAAAACACACATATTCCAATATCAATTTTGGCAAGTAGATCTGATGTTTCTTTTGGAAGTGTAAAAAAAGTATCAGCTGCAATCGCGATTAAAATATATATTGAAAGAACAAACACTAAGATGTTCAATAGATCTATATGATTTGCTTCGTCATTTGTACTCTTCATATTTTTGGAAAGGTTGATTTTAAGGAGAGGCTTCCATTTCAAGACAAATTACATACCTGCGAAGAGCTTACTCCTGATTGCTAACCGCTGATCGCTGACAGCTCAACTCATTCCCCTTTTTCCGCCAGCTTTCTCTCCAACTCCTTCTGAAGTTCTTCCATAACAGGTTTGACTGTGCTTTCGGGAAGATCGGCGATGCGGATGTACATCAGTCCGTCGACGGCATTATTGAAAAGCGGGTCGACGTTGAACGCGATGACACGCGCGTTTTGCTTGATGTATTTTTTGATCAGTACAGGCAGTCGTAAACTTCCAGGTTCGATCTCGTCGATGATCTTATCAAATTTATTAAGGTCGGATTCGGCTTCATTGAAAACAAAATCCTTGTCGGCATCTTTAAGCTTTACCTTATATTCCTTTTTCGGATAAATGTACTGCGCAACATACGGGTCGTAATAATGCGACTTCATAAACTCGATCATCAGCGATTTCGAAAAATCGGAAAACTGGTTGCTGATGCTTACACCGCCAATTAAAAATTTGTGATCCGGAAACCTCAATGTCGTATGCACGATCCCTTTCCAAAGTAAAAACAGCGGCATCGGCTTTTGCTGGTATTCCTTGGTAATGAAGGCGCGCCCCATTTCGATGGACTTCGACATCATGTCGTATGCCTCCGGTTCAAACCTGAAAAGTTCCTGCAGATAAAATCCGCTGATTCCGTATTTCGGAAAGATCTCCGAACCCAATCCCATGCGGTATGCGCCTGCAATCTTTTGAGTGTCTTCATCCCAAAGGAACATGTGATAATAGTACTTATCGTATTTGTCGATGTCGATGGATTCATTTGTGCCTTCACCCACTTCGCGGAAAGTAACTTCACGGAGCCGTCCGATCTCGTGCAGGATGTTGGGAATTTTTCCCGCTTCGGCGAAGAAAACTTCGTAATTTTTACTTTGCAGCATCCTCGCATCGGTTTGGCGTAGCTGTTCGACTTCACGCACCATTTTTTCGATGTTGGCAGGAAGTGCGATCTGCTTTGGGCTTTTGGGTAACTTTAATGTTGGTGTTTGCAGGAATTTTGCATCCTTTTCAAAAGCGTTCGCCAGCATGTATGTTTTACGTCGAAGAAAAGCCGAATATTCTTCGATCGTCTGATGTTCATTCTGTTCGGCAACGGGAATCGGCTTCCCGATCCTGACCTTGATCACGCGGTCTTTCTGCGAAAACAGTTCGGATGGCAATTTTGCGGTCCGAAATGTCTCATTGATGCTCGACAGATAATAAAATAAGCGGCTGTTTTTTGCATGGAAATAAATCGGAACTACCGGAACTTGCGCCTTGCGAATTACTTTGATCGCGCCTTCTTCCCAATTTCTGTCGACGACAAGCTTTCCGTCGCGATATGTCGAAACCTCGCCTGCTGGAAACATTCCCAACGGTTTGCCATCGCTTAAATGACGAAGGGTTTCCTTGATCCCGATGACACTCGATTTTGCATCTTTGTGCGTTTCAAACGGATTGACCGGCATGATGTAGGGCTTCATCGGATCGATACGGTGCAAGAGGAAGTTTGCGATGATCTTGAAATTAGGTTCGCGTTCAAGCATCAGCTTGAGCAGCAAAATCCCATCGATGCCGCCAAGCGGGTGGTTTGAGATCGTAATGTATGCGCCGTCTTTCGGAAGCCTTTTAAAATCCTCTTCGGGAATTTCAAATTTGATCTGGAACTCGTCGAGGATGGCATTTAGGAATTCAACGTCCTTTAAATGTTTGTTCCTGTTATAGATGTCGTTCAAATGGGAAATGCGCAAAGTCTTCATCAGCAACCAGCCGGCAAAGGTTCCAAAAATGCCATATTTGTCAGCCTTGATTGCCTTCGCGACCTCTCTGGCGGTTACTAAACCCATTTGATTTGTGTTTGTTCTGGTAAGCAAACAAAGATAGAAAAATCTGCCTGCAAACAACGTCCGGTTGCCATTTTGCGCAACTTTTCAACGTCTTTCCATGATGGTTTTTTTATTACATTTGGCGCATCAACGCATAAGATGAAAATCATTTCTTATAACGTAAACGGGATTCGGGCCGCTATTAATAAAGGGCTGGTTTCGTGGCTCCAAACCGAAGATATAGATGTTGTATGCCTTCAGGAAATTAAAGCACAACCTGAGCAAATTCCGCTGATCGATTTTGAGCTGGCGGGCTATCCGTATCATTATTGGTATCCGGCACAGAAAAAAGGATACAGCGGTGTTGCCATTCTTTCCAAAGAAAAACCCGATCATGTCGAGTTCGGGACCGGCATTGAGCATATGGATTTCGAAGGCCGTAACATCCGTGCGGATTTTGGCGATATTTCGGTCATGAGTTTTTATATGCCATCGGGCACGAATGCTACCCGGATTCCACATAAGTTCATGTACATGGACGATTTTCGGAAGTACATTTCAGATTTGAGGAATGCGCGTCCAAACCTGATCATTTGTGGTGATTACAACATTTGCCATCAGGCTATTGATATTCATGATCCCGTGCGGAATGTCCGCGTTTCCGGGTTTTTGCCCGAAGAGCGTTCGTGGTTTGATGGATTTTTCTGCGATGGTTTTATCGACAGCTTCAGGCATGTCAACAAGGAGCCGCATCAATATACATGGTGGAGCAATTTCAATAATGCGCGCGCCAATAACAAAGGCTGGCGGCTGGATTATGCATTGGTAACCGAACCGTTATTGCCAAGAATAAAGCATGCAGCGATATTGCCCGAAGCAAAACATTCCGATCATTGCCCGATATTACT
>CBDUBJ010000046.1:0-18506 GCA_965365355.1 uncultured bacterium
CTCTGAACCAACTGAGCTAATCGCCCTAATGCGAGTGCAAATATAGCCTCATTTTCGGTAACACCAAATAAATTGTTTGAAAACTTACAAAATTTCCGCGACTACAAATGTACTTCCGCCAACATAAATAAAGTCATTCTTAGCAGCATCTTGCAATGCAGCCTCGTATGCCTGATTAACAGAATCATACGATTTTCCAATCAAACCTGCTTTTTTCGCTCCTGCAACCAATATAGCTACATCCATTCCCCGTGGGATATTTGGCCTGCAAAAATAGTACAAAGCGTTCTTAGGAAACAAGGCCAAAATTTCGTCAGGATCTTTATCTGATACTAAGCCTAGGACAATATGTAGCTTTTCGTATTTGTATTCTTGTATCTGCGGAAGCACCGACTTCAAGCCATGGCTGTTATGCGCGGTGTCGCATATCACAATCGGATTTTCGTGAATTTTTTGCCAACGTCCGTGCAGATTGGTATTTCGCACAACGTTTTTTAAACCGGATTTTATTGCTTCATTCGGAACTATCCAGCCCTTCGTTTTTAATGCATCAACGGAAGCTAATACCGTACGTTGGTTTTTTCGCTGATAATTTCCTTTAAGGTCAGTCTCAAAAAGTTCGAATGGAATTTCGGAGGCAAATGATATCGGTGCGTTCAGATCTGCTGCGACTCTCTCAAATACAGCTTTGGTTTCAGGACTGGTTTCACCAATGATCACAGGCACATTTTCTTTTATGATGCCTGCCTTTTCCCGAGCGATATCCGCTAAAGTGTTTCCGAGAAATTGCATGTGATCCATTCCGATATTCGTAATGACGGAAATGATCGGAATAATGATGTTAGTTGCATCGAGCCGGCCGCCCATTCCGGTTTCGATCACGGCAACATCAATTGATTTGCTTGCAAAATAATCGAATGCCATTCCGACCGTCATTTCAAAAAAGCTCAGGTCATGTTCCTCAAAAAATGACTTGTGCGTTTTAATAAAATCGACTACAAACTCTTCCGAAATTTTTTGCCCGTCAATGGTAATGCGTTCGCGAAAATCTTTTAAATGAGGAGAAGTGTACAAACCGACATGATAGCCGCTCTCCATCAATATCGATGCGAGCATATGTGAAGTCGAGCCTTTTCCATTTGTTCCGGCAACATGAATGCACTTTAAATGCTGCTCCGGATGCTTAAGATGATTGGCTAAAAGCCTGATATTGGTGAGATCTTTACGATAAGCGGAAGCGCCTTGCCGTTGAAACATCGGCAGCCTGGAAAACATCCAGTCGAGCGTTTCTTGATAACCCGTCAAAATTTATTCAGACAACTTGAAGTTGTAGATAATTTTGCCGACTTGCTTCTCAGGAGCTCCGGCATTGGCATCAAATTTTGTATTCATTGCAGCAATTTTAGCCTGTTCAAGTAAGCATTGCGCAGTATTATTGGTTCCACGGACACCTGCCGTTGCAGCAGTTACTGTTCCCGACGCATTTACCGAAATCTCCACAACAACAGTTCCCTGTTCATTACAAGTATATCTAGGCTGAGGTTTCGAAAGGACTTTTCGGCCCGCAAGCTGGTAATTGCCAACACCGCTTCCACGGCCGCCGCCCGAACCGCTGCCATAGCCGCTTCCACTGCCAATTCCTTGTCCGGAACCGTTTCCTCCGCCGCTTCCTGTTCCTGAACCGCCGCCGCCATCATAACCGGTCGATCCGGTGCTGCCGTACGGTTTGCCTTTATTTCCACCAATTTTGTCGTCACCATCACCGGATTTATCCGCGCCGCTAAGAAGATCATCGATAGCGCTGGTTGCAGCTTTCGAAGGTTTCGGCGCCGGTTTGACCGCAGGCTTTACGGGCTCGTCCGGTTTTTTGACAGGCTTTACCGGTTTACGGATGTCTTTAACGACAGGAGCGTCATCATTTTCGCTGACAATTATTTCATCTTCGGCGACAGGAACCGGTTTTGAAGGTTTTGCCGCTGAACGAACGGGTTCAGTGTTTTCAAAATTATCACCTGAACCAAATTCGCTGTCACCGAAATTTACGGCGACATTTCCGCCGCCGCCGCCGCCTTCAAACTCACTCAGATTAACGGTATTGGCAAACTTAAGAAGAAAGAATATGAGAAGAAACGCCGCGAAAGTCGCGAGCGTGAGAATAAAAGACTTTCGTTCCTGTTCGGTTTCAAGAATTCTCATAGGTTACTGCTTTATGCGACAAATATAACGGCTTTAGTGAAAAATAATTATATAACGGAATTATTTCACCAGTTGTGTAAGCGCGATTTCGAAAGCTGTAGCACTGATCCCTGTTTTTGCCTTGCTTTTTGAGTTAGCTTTATCGATGGCGTGCCTTATTGTTTCGGATGTGTCGTAAAAAATTGACTCATCCGTCATCTGGACCTTTTGCTCCATAAAATACGCGAAGACCCGGGCCATTCCACAATTTGATATGAAATCAGGTATCAGGCTCACTTTGCTGTCGATCTCTTCCATGGTCGGACCAAAGAAAATCTCCTTATCCGCGAACGGTACATTTGCCCCGCAGGAAATAACTTCAAGATCATTTGCAATCATCTGATCGGCCTGTTCTTTCGTAACCAGTCTTGAGGCCGCACACGGAGCGAATATTTCCGCACCGACAGACCATATCCGGCTATTGATTTCCGAAAAAGGGATCATGGCATCCGCAACAAGCTTATTGCCATCCTTGTTCAGGAACAGGTTTCTGATTTCGGCAAACGTAAACCCTTTTTCGTTGATGACGCCTCCGTCGCGATCGATGATGCCAACAATGTCTACGCCCATGGCGGATAAATAGAATGCGGCAGCAGAACCTACATTTCCAAAACCTTGGACGATGGCGCGCTTCCCTTTTACGGTCCCGCCATAAATATCATAATAATGACGGACAGCCTCGGCCACACCGTATCCGGTAATCATATCAGCGACCGTATATTTTCGTGAAACGTCAGGTGAAAATGATGGATTTTCGATAACTTTTACAACTCCTTGACGCAATTGCCCGATGCGATTGATCTTATCGGCTTCCGTCGGCCGAAAATGTCCGTTAAAAACACCTTCCTGCGGATGCCACACGCCACATTCTTCGGTGATCGGAATAACTTCGTGAATTTCGTCGACATTTAAGTCGCCCCCAGTTCCATAATAACTTTTAAGTAGTGGAGAAACCGCCTTGTACCAACGTTGCAAGACCTGTTTTTTTCGAGGATCTGCAGGATCGAAATTGATTCCGGATTTTGCGCCGCCAATCGCCGGTCCGGAAACGGAGAATTTGACTTCCATCGTCTTTGCCAGCGAAAGGACTTCGTTCATGTCCAAACCTTTTCGCATTCGCGTTCCGCCACCTGCAGCGCCGCCGCGGAGGGAATTGATGACTGTCCAGCCTTCAGCATCCGTTTCGGGATCTTTCCAGTTGAACACGATTTCAGGTTCTTTTTCTTCGAATTTCTTTAGCAGGTCTTTCATGAAGGATTTTTAAGCGTGCCAAATATAACGTTATAGTAAGGCTTTTCAAAGGTTGGCAAGCTGAAAATATACAGAATTCCACCCGTCAGTTTGTATGTTCCTGATACTCCGCAAGCGATTGAAACGGCATCCTTTTTTTAACAAAAAAAAAGATACAGTCCCGATAGCTATTGGGACGCGGCCCGCAGGGTGCGGCATAATTATCATAATTGTGATGCGGATTTAGACGTAACGCATTTAAAATGACTACTTTTGCCGCTCAAAAAAATGCTATGAAAATTAAACTACTCGCCTTTATATTATCGATTACAACATATGCCGCAGCTCAGACGGCAGAATATATTATCGGGCCTGAAGGTTACGGACTCGAAGCGCCGTATACTGACCGCGGCATGATACCGACGTTCATTACGGGAGACGATATGTTTGCATTTACACGCAAGGTCGATGCATCTACCAATGTTCCGCGAAGCTACCTGATCCGGAGGAACCTGGTCGACGGCTCAATGTATGTGTACGACGGCATCCAGTTATCCGGCACCGCCGACTTTTACAGCCCGGTAAATTTCACCGACCATGACGGCTATGTTTATTTCAGATCTGCATCGAAGCTTTACCGCGTTAATAAGGCGACAAACGAAATTGCGATTTATATTGCTGATTGTGAGCACTATTACATTTGGGGTAACCGAATTTTGTACGATATGTGGAACAGCTCCAAAACATTTGTACGCAATATGACCAACAACTCCCAGATCGAACTGTTTACCGCGACAAGCAACCGAAATATTATCGCGGTCGATGCTTTTTATGAGCATGAAGGATCGGTTTATTTTTGGGGTACGGCATCTTGGTTTGGCGCGCGTCAGAATGGGATTTTTAAATTTAATCCCGCGACAAATACGCTTTCCACTTTTGTGCTTTACACACTCCAGTCATCGAGCAATATGTATCAGGGACGCAGGGAAGTTACCAGGGTAAATGACAATCTTGTTTTCCTGATCAAGGATTCCACCTACAACAATAAATACGTTGCTGTGAACCTGACCACGCAAATGCTGAATGCCGACTTTACGTTCGATACCAACAGCGTCTACGATTCCGGAGTGAGTGAACCGTTCGTGATCGGAAGCCAGGTTTATATTCCTAAAGATGGGCTGACCTATGTTTCGGATGGCGTTTCGGCGCCTCAGGTAAGCGATATTGGAGGATTTGGTGGCGGATGGTTTATGAGTACTTATAATGATTTTCTGTCTTATAACGATGTAGTCTATACAAATCGGGATACTCAGGAATTCGGAAGCGAAATATGGCGGACAGATGGCACTCCTGAAGGAACTTATATCCTTGCTGATCTTGAACAAGGTGAAGGAGACGCGTTCTATAATACAGGGCTCGCAACAGTTTACGCAGGCACAATGTATTTCTGCACGACTTCGGGATCGAGCAGGCGGCTTTATTCAAGCGACGGAACTACCGACGGTACGCTGCCAATGACAGAAGCCGACGAGTTTTCAAATTTCGGACTGTTCAAAGGCTATATGAGCGATCTTTATTTTTACGGATTGAAGGAAAACGGTCCGAATGGATTGTATAAAATTGGTTTGGGCACACTAGAAGTTCCTTCGGCTGCTGCATCGGGTTTTGCAGCTTATCCTAATCCTGCGCAAAGCATTTTGAATTTTTCATCAACGATCGAAAGGGCGACGGTTTATGATGGCCTTGGAAGGCTCGTAATGAAGAATATCAACGCGGGTTCGATCGATGTTTCGGCAATGTCCCGCGGGATTTATTATCTGAAAGGACAATCGGAAGGCAAATCGGTACAGCTGAAATTCATTGTGCAATAATCATCTGAAAATTACACCCGAACTATGATCACGCATCGCTCCGGTAACGCTGGCAAGCACGTTGATCTCTTCGCGCAGTTTTAAAACACCGAGCAATCCAAAGATAATCGCTTCCTTAAACTCAAGGATTTTCGAGTGCGGGATGACAACTTCCATTTCCGGTAATTCGGCTGCGATGCACTCGATAAGAAAAACATTGTACGCGCCGCCGCCGGTGATCAGTATCTTTCCCGTTTTATCCGGCAGTGCCGCGGCAATCTGATTCGCGATATGCTTTGTGAATGTGTGCAAAATATCTTCGATCGGAATGTCAAACGAGTCGATCAGCGGGATCATTTCGGAGAGTACGAATTCCATTCCGAGCGATTTGGGATAGCGCTGCCCGTAATATTGATTGTTGTTTAAATCATCCAGCAGATCGCTGTCGATCTTTCCCATTTCCGCGATCCGTCCGCCGTCGTCATAATCGAGGCCGAGCAGATTTGCATAGTGGTTCAGCACCGTATTCACAGGCGAAATGTCAAATGCGATCCGGCGTTCATTTTCTTCAAAAGATACATTGGAAAATCCGCCAAGGTTCAGGCAATATTTATAATCGGAAAATAAGATTCGGTCGCCAATCGGTACCAAAGGCGCGCCCTGACCGCCAAGTTTGACATCCTGAACGCGAAAATCGCAAACGACGGTTGGTTTGATATGCGTTTTTATTTCCGGAAGATTTCCAATCTGAAGTGTTAATCCATCCGCCGGGCGATGAATAACGGTATGACCGTGCGAGCAAACTGCATCGATGCCTGTCAGCTTGTGCTTAAGTATAAATTCACAAATTGTTTTTGACAGGAACAATGTATAATCCAGATCAAGTTTGGAAAGCTCGGCAGGCGGAAGCACGATCGCATTTTTAAGCGATTGCAAAAGATGTGGCGGATAGGCAACTGTTTCGGCTTCAAGAATCTCAAATTCCCAGCGGTCGTCGGATTCTGTAAAGTTGAGATGAGCCATATCGATGCCGTCGAGCGAGGTTCCGGACATCACGCCTACAACGTTGTAGTTTTCGGTGTTCATCATCCAAAAATAAGGCGCAAAATCCGAAAATCTCAACTTTTAAAATTATATTAGCGCACTTTTTTAAACAACAAATTTCAATATACCGATATGGATTTTAACCTTACCGAAGAGCACTTGATGATTCAGCAGGCGGCACGTGATTTTGCGCAGAATGAGCTTCTGGACGGTGTGATTGAGCGTGATGAAAAACAAAGTTTTCCTGCGGAGCAGATCAAAAAAATGGGTGAGCTTGGCTTTATGGGAATGATGGTCGATCCGAAATACGGCGGCAGCGGACTCGATACGGTTTCATACGTGCTTGCAATGGAGGAAATTTCCAAGATCGATGCATCGGCGTCGGTTGTTATGTCGGTCAATAATTCGCTTGTTTGCTGGGGGTTGCAAGCGTATGGTTCAGAAGAACAAAAGCAAAAATACCTTCCGAAACTTGCGTCAGGCGAGATCATCGGCGCATTTTGCCTGTCGGAACCGGAAGCAGGTAGCGACGCAACATCGCAAAAAACAACTGCAATAGACATGGGCGACCATTATCTTTTGAACGGAACGAAAAACTGGATCACAAACGGCGGGACTGCATCGGTTTACCTTGTGATCGCACAAACTGATGTGGATAAGAAACACAAAGGCATCAATGCGCTGATCGTTGAAAAAGGAATGCCGGGATTCGAACTTGGCCCGAAAGAGCAAAAGCTGGGAATCCGCGGATCTGATACGCACTCGCTGATGTTCAACGATGTCAAAGTGCCAAAGGAAAACCGCATCGGTGAAGATGGATTCGGATTTAAGTTCGCGATGAAAACGTTGTCCGGCGGCCGTATCGGAATTGCGTCGCAGGCACTCGGGATTGCATCGGGAGCATATGAACTGGCGTTGAAATATTCAAAAGAAAGAAAGGCATTCGGAAAAGAAATTTCACAACATCAGGCCATTGCATTTAAACTTGCCGATATGGCTGTGAACATCGAAGCGTCTCGATTACTTTGCCTGAAAGCGGCCCGCGATAAAGATGAAGGCCGGAATTATGATTTGAGTGGCGCAATGGCAAAATTATTCGCATCACAGACGGCGATGGACACGACAATCGAGGCGGTTCAGATTCACGGTGGCAACGGATATGTCAAAGAATATCATGTTGAAAGGCTGATGCGCGATGCAAAAATTACCCAGATTTACGAAGGTACTTCTGAAATCCAGAAGATCGTGATCTCGAGAAGCATCTTAAACCAATAATAAAAATCACATAAATTTGAGCCCGGTTGTTCCGGGCTTTTTTATTTTATCTAACTTTCATCCGATTCAAAGTTGATACTATGCTTGTAACTCCGGCTCGAAAGCGGCTGCAGGATCTGATCGATGTCCTTGGCCAATTGAATGACGATGAATTTACATTCAGGTTTGCCGAACTTGGAAATTCAACCATTGGCGAACATTCGCGTCATGTGATTGAAATGTTTCAATGCCTGGTTAACGGGTATGATACATCAGTTGTAAATTATGAACGGCGCACGCGTGATCTGCAGCTTCAAACCAATCTGCGGTTTGCAATCCAGACTTTGCAAAGGATTTCAGATGATATCGAAATGCCCGATAAGCCTTTGGCGGTCAGTTACATTTCCTCGGCCGAGGGCGAGCTGATGATCCAGTCTAATTTCTATCGGGAACTGCTTTATAATCTTGAGCATTGCATCCATCATCAGGCTCTGATAAAAGTAGGATTGAGGCATTTCGAAAATGTATCTGTTTCTGCGGATTTTGGAATTGCGGCATCAACGATCGAATATCGCAGTCAATGTGCACAGTAACTTTTGTCAGAACCGCATCCGAAATCATTATCACTTCCAACCGCGATGAACAAATTGACCGTCCTGCAGCGATTCCACCAGAACCATATGATGTCGGAAACAAGAAACTAATTTTTCCAAAGGATCCAAAAGCCGGCGGAACCTGGTTCGTGACAGACAACGCCGGAAATATGTGCGTCTTATTGAACGGTGCTGCCCAAAAACATGAATTTCGAAATCATTGGCGCAAGAGCCGCGGATTGATTCTATTGGAATTGGCCGCATCTCGATCATTTTTCGACGCGTGGAATGAAATCGACCTTTATGAGATCGAGCCTTTTACAATTGTATGTTATTCAAACGGCGAACTGACGCAAGTGCGATGGGATGGCAATGTAAAAGAAAAGCTATCACTCGATCCGGCTGAAAATTATATATGGTCATCATCGCCGCTTTATACGATGGAAGTCCGCGAACTGCGCAGCAGATTGTTTTCTGAATTTTTACAGGCTGAAGATTCGGACATAATGGATTTTCACCTGAAAACCAATCAGAATCCTGATGAAAGCATCGCAATAGACCGCGGATTTTTAAAGACCTTGAGCGTTACACAAGCTAGGATTTCATCTGATCATGTTTCGATAGCATATCTTGACTTGGGAAATTCTAATAAAACGAATCTTTCATTGCAGCGCGACAGATGAAGCTTTTCCTGCACAAATTGATGCATTGGGAATATTGGCCATTTGGCGTGGTTTATTTTCCGGTTTTTTTCCTGTGGGCGTATTACAGTCTGCGCTCCGGTACGTTTTTCTTTTTTAATGCTGCAAATCCCGGCATTAAGAACGGCGGCTTCATGTCGGAGAGCAAAAAGGAGATCCACGACCTGATTCCCCAAAAATGGTGTCCTGAAACTATCCTGATCAAACCGGCAGATAATCCCATCGACAAGCTGAAAGAAACCTCTCTAAATTTTCCGCTTATTGCCAAGCCCGATATTGGCCTTCGAGGATCAGGTGTGCGGAAGATTGTGTCGAATGAAGCGCTGGCGGACTACCATGCAAAAGCTGATTTTGATTATCTGCTGCAGGATTTGATTCCGTATTCCAACGAAGTCGGGATATTTTATGTCAGATATCCATCTGAAAAAAACGGACGGATTACAGGAATCGTCTCCAAAGAATTTTTGATCGTGACCGGCGATGGAAAATCGACAATTCGGGAATTGCTGAAATTAGATCCACGACACGAAATGCAGATTTCAAGCATCGGGCGCGAACATGGGAAGAATCTTGAGAAAGTTCCGGAGTCAGGTCAAAAAATAAATCTTGTGCCGTATGGCAATCATGCGCGAGGTGCAAAATTTTTGGATGTCAGTCATCTGATGAATGACAATCTGACAAGTACCATCAACGATATCTGCTGCAATATCCCGGGATTTTATTTTGGCAGACTTGATATCATGTATGACAGTTTCGATGATCTTGCGATCGGGAAAAATTTCCAAATCGTTGAGGTAAATGGATCAGCAAGCGAGCCGACACATATTTATGATCCGAAGCATTCGATCTTTTTTGCATGGAAGGAATTATTCCGGCATATCCGATATATGTATGAGATCGCTAAAGAAAATCACAAATTAGGAATTCCATACTTATCTCGTAGAGAAGGCATTACGCAGTATAAAATCCATCTGGCGCAGAGCAGAAAAATCGTAGACTTTTGATGAAAAAGGCATTTCAAAATATTGCCGTCGGGATCTTGGTCAGTTTTATAGGTTCGCTGCCGTTGGGATGGCTGAATCTTTTGGCCTTTGAAATTTACAGCAACAACGGCATTAATGAAATGTTCGAGTATTTGCTCGGAATCGTAATTATAGAAGCGGTTGTCATATTCATTACTTTGAAATTCGCAGAGCAGATTGCGCAAAGAACCAAAATTGTCCGACGCATTGAAGTCTTTTCGATTGCATTTTTATTGATGCTTGGGCTGATTTCGCTGGTTGAATTACAAAATTCTGATCCGGACTTTTCAAAGTATATTTTGTATGCGCCATTGGCTGCGGGATTGATCTGCAGCGTGATGAATCTGATGCAGATTCCATTCTGGCTTGGATGGAATATTTACCTGCTCGGCAATTCGTATATTTTTCGCGGACAAAAAAATGAAATTCTTTATACCATTTCATGCATGTTCGGGACAATTGTGGGAATGAGCTGTTTTGTCCTGCTGATGGACAGCGCTTCCGAATATGCAGACAATGCAGAAGTTCCCTTTGTCAAATATTCGATCCCGGTTATATTTTTCCTGATGGCAGTATACCAATTTTATTCGTACCGTAAAAAACATTCGCCGAAGCGTCAAAAATAACTTCGGGGTTTTATCTTTGGGACAATGAAAAAAATCATAGTTACGGGCACAAGCCGTGGTATAGGGCTGGAGCTTGCATTAAAGTTTGCGGATGAACATCAGGTGCTTTCCATCTCGCGAAAAATTGCGCCGGCACTGGCTTCACATGCAAATGTGACCTGTGTCGAGACGGATCTTACATCCGACACAGATCTTGAAAAAATTGGCAATTTTCTTTCATCGTCATGGAAAAGCGTCGATGCGATCGTGCATAACGCCGGAGCATTGATCCTTAAGCCATTCGCCGAAATTTCTTCAGAAGAATTTGAATACGTATACAAAGTCAACGTTTTTGGCGTCGCCGCTTTAAATCGGATCGTGCTGCCATTTATGAACGCGGGTAGCCACGTGGTTACGATCAGCAGTATGGGCGGCGTTCAGGGAACAATGAAATTCGCAGGCTTGTCGGCATACAGTTCGAGCAAAGGTGCTGTCATTACTTTGTCCGAGCTTTTGGCTGAAGAATACAAAGACCGCGGAATTGCATTTAATGTATTGGCACTTGGCGCGGTGCAGACCGAGATGCTTGCCGAGGCTTTTCCGGGTTATGCCGCTCCGGTAAAGGCATCGGAAATGGCTCAATATATCTACGATTTCACTTTGAACGGAAATAAATTCTACAACGGAAAAGTGCTTCAGGTTTCATCGTCCACACCATGAACGACGTCTTGCTCAAATATCTTCCCGAGCACGCGGTCAAGCCTGTGTTTGATCTTATCGTTGCGAACAAGGTACATTTAAAAGTCGTAAACCAACGCGTCACAAGGCACGGCGATTACAGGTCGGCTTCAGGTCGGCACGAAATAACCGTGAATTCAAACCTGAACAAATATCGGTTCCTGATGACGCTTATTCATGAGATTGCGCATCTGGCAGCTTTCGAAAAGTACGGCCGGATGATCAAGCCACACGGGACGGAATGGAAGCATACTTTTCAGCAATTGATGGTGCCGTTTATCAGGCCCGACATATTCCCTCCGCAGCTTTTGCCACTTCTCGCGCGGCATTTTCGGAATCCGTCGGCGAGCAGCGATACCGATGCAACGCTGGCTTTGGCATTAAAGCAGTTCGATCCTCAAAACGAGAAAAACTATATCTTTGAACTTCCTTACGGAAGTGTTTTCCGGATTCAAAATGGCCGGATTTTCAAAAAAGGCGCGCAACGCACAAAAAGGTTTGAATGTACGGAGATCAATTCGGGAAGGGTTTATTTATTCAATCCAAATGCTGAGGTTGAACTGCTTCCATAAAAACATGCAATGAACAAGAATTACTATGCAATATTAATGGCCGGCGGGGTCGGATCCCGCTTCTGGCCTGTAAGCACGACCGATTTTCCAAAGCAGTTCCATGACATGCTTGGTGCCGGCGAAACGCTGATCCAAAAAACTTTTTCACGGTTATCGCATCTCATTCCGAGAGAGAATATTTTTATCCTCACAAACGAAAGATACAATTCAATTGTGCTCGATCAGATTCCCGGTATTTCACCCGATCAGGTTTTGCTCGAGCCTGCGATGCGAAATACTGCCCCGTGTATATTGTATGCATCGATAAAGATCCGCAAACAGAATCCTGACGCTTTGATGGTGGTTGCGCCGAGCGATCATTGGATCGAGGATGAACAGGAATTTTCGATGAATCTGCAACAATGTTTCGACTTCTGCTCAGCACACGATGCTTTGATGACACTTGGGATCAAGCCGACTTTTCCAAACACCGGTTTTGGCTATATCGAATTCGATAAATATTCATCACAAGAAATTCGCAAGGTTGTCACATTTCGGGAAAAGCCTGATTACGAAACTGCAAAAGAGTTTCTCGAAAGCGGCAATTTCTTATGGAACGGCGGAATTTTTATTTGGAGCGCAAAATCGATTTTAAATTCATTTGAAAAATTCCAGCCTGCGATGCATGCCCATTTTAAAGCCGGTGACGACGCATATAACACTATTGATGAAAAGCGGTTCATCGACGAAAATTACGCCGGCGCCGAAAACATCTCAATCGATTACGCCATTCTGGAAAAGGCCGAAAATGTTTACGTGCTTCCTGCAACATTCGATTGGAACGATCTCGGCACCTGGGGTTCGCTTCACGATAAACTGGGCAAGGACGACCAGAACAACGCAGTGGTCAACGCAACCGTTGTGCTTGAAAATGCATCTAACAACATAATTCGTTCTGATGATGCCAAACTGATCGTGATCGATGGCCTAAGCGATTATATCATCGTAGACAAAAGTGATGTTTTGCTGATCTATCCTAAAAACAAAGAGCAGGAAATTAAAAGTGTCGTTAGCAATATGCTCGCAAAAAAGTCGGATTTGTAGTGATTCTAGTTCACATGCTGCGAATTCTCATTCAGTCTGAAAATCATCACGGCATGCCTTAAATTTAACCCATAATCACAACCAATGCATATGATAAAAATTACTTTTAATAAGGTTGTGACCAGATTTGGCTTTCTTTCGATACTGTTTTTAATAGTTAGCGTAAGTAGTTTTTCCCAATCGGCAGATTTAACTTTAACCGTTGCCAAAACCGACGAAACCTGCTCCGGTAATGGTTCACTGACATTTTCGGTTAGCGGTGCTCCGGCCGGTGCGTCTGTTTCATATTCGATTTATCTGCATCCCGATCTTACGAACGACATCGTCACTTTATCGGGGAATACATATGGCGGACTGTCAGCAGGAACTTATCGGGTTGTTGCAGATGTTACCATAAACGGCGAAAGCATTAGTCAGTTTGTGGATATCGAAATTCTCGATCTCATCACGCAGCTTTCTTACGGACTTACGGGATCGCCCGCAATTTGTGGCGATAACGGCCAGATAACCGTAAACGTCACACAGGGAATAGCCGTAGGTTATGAGATTATCTCCGGTCCGGAAATTATTCCGATCCAGGCTTCAAATGTTTTTACCGGTCTGGCGGCTGGCTTTTACGAGATTCGTGTATTTGACGCTTGCGGTGAAGGAATTGTGCAGGCGCATACGCTTTTCGAATCTGAGGCCGGGATGAATATCAGCATAAAAAATCCAGTGGCTGTCGATTGTGATACGATCGCGATCGGATTAAATATCAATGAAATTTCTGCGGCCGATATCGCTTATCCAATCACAATTCAATGTACCGTATTTCCTGCTGACGGTCCGCCGATAATTTTCAATCAGACCATTTTTTCAGGTTCGGTTTCCGGTGCGATTTACAACGAAGAAGTTCCATATTCCGAGGGCGAGTTGCTGACGTACGAAATTGTTGTGACAGACAGTTGCGGCAATGTTCAGGAAATTAACGGAAGTGTTTCGGGAATTGCGACGGTGCCTGGCATCGGATTATTCAACCAGACATGTACGAGCAGCGGAATTATCGTTTCGCAGATTGTCGCGCTCGAGTTAATATCTGCTCCCGATGGTTATCCTGATGAGTTGCCGGCTGATTATACGTCACTTATAGTTGATAATGTTGCGACTTTTCCAACGATGCCATTCGGAACATACCAATTTCTGGCAACCGGGCTTTGCGGTAATGTTATCACGTTAGTCATCGAGGTTGAACCCGCAGTTGCTCCTGTTCCCGGTGTAAATGTTTTTGAAGGATGCGACGCCGAAACGGGTACAGTTTATATTGGCGGCATATTTACCGAAATGACACTGCTCGCAGCGCCTGCATCATTTTCGCAAAACTTGCCAATGGACGTTTCGGAATTTATCGATACGCAAAATAACGGATTTGTCATGTCGGGACTTCCACCGGGAACGTACACTTTCACATCACAGGATGCTTGCGGCAACGATTTTATCAGATCAGGTACTATCGTTGGATTTACGCAATCCACAGTTGTAAATGTAATTGAACATTGTGGCGCTTTCGATCTTCAAATTGCGCATTCCAGCAACGCAAGTGGGCAAAGTACGTTATGGCTGCAACAATTGAATCCGATCACGGGTCAATGGGTAAATCCGGTAAATGGCGCTTTGTATGTCGACGGGACTACGCCAAATGCGCAAAATTCACTTCAGATACTAAGCAACGGAATAACATACAATCTCGATTTTGCGGGTACTTTCCGCATCATGATTCGCTTCCCCGGATTTGTTGCCGGCGTTGCCATGATTACCGATTGCTATTTCGTGGTGCACGAATTCGAGCTCTTAGGTTTGCCGAAAATCGATGAGATTTACAGTTTCACTTGCAATGGAGGCGATTTCGACGTGGTTGTCGAAGCTACCGGAATCGCGCCGCTGATATATCGGATCACATCCATAAACGGGAATCCGGTAAATATTGATAATGGAACAGTCAACATTTTTAACGGACTGGCATCCGGAATTTACAATTTTCAGGTTGAAGATGCTTGCCAGAACATTGTTAACCGCGTCTATGACATTTCTGAACCTTTTGCATTTGCGATTTCGGGGTTGAATGTTTGTCCCGGAGAGAGTACTGAGTTATCCGTTCCGGATTTTCCTTTTTTAAACTATGAATGGATTAAATCCGGGGATCCTTCCGTCATTTTAAGTACAAATGGAATTCTTGCGTTTAGTCCGTTTGATGCTGCCGACGCCGGAACTTACAGTGTCCATATCTGGAACGACGATCCGTTATCGTGCCTCGACCTGATGCTGACATACTCGCTAACAGCGCCGCCCGTTCCACAATCCGGTACTTCGCTGCCACAGACGTTTTGCGGTTTGCCCACACAAATCGACTTATTTTCGCTGCTTGAACCGCCATATGATCTCAACGGACAATGGACGACGAATGCGTCGGGCAGCATCACAGGAAGTATTTGGACACCGGGAAATACGGATCAGGGAACTTATAATTTTATGTATTCGATAGACGGCCTTTGCGACATTGCATCAACCACTGCGTCGATCACGGTTAACGAAGCTCCTGCGCCGTTTTCCATTGAAGGCCAACCAAATCTTTGCGAAGGAAACGATCTTGAACTGGAGATCGCCGGCGATGCCGGTATTGTTTACCAATGGCAAGGTCCCAACGATTTTACCTTTACCGGCGCCACACTTTCGGTACCTAATGCGAACGCTTCAATGAGCGGCGTATATTCTGTAACCGCCGTTCTGGACGAGTGTCAATTGCCGGCGCAGTCCATATCGGTAACCATTGCACCAATGCCTTTATTTACGATCACGCAGGCTTGCGATGGAAATGCTTCGATGCTTCAGGCGGCAGCAACAACTGCAATCCCCGATCTTTCGGAATATACGTTTAACTGGTCCGGGCCGGACGGATTTTCGGCTGTTGGAAATCCGGTAAATGTTACAGGTAAATCGACGGGAATGTATCAATTGGAAGTTTCTACGTCGACAGAATGCGTGGTATCGTTTCCTGTTGAAGTTGTTCAGACCGTTTGCTCGATCCCGCTTGGCATTTCACCCAATGATGATGGCGCGAACGATGTGTTGGACTTGAGCGGGCTGGGCGTGGTGAAACTTCAAATATTTAACCGGTACGGACTGACGATCTTTGAGAAATCCATTTATAAAGACGAATGGCACGGACAGGATTATAACGGAAATCTTCTTCCATCTGCAACTTATTATTACCTCGCGCAGCTCAACACGGGCGCCGTTCGGACAGGTTGGATTTACCTGCTTCGTGACTGATCGTCTGCAGATTTGCCGGAGTGATGAAAGTAGGAAAAAACTATCTATTTTCGCTAATCATCGCGTCCCGGACTTTTTTAAACAGATCCGAAGAATAAACAAAATCGACGATCGCTTCATTATCAGTTCGGAAAACCTCATCCTTGGTTCCTTCCCACGCCTTAAGGCCGTTTTTCAGGAACACGATCTTATCACCAATTTCCATAACCGAATTCATATCATGTGTGTTGATGACCGTCGTAATATTATATTCTTGTGTGATTTCCAGGATCAAATTATCTATCAAAATCGCGGTTTTTGGATCGAGTCCGGAGTTTGGTTCATCACAAAATAAATACTGCGGGTTATTGACGATCGCACGCGCAATCGCGACACGTTTCTGCATTCCGCCCGAAATCTGTGAAGGTAGCTTGTTGTTTGCATCTACCAGGTTTACACGTTTTAAAACCACATTTACACGATCTAAGATATCAGATTTACTTTTAGAGGTAAACATCTGCAACGGAAATGCGACATTTTCGGCTACTGTCAGTGAATCAAAAAGTGCACTTCCCTGAAACACCATTCCGATTTCAGTACGGAGTTCGCGTTTCTCATTCTCGCTCATTTCCCAGTAACGACGGCCATCGTAGGAGATCGAGCCGCTGTCCGGTTTGTGGATTCCGAGTAGCGTTTTAAGCATGACAGTCTTTCCTGAACCGCTTTGCCCAATGATAAGATTGGTCTTTCCGGCTTCGAGTGTCGTCGAAATCCCCTTGAGGACCGTCTGGCCGCTGAACGATTTTACAAGGTCTTTAACTTCGATCATGTCAGAAGCAGTTGTGTTAATATATAATTGATCATAATGATCGAAACCGACGTCCACACGAACGACACAGTACTGGCTTTTCCAACTTCAAGCGCGCCACCTTTCATATAATATCCGTGAAATGCAGGGATCGTAGCAAGCAATATGGCAAAAACGAATGTTTTGATAAAGGCATAGGCTATATGAAAAGGGATGAAGTCCATTTGTATGCCGACAACGAAATCTGAGCTTGCGCCAAATCCGCCATAGACCGCAGCGAGCCATCCGCCCAAAATCCCCAAAAACATTGCGATGCCGATTACGAAAGGGTAGAGCATTACGGCTACAAGCTTCGGGAAAACCAGATAGTTTAACGAATTGACGCCCATGACTTCAAGTGCATCGATTTGTTCCGTTACGCGCATGGTTCCGATGCTCGAGGTAATGAACGATCCCATTTTTCCGGCCATGATAATCGAAATGAATGTCGGCGCGAATTCCAAAACAACCGATTGCCGTGTTGCAAAACCGATCAGATACTTAGGAATAAGCGGGTTGGTCAGGTTTAATGCGGTTTGTATCGCCACAACACCACCAACGAAAAATGAAATGAAACATACGATCCCGAGCGATCCGATGATCAGGTCATCGACTTCTTTAAAGATCAGGCCGCGCATCACCGACCATTTCGTCTGTTTCCGGAAAATCTCCGGCCACATCAGGAAATAACGTCCCGTTTGGGACAAATATCGGATTAGCATCATAGGTTAAAATAAGCGCTAATTTACGGATAAGTTTTGAGTGATGCGGATTTTTTAGGCAGTATTGGGCGTGTCGGCAGCGTGGGGCGTTCGAGTGCGAAGCGTATCGAGAACGCTGCCGTCGGGCTATCCGCTTTATCTTTTGCGCGGTTCTCGATAAACGCCGCCTGCCGGCGCCGCACTCGAACGCGCCCAAAAGGATGCCGCTGCTATCCCTCACGCAACTTCCAAGAATCCTAAAAAATTTTTTGACGTATTTTTTTCCAACGATAACTACGGATGAACTTTGCTTCATGACTATTGACCAGTAGCGGCTTTCTGCCTGATTTCGATTGCAGGAAGCCACGGATATAGTCTATAAAAAGTGCGGGCTTTTTTTTCATTGCCGCCAGCTTTAGTGAAGCAATAAACGTCAAAGTAAAACCATATCCAAGCGAATAAAATGCCTCGCCCTGTTTAAATCTGGCCGATTTGTCGTAAACAGCACCGGTTGGTTTCAGGTGTTTAACCATCAATCCGGGAACGGTAACTACTTTCCATCCATGATATTTTGCAAGCAGCTCATCCACAGTATCCCAGCCCATCGCAGGTTTTAGTCCGCCGATATTTTCAAAGCATTGTTTACGGTACGCCTTAAATGCCCCGCGGATGTGGTCATTGTCGGTAAGTTTTTCCAAAACCCATTTGCCATTTTTTTCGATGTATGCAAAGCCGCCGGCCATTCC
>CBDUBJ010000047.1:0-18210 GCA_965365355.1 uncultured bacterium
CCAATTTACCATAAATTTTTGTAAACCAGTCTGCTTTGAATTTAATTTTATAATACTCAAGCCAGTTGAACTTCTTTTGGTCGACCTTCGATTGGTTCACCGCAGCGTCCTGGAAATTTTCCTCCGACACCACATTTCCGTCGGCATCGAGTAAAGATCCAGGGATAATTGGAACACCATTGTCGTCAAAAAGGTTCGGGTCTAACGGACCTTCGTACGTTACCTTATATTCACGCTGTTTTCCAAGATTCGCGTAATCGATCTTGTTGAACAATGAATACGGCGGAGTGAATTTCGCAGAAATGCTGAATTCAGATCCATACGTAGGGAATATCGGGTTCACACCTTTATTATTCCTGCTCAGTCCGATAGTATAAGCAAAGTTCCTCGACGAACCGTCACCGAAAGTAAACAACCCTGTATTATAATTGTTCAGATCGTAATATTGAAAACTCAAAGCATTCGAGAACACGAATGAATCATCAGGAACCGTCAATCTTTTTGCAACCCCAACCGACAATGTCAAAATGTTGAAACTCTTGTTCCTGTCGACATCACGAGTCTGGAAATTGTTCAAAAACTGCTTACTATATGATATCGAGGAACTGAACCGCACCGGTTTCTTTCCACCAAACCATGGTTCAGAGAACGATAAGCTATATGTCTGAAAGTATGAACTTCCCTGAAGCCTTAATGAAACCTGCTGCCCGTCGCCCATCGGCAATGGTTTGTAAGCTTCTTTATTGAAGATATTCCTTGCCGAAAAGTTATTGAAGGAAAGTCCTAAAGTTCCAATAAAACCGCCGCCACCGTATCCGCCCTGAAGCTCGATCTGGCTGGACCCTTTTTCTACCAGGTTGTACTCAATATCCACAGTTCCTGCCGCAGCGTCCACGTTCTTAAATTTGGGATCGATCGATTCAGGATCAAAAAATCCTAACTGACCGATTTCTCGAACCGTACGTACAACGTCTTCCTTGCTATATTTCTCCCCCGGTTTTGTCCGTAGCTCGCGGTAAATTACGCGGTCATTAGTTTTATCGTTTCCGACGACCGTAATCTTATTAAAGTATGCGATCGGTCCTTCGAGGATCCTGATTTCAAAATCGATGGTATCGTTTTCTGTACGGACTTCAACCGCATTCACATTCGAAAATAAATAACCATTGTTCTGGTATAGATTTGTAATGTCTTCGCCATCCGGCTTTGTCTTATCTGCGATGCGCTTCTGAAGCAACACGCCATTATAAACATCGCCTCTCTTGATTCCGAGCATCCTGCCCAAAGCCTGGTCGCTGTAAACCGTATTTCCGAGGAATTTTATATCACCAAAATAATACTTTCGGCCTTCTTCAACATTGATGTTGATCGCCAACGTATTACGGTCTTTATCGTATCTCACCGAATCAGAAATGATCCGTGCATCGCGATAGCCTTTCTCCTTATATTTCGCTACAATATTTGCAAGATCCTCAGTGTATTTGTCCCTGATGAATTTTGAACGCTTTAAGATCCTGATCGGATTGCGCTGTTTCGTATTCTTCATCAGCTTACGAAGCTTTGCATCCGTAAACTTCTCATTGCCGGTGAAATCGATCGAACGGATTTTAACTTTATCGCCTTTATCGATGTTGACGAGCATGCGGACTTCATTTACTTTGGAAGTATCCGGATAAGTCGTAATATTTACTTTAGTGTTGTAATAACCTTCTTTCCTGAACTTGTTTTCGATATAATTTTTCGTAGTCGTGATTAGGTTTTCATTGACAACTTTGCCTTTCGTCAGGCCATTGTCCTTAATAAGCGTTTCAGTCTTATTCTTTTTGATGCCTGCAAACTTAACCTCGCTCAGTTTAGGAAGCTCCGTAATATTCAATTCAAGCCAGATACTGTCGCCCTGAGTTTGTTTTACATAAAAATCGATCTCACTAAAAAGCCCGAGTTTACCTAGCTTTTTGATCGCATTGCTGATCTCTTCGCCGGGAACGGTGATCGTCTGGCCTTTCTGTAAGCCTGAAAATGAAACTACGTTTTGTTTGTTGAAGCTGATTTTGCCCGTAACATCGACATCTGCAAGAATATAAGATCTTCCCTGATCGAAAGGCAGCCTGTCCTGGGCTTGAGTTTGAAAAGCGCTCCCGAAGAATAAAATCCCCAGAATCACTTTTACATAAGTATTTAACACTAAAAAACTATTTAATTTGTTCACTTGTCTTTCCAAATCTGCGTTCTCTTTTTTGATAATCGGCAAGCGCCCTGAATAAATCTTCTTCCTTGAAGTCAGGCCACAACACATCGGTAAAATATAATTCCGCGTAAGCAATCTGCCAAAGCAGGAAATTACTGATCCGATGCTCGCCACTTGTCCTTATCAAGAGATCCACATCCGGTAAATTTTGCGTGTAAAGATGCTGATTAATAATCGATTCATCTATATCGCCACTTGAAATTATATTATTTTTAACTTTGTCGGAAATTACTTTCACAGCCTGCAAAATTTCCTCTCGCGAACCATAGCTTAAAGCCAGTGTCAGCGTCATTCTTGAGTTGTTTTTTGTCTGTTCGATCACATCGGTCAATTCCTTCTTAACAGCTTTCGGAAGCATGTCGAAATTGCCGATCGAGTTTAATCTGATGCTGTTTTCCATCAAACCTTTTACTTCTTTGCGAAGCGTGGAGATCAGTAGTTTCATCAACGTATTTACCTCAGATTTTGGCCTGTTCCAGTTTTCCGTCGAAAATGCGTATAATGTAAGATTCGGAATCCCTAACCGTGCCGAAGCTTCAACAACTTCGCGTACCGACTTTGCGCCGCTTTCGTGTCCGAAAATCCGCATCATGCCACGGCTTTTGGCCCAACGCCCGTTGCCATCCATGATCACCGCGAGATGCCGCGGAAGCCGATCTTTATCTATAGTATTTTCTAATCCCATTTAGTCGCTGCAGAAACAAGGTTTTTCGGTAAATGTATAGGTTAATGTGACGCCTGTAAAGGTATACCAGTCTTTGCTGTTGATATTCCCGAACCTGAACGCCGCCAGATCTTTCGCTTCCGGATTGCTTCCGTCCAGATTATCTGTAAACGTATACCGGAAACCAACCTCAACACCAATCACGAATTTTGGGGCAATATTCGTCTTAAATCCAACAGCCATCGGTATCGCCAGGCTTGATTCGCTACCATCTTTTTCGTGAACTCCCGAAGCAAAATACGATTCTTTATAAAAGAAATATGATATTCCGGTGTACACGTACGGCGTAAACTGTGGTTCAAGGTCGTGCAGGTTAAAATCGAAAAAATTGAATTCAAATGCCGCCGTTACTTCCGTAATCGAATTGTCGAATTCATATCCGCGCAACTGGCGTCCTTCGCTTTCCGAATCAAGGTCGTCCGATGAAATTTTTGCATGTTTTAAGGAAAGCCGGTAGGAATGACGCGGACTGCGGTTCCATTTGTATACAATTCCCAGAGCAAGGTCATTAGGTTTGATATAATCCGTCGGACCAATATCGCCGATATAATTACTTCCGCCGAGAAAAACACCAAGCTCATTGATCTGCGCCTGCGTCGAAAATATGGATAGGAAGAATATCAATATCGGTAATCTTTTCATCGGCTTTTTTAACAGCGTGCAAATATAGTAATATTGAGCGCTTAATGACTGCCCAAATTGATTTTTAAGGTGTTTTGCACGGATGAATTAGAGAACGGAAACAAAATCGGTGTAGTATGGAACCACAAAAAATTAGTTCCTTTTATCTTCTCCCCAGAGAAGTTTATCGCGAAGTGTTTTAAGAAATGTCTGGCCGGGAATCTCGATCATATTAATATGAAACGGTGTTTTTGTGATCGTCAATACCGATTCATTCCGAACCGACGCAATCCTTGAATCCAGTGAAACAAGATATTGCTCTTCACGTCCCGATACTTTCAGCCTGACTTCCGTATTATCGGGAATCACAAGTGGCCGCGCATTCAAATTATGCGGGGAAATCGGTGTAATGACAAGGCTTTTTACATCTGGTGTCAAAACCGGGCCGCCGCAGCTTAAAGAATATCCGGTAGAGCCCGTCGGCGTGGCGATGATCAGTCCGTCCGCCCAATAAGAATTAAGGTATTCGCCATTCAGATAAGTTTCGATCGTGATCATCGAAGTCGTATCCTTACGGCTGACGGCAACTTCGTTCATCGCGAAGTTTATTTTATTGACAGAATCGATTTCAGGCGAACAATGCAGACTTAATAAAGTTCGCGGCGTGATTGCAAACTGCATTTTAAGGACGAAACGGCCGAACTCTTCAATATTATCTTTTTGAACATTGGCCAGAAATCCCAATCTGCCGGCGTTGATGCCTACGATCGGGATTCCCGAATCACGGACTAATGCCGCAGCGCGAAGAATGGTCCCGTCGCCACCGATGCTGACAAGAAGGTCATAATTCGACTGAAGATCTATATGATTATTGAAAGTCTGATAATCCCCGGAAATGATTTTCTTTTCATGAAGAATTGAAAGAAACTCACCAAAAATGCCAAGCTCGACGCCGTTTTTATCAAAAAACGAAAAAATTTCCCTGATGATGGGCTCCGTGCTGTTCTGGTAATACTGTCCGAAAATTGCTATTTTCATCTTACATGTTAAGGTACTTGTCGAGATAATCCGAACGCTCTTTCAAACTCGACAAATATGTGTCTTCCTGATGTTCCGAGACGATTCCGTAATTGTATCTCCTAAAGGTCTGGATGATTTCGTTCATTCCGCCAAGCGTGGTCTTTATTGTGATCTGAACCGTATCCACAGTCGCATCCGAAATAAAAACGCCAAGCACTTTACCGTTGTTGCTCTCCACGATCTGTACGATCTGGCTCATCGAATATTCACGGATATTATTTTCAACAACGATAATTCCGCCCGGTTCCTTTAAAAAAGGCGTTTCGTTAAACATCTTGATGATCTCCGGAATTTCATAATAACCCACATACGCATTGTTTTCATCAAGAACCGGAACTACATTGCTGTTATTTCTGGCAAACAATTCAAGCACATCAAGCCAGGTCATATTCGTACGCGCAAAAAAACCTTCAAGGGCGTACCGATAGTTCGAAAGCGTTTTGTCCCGGTCAAAAGTTTCCGCATCATCGCACGGGATGCATCCGATGTACACGCTTTCCTCGACAACAGGAAAATGGGAAAAATTCACTTCGTCAAAAAAATCCTGAACTGCCGCAACAGTTTCCGTGACGTCAAGCGCTTTATAGTCGTTGTTGATATATTCGGTAATGGATGTCATAGCTGGTATTTGAGCTGCAAAATAATCAAAAATAACCACAACGCTGCCTGTTTAACTTTGTATTTTTGGGCAAAGAAAACCCATGACGAAGCTCAGTGTAAACATCAATAAAATCGCAACTTTGCGCAACGCCCGTGGCGGAAATGTTCCCGATGTCGTAAAAGCGGCAATCGACATTCAGCGGTTTGGCGCACACGGGATTACGATCCATCCAAGACCCGATGAACGCCATATCCGGTATCAGGATGCGCGCGACCTTAAGCCTGTCGTGCACACCGAACTCAACATCGAAGGCAATCCCGACAAAAAGTTCATCGACCTTGTCCTGGAAGTAAGGCCCGCGCAGGTAACGCTGGTTCCCGATGCGCCCGATGCCATTACATCGAATGCAGGCTGGGATACGGTAAGTCATCGCGATTTTCTGCGTGACATCATAATGGAATTCAAACGCCACAAGATACGAACATCGATTTTTGTCGATCCCATTCTCAAAATGATCGAAGGCGCCGCCGAAACCGGAACCGACAGGATCGAATTGTACACGGAAGAGTTTGCTTCGCAATATGCCGTTGGAAATGAAAGCGCTATCGAACCTTATGCGCAGTCGGCATTGCGTGCGGAAAATCTTGGGCTTGGGATAAATGCCGGCCACGATCTTTCTCTCGACAACATTAAATTTTTTAATGAAAATGTTCCGGGATTGCTGGAAGTCTCGATCGGACACGCGTTGATCGCCGAGTCTTTATATCTCGGACTCGAAAATGTCGTCCAGATGTATTTGCAAAGATTAAAGTGATTTGGGCGTGCCGGCTTGTCCCGAAAGCGCGGGACAAACCGTCGGGCTGTCCGCGCTACACGGTAGCTTGCTTCCATCCCTCACGCGACTGAATTGATAATGGATAGTTGACAATTGATAATTATAAAAAATTGGCGTCTTAGCGGTAATATGAACAAAAAAATACTTCTCCTTGGATCCGGCGAACTCGGCAAAGAATTTACCATCGCTGCACAACGAATCGGGCAAACCGTAATTGCAGCCGATAGCTATGCGAATGCGCCGGCAATGCAAGTCGCTCATGAATTCGAAGTCATCAACATGCTCGATGGTTCCGAACTTGACCGGATCGTAGCCAAGCATAAACCCGATCTTATCGTCCCCGAAATCGAAGCAATCCGTACCGAACGCTTTTATGATTATGAGAAATCCGGGATAACGGTCGTTCCATCGGCGAAAGCGGCGAACTTTACAATGAACCGAAAAGCTATTCGAGATCTTGCTGCTCAGGAACTTGGTCTGCGGACCGCGAAATATAAATATGCAACTTCAGCGGAAGAACTTCGAAACGGCGTGCTTGAAGTTGGGATGCCTTGCGTTGTCAAGCCGCTGATGTCATCGTCAGGAAAAGGCCAATCCACTATTAAGTCTGAATCCGATATTGAAAAAGCCTGGAATTATGCAGTTGAAGGCTCGCGCGGCGATGTTGTGGAAGTCATTGTTGAAGCCTTTGTAAAATTCAATTCGGAGATCACATTGCTGACAGTCACACAGAAATCCGGTCCGACATTGTTCTGCCCACCAATCGGACATCGTCAGGAGCGTGGCGACTATATTGAAAGCTGGCAGCCCGCAAATGTGTCGGATAAAGATATTGCCGAAGCGCAGGAAATGGCATCGAAAGTAACGGAAGCACTCGGCGGCGCAGGGTTGTTCGGTGTTGAATTCTTCCTTGCCGACGATGGTGTATATTTTTCGGAACTTTCACCACGGCCGCACGACACAGGAATGGTTACACTTGCCGGCACGCAGAATTTCAACGAATTTGAATTGCATCTTCGCGCAGTTCTTGGTTTGCCAATCCCCGAAATCACATTGGAAAGGGCTGGGGCGAGTGCCGTCATACTTGCATCGAAAAACTCTGATTCACCAACTTTTGAAGGCCTTGAAAGGATCGCAGCATTATCAAAAACAGATTTCAGGCTTTTCGGAAAACCAACATCGCGGCCTTTCCGAAGAATGGGCGTCGCACTGGCTTACGATAAACCTGGATCTCCGATCGATGAAATTGTAGAGCGCGCAAAATCCGCGGCAGCGATGATAAAAGTTAATTGATGGATCTTATCCTTCAGAATATTGCAATGCATGTTTCGCTGACCGATGTGGAACAACAGCAATTTTTGGCACTTACAGAAACGCGGAGATATAAGTCAAAATCAATTTTGCTTCATGCCGGCGAAATCTGTAATGAAACATACTTCGTCAATTCGGGTATTCTTCGAAGTTTCACCATCAACGACAACATTGTTGAACACGTATTGAATTTTGCCTGCTCGGGCTGGTGGATGTCTGATATGTACAGCTTGATATCGCAAAAACCCGCAAACCTATTTATCGACGTTGTCGAGGATGCCGAAGTTGTTGTGATCAGCAAAAAAAATCAGGAACTGCTTTATCAAAAAATCCCGAAGCTCGAAAGGTTTTTCCGGATCCTTGTTGAAAATGCGCTCGTCGCACATCAGCAAAGAATAATGGACAACCTCAGTTTGACCGCCGAAGCGCGTTTCGACAAATTCTGCAAAAAATATCCTTCGCTCGTCAAAAGCGTTCCGCAAAAACATATTGCTTCATTTATTGGCGTCACGCCGGAGTTCTTTTCCAAGATGAAAGCTGGGATGTTGAGGAAATAGGTTCGGGGGTCAGGGTTTTGGGAGTGCGGTTTGGCTTCGCTCCGTTCGGCTTCGCCGCGGGTGACGTTTAAGAATATGCTTTCTGCAATTCCTGTCATCCATTATCATTCCTCACTTTTTATATCTTTCTTTCGACTTTCGACTTTCGACATTCGACATTTGACATTCGACATCTTCTTAACCTACATTAAGTGCCTGACCTTCATCCCTAAAGTATCTTTGTAACATCAAGCTAAAGATCATGGGAAATATAGTCTTACATAAAGCCGATACGCGCGGTGTCGCAAATTTCGGATGGCTAAACAGCCGGCATACGTTCAGCTTTTCTAATTATTACAATCCGGAAAGGATGAACTTTGGTGTGCTTCGCGTCCTTAACGATGATATCGTCGCGCCGGGTATGGGATTCGGACGGCATCCGCATGCGAACATGGAAATCATTTCGATCCCGCTTTCAGGAGATTTGGAGCATCAGGACTCGATGGGTAACAAAACCGTCATCCGCAACGGCGATATTCAGATTATGAGTGCGGGAACCGGTGTCGAACATAGCGAAAAGAACGCAAATTCCGACCAGGAAGTTAAATTTCTGCAGATATGGGTTATCCCGAACAAGCAGAATGTACAGCCGCGATATGATCAGATCACTTTAAACGAAGCCGATCGCATCAACAAATTCCAGCAGGTACTTTCGCCCGATCAGAATGACGAAGGCGTTTGGATCCATCAGGATGCCTGGTTTCATCTTGGCAAATTTACGGATGAAAAAACCGTCACATATAACATCAGGAAGAATGGCAACGGAGTTTATGCGTTTATCTTAAGCGGTTCGGCCGCGGTCAACGGACAGGAATTGAATGCACGTGACGGATTTGGGATTTGGCATGTGGAAAATGTAAATATCGACGTGAAAGCCGGGGCAGAAATCCTGCTTATGGATGTACCAATGGTAATCGGTTAATAATTATAAAATCTAAATTTAAACAAACTAAAATATCAAATTATGGCAACAACATGGAAAATAGATCCGACACATTCGGAAATTGGATTTAAGGTGAAACATATGATGTTTACAAATGTATCGGGAAAATTCGAGCAGTACGATGGAACGATCGTTACTCAGGATGACAGTTTTGAAAATGCGGAAGCAGAATTTTCAGCTGATATAAAGTCGATCAACACAGGGAATGCAGATCGCGACAATCACCTGCGAAGTGCGGATTTTTTCAATTCAGAAAGCAATCCTAAACTAACTTTTAAATCGAAATCAGTTTTAAGGAACGGCGATGATTATGAAATGACCGGCGATCTTACGATCAACGGCGTCACCAAATCGGTAACATTGCCTGTTGAATACAGCGGTCTCATGACGGATCCGTGGGGAAATACAAAAGCCGGACTGAATATAAATGGCAAGATCAACAGAAAAGACTGGGGTCTGAATTGGAATTCCGTTCTTGAAACCGGCGGCGTTCTTGTCAGCGATGAAGTACGGCTCAATGTCGAGCTTCAATTGGTAAAGCACGAATGATTAAAACCCGGAAATGTCCGGGTTTTTTTATGCCTTGTCATGATGTTAATAAGATTGTTTTGCATCGAAAATGTAAAAATTAAAAAACGCTATTTTTGTTTTGAACAAACTAACTTACTTCGGATGAAAGCATACATTTTTCCCGGACAGGGCGCGCAGTTTTCGGGAATGGGCAAAGAACTATACGAGCAATCGGATCTTGCGCAGGAACTTTTCGAACGTGCCAATGCGATTTTAGGCTTTCGTATTACGGACATCATGTTTTCCGGAACGCCCGATGAGCTTAAAGAAACCAAGGTTACGCAGCCGTCCGTTTTCCTGCATTCTGTGATTTTGGCGCATACCCTCGGAAGTAGCTTTCAGCCTGAAATGGCGGCCGGGCATTCACTTGGGGAATTTTCCGCATTGGTGGCTTGCGGTGCACTATCCTTCGAAGACGGACTTCGGCTGGTCGCCACACGGGCGGCCGCAATGCAAAAAGCATGTGAAATGAAACCATCTACAATGGCCGCAGTTCTTGGCCTTGATGATAAAATCGTAGAGGAAATCTGTGCAACAACCGAAGGCGTTGTCGTTCCTGCCAATTACAACTGTCCGGGACAATTGGTAATTTCAGGCGACGTCATCGCGGTTGAAATGGCGTGCCAGGCTTTGCGTGTTGCAGGCGCAAAACGTGCACTTGTACTTCCTGTTGGTGGTGCTTTTCATTCCCCTTTGATGGAACCCGCCCGCGAGGAATTGGCCGCTGCCATCGAAAAAACACAATTTTTAAAACCTGTGTGCCCGATTTACCAAAACGTTACCGCGTCGGCAGTTTCTGCTCCGGACGATATCAAAAAGAACCTGATCATCCAGCTGACGGCGCCCGTAAAATGGACACAGACCGTCGGGCAAATGATCAAAGACGGCGCGAGTTTGTTTACTGAAGTCGGCCCCGGAAATGTATTGCAGGGATTGGTGAAAAAGATTGATAGGGAAGCGGAAGTAGCGGGTTTTAATTGACAGTTAATATTTAATAATTAATAATTGCTCCAATAAACAGAAAGCCCGCTATGCGGGCTTCATTAGTAATTATTCACTATTACTTATTAATTAGCTTCTTATTTTCTTCTCCCACTTCCAAGCACTCCTCAATCCGTCTTCCAAAGTTGATTGTGCTTTCCAGCCAAGGACATTGTTGGCTTTATCGGTGTTGGCGTAGGCGGATGTGATGTCGCCTTCGCGGCGGCCGACGATCTTGTATGATAATTTTTCGCCGCTGACTTTCTCAAATGCATTGATCACTTCAAGGACTGAGCTTCCTGTTCCGGTGCCGACGTTGAACGTTTCGACTTTCTGCTCGTTTTTCTTGTTAAGCAATCGCTGTAATGCGACGACGTGTGCTTTTGCCAAATCGACTACGTGAATATAATCGCGGATGCATGTTCCGTCCGGCGTTGGATAATCGTCGCCGAAAACTGAAAGTTCCTTGCGAAGCCCGATTCCTGTTTGTGTGATGAATGGAACGAGATTTTGCGGAACCCCAATTGGAAGTTCACCGATCTCAGCCGAAGGATGCGCGCCGATCGGATTAAAATAGCGCAATAAGATCGCGTTGATATTGGTGACTTTCGTCGTATCAGTGATGATTTCCTCGCCAATTTGTTTCGTATTTCCATAAGGCGACATCGCGGCCTGTACCGATGCATCTTCAGTAATTGGCATTTTTTCCGCCTGGCCATAAACCGTGCACGATGAACTGAATATGAAGTGCGCCTCGTCCTTTTTCTGCAGTTCCTGCAAAAGATAAATCAGCGTGTTGAGGTTGTTTTCGTAATACAACAATGGATTTTCAACGCTTTCGCCGACTGCTTTAGACGCAGCAAAATGAATTACGCCGGAAACGTCCGGATGACGTTTGAAGAAATCCTGGACTGCAGCTTTCTCGCGGAGATCCATCTTTTCGAAAATGGGCTTTTTGCCGCTAATGGCAACGATGCCATCCATAACTTTCTCGGAAGAGTTGCTGAGGTTGTCGATGATGACGACTTCGAAACCTTCATTTTGAAGTTCGACAACGGTGTGTGAACCGATAAATCCTAATCCGCCTGTTACTAATATTTTCATTGGTTTGGTTGTTTTGTATTTAGTCCGGATGCCTTAGCCCCGATCCCGATAGCTATCGGGAGCGGTATCCTTGCAGGATAAGCGTTAGCGATGGCCTGCAAGATAAAGGCGAAAGCGGGAAACAGCTCCTTAAATCAATTCAGGAATTCCAGAATCTTACTTGTGATGAACGAAATCTGATCGTCATCGAGCTCGGTATGCATCGGAAGCGAAATCACCTCTTTCACAAGCTGATTCGTGACCGGAAAATCTTCCTCATTATATCTTGAATCGGCATATGCCTTTTGTGAATGCAATGGAATAGGATAATATATCGCACATGGGATTCCGTTATCCTGCAGGTGTTTCATCAAACCATCACGATCTGCGTCGATGACCCGCAATGTGTATTGATGAAAAACATGGCTGTCGGAGTCGCCTTTGATAAATGGGGTAACAATTTTCGGATGACCGCTCAAAGCTTCGGAATATTTGCGTGCTGCATTCTGACGCGCTTCGTTATACTTGTCCAATTGCGGCAATTTTGCATCTAAAACTGCTGCCTGAATGCTATCCAGACGTGAGTTTACGCCGACCACATCGTGATGATACCGGACGTACATCCCGTGATTTACAATGCCGCGAAGCGTGTGCGCAAGATCGTCATCATTGGTGAAAATTGCACCGCCATCACCGTAACAACCCAAATTTTTGGACGGAAAAAATGACGTTGAAGCAACATGTCCGATGACGCCTGCCTTTTTCTTTGAACCATCGGCAAACTTATAATTTGCACCTATTGCCTGCGCATTGTCTTCGATCACATATAAATTATGTTCTTTGGCGATCTGCATGATTTGCTCCATATCGGCAGCCTGACCGAATAAATGAACCGGAACGATTGCTTTAGTTTTATGTGTAATGGCTTTTTTGATGGCGTCGATGGAAATATTGAAAGTGTCGGGATCTACATCGACCAAAACAGGTGTAAGTTTTAAAAGCGCAATGACTTCAACCGTTGCAGCGAATGTGAAATCGGCGGTAATGACTTCATCACCGGGCTGGAGATCCAATCCCATCATTGCGATTTGCAAAGCGTCGGTACCGTTGGCGCACGGAATCACGTGTTTGGCCCCGAGATAATTTTCAAGGTTTTTCTGGAAGGCGTGAACCTGCGGGCCATTGATGTATGCCGCTGTTTCCAGAACTTCCCGGATCGAGGCGTCGACAGTAGATTTGATCCTGTCGTACTGGCTTTTAAGGTCTACCATCTGGATTTTTCTCATCTGATTTTTATTGACAGGCAAAACTAAGAAATATACATCCGATTGACCATAAAAATTCTTTAAAGTGCTTATTTTAGCGGCACAATTCACCAATCATGTTTTTCCTGTACAATGTGCTTGTGGTTTTAGCGGGTTTTGTGCTCAGGATCGCAGCGCTGTTCAGTCCGAAGATGAAATTGTTTATCGACGGCAGGAAAACGGTACTATCTACACTTCAAAGCAGAATTTCTAGGTTCGATCATACGATCTGGTTTCATGCGGCTTCGCTTGGTGAATACGAACAGGGTTTACCTGTAATGGAAGCGATAAAAGCAGAATTTCCTACTCATAAAATTGTCCTCACATTTTTCTCTCCCTCGGGCTATGAGGTTCGTAAAAACAACGCGATTGCCGATGTGACAGTTTATTTGCCGCTGGATACCAAATTCAATGTGAACCATTTTTTAAATGTTGTCCGACCTGAGATGGCGTTTATGATCAAATATGAATATTGGCCGAATTATCTTGACGAACTTAAAAAGCGAAATGTTCCGACATTTTTGATATCGGGAGTATTCCGTCGCGATCAGGTGTTCTTTAAATGGTATGGCGGATTTTATCGTCGTGCACTGGCGTCGTTCGAACATTTTTTTGTGCAGAACCAACAATCGGCGGATTTGCTAAGGTCGATCGGGAAATCGAATGTTACCATTTCCGGCGACACGAGGTTCGACAGAGTTGCGGCGATTTTGGAAAAAGACAACAGACTTGACTTTGTCGAACAATTTAAAACTGACAAGCATTTGATCGTGATCGGAAGCTCATGGCCAAAGGATGAAGTGTTGATCGCAGAATATATCAATCGTTCAAGAGACGTCAAATTCATTTTTGCGCCGCATAACATCAAACCGAACCAGATTGACGAACTTCGGAAATCGATTGCCAAATCCGTGTTGCTTCATTCCGATATTAAAGGACATGATCTATCGAAAGTTGATGTCATTATTGTAGACTCCGTTGGCATTCTCACAAAAATTTACAGCTATGCCGACATTGCCTATGTTGGCGGTGGTTTCGGTAATCCCGGCGTTCACAATCTTTTGGAGCCCGCAACCTTTGGGATTCCGATTGTCGTCGGGCCCAATTATTCGCATTTTGCCGAAGCGGTCGCATTGGTGGAGAATGGCGGATGCATTTCGATTGAAGATCAGACGCAGCTGAATGAAGCATTCGACATGCTGCTGTCAAACGAAGATATCCGTCACGAAAAAGGTCACATTTGCCACACCTTCGTGCAGATGAACCGCAATGCGACGAAGATCATTGTGAAACATATTTCAACTCGCGTCGACTGATAGCGGGGAACTGCCGTTGAAAAACTTTATCTTAGCGGCTTTCAAAAATCCAAAAGACATCAGATGAAATTATTAAGGTTATTACTTCTGCTATTTGTCGTTCAGCTCAGTGCGCAGCAGGGCGGAATGTGGGTTCCGTCATTGCTGAAGGGAATGAACGAATCTGAAATGAAAAAGCTCGGAATGAAGATTTCGGCTGCGGATATTTACGATGCTAACAAACCGGGAATCAAGGATGCCGTTCCGCAGTTTGATGGAGGCTGCACTGCCGAGGTGATTTCTCCGAAAGGTTTACTGCTTACAAACCACCATTGCGGCTTCGATCAGATACAATCGCATTCGAGCGTCGAGAAAGATTACATCCAAAACGGTTATTGGGCGATGAGCATGGAAGACGAGCTTCCGAATCCGGGAGTTACCGTCATGTTTGTGGTTAAGATAGAAGATGTTACAGATAAAGTTCTCGAGGGCGTTTCTGCAATCGCCGATGAACGAGATCGCCAAAAGCGGATTCAGGATAATATCGGAAACCTTTCAAGGTCGCTGCCTAAAGAAAGCTGGCAGGAAAACAGCATCCGAACCTTCTTCGATGGAAATCAATATTTGAGGTTCATTACGGAAACGTACAAAGACATCAGGCTTGTAGGCGCGCCACCGACGGCAATCGGAAAATTCGGCTCCGATACCGACAATTGGGTTTGGCCGCGGCACACCGGTGATTTTTCACTGTTCCGGATTTATGCGGATAAAAACAACCGTCCGGCCGAATATTCAAAAGATAATGTGCCGTATACGCCTAAGCATTTTCTCCCAATTTCAATCAAAGGACTTCAGGAAAATGATTTCACAATGGTTATGGGATATCCCGGCCGAACAACCGAATATCTTCCCGCCGTGGCTATTGAGCAGATCATGAACGATATCGATCCGACCAGGATTTCAGTACGTGACGCCGCTCTGAAAGTTCAGGATTCGTACATGCGCCAGGACAATGCGATCAAAATCCAATACATTGCAAAGTACGCATCTATTGCCAATGGGTGGAAGAAATGGATAGGTGAGGTGAAAGGATTGAAAAAATCGAATGCCGTAGGAATCAAAAGAAAACAGGAAGCTGAATTTACTCAAAAGGTTGCAAAGGCTGGAAAAACTGCGGCGTATGGAAACATTCTGCCGGATTTCGAAAAAGCGTATGCCGAAATCGCACCTTTTGCACTCGCGCGTGAATATTTTAATGAGGTGTTTCTTCGTAATACGGAGCTGACCGCCAACGCCTACAGGCTTTACCAGCTTGAGCAAGTCTACCATTCCAAAGGCGAACAATCATTCAACGACCGGAAGAATAATCTTATCGCTGGCATGGCAGCGTTCTACAAAGATTTCAATCCGACCGTCGACGAAAAGGTTTTTGAAAAATTGATTGCTATTTATATAGGTAAGTCGCCAAAGCAGTTTTTGCCTAAGGAATTGACGAGTGCAGATCCCGCTTTGCTTACCGAGCAGGTTTACGGACAGTCCAAACTTACGACTTACGACGGTTTCAAATCATTGTTGGAAGGCGATGCAAAGACCGTAATCGAACGGCTTAATGCCGATCCGGGTTATAAGCTTGTAAAAACCGTTGGTGAAGCTTATCTGAAAAATGTCGCGCCGAAATACGATGAAATCAATCTGAGGATCACCGGTTTGCAGCGTACATATATGAAAGCTATCCTTGAAATGAATCCTGATGCGCGCATTTTCCCCGATGCGAACAGCACATTGCGCGTTACATATGGAAAGGTAAAAGGTTATGAACCTGCGGACGCGGTTTTCTATGAGCCATATACTTATCTGGAAGGCGTCATGGAAAAATATGTTCCGGGTGATTACGAGTTCGATGTTCCTAAAAAGCTAATCGATCTTTACAATGCGAAGGATTACGGCAGATATGGCGTTAATGGTAAGATGCCGGTTTGCTTTATCGGGACCAATCACACGACCGGCGGAAATTCGGGCAGTCCTGCAATCGATGCGGATGGAAATCTGGTTGGATTGAACTTCGACCGCGTTTGGGAAGGCACGATGAGCGACGTTTATTACGATCCTGCAATCTGCCGAAATATCATGGTCGATATGCGTTACGTTTTATTCATCGTGGATAAGTTCGCGGGAGCCAAAAGACTCATCGACGAAATGAAGATTATAGGGGGTAAAAAGTAGCGCAAACCCTTGCCCTGTGGGAAATAGATGAAATTTTAAAAAAAAATTCAAAAAAAATTTTCCATGTTAAAAAATTTATATCTTTGCCTCGAATTAATAATTAACCTTTTATAATTAAGTAAGATGAAAAAAGTATTTTTAAGCTTGGCACTTGTAGCTGCTATGAGCGTATCTTTCGTTTCTTGCAAAGAAACTAAAACTGAGGAGACTGAAGTTGTAGCTCCAGAAGCTGAAATGACTCCTGAAGTTGCTCCAGAAGCTCCTGCTGATACAATGGCTGTTGAGACAACTACAACTACTGCTGAAACTCCAGCTGGTGATGCGTCTGCAACAACTACCACTACTGAGGCTGCGAAGTAATCTAAGCTTTACGGAAAAATTAAGCCACGTTTATCGTGGCTTTTTTTATGCAATAATGTTTCAAACCGTGTAAATAACTTTTCGGCTGTTTTTCTTATCTTAGGAATTAAAGAGAACGCCGGATGGAAACATTAAAACGGCCAACTTTCAAAAAGGCCGGAACCAACGATTTTTATAGGGAACTTCAGCGCGAAGTAAGCGAAAAAGTACTTTCCGACAATTCGCTTTACCGGCAAAACATTGCGAAGGCAGTTGGCCTGCTCACGGCCTATACAATGTTCTACGCATCCATTTTGCTTTTTGGGAATAATATTCAACTACTTTTTTTATTCTACATGCTGGCGGGCGTCGCCATGATGACTTTATTCATAAACGGCTTTCACGATGCAGTTCATGGCGCATTGTTCAAGAGTCCACGGGCAAACTTTTGGTTTTCGCAGGTGCTGGCTTTATTCGGAAGCAATACCTGGCTTTGGACACGAAGGCACATCGGGCTTCATCATCTGTATCCAAGCATACAACATTGGGATGTCGATATCAGGCAAAGCGATGTGGTTCGCCTGTTTCCGCACAGCCCTTGGTATCCATTTCATCGTTATCAGCACCAATACATGTGGCTGATATATCCTTTCTACAGTTTAAATTGGATTTTCATTCGGGATTTTAAGGACTTTTTTCGGAACCGGGATAATTACATCAAGCGCATAACGGCAATCCCCAAAGTGGAATATTACAAATTGTTTGCGGCAAAGTTTTTCAATATTTTTTATCTGATCGTCGTTCCGATATTAATACTGCATCAACCGTGGTATATTATAATATCAGCATGGCTATCGATGCATGTTACGGGAAGCATTGTCGGAGTCATTGCGTTGATCTCAACACATGTTGATGAAGATGCGGAATTCCCGATGCCGCCCGAAGATGGAAAAATGGATGTAACCTGGGCAATGCACCAGATGCGTGTGACTAAAGATTTCAGCACCGCCAGTCCGATTGCGAATTTCCTCTATGGCGGATTTACGCATCATGTTGCACATCACCTGTTTCCGAACGTCGCGCATACGTACTATCCGAAAATTACGCCTATCATCAGGGATTATGCAGAAAAATACGATCTTCCTTACACATGTTATCCTTTTTATGAGGCGGTGCGATCGCACTACAGATTGCTTCGCAACAGCGGAAGAAGTGAAAACATACTTGCAGCCGGCGAGATATAAAAACAAAAAACCCGTAACCAAATTGATTACGGGTTTTGTTGTACTCAAGGCGGGACTTGAACCCGCACGGGCATTGCTGCCCACTGGATTTTAAGTCCAGCGTGTCTACCGATTTCACCACTCGAGCAGTACACTTTGGAGCGAAAAACGGGATTCGAACCCGCGACCTCGACCTTGGCAAGGTCGCGCTCTACCAACTGAGCTATTTTCGC
>CBDUBJ010000048.1:0-18034 GCA_965365355.1 uncultured bacterium
ATTAATTATTAACTATTAATTATTCATTATTAATTTATTCTAATGCTTCCAAAGCTTCCCAAAATTCATAAGCGCGGCGTAAATGCGGAATCACGATCGTTCCGCCGACCAACGTTGCGATCCCGAGAGCTTCCATGATCTCAGCTTTGGTCAGGCCTTGCTCATGACAGGTTTTCAAGTGATATTTCACGCAATCATCGCAACGGAGAACGGCCGAGGCCACAAGTCCCAAAAGTTCTTTGGTTTTCACGTCGAGTGCGCCCGCCATATAGGCATTCGTATCGAGATTAAAGATGCGTTTGACAATCTTATTGTCATCAGCCAAAAGCCTTTCGTTCATCCTGGATCTGTAATCGTCGAAATCTTTAACTAGATCATGCATTTGCTTCTTGTTTTTTAGCTACGAATTTAGACATTACTATGCAGGCCTCATAGATTAACAGCATCGGAATTGCAATAAGAACCTGGCTCACAACATCCGGCGGCGTAACGATGGCCGCCACGATCAAAATGATCACAATCGCGTACTTGCGGTATTTTTTGAGGAATTCGGCTGTCACCAGGCCAAGTTTTGTCAGGAAATAAATGATGATCGGAAGCTCAAAATACAATCCGCTGGCAATTACCGAGGTTTTTATCATTCCGATGTAAGAGTTGACATTAAATTCATTTTCGATCAGCTCGCTCACCTTAAACGAAGAAAAGAAGTTCACCGACATAGGAACTATCACAAAATATCCGAATAAAACGCCGATAAAAAATAGCAGCGATGCAATGGCGATAAACCATTTTGCGTTCTTCCGCTCGTTTTCGTACAATGCCGGAGAAATGAATTTCCACAATTCAAACAAGATGTAGGGAAATGCCATGATAAAACCTGTTACGATGCAAATCCAAACGAGCATGCTGACCTGGCCTTCAACATCGGTGTTCTGGATGATAAAATCCATTTTGCCGATGCACATGCTGTCGTCCATGCCAAATTTATGCGACAGATCGCAAAGAATGTGATACGTGTAAAAATCGGGATTGATCGGACCGAAAATTATCGTATCGAATAAAATGTCGCTGAACGTAAAAGCGACTGCAGCCATGATAAGGACGGCAAATGCACTTCGTACCAATACCCATCTTAAATCTTCAAGATGGTCGAGAAATGTCATTTCTTCGGGATTTTTTTTTGCCATTATACGATGCCTTCTTTTAAGATATCGTGCAAATGAAGGACTCCTTTATAATCGTCGCCATCGGAAACGATCAATTGTGTGATTGAAAAATCTTCAAGTATGTTTAATGCATCGACAACCATGGTTGAAGACGGAATCATTTTAGGGCTGCGCGTCATGATGTCTTTTGCATAAACACCAGAGATCGAATCGCGGTCGTTCAGCATCCTCCGAATATCGCCATCGGTAATGATTCCGATAACTTTATCATTTTCTACAACAGCTGTAACACCAAGCCTTTTTTGCGATATCTCAAAAATGACCTGTTTAATGTTCGCGTCTGCCATTACAAGCGGCCTGTGTGTGGTATCGAGCATGTCAGCCACGCGAAGCAGTAATTTCTTTCCAAGCGCGCCACCCGGATGGAATTTTGCGAAGTCGTCCGCGGAAAATCCGCGAAGTTCCATCAAACAAACCGCAAGCGCATCGCCGATGACGAGCTGTGCCGTTGTGCTGTTTGTTGGCGCAAGGTTTAAAGGATCGGATTCGCCGGAAACAGTCGCGTTAAGGACAAAGTCGGAATGTTTGGCAAGAAAAGATGTGGTATTTCCGGTGATGGCGATGAGTTTATTTCCAAATCTACGAATAATCGGAACGAGAACTTTAATTTCAGGACTGTTTCCGCTCTTCGAAATGCAAATTAGGACGTCGTCGCGACAAATCATTCCCAAATCGCCATGAATGGCTTCAGAAGCATGAAGGAACATCGATGCCGTTCCGGTTGAATTCATCGTCGCAACGATTTTTTGGGCGATGATGGCGCTTTTGCCAATTCCTGTAATCACAAGACGTCCAGAGCCGGATGCAATCAAGCGGACTGCCTCCGCAAAATCATCTGTGAGATAATTTACGAGCTGTGCAACCGCTTCACTTTCAGCTAAAATCGTTCTTCTTGCAGAAGCTATAATGTTGTCGTTTTCGGCCAATTCGGGTTGCTATAAAATTTGTGAGAGTAAAAAAGAATCGTATATTTATGAGATGCAAAATTATTAAAATTACCTTTAAGAATAGAATGAATTCGACCGAAATTGACATCCATGCCGAGTTAAAAAGGTATTTTGGTTTCAGCCAGTTCAAAGGTCTCCAGGAGCAGGTCATCAAAAGCATCCTCTCAGGTCAGAACACATTTGTAATCATGCCCACGGGCGGCGGCAAATCGCTCTGCTATCAGCTTCCCGCTCTGATAGAGCCCGGAACCGCAATAGTCGTTTCGCCTTTGATCGCACTTATGAAAAACCAGGTTGATGCCATCCGCAGCCTGTCATCCGAAAACGGAATTGCCCACGTACTTAATTCTTCGCTTACAAAGGCCGAGATCATGCAGGTCAAAAAAGATGTTTCCAACGGAATAACCAAACTTTTGTATGTCGCTCCCGAATCGCTTACGAAAGAAGAATATGTCGCTTTTCTTCAAACAGTGCCGATTTCGTTTGTCGCGATAGACGAGGCGCATTGTATTTCAGAATGGGGTCATGATTTTCGTCCCGAGTATAGAAATTTAAGACATATTATCCGCCAGCTCGGGAATATTCCCGTCATCGGCCTTACGGCTACCGCAACGCCCAAAGTTCAGGAAGACATCCTGAAAAACCTGGATATGACCGATGCAAACACGTTTAAAGCTTCGTTCAACAGGCCAAATCTTTTTTATGAGGTCCGCACGAAGACTAAAAACATAGAATCCGATATCATTCGGTTTATTCGGCAACATAAAGGTAAATCCGGAATTATATATTGCCTCAGCCGCAAAAAGGTCGAGGAAATTGCACAAGTGCTGCAGGTAAACGGAATCAGCGCGGTTCCTTATCACGCGGGTCTTGATGCAAAAACCCGCGCCAGACATCAGGATATGTTCCTGATGGAAGATGTCGACGTCGTTGTCGCTACGATCGCATTCGGAATGGGAATCGATAAGCCCGATGTGCGTTTTGTCATCCATCATGACATCCCGAAATCGCTCGAAAGCTATTATCAGGAAACAGGACGCGCCGGCCGCGACGGAGGCGAAGGTTATTGTCTTGCATATTATTCTTACAAAGACGTCGAGAAGCTTGAGAAATTCATGTCGGGCAAACCCGTTGCCGAACAGGAAATCGGATTTGCGTTGCTTCAGGAAGTGGTCGCTTATGCCGAAACATCGATGTCACGACGAAAATTCCTGCTTCATTATTTTGGGGAAGAATTTGACGATGAAACCGGTGACGGAGCCGATATGGATGATAATGTCCGAAATCCGAAGCCAAAATCGGAAGCGAAAGATCAGGTTGTCAAATTGCTTAAAACCGTTCGGGACACCAAGCATTTGTACAAATCAAAAGAAATTATTTTTACATTGACGGGTAAGGTCAATGCTGTCATCAAAGCACATCGCACCGATACGCAGCAATTTTTCGGATCCGGCAATGAATATGATGAGAAATTCTGGATGGCTTTGATCCGACAAGTTCTTGTTGCCGGATTGCTATCAAAAGACATTGAGACTTACGGGATTTTAAAAGTGACCGAACCGGGCTATGTTTATCTCGACAATCCGACCTCATTTATGATGTCAGAAGATCATGAGTATAATGAAGCCGAAGATGATGCGATCGTAACCGCGGCGAAATCCACCGGGACTGCAGATGAGAATCTGATGGCGATGCTTCGCGACTTGCGAAAGAAAGTGGCTAAAAAATTAGGCGTGCCGCCATTTGTGGTTTTCCAGGATCCGTCGCTTGAGGACATGGCGCTCAAATATCCGATTTCTTTGGAAGAATTGGGCAATGTTCACGGAGTCGGTGAGGGCAAAGCCAAAAAATACGGTAAAGATTTCGTAGAATTGATCAAGCGGTATGTCGATGAGAACGAAATCATGCGTCCGGACGACCTTGTAGTGAAATCGACAGGTGCAAATTCTGCCAGCAAGCTTTACATCATCCAGAACATCGACCGCAAATTATCGCTTGAAGATATCGCGCGTGCTAAAGGCATGACGATGGACGCATTGCTGAAGGAAATGGAACAAATTGTTTATTCCGGGACGCGGCTGAATATCAAATATTGGGTCGATGAATTGCTCGATGAAGACCAGCAGGAAGAAATCCACGATTATTTTATGGAATCCGAATCAGACAGGATCGAAGATGCTTTGAAAGAGTTTGAAGGCGAATACGATATCGATGAGCTTCGTTTGATGAGAATAAAATTTATCAGCGAAGTCGCAAATTAAAATCTCGAATTCCAAATCCCAGCATATAAAGTTAACCTCGGGATTTGGAATTTTTTATGTAATATAAATCGAACGATTCGCTTATCTTCGCACTCTAAACATCAGATTATGAAACAGATACTACTCTTTTTGCTTTTCGCGGGGAATGTATTTTCCCAATCGATGGACATTCTTGATGTGACTGCCGAACAAACCGAAACGGGACTTGCCGTGACTATTCAATCGGTTTCGTACAACGGCGCCGGCCCGGTAGGAATCGGATATCAGGTAAATGGAAACGCAATCAATATCGATCTTTGTTATTGGTTTAATATGACGCTTCCCGTGTTGCAGTTTACAGATCAGGTTGTGATCCCGATCAACGATTTGTCGGGAACTTATACCATCAATGTTACTTTATGGAATTCAACAAGTGCTGCAGATTGCGACTTTTATTCAATTGCCGACACTGCGACGACATCATTTCTGAACACGGATACGCCGGATATTAATAAGCCGGTAATTTATCCAAATCCCGCGTCTGATCATGTTTGGGTTTCGAACGATGATATCAGTTACGCCGACATTTACGATGTTTCAGGCAAGCATATTATGCGGCAGGCTGTAATTGGCAGCCGTATTGAGTTGAACGGAATGTCATCCGGGATATATCTTTTACGCTTGAAATCAGAAGGGTTCGAAACTATAAAGAAGCTGGTAGTTAAATGATCGCACTCGGATCGGTTGGGTACATTTCCGCACGATGAGGTTTTAACGAATCCCGAACGGTAATCATGTCTTCACGCTGCACAACCATATATGCCAGCGCGTAACCGTCATCAATGACGTCATTTCCTGTAATTCCCGGCGATAGATTTTTTGTCGACACGTATTCACGCAAATGCCGCTCATGATGCTCGGCAGTCTTCGCCGAATCGGGACCGCGGAAATCCCAGATTATTTTGATCAGTTCCTGCATAGCCCAAATTTAACAATAATTCATTTCTTATTTTGATTTTTTGGCGTTGCCCCGATAGCTATCGGGGCCCGGGCTCTCCGCGCTACGCGGTAGCCAGCTGCGATCCCTAACGCACTTGCAGCAAATTTTGTCATATAAACGACAGTAGATTTTGCAAGATTGACCTGGTTGCCGCCGGCTCTGGCGTACTCCTGATTTTGCCACAGCAGATTTCTTACGCAATTACTCTGGGCCATCTTTTAATAAAAAGTACGGGAAAACCGCATTTCCTAAAAAAAGGTCCACCGTAGGGACGGAATTGGCCCCTCCCCGGGTTAAAGTTATTAAAGTTGTTATAGCCAAAAGTGCGGTATAACCGCAGTAAATGTTAACAGGAAACTATGGTCCCACCGAAATGTGAATTTTGACCAAGCGATTCGCAATTATTAGTTCTCAACAATCAATTCTCAATTCTCAATTTTCAATTGTCAATTGTCCCTTACTTTTGCAAAATGCCCAAAGAACTTTTAATACAAGTTGCGCCTGAAGTTGCCGCGAACGATACGCTGATAAAAGCTGAGGCGGCGAAGTGGCTCCACGCATCTTCATCGGACATCCGTCACATCTCAATTAAAAAGCGTTCGATCGATGCGAGGCAAAAAGCGATAAAGATCAACCTTAAGCTGGATGTATTTTTTGCAGACGAAGAAATTATTGTGCTCAAACCACAGCTTCCCGATTATCCCGTTGTTTCAACAAAACGCGAGGTTATAATCGTCGGTGCCGGGCCGGCCGGTTTATTTGCAGCGTTGCAGCTCATCGAACTGGGATTAAAACCAATAGTGCTTGAGCGCGGAAAAGATGTCCGCGGGCGCCGTCGCGACCTAAAGGCAATAAATCTTGAGCATGAAGTCAATCCTGATTCGAACTATTGCTTTGGAGAAGGCGGCGCGGGAACGTATTCAGACGGCAAGCTGTACACACGGTCAAAAAAACGCGGTGACATCGATCGCATCCTGAAATTGTTTGTGGCTTTTGGTGCCTCGGAAGATATTCTTATTGAAGCACATCCGCATATCGGAACCAATAAGCTTCCGAAGATCATCAGCGACATGCGCGACAAGATCCTGGAATGCGGTGGCGAAGTCCGATTTGAAACAAAAGTTACCGACATCCTTTTAAAAGGCAACGCCGTCGATGGCGTTGTTATCCAAAATGGCGATACAATCCAATCAAGCCATATAATTCTTGCGACGGGTCATTCGGCGCGCGATATTTTTGAGCTGCTCGATCGTAAAAAGATCTTTATTGAAGCAAAACCTTTTGCGATTGGTGTTCGTGCCGAGCATCCGCAATCGCTGATCGACAGCATACAATACAGTTGTGATTATCGCGGCGAGTATCTTCCTCCGGCGCCGTATTCAATCGTGAAACAAGTGAATGGACGCGGCATGTATTCGTTCTGCATGTGCCCGGGCGGCGTTATCGCTCCGTGTGCCACAAATCCGGGCGAGGTTGTTACGAATGGCTGGTCGCCGTCGAAGCGCGATCAGCCGACGGCAAATTCCGGGATCGTAGTAGAACTGAAACTTGAGGATTTCAAGCCATTTGCAAAGTATGGAGCGCTGGCCGGGATGGAGTTCCAAAAAAGCATCGAGCAGCGCGCCTGGGACATTGCCGGCAGAACGCAACGAGTTCCCGCGCAGCGAATGGTCGATTTTACACAGTCGAAGTTATCATCGGAGATTCCGAAAACATCCTATGTTCCCGGGACGACATCGGTTGAGCTCGGCACAGTATTTCCAGGATTCATTACCTCTGTACTTCGTCAGGGTTTTGTTGATTTCGGGAAATCGATGCGCGGATATCTTACAAACGAAGCAATCATTCATGCCCCGGAGTCGCGAACTTCCTCGCCGGTCCGAATACCGCGTGATCCGATAACATTGCAGCATGTAGAAATCGAAGGGCTTTATCCATGTGGCGAGGGAGCAGGATTCGCAGGCGGGATCATTTCGGCGGCGGTAGATGGCGAAAAATGCGCAATAAAGATCGCAGAAGCAATTGCGGGGAAATGATTTAACTGCTTTGAAAATAGCAACTCATATTGGTTATTTTATAGATAAAGCTCGTTGGCAGATGCGTTAGCGATGGGAGCGGCATCCTTTTGCCCAAGGGCAAAAGATACAGCGGACAGCGCGGCGCAATTCCGGCGCATGCGGAATTGCGCAACGCCCAAAACTAAAATCGGTTATTCGAGATTTCCCTGTTTCTTTTTGTAAATTTGGGCGACCTGAAGCTATGGAAGAAGAAAATGTAATACTGGTTAACGAACGCGACGAGCAGATTGGCGTAATGCCAAAAATGGAGGCTCATCAAAAAGCTGCGCTGCATCGTGCGTTTTCGATATTTATACTTAACGACCGGAATGAAGTCATGCTTCAACAGCGTGCGCGCAACAAATATCATTCGCCGCTGCTCTGGACGAACACGTGCTGCAGCCATCAGCGCGAGGGCGAGACTTCGCTTGAGGCGGGAGCCCGGAGGCTTCGTGAAGAAATGGGTTTTGAAGTTGGCTTAACCGAACTGTTTCACTTTATTTACAAAGCGCCGTTTGAAAATGGCCTGACGGAACACGAGCTTGACCACGTGATGATCGGGAAATATAACGGCACGCCAAACATCAACAGCGATGAAGTGGAAGCCTGGAAATGGATGGGAATCGACGAGATCAAATCTGATCTGATGGAACATCCGCAACGATACACTGTTTGGTTTAAGATCATTTTTGACGAGTTTTATCATTTTTTGGAAAAACATAAGATTTAGATTCGATGATCGCAACTGTTACAAGAAAGGCTCATTTTAACGCTGCGCACAGGCTTTACCGCAAGGATTGGAGTTTTGAGCGCAACGAATCGGTCTTTGGAAAATGCAACAGCCCGAATTACCACGGCCATAACTATGATTTGCATGTGAGCGTTACCGGGCCGATCGATCCTGAGACAGGTTATGTAATCGACATAAAAATCCTGGCCGACATCATTCTTGAAGAGGTTGAAATGCCTTTTGACCATAAAAATCTGAATCTCGATGTCCCCGAATTTGAAAATTTGAATCCTACTGCCGAAAATATTTCCGTGGTGATCTGGAATAAGCTTCGAAAGCGCATCGAAGGAAATCTAGAACTTGAAGTCACACTTTTCGAAACACCGAGAAATTCGGTTACATACAAAGGCTCATGAATTTTTACCCAATGACATTTCGTCCGATAGTAAAAGACAGGATATGGGGCGGAACAAAACTTCAATCGGAATTAAATAAATCGATCGGGAGCGAAACCAGTGGGGAAAGCTGGGAACTATCGTCTGTTTCGGGCGATGTGAGCCTCGTTGCAAACGGCGGCCTGGCAGGCGAAAATCTTGCAGATCTTATTGAAAAATATCCGGATGAGATTCTGGGCACGATGGTGCACTCAAAATTCGGGAAGCAGTTTCCGCTTCTTTTTAAGTTCATCGATGCGAAGCAGGATCTGTCAATCCAGGTTCATCCTGATGATAAGCTCGCCCAGAAACGTCATAATTCATTCGGCAAAACCGAAATGTGGTACATCATGCAGGCCGATCCGGGTTCGCGGATCATTGTAGGTTTTAAAAACAATTCATCTTCGGAAGATTATCTGAAAAATCTTGAGAACAAGACTTTACCTGAAATTTTAAACGAAATACCGGTTACTGCGGGCGACAGTTTTTTTCTGGAAACCGGAACTATACATGCGATTGGCGGTGGAATTTTACTTGCAGAGATACAGCAGACTTCCGACATTACTTATCGGATTTATGATTGGGACCGCGTGGACGATCAAGGGAATTCACGTCAGCTGCATGTTGACGAAGCGCTGGACGCCATGAATTACAATGTTATTGATGCGGCGGTAAGGTATGAGCGGAATGTCAATCAAGCCAATAAAATGATAAAGTGTCCATATTTCACAACGAATTTTATTCCGCTTGACGGAAAAATCAGCTCAGGATCAGATGGCGGATCATTTACGGTCTTGATGTGTGTTGAAGGAAATTTCACTGTTGAATCTCAGCGACAAAAGAGCGCATTTAAAAAAGGCGATACGATCCTGCTTCCGGCGGCGATCACGAATTATAGCTTATCGGGAAAAGCTTCATTGCTCCAAATATATATTTCGTAGCATCATTGAAGTTTAATATGTAAATTTGCAGGATAAAAAATTTTAGAAAATGGCAAGTGTAAGGAATTTAAAGAAGGATATTAATTTCGTTCTTGGGGATATCATCGAGGCGGTATATTTGTGGGAAATGACCGGTGCCGGTAAGCCGACCGATGCTTCGAACGCAATTATCGATGAGGCGATTAGCGTGTTCGATTCGTTGATCTCAAAGGTCAATGCAAGCAATGTCGAAAACAAAAAATCGCATTTTAAAGCCATTCAGGTTGAGTTGGAAGAGTCTGCCCGCAAGTTGGTGGAAAAGATCAACAGTCTGAAATAATTGGCGGGTTAAAGTCGAAATTTAATTTTGCAATTTAATTTTTGACATTTATATTTGCAGCAGATTGCCGATGTAGCTCAGCTGGCTAGAGCAGCTGATTTGTAATCAGCAGGTCGTGGGTTCGAGTCCCTCTATCGGCTCTTAAAACCATCATGGAAACGTGGTGGTTTTTTTTATGGGATTGTGTTATGCTCGGCGCTGGTAAAACGTAGACCTTTGAGGTTTTCAAAACCTCAAAGGTCTGCAAGATAAAAAAATGAAATCCCCGCAACTACGGCTTTTCCGCATTTTGCACAACTTCAATATCATTCTGCTTTCTTTCAGATATCAATTCCGACAGCATTTTCCCATACTTCGATTTCGAAATTTCGGCAGTTAAAGTATCGCGAACCTGCTCCAAAAGTTTAATGTTGGCAAGCCTCGTTTCGAAAACCGCTATGTATGGAGCGATTTCCTTATCACGATGATTGACGGCGAAATTAATGGCGTATAAATACCTCCGCGATTCGATGGCCTTCGCTTTTTCGATATAATCCGCTTCGTCAAATAAAGTCTTGTTCTTAAATGCCTCCAGCCGTTTTGCTGTAAGTTCCAAGTGTTGATCAGTAAAACGTGAATTCACTTTTTTAAATTCTTCCAACAGGTCATGATTTTTTGATCCGGTAATTTTGGCGTTCGCGTAAAATCTGTCAAGGGTCGTTTCGATTTTAATATTTCCGGGTTCTGCGAAGAAATTTAAACTGTTGTCAATATTATTGCTGACGCCGCGGTCCAGATACATATAAAGCATCTGCGGTGAGTCGATAGTCGAATGGCTTTCAAAATTAGAATTCCCGTTTATTGCAATGCTGTCGACCGTTATCATCATAGTGTCCTGCATTTTTTTGATGATTACAGTGCCTTTTTTTAGTCCTGCAATGTTTCCCGTGATGTGCAGGTTTCCTGCTGGTTCTTTCTTTTCACACGCAAAGATCGCTGCAAGGGCAAACAACGCGACAAGCTTCCTCATTTTAATTTTTTTGCAAATATAAAAATCCCGCCGGAAGCGGCGGGATTTATTAAATATATTGACACCTATTAGCCGCGAAGCCACGCTTCACGTAATGCTTTTTTGCTCTCGTCCGTCGCCATAAAACCTTCGACTTCTTCATGTTCCATAATCACTTTTCCTTTGAGCGTCATGTCTTTACCATCGCGATTGATCTTTATCGTAACCTGATCGCCTTCTTTCCATTCCTGGCTTTCCATGATCATATCATAGATGTTATCGAGATTGTACGCTTTCCCGTTGATCTCCTTGATCATGTCGCCGCCTTCAAGTTTCATATTGTTCATGAAAGCATTAAGATCGCGACCATTGATGACGATGATATCTTTGGTTCCGGGCTTGATTGTAATGTATGGACTTTGACCTTTCAAAAATACGTTTACCGGGACTTTGCGTTTGGCTTTGCTTACGCCGACTTTAGCAAGAAACTGATCATATGGAATCGGAGTGTCGCCCGCAACGTATGTATTGAGGAAATTTCCGACTTCCGGGTATGTCAGCGACACGATCTTTGGAAATAGTTCGGCATCGTCAAATGGCTTGTCCATGCCATATTCCGCAGATAATTTCTTCATCAGGTCCAGTACGCCACGCTGGCCGTTGCTTTTTTCACGAATGAGAATGTCGAGACACATGCCAATCAGGGCGCCTTTTTCATACACGTTCAGATATTGCGATTTGTAGGGTTCCTGAAGTACATTTGAGCTCATTTTCGTAAACGGCATTTTATCGTTCATCCGCGATGCGTTTTCAATTTTGCCCGCCATCCGCGCATAGAATTCGTCGTCAACGATCAATCCCTGATTTACCTGGAAAAGGTTCGCAAAATATTCGGTGATTCCTTCATACATCCACAAATGCTGCGACATCTTTGGTGAATTAAAATCAAAATTGTGGATTTCTTTTGAATGAATGGAAAGCGGTGTTACAGTATGAAAAAATTCATGCGAAACCACATCGATCAATCCCTGGACAAGTTGGTCTTTCGGCATCATTTCAGGAAATAATACCGTGGTTGACGAATGATGCTCAAGCGCACCGAAACCTTGGGCATCGTCTTTTTGCATATCCGACAGATATAAAAGGATCGCATACTTTTTATTTTGATTTATCTCGCCAAGGAATTTCTTCTGCGCACGCATCATTCGTTCAATATCAAGAGACAAATCCTTTGCATTGAATGTTCCATTCGGGGAATACACCGAAAATACGATTTCCATATCGTCGACCATAAATGACGCGCGATCTGCCTTTGCGTACATGATCGGATTGTCGACCACTTCAAAATAGCGATTGTAGGTAAAAACATCTTTTGTATCAGACGCATCATTGTCATTTACCGCGGTCGTTCCCGAAAGTGCGGCGGGATGCGCTATCGTAATGGTATAAGGACGTTCTACCAATTCAGAAAAATATCCGACAAATCCATGCATGTTGAGCATGAAATTACGATTCTCCAAAATGTTGGTTCCGGCAGGCGAGAAGATGTCATGCTTGGATTCGATGTCGTAGGTATCGTTGACCCAATAAGTCAATTGGCCGAGGTTTTTGGCATTATCAATTGTCCATGAATTTTCATTGTTCTTGGTGATCGTCAGCGGCTTTCCTTTTTTATCGATAGCAGACAGGTTTTCGATGAATTTGCCGTAATCATCTTCAGAATAAGTCCCGGGAATGATTTTCGGAATATTATATACGATCTTGTCTGAAGTGATTGGCGGCGGCGTTACGGTAACCATAACTTTGTCATCCTTGACGACGTTAAGATCGATCGACACCTGAATATCGCCACGCATGCGTCCCTGGGCGATCGAAAATTGGACTGTCATCAGTGCAAATGACATCAAAAAAAGTAACTTCTTCATGAGGGAATTTTAGAATGTAAGGCCGCTAAGGTAATAATTTGTTACAGCCTAGATAGATTTTATGAATTGATTAACTACGCTTGTCAGCGCTGTGGAAATAGGCAAATCCTTATTGCTGTACGTAGCGAAATTTGCAGTGTCATCACCATCGATCTCGCGAAAGATATGGTTCATTTTGGGAATGATGCTGATTTTTGCTTCGGGCTTTGCGCCATGTAATAATTCCGCTTCGGAAACGGCAACCTGAATGTCGTTTGTGCCATTGACGATCAGAACCGGCATTTTAAGTTTAACGATCTCTATCTTGGGATCATATTTTATCCAGCTCATCAAGTACGGCTGAACGCTTTCGCGGAAAAGCGATTCAAGCATCGGCTCCTCGAGTTTGAATGTTTGACCTTTTTTCAGCAGTTCAAATTTCTCTTTAACCTTATCTTTTAGAAAAGGTGCCTGTTTCCCGATTTGTGTCTGGATGATCTCATCCGCCGGACGTCCTGCACCGGCAAGAGATATGAATCCATCTGCGCGGTCTTTAGCCGCAATCATTCCGATAAGTGAACCTTCGCTATGGCCTGCGATCACGATCTTTTTGTATTTTCCCTCTTTCCTGAAATGTTCAATCACATCAACCGCATCCTTGACCACGTCATCGAAATTCGAATCTTCCTCTTTGAAATCGGGCTTGCTTAGCAGCGCGAAAAGCCTTTTGTCGTAAGAATAGACCGATATTCCATTCGAAGCCATCGATTCAGATAAATATTTCAAGGAATTATTGATCATCCCAATTTGGTTTCCACTCCTGTTTGTTGGCCCGGAACCGGCAATCAAAATCACAAGATGATTGTTTCCGCTGTTTGACGGAGTAAAAAGGGTGCCTTTTATCAAAGGATTGACTTCAATTTCCTGTGTTGTAAAAGTGGTATTCTGAGCAATCAGGTTCGCGAATGTCAGAAGCAGGGCGGAAACTGGTATTTTCATAGTGAAAGATAAAAAAAACTCCCGAAGGAGTTAGTCGATTTTGTTTTTCATATAATATTTGCCGTCGAGCTCTTCATCAAAGTCATCGATGGCAAGAGGTTTTGGCTTGGGTTTGCTTGCGCTGGCTTTCTGCCGCCAAAGTTCAAATTTATCTTTCGCAAGCCGTCCGCGCATGATTTCGATCACATCTTTTTCAGGAACTCCGAATTCTGCTTTGATCACATCAAACGGCTTCCGTTCTTCAAGTGCCATGCTGACGAGCCGTTCCATTTGCTCCCTGTCAAGCGTGACGCGATTACCCTTTCTCATTAAAAACTTAATTCTTTAAGATCGAGTCAATATTAAGAAAAAAAATAATTCACAATCAACGGGTTTCCATATTTTTTTTCATTTGATTTTTCGACGGCTGAAATGGAATATTCAGAAGATTTTTCAATCGATTGTTCTCTGTTTCATCCATATGCGTATCCACGCCGTAAACTATTTTTTCCGGCGGCAGAATCATAAATGTCCCGAAGATCCTGTCCCAGATCGAGAAGATATTTCCATAATTGCTGTCGGTATATGGAAGCATATAATGATGGTGGACCTTATGCATGTCGGGCGAAACAAAAAACCAGCTTATCAGTCGGTCGATTTTTTTCGGAAGACCAATGTTGGCATGCGTCAATTGCGAGAACACGACCGATAACGATTGATACAGGAAGACAAGCCACATCGGCGAACCGACGATCAGAACTCCAATAATGGTAAATACAAATCGGATCACGCTTTCGCCCGGATGGTGCCTGTTTGCCGAAGTCGTGTCGATCCATGTATCGGTATGATGGATGAGATGAAATCGCCACATCCATTTGGTCTTATGCTGGTAATAGTGAGCGGCATATGCACCAATCAGATCCAGAAGCAGTAATCCGATCACAGCGTTTAACCAGAGTGGTATCGGCGGAAGCCAGTTTAAAATTCCAAATTTTGTTTCCGATGTCCATTCTGCCGTCGCCAGCAGGAAGAAAGCCAGTGCAAAGTTGACAATGATCGTCGTAAGGGTAAAAAAAATGTTGATCCTTGCATGGTGCCACTTCTTATAGTCAAATCTAAATAATGGCCGAGCCGATTCCAAAATCCAGAAAAACGCAATGCCGCCGGCAAGGATTAGCGCGCGGTGCGACGATGGAATCGAGGAAAAATAATCAACAATGAAATCCAAGATGATTAATTTTCCGAAATGTAGTAATTCTGATGATTTGTGAATTGACGTGCGTACGATTTAACATCAATATATAAATCTGTAAGTGAGATTTATTCGGGCTGAATCGATGTTTTTTGATTTTGGTATCTGATGTTTCCAAAAATGCTGCGTTGTGCCAGACATGATCAACAAGCTTCCATGGCGCAGCAAGATTTTAGTTGTTGGGATGTCAAGCGAATTGTGCTTTAAATGAAAAGACCTTTCTGCGCCAAAGGACACTGACGCAATGACCGGATTTCTTCCAAGGTACTTTTCGTTATCCGCATGCCAGCCATTGGAATCCAGGCCGGTTCGATACAGATTCAGGAGTACGGAGTTAAATTCCGCATCGACGACATGATTGATCTCTTTTCGAATTTTTAAAAGATCATCGGTCCAAACCTGCGCATCCATCGAAATTCCTGAATACGATAATTTTTTTCCGTCATCACCAATAAATGATGTCAGCCGAGGCTGCGCGAAAGTTTTCCCAAAAATTTTTACGTTGTCCTGCCGCCACGAGGTCTTTTTCAAAATAGCGTTGAAATAATGGTCGGCCGTCTCTTTATCGAAAAAATCAGGATAATAGATCACATCCGCATCCGGAAGATCATAATCTGTTTTTGTGATCTGATTCATTGCGCGACGAGTCCGCTTTTTCGAAACGATACGTTCATCAGCACAATGGCGAGGATGATCAAAATTATTCCCGACCATTGAACAAAAGTGACGGTTTCATTCAAAAGAAAGAAGGCCATCAGGACCGAAACCGGAAGTTCAAGTGATGATACGATGCTGCCAAGCCCGATTCCCGTATGAGGAAATCCTGCATTTAATAAAAGCGGCGGAATAACCGTACCGAATAATGCAAGTAAAATTCCCCATTTGTAAAAGATGTCATAGTTAAATGTTTGTGTTTGCGTGATCAATGCAAAAATCAAAACGACAACCGCGCCGCCAAGCAACATGTAAAGTGTTCGTTGCTGAGGAGAAACTCCAATTGCGATCTTATTAGATGCAAACATTGTAGTCGTGAACGAAGCGGCCGCCAAAAGTCCGAGTACGATTCCGCGCCAGTCCGGCACTGCATCGGCTTTAAGCAGGTTTGTCGCCATTGCGGTACCGATCAATACAATAAATACGGCTGCAATTTTTCGTGCGGACGGAATTTTTTTATCCAGGATCATTTCAAGCAAAACGCCCATCCAAACTGTTTGCATCAACAACACGATCCCGATCGAAACCGGAATGTATTTAACTGCCAGATAATAAAATATGCTTGTCAACCCTGTCGATGTTCCGGCAATCAGCAGGTGAATGATATTCCGTCGCGATGCATTCACGACATCACTGCGCTTTTGAAATCTTGAAAACGCATTGATTGCAAGTACGGCAATGATTCCGAGTATAAATTGTGCAGAAATGACTTCCGCTGGCGTAAATGTTTTCCCTGTGATGCCGACATCAGAGTACGCAAGCTTTACGAAGGTTGCAAGCATACCGTAACTTGTAGCGCCCAGTCCGACCAATATCACACCTTTTAATACATTGTTATCCGCCATCTCAAATTTGTAAAAGCGGGCAAAGATAACGAAGTTGTGCTAAAGTGTTCCGGGTGTCGGACGCTGATCGTTACGCTCGTCCTGATCTTCATCTTCGTGGATGTCGGGATTACGGATAATCTGCGGATCGGTCTCGTTACCAGGCATTTCAGTTCCGGGATTTACGGCGTAATCTTTTTCCCGTTCTTCGTCCTGAGTTTGATTGTTGTTTTTTGTGTCCATCTTTTCTTTTAAAATTAATACATAACCGTCGTCGCAGATTGCGTAATTCCACGTTTTAACCAAACTTTAATATCAGTGAAACCACCGAGTTTAAAACATATCGCTAATTTTCGGATATGCAAAATACACGACGTTTGGGGTTTGTCTTTAAACCATATGTTGCCGAAGAAATAGCGCCTTTTGATAAATTGTTCGAAATATTTACCGAGCTGATCACGCATACTTCCGGGGATTTTGATGAAGCGATCGACTGGCTTCGGCAACTGGATAAAGAATACAGCCTGACGGATGAAAATTATACTGTAGATGATTTTATCGAAGACCTCAGGAAAAAAGGTTATATCCGCGATAAGAATGAAGATGAAGGTTCGGGACTTACCATTACCGCCAAAACAGAACGTGCGATCAGACAGCAGGCGCTCGAGCGGATTTTCGGAAATTTAAAAAAGACCGGCGCAGGAAATCATCCGACAAAATTTCTCGGATCAGGTGATGATCACACCGGAGAATTCCGAGAATACATTTTTGGCGATGCGCCCGACAGGATCTCACTCACCGAAAGCCTAAAAAATGCGTGGGTCAATAATGGAATTGATGAATTGCGTCTGACTGAAAGTGACCTTGTTGTTGAAGATGCGCAGCACAAATCGCGCATGAGTACGGTTTTGATGATCGACATCAGCCACTCGATGATACTATACGGCGAAGACCGAATTACGCCGGCGAAAATGGTCGCGATGGCGCTGGCAGAAATGATCACGACGCGCTATCCAAAAGATTCACTCGACATCCTGGTTTTCGGAAACGATGCATGGCCGATAGCAATCAAAGATCTGCCTTACCTGCAGGTCGGACCTTTTCATACGAATACCGTTGCAGGTCTGCGGCTTGCAATGGATCTGCTGAGGCGTAAACGAAATACGAACCGTCAGATCTTCATGATCACCGACGGAAAGCCAAGCTGCATCCGTGAATCCGACGGTACATATTATATGAACAGCAATGGTCTCGACGAATACATTACCGAAAAATGTTATGATATGGCGCGGCAGGCCCGAAAGCTTCATATCCCGATCACAACGTTTATGATCGCAAATGATCCGTATCTGCAGCGCTTCGTAAACAAATTTACCGAAGCCAACCGCGGGAAAGCTTTTTATACCGGATTAAAAGGCCTGGGCGAAATGATTTTTGAGGACTATGAAACGAATAGGAGGAAGCGAGTTAGATAGTTGAC
>CBDUBJ010000049.1:0-18018 GCA_965365355.1 uncultured bacterium
CATCGCGCCTGGTTTGGGACCAGGAGGTCGCAGGTTCGAATCCTGCCACCCCGACATCATTTTAGGATTTCGAAGCCGTCCGAAAGGAGCTCGCCGCAAGGCAATCGAAAAACCACAGCGGACGCATAGCTCAGCTGGATAGAGCACCTGCCTTCTAAGCAGGCGGTCGAAGGTTCGAATCCTTCTGCGTTCACGAATAAATCGAAAGCGGCAGTTTTAAAAGGAAAGTATACTTTCAATTTTTAAAACTGCCGCTTTTGATTTTCAGAGCGGAGCTCTGAAGGATGTGCGCAGCAAATCCTTCGTAAAGCTGTTAAAAGGAAAGTATACTTTCAATTTTTAAAACTGCCGCTTTTGATTTTCAGAGCGGAGTTTTGAAGGACATGTGCAGAAAACCTTCTGCATGCATTATTGAAGGAAATCACCCAATCTCAAAAACTATTATTTTAAAGAAGGATTTTCTTTTGGAATGAAAAATCCCTTAGGAAGTGCTGTTAAATTTCAATTTCATGAAACCCATACGTAAATTATATTAGTCAGTATATATTTAAAGAGATCGATACTTGCTTTAAGTGTTTGAATTCGGTGTATTCTATATTGCTCTTTGAACTTTTCTTCAACTGTCTAATTCTTTGGTTTTACTGGCTAAAAACCACAAACCGTAACTTGATTTTAATTTATTTTTTTAGGGATAGTATTGGCCCCTTCCCGTGAGCAATCTACAACTTCGCAAAAAATCACGCATGTGGTAAAACCGTAATAATTATTAAATTAAATAGTCACTTTTAATTAAGAATCTGTAATATTTAAAAATTGGGTTGATATTTAGATTCGCTTCCGCCCAATCCATCAACTCTGCAGAAAATGTTGACAGTTACCCGCTGTCCGAAATCATATTAAATCCGTAAATTCGCAGCTTAAAATCAGAAAGCAATGAGTAAAAAAGTTGTCATCGTATCAGCCGCGCGAACACCAATCGGAAGTTTCATGGGCGCACTTTCTTCAGTAACTGCACCTCAATTGGGAGCAGCAGCGATAAAAGGCGCGTTGGATAAGATCAATCTCGATTATAATCTTGTTGACGAAGTCATGATGGGCAACGTTGTCCAGGCGAATGTCGGACAAGCTCCCGCTCGTCAGGCGTCCCGTCTTGCAGGATTGCCCGATAAAGTAGTGGCGACAACAATCAACAAAGTCTGCGCATCCGGAATGAAATCGATCATGCAGGCTGCCCAGGCAATCCAGTGCGGCGATGCCGAAATCGTCGTAGCTGGCGGAATGGAAAACATGAGCCTGATCCCGCATTATGTTCATCTTCGCAGCGGATATAAGTTTGGCGCAGCGTCCTTGACCGACGGCCTTCAGAAAGATGGATTGACCGATGCTTATGATAACAATGCCATGGGCGTTTGTGCCGATGCATGTGCGACAGAATACGAGTTCAGTCGTGAAGATCAGGATAACTACGCGATACAATCATACGAAAGATCGGCAGCAGCATGGAATGCAGGCAAATTCGACAATGAAGTAGTTCCTGTTGCGGTTCCACAGCGACGTGGCGAACCGGTAATGGTCACTAAGGATGAAGAATATACCAATGTGAAGCTCGATAAAATTCCATCGCTGAACGCAGCTTTTACCAAAGAAGGAACAGTTACGGCTGCAAATGCATCGACGATCAATGATGGTGCTGCAGCAGTTGTGGTCATGAGCGAAGAGAAAGCACAATCATTGGGATTAAAACCTCTTGCATACATTCGCAGTTATGCCGATGCTGAGCAGGAACCGAATAAATTTACGACTTCGCCGGCGAAAGCGTTGCCAATAGCTTTGGATAAAGCGGGATTGTCGTTGGCAGATGTTGATTTCTTTGAATTTAATGAAGCCTTTTCTGTTGTAGGTCTGGCGAACATGAAAATTTTAGGACTTGAAGGTTCAAATGTCAATGTGAACGGCGGTGCGGTTTCTCTCGGACATCCTCTTGGATGTTCAGGAGCAAGGATCATTGTTACGCTGATCAATGTTCTTGAGCAGAATAATGCGAAGATCGGTGCGGCTGCAATTTGCAACGGCGGTGGCGGCGCTTCGGCGATGGTGATCGAGAGGGTTAATTGATAATTGATAATTGATAATTAGGTCGTAAATTCATAAAGTCATAAAGTCGTAAGTCTTAAAGTCATGATTTACAATCTTTGATGAAAGGCTATTGGCAGTTTAGCCCGGATAGCAGCGGCATCCTTTTGCTGAATGAAATAAAGCAAAAGATACAGCGGATAGCCGGAAACAGCTTCAAAAATAATTTAAAACATATTTTGCTCTGGCGCTATGGATCATGGGCGCTTTGGAGCCTAACAACATGTTTGGAATCTGCAATTTAGCGATCGTGCCCGTCCGGGCGGAATCAAGTGACCGAAGTGAAATTGTGTCGCAGCTTTTGTTTGGCGAACATTTCGAAATATTGGAACAGACCAAAATGTGGCTTCGGATCCGCATTTTTTTCGACGGTTATGAAGGCTGGATCGATTCGAAGCAATACCGCCCTATATCTTCGGAACAATTTGCGCAACTTTCTTCGGGTGCCGATATTTTGAATGGCGACCTGATCGACTATGTTTCCGACCAAAGCGAACTGCTGATGCCCATTCCGTTGGGTTCGTCGCTGTCGTTTTTAAATGATGACGATCTTAATGCGGAGAACTTCACTTTTGAAGGTCTGCGCGTGAGTGGCATCAAACCAAAGAATACCATTTTACAAACTGCTTTTATGTATCTGAATGCGCCGTATCTCTGGGGCGGAAAAACGCCGTTTGGAATCGATTGTTCGGGATTTACGCAAATGGTTTACAGGCTGAACGGCTACAAACTACTGCGTGATGCATCAATGCAGGCGACACAAGGCGAGGCACTGAGTTTTATTGAGGAAAGCGAACCAGGCGACCTTGCGTTTTTTGACAATGACGAAGGCCGAATTGTCCATGTGGGCATTATCATGGCCGATAATTATATCATTCATGCAAGCGGAAAAGTTCGCATCGACCGCCTTGACCATCTTGGAATTTACAATGCTGATGTTAACCGGCATACTCATAAACTCCGGGTCATCAAAAAGTACATATAAAAAAATCCCGCTTTTATTGCGGGATTTTGTTTGGAATAAAATTGAAATTATTTCCCGGCTTTCGCCTTTAATTCTTTTCGCTTATCCGTCAGTTCAAGCGCACCATATACATTGTATAAAGTATTGTAAACATCGGTATTCTTTTGATCCAGCTCGAACGCTTTCTCAAGGTAAGGAAGCGAGCTGCGGAAAATTTCTTCGCGCTGCTTCTTTAAAACCTCGTAACGCTTATTGTCCTTTTCGGTAGTTCCCAATTTATTCATTTCATCAATGATACCTTTTTCCGGCTCAAGTTTGAGGATCGCGAGGTTCAGGTACGCATTGGTGTATTTCGGATTGATTTCGATCGCACGCTTATAATGTTTCTCCGCCTCTGCCCTGTCCGTTGATGCAGCCAAAACACCAAGGTTGAATACCAGGTCTGCATTGTTCGGGTTCTTGGCCAAAGCTTCGTTTACAAGACGCTTATAATTTATAAAATCCTTTTGCTGCAAATATAAATTCGCTTCTTCCAGCAACAGAGATTCGTCATTCGGATTGGCAATACGTGCTTCGGAAACTGCTGCCCTCGCTTCATCGCCTTTGCCTTGTTGAGTCAGGATCAAAGCGATATTGCGGTAAATTTCCCCGCGACGTGATGCAATTTTTTCGTCACGCGGCGTATTGTGCGATCCTAACTTTACAAACTGATCGCGTTCTGCTTTTGTCCTGAACGATTCTTCCTGGTTGTTTACAGCATTCTTAGCAAAATACAGCGTTCCTTCGCCGGTGTAGTTCAGCTGTTTCAATTCCTGATAGTATTTCAACGCAGTTACAAAATCTTCGGCAGTTACCGCGTAACTCGCAGCATAGTACAGATTGTCCTTGTCGTTTTTGTCCATCAGGTAAACCGCGTAAAACAAGTCGGCCGCAGTCTTGTATTGCTTTACTTTCCCGAGTTCGATCGCGTTTGTGATGAGAATCGGTTTTAAAGCGGCTACTTCTTCTTTAATGTCGTCGGTAAAGATCTTCTTGCCGCTTTTCTTTTCAAATTCCACGACGTCTGATGATGCTCCGGCCAAAGTCACCAAGCTTGCCGGCTTGATCTTTTGCATCGCTGCCATTGGATTTTTCTGGTTCTCGGCCAATCCGAGCTCGAGCATTGGCGCCACGGCTTTATAATAAGCATAGTAAATCTTATCGCCTTCGGAAGCTGTGGCCATCATAGGTTCGAGCTGGGTCAATGTCGAATTGAATTCGGTCAGGTCTTTCGTGGAAGGCGTGTCTTTATCATATATTTTTTTGAGGGTTTTCATTTCGTCTTTCTGCGCGAATGATGTCGCGGAGATCAACGCTGCGAAAGCCGCAATAGCCAGTCTGTTCTTCATAATATATTATTTATTATTCCTGTTCTTCTTCTTCGCCCGCATCGTCCATATCCGGCTGCGATGCTTCGCTTTCGATTATGTCATCGGTTATTTCCGGGTTTGAAATAGCTTCGACGTTCAAAACTGTTTCGCCATCTTCATTTTCAACGATAACTTCTTCTTCGCGGATGACCTTTGTAACTGCCGCAATCGAGTCGTTTTCTTTGATGTTGATCAATCGGACACCCTGTGTTGCACGGCCCATTACACGTAAATCTGAAACCTGCATTCTTATTGTTAGTCCCGATTTGTTGATGATCATCAAATCATCTGCATCGGTTACGCTGTTGATCGAAATCAGGTTGCCGGTCTTTTCGGTGATGTTCAGCGTTTTTACGCCTTTTCCACCGCGATTCGTGATCCGATAATCCTCAAGCGATGAACGTTTGCCATAACCTTTTTCAGAGACAACCAGGATTTCGCTTTCCATATCGTTCACTGAAACCATTCCGATCACTTCATCATTGTCGTCTGCAAGCGTGATCCCGCGAACTCCTGAAGCGCTCCGGCCCATCGGGCGTGTTTTGCCTTCTTCGAAACGAACGAGCTTTCCGGATTTTACTGCGATCAAAACCTGGCTTTGGCCGGTTGTGAGTTTTGCTTCCAACAGTTCATCGTCCTCGCGGATCGTGATCGCCGCGATACCATTTTGCCGTGGCCTTGAATATTGCTCGAGCAATGTTTTCTTGACCTGGCCTTTTTTGGTAGCCATGATAACGTAATGGTTATTGATATATTGCTGGTCTTTCAGATCCTGCGTACAGATGAATGCCTTGACCTTATCGTCGCTTTCGATGTTGATCAGGTTTTGGATCGCACGGCCTTTACTGGTTTTGGTTCCTTCAGGAATTTCATAAACGCGCATCCAGAAGCATTTTCCTTTTTGCGTGAAGAACATCATATACTGATGGTTCGTAGCCACAAAAAGATGCTCGAGGAAATCCTGGTCACGTGTTGCGACGCCCTTCTGTCCGACACCGCCGCGGTTCTGCGTTTTGTATTCCGACAGCGGCGTACGTTTTACATATCCTGCATGCGAAATCGTAATGACAACACTTTCATCTGCGATCAGGTCTTCGATGCTCACGTCTCCGCCGGCGTATTCTATCGTTGACCGACGTTCATCACCATATTTTTCGCGGATCTCTGCCAGTTCTTCTTTGATCAGTTCCATACGAAGGTCTTTGCTGGCAAGCAAGTCTTTCAAGCGCTGGATCAATTTCATGATCTCATCGTATTCAGCACGAAGTTTATCCTGCTCAAGGCCTGTAAGCTGGCGTAGCCTCATTTCGACGATCGCACGAGCCTGTATTTCAGAAAGCGAGAATCTTGCGATCAATTTTTCACGTGCTTCATCACCGTCTTTAGAGGAACGGATCAATGCAATTACTTCATCGATGTTGTCTGAAGCGATGATCAGTCCTTCAAGGATGTGTGCACGTTCTTCGGCTTTGCGGAGTTCAAACTTCGCACGTCGGACCACAACGTCATGCCTGTGCTCGACGAAGTGATGGATCATATCCTTTAAATTCAGCAGCATCGGACGCCCGCCAACGAGCGCAATATTATTGACACTGAAAGATGACTGAAGCTGCGTGAATTTGTAAAGTGTATTTAAAACGACATTTGGAACTGCATCACGTTTTAAAATATAAACGATCCGCATTCCCGAACGATCCGATTCATCGCGGATGTTGGCGATGCCATCGATTTTTTTATCATTGACAAGGTCGGCGGTTTTCTTGATCATTTCCGCTTTATTGACCTGATATGGAATTTCGGTTACGATAATGGCTTCGCGGCCGTCAACTTCCTCAAAATTTATTTTTGCGCGGATTACGATTCGTCCGCGGCCAGTTTTAAATGCTTCGCGAACACCTTCGTAACCATAGATAACACCGCCTGTTGGAAAATCCGGCGCTTTGATGTGGTTGATCAATTCATCGATCTCGATATCGTGGTTATCGATATAAGCCAAAGTTCCGTCAATGACTTCAGTTAAATTGTGCGGTGGCATATTCGTCGCCATGCCGACGGCAATTCCCGAAGCGCCATTTATAAGAAGGTTGGGAACTTTTGTAGGAAGGACTTTAGGCTCATGAAGCGTATCGTCGAAGTTTAATTGGAAATCAACTGTTTCTTTATCGATATCAGCAAGAAGCTCTTCGGAAATTTTACGCATCCTGGCTTCAGTATAACGCATCGCTGCCGGACTGTCGCCATCGATCGAACCAAAGTTACCCTGGCCATCAACAAGTAAATATCTTAAACTCCACTCCTGCGCCATCCGCACCATCGCATCGTAAACCGAAGTATCGCCGTGCGGGTGATATTTACCCAAAACTTCACCTACGATCCTCGCCGATTTTTTGTGCGCACGATTGGACAAAACTCCCAATTCGTACATTCCGAACAAAACCCTTCTGTGTACAGGTTTTAATCCGTCGCGTACATCCGGAAGTGCGCGCGATACGATAACCGACATCGAATAATCGATGTAGGCCGATTTCATCTCATCTTCAATATTAATCGGAATTAACTTTTCACCGTCAGCCATAAATGTGCGTCTGTTTTATAGAAATTAGTTAGTTAAAAAAATCTTGCTAATATAAGATTTTAGCCTCGTTTTTCGTATATAGTTAAGGCGAAAGTTTCTGCGTTTTTATTAACAAAACGTTGTGTTTTTTCAGTTGATAAAATAATGTTATATCAAATCCATTATCGCGGATTTTTTTGTCAATTAGCTGACAGTGGCATGACAGGTATGGTATTTGCAAAACCGCGCAGATTTTTTTAACTTTAAACGTACTACTGCTATATAATATGGACGATAATTTTTCACCCCGAGTCAAAGATGTTATTACTTACAGCAAAGAAGAAGCGTTGCGCCTTGGCCACGACTTCATCGGCACTGAGCATCTGATGTTAGGGATTTTACGGGACGGTAACGGCAAGGCCATCAATATATTGAACAATCTGTCTGTTGATCTTGAACATTTGCGACGTAAAGTCGAGATTTTAAGCCCCGCAAATCCAAATGCCGAAAGCGGCAATGATAAAAAGAACCTTCACCTGACGCGTCAGGCTGAACGTGCCCTGAAAACTACATTCCTGGAAGCGAAAGTCTTCCAAAGCAATTCGATAAGCACTGCACATTTGCTGCTTTGCATCCTCAGAAACGAAAACGATCCAACAACCAAGCTGCTCAACAAGATGAAAATCGATTACGACGCAGCCAAAGAACAGTATTTAAATATGAGTCCAAACGAAGAAGAATTTTTGGAAAACCTGCCGCGAAACGAATCGTATAATGACGATTCAGGACAAGATGACAGTCTTAAGGAAAGCAGTTTCAACAACCCTGCAAACAAATCCAACAAAAAATCAAAGACTCCTGTCTTGGATAATTTTGGGCGCGATTTAACAGAAATGGCCGAAGAAGGCAAACTTGATCCTGTTGTAGGCCGCGAAAAGGAAATCGAACGCGTTTCGCAGATTTTGAGCCGTCGTAAAAAGAATAATCCGCTTTTGATTGGCGAACCGGGTGTCGGAAAATCTGCAATCGCGGAAGGTCTGGCGCTTCGGATCATCCAGAAAAAGGTATCACGCATACTTTTCAACAAACGCGTCGTTACGCTTGATCTTGCCAGCCTTGTTGCCGGAACAAAATACCGCGGACAGTTTGAAGAGCGTATGAAAGCCGTGATGAATGAGCTGGAGAAAAATGACGATATCATTTTGTTTATTGATGAGATCCATACGATCGTCGGAGCCGGCGGAGCAACCGGATCGCTTGATGCTTCAAACATGTTCAAGCCCGCGCTTGCACGTGGCGAGATCCAATGTATTGGTGCCACGACGCTGGATGAATACCGTCAATACATCGAGAAAGACGGTGCTCTTGAAAGACGTTTCCAAAAGGTCATTGTAGAGCCGACATCTGTCGAAGAAACGATCACTATTCTGAACAACATCAAAAACAAATATGAAGACCACCACAATGTTACTTACACGCAAGAAGCTATTGACGCTTGTGTGAAACTGACAAACAGGTATATGTCGGACCGTTTCCTTCCGGACAAGGCGATCGATGCGCTTGACGAAGCTGGTTCACGCGTTCACATCACCAACATTGATGTTCCGAAACAGATTCTTGATCTTGAGCGTCAGCTTGAGGAAGTTCGTGAGCTGAAAAATACGGTCGTCAAGAAACAGAAATATGAAGAGGCTGCCAAACTTCGCGACGACGAAAAGCGACTTGAAAAGGATTTGGCTGCAGCGCAGGAACAATGGGAAGAAGATTCGCGTAACAATCGTATTCAGGTTACCGAAGACAATGTTGCTGATGTTGTGTCGATGATGTCGGGAATTCCTGTCAACCGTGTGGCACAGACAGAAAGCAACAAACTTGCAAAACTTCCTGAACTTATCGAAAATAAAGTTATAGGCCAGAAAGAAGCAGTTTTGAAAATTGCGCGTTCCATCCAGCGTAACCGCGCAGGATTAAAAGATCCGAACAGGCCGATTGGTTCCTTTATTTTCCTTGGTCAGACCGGTGTTGGTAAAACACAGCTGGCAAAAGTTCTTGCAAAAGAATTATTTGATTCTGAAGATGCTTTGATCCGTATCGACATGAGCGAGTACATGGAGAAATTTGCGATCAGCCGTTTGGTTGGTGCGCCTCCCGGATATGTTGGTTATGAAGAAGGCGGTCAGCTGACTGAAAAAGTTCGTAGAAAACCATACTGTGTCGTGCTTCTTGATGAAATCGAAAAAGCGCACCCGGATGTTTTCAATATGATGCTTCAGGTTCTGGACGACGGATTCCTGACAGACAGTTTGGGCCGTAAGATCGATTTTAAGAATACGATCATTATCATGACATCGAACGTCGGGGCGCGCCAGTTGAAGGATTTCGGACAAGGTGTCGGATTTGGCACTGCCGCGCGTACTGCAAGTGCTGATGACAATGCCAAAAGCATCATTGAAAATGCTCTTAAAAAAGCTTTCGCACCTGAATTCCTTAACAGGATCGATGATGTGATCGTCTTTAATCCGCTTGAAAAAGAGCATATCGACCTGATCATCGAGATCGAATTGAAAAAGCTTTACGCACGCATCAAGGAATTGGGCTACAACCTAAACCTGTCCGATAAGGCGAAGGCGTTTATCGCCGAAAAAGGTTTCGACAAACAATTTGGTGCAAGGCCACTGAAGCGTGCTATCCAGAAATATGTCGAAGATGCGCTGGCGGAGGAAATCATCATTTCCAAAATCACTGCGGGCGACGAGATATTTATGGATCTGCCTGAAGGCGATGCGCAGGAACTAACGGTAACGGTCCAGAAAACCGAAGAGCCGAAGAATCAGTAATAATAAATTTGAAAATGAACCGTTGCGAGAGTGACGGTTTTTTTTATGGTTAGACTTTTATCAATATTTCTACTGTTACTTCCGATTCTATCATGCGGACAGGTGGCCAATGACTCCATTATTTATTTGAAGGAAGTTGCCGTTAATACCAAAGACCGCACGATCCTAAGGCATCAAACGAAAGGCAAGGATTGCGGCTATTCATCGTTCGGCGATATTGAAAAACTTGTTGGGCGCATGGATGACATTCCTGAAGGAAATCTGAAAGCGATTACTTTCATCTTTGACATGCAGCCTAAATATGTAAACAATAATCGTTTCGCGTATTATCAGGATCTTGAAATGGCGTTGCTATTTTATGAAGTCCGCGCAGACGGACAACCGGGAGAAAGTTTATTTGAAAAAGAAATAAGGTTCAAGATCGATAAACATCACAAAGGCGATTTTACGATAGACCTCTCGCCTCTTAACGTGCGTTCGCAAAAGTCGATTTTTATCGGTTTGAAAGCAGTCGGAAATATGTCTGAACGGAAAATTAAGATCGCATTGAAAGAAAATCCCAATGCAGTTACTTTTTATAAATCGTGGAACGAGCGAGAATGGAAAGCGTTGACAAAAGAAAAGTACCCATGCTGGTTCAGGGTTTCGTTGCAGATCAAAGCCGATAATTAATTAGAAGCTCGTATTTGTATGCGGCATATCGTTAGCTGAGCTGTGATTGGAAAACATTCTGTACTTCCTGCTCACAGAATGATCTTTTTGACGATGACGCCTTTCCGTAGTGGCTGATTCTTCGCTTCCACCATTAATAATTTCCGATGTATCCGGGGTAATGTCCGCTGCGGGGCTTTGCAACTCGTCCTGGTTACTCATGCCCAAGTTCTCTGTTTCCATAATTTTAAAATATTAGCCGTCAGCATATTATATAAAATTACAGAAAAAAAGTCGTCGGTCATTTTCAGTCTACGTTAAATTTTACCCGAGTAATTCTTCTTCGATCTGAAAACTATCCAGGAACGCGATCGTATTTACGATATCGTAATGCAGGATTCGGTCATTATTAACGTACGGAACTTCTTCTCTGTAAGATTTCAGGAAAGCTTCGATAAACTCTGACGATTTTAGTGGCTTTCGGAATTCCATTGCCTGTGAAGCATTCATCAATTCAATCGCCAGGATCCGCTCGAGATTATTTACGATCTGAAGCGCTTTTGTCGCTGCATTTGCGCCCATGCTGACATGATCTTCCTGACCGTTGCTCGAAACAATGCTGTCGATGCTTGCGGGAGTTGCCAATTGTTTGTTTTGGCTAACGATCGATGCGGCGGTGTATTGCGGAATCATAAATCCTGAATTCAATCCCGCGTTTTCTGTCAGGAATGCCGGAAGTCCACGCTGTCCGGATATCAATTGATAAGTCCTTCGTTCGGAAATACTGCCGAGTTCAGCCATGGCGATCGCTAAAAAATCCAGCGCCAAAGCAAGCGGCTGCCCATGAAAATTTCCTCCTGAAATGATCTGGTCAGATTCAAAAAAGACATTGGGATTGTCGGTAACCGAATTTACTTCGGTCTTAAAAACCTTCTTTACATAATCCATCGCATCTTTTGATGCGCCATGAACTTGCGGAATGCATCGAAACGAATATGGATCCTGAACGTGTTTCTTCGGCTGATCGATGATTTCGCTGCCTTCGAGGAAATCTGAAACTCGCTTTGCGGTGACGATCTGGCCTTTATGCGGCCGAATGTAATGTATCAATTCGTTGAACGGCTCTTTCCGGCCGTCGAATGCTTCAAGTGAAATGGTCCCGATGAGATCCGCCAGCCATGAAAATTTAGTTGCTTTCATCAAAACAAAAACACCATACGCACTCATAAACTGGGTTCCGTTCAACAGCGCCAAACCTTCTTTGGATTGCAGTACGATCGGCTGCCAGTCAAATTTATCCTGCAATGTCGATCCCGAAAGCCGTTGACCATCGTAAAAGACTTCACCTTCCCCGATCAGCGGTAGTGATAAATGTGCAAGCGGCGCAAGATCTCCCGAAGCGCCAAGCGATCCCTGGGTATAAATTATGGGCAGAACATCATTGTTGTAAAAGTCAATAAGTCGCTGCACAGTTTGAAGCTGCACACCTGAATTTCCATACGCCAGCGATTGTATTTTAAGGAAAAGCATCAATTTGACGATCCCGGACGGAACTTCATCTCCTGTTCCGCACGCATGTGATCTTACGAGATTTTCCTGCAGTTTTGTAAGGTTGTCGTTCGATATCTTGATGTTATACAAAGATCCAAAACCGGTATTGATGCCATAGATAGCCTCACTTTCAGATCCCATCTTGCGGTCGAGATATTCACGGCATTTCCGGATATTGATCTGCGCTTCTTCGGAAAGTTCCAGTTTTTTATTCAGCACCGAAATTTTGAGGAGCTGTTCCAGCGAAAGAACATCGCTGGTTATATAGTGAGTATTGTCCATGGTTTGGTTTGTGGTTTCAAAATTCCGCAAATGTGCGCGATTGTGCAAATATTCCTTCGATTTATCGTTCCATCGATTTCATCGCCTTCCCTAAATATTTTATGATGTCTGACGCTATGAATGCGCGCGGACTCATATCCGAAATGGCGATATCAGCCGTCAATCCATGAAGAAAAACTCCTGCAATTGCTGCATCGACCATCGGGATCGATTGTGCTGCGAGGCCCGTAATAAGTCCTGAAAGTACATCTCCGCTGCCAGCGGTTGCAAGAGCGGCATTTCCGGAGGTGTTCTTAAAAATGGATTTTCCATCGGTAATTAAAGTTGTGGCGCCTTTCATCACAATGATCAGCTTGTATTTCTTAGCCATCGACATGACCGCATTGATCCGTTGATTATCATCATTATAAATTCCGATCAGTCGTTCCAATTCTTTCGGATGTGGCGTTAAGATCGAGTTCGCAGGTAAAAGTTCAAGCCAGCTTTTGCTTTGCGAAAGTATGTTTAATGCGTCGGCGTCGATTACCAGCGGAATAGAATTATTAGTCAGAAATTGGTGCATAGCCATTTGTGTTGCCTGCTCCTGCCCCATTCCCGGGCCGATTCCGATCGCATTGGGAATAAAAGATAGTTCGATTTTCGTGAGAGATTTTTCGTTTCCCGCAGTAATAACCATCGCCTCAGGTAATGATGATTGTAAGGGAATATATCCGCAATCGGGAACATAAGCAGATACGAGTCCGCATCCCGATCGAAGCGCAGCTTTCGCAGAGAGATTTACCGCGCCGATTTTTCCATAGCTTCCGCCAATGATCACTGCATGGCCTTGCTTTCCTTTATGTGTCGCAGGATCGAGAACTGGAATTTTTTCTCGTACAAGATTGAGATCGATAGCGGTAAATTCCATATTATTTTCAAAAGATATAAATATACAGAATTCAGAAGTGGCATCGAGGTTTTCACACTGAAGATGCTTTGCAGCTAGCTCAAAATATGATAAATTAGCGGCTTCAAAATCAAATCATGAAAGATACTGCCCTGAAACAGATCCACGAAAGCCTTGGAGCCAAAATGCTGCCGTTCGCAGGTTACAATATGCCGATAACTTATGAAGGCGTGAATGCAGAGCATGAAACTGTAAGAAACGCAGTCGGCGTGTTCGATGTTTCGCATATGGGCGAATTCCTGTTATCTGGACCGCGGGCACTTGATCTGATCCAGAAAGTTACGACTAACGATGCGTCGATACTGACAATTGGCCGCGCACAATATTCCTGCCTGCCAAATAATGAAGGCGGAATCGTCGACGATCTTATCATATATAAGATGAAGGAAGAGGAATATCTTTTGGTCGTAAATGCATCAAACATTGAAAAAGACTGGGATTGGATCAGTTCTCATAACGACCTTGGCGTCGACATGAAAAATTTGTCGGACGACTATTCGCTGCTTGCGATCCAGGGGCCAAAAGCTGTTGAAGCGATGCAGCCGCTATCGTCAGTTGACTTGTCAAAGATAAAATATTACCATTTTGAAGTAGCCGATTTTGCCGGATTTGATGATGTCATCATATCTGCTACGGGTTACACGGGTTCAGGTGGTTTTGAGATATATTGTAAAAATTCAGATGTCGTAAAGATCTGGGAGAAAGTTTTTGAAGCCGGAGCTTCATTCGGAATAAAACCGATCGGACTGGCAGCACGTGATACGCTTCGTCTTGAAATGGGCTTCTGCCTTTACGGAAACGACATCGACGATACTACTTCGCCGCTTGAGGCAGGATTGGGCTGGATTACAAAGTTTACCAAAGACTTTGTCAATTCCGAAAATCTGAAAAAACAAAAAGAAGAAGGCGTCAAACGCAAACTTGTCGCTTTTGAACTGACCGAGCGCGGCGTTCCAAGACATGATTATGAGATTGCAGATAAAAATGGAAAGATCATCGGAAAGGTAACATCCGGAACCATGTCGCCATCAATGAACAAAGGAATTGGTTTGGGTTATGTCCCGACGGAATTTAGCGGCGTCGATTCTGAGATTTATATCCGCATCAGGAAAAATGATGTTGCGGCGAAGATTGTGAAGCTGCCGTTTTATCAGAAAACTAAAGACTAAAGGCCAACAACCAACAGCAACCACCAACTACCAACCAAAAACCAACAACCAGCAACCAAAAACACATTTACGATATTCATTAATTTATGGGAAGAGCGTTTGAATTCAGGAAAGGCCGGAAAATGAAAAGATGGTCGGCGATGGCCAAAGCATTTACAAGGATCGGGAAAGACATTGTGATGGCAGTTAAAGAAGGCGGCCCGAATCCTGAAGCCAATTCGAGATTGCGTGCGGTGATCCAAAATGCCAAAGCTGCCAACATGCCCAAAGACAATGTTGAGCGCGCGATCAAAAAGGCGACTGAAAAAGATACAGCAAACTATAAGGAGGTTTTGTTTGAAGGATATGCGCCTCACGGCATTGCGATCCTCATAGAAACTGCGACGGATAATAACAATCGCACGGTTGCCAACATCCGAAGTTATTTTAATAAGTGTAACGGAAGTTTGGGAACGCAGGGATCGGTTGAATTCATGTTCGATCATATCTGCAATTTCCGGATTGCAAAAGGGAATCTTGATGTTGAAGAGCTTGAACTGGAACTTATCGATTTTGGGGTCGAAGAAGTTTTCGAAGATGAAGACGGAATTTTGATCTATGCGCCGTTCGAAAGTTTTGGCGCCATCCAGAAAGAACTTGAGCATCGCGAATTTGAAATCCTGTCTTCTGGATTTGAACGCATTCCGCAGGTTACAAAACAGCTTACCGAAGCGCAAATCGCCGATGTAGAAAAGCTTCTCGAAAAGATTGAAGAAGACGACGATGTGCAGAACGTCTACCACACGATGACGGAATAACAGCCATTGTGAAAGTTTAATAAAAGATTTTCTCTGCCCGATTTCATACGTGAATATTTCGTAACTTGTTGATAAACAATACGAAAATTGACTATGAAAAAAATTACCCTTTTATTTGGAATTCTCTTTTTTTTGATTGGATTCCAACCGGCATTTGCCGCACGCTATTATGTGGATCAATCCGCGACAGGCGCCAATAATGGCAGTTCCTGGCTCAATGCGTTTACCACGCTTCAGGCCGCGCTTTCAATTGCGATACCCGATGATGAGATATGGGTGGCTTCGAACACGTTTATAGTTTCCGAAACGCTTGTCATTCCAAGTGGTGTTGAACTTTACGGAGGTTTCGCGGGAACGGAAACTGCAGTTTCGCAGCGGGATTTGTCAACCAATCCGACTTTTTTAAATGCTGATATAGGGACGCCAGGCGATATTTTCGATAACGTTCGCATCATGAGCTTTTTAAATTCAGGTGAGGGAACATCTGTAGATGGATTCCAGTTTATTAATGGATGGTCGTCGCAAGGCGGAGGCGCGATCTTAATAGACAATTCTTGGGTTCGTGTCCGCAATTGCAAATTTTTCTTCAATCATGGAAGCCAGGGCGGAACACTGCGCATCAATGAATCTGATGTTGAAGTTGTAAACTGCGAATTCCGAAACAATTCGACAGCCGGATCCGCAGCAAATGGCGGAAGCGCTGCTTATATAGCCGGCGGAATGACATTTTTTGCGGAATGCATTTTTGTAGATAATTTATCCGAAGGGCATGGCGGCGCGATAAGAGCCGAAAGCGGAATTGTTGGTGTTGGCAGATGCGCGCTATCATCAAATATCAGTATACTCGATGGCGGTGCGATCTATGTTGGCGCTGCAGATTTTTCGATTTTTAATTCCTTGATCGTCGGAAATGTTTCGAATACGGGTGGCGGCTCCGCACTTCATGCCGTTCCAAGTGGCAGCAATATGCTTATCGTGATAAATTGTGCGATAAGCGGAAATCGCAATTCTTTCTTGGGATCGTCCACAGCATTTCAATCCAATAATGCGACACAGATCATTAATTCAATTTTTTCGGACAATACGGGATCAACCCAAATTTCCAATGGATCCGGTGGCGCGCCAACGATTGCAAATTCGATTATCGTTGGAACTTTCGACAATACCAACGCGACAAACATCTTTACGGGCGATCCGCAATTCGTATCACCGGGATCCGGACTTGTTGCACCTTTTTCTCACGAAGATTACGATTATAACCTTCTATTGATTTCACCCGGGATCAATGCCGGGAATTCCGATGCTGCGGTAGGTGATTTTGACTTGGCAGGAAATCCGCGAATAGTTGAAACCGTCGATATTGGGCCGTACGAATACAGTACGCTAGCTGTTCCGACAAATGACCAACAGTTGTTGAGTTATTATTTCGATCCTTTGACAGAACAAATCATCTTTATGGATTTTGAAATGATTGCCGGCAGTAATATTTCAGTGTACGATCTGACAGGAAAGCTGCTGCATTCTGAGACAGTTCAAAATCCTGCGATCAGCTTTTCAGCAGCCGACGGGATTTATATTCTTAAACTTGACGGACATCCATCGGGAAAGTTACTGGTACGATAAAGAAAAAGCCTCCGATCGGAGGCTTCTTTTTATTTTATAAATTCGATTCTCTGTGCTTCCTCAAGATTGACACTATCGAAAAATCCTTGTTCATTCATCCAGTCATCGCTAAAGACTTTACTCATATAACGCGAACCGTGATCCGGGAATATTGCCACTACGTTGCTGTTTTGGTCAAATTCACCTTCTTCGGCATATTGTTTTACAGCTTGCAAAACTGCGCCTGAAGTATATCCTACAAACAAACCTTCCAATTTCGCAATCTCGCGTGTTGCGTGCGCGCTTTCCTCATCGGTAACTTTAATAAATTTATCGATCAGGTCAAAATCTGTTGCAGATGGAATAAGATTTTTCCCGAGTCCTTCAATTCTGTACGGATAGATCTCTTCGTTATCGAATTCTTTAGTCTCGTGATATTTCTTCAGCACTGATCCGAAAGCATCGACACCAAGGATTTTGATGATCGGATTTTTCTCTTTCAAATATTTTGCAGCACCGGAAATTGTTCCACCGGTTCCGCTGCATGCCACAAGATGCGTGATCTTTCCTTCGCTCTGTTCCCAGATTTCAGGGCCTGTGGTCTTATAATGAGCGTCGATATTCAGCTGATTGAAATATTGATTGATGTAAATCGAACCTTTGATTTCCTCGTGGAGCCTTTTGGCTACATTGTAATAGGAACGATCGTCATCCGCAGAAACATGTGCGGGACAAACATAAACTTTGGCGCCCATGCTACGCAGCATGTCAATCTTATCTTTGGAAGATTTGGAACTTACTGCCAGGATGCAGTTGTAACCCTTGATGATGCTTACCATGGCAAGGCTAAATCCGGTGTTTCCCGATGTCGTCTCGATGATGGTGTCGCCCGGGGTCAAAATTCCTCTGCGTTCGGCTTCCTCGATGATATATAATGCTATTCTGTCTTTTGTAGAGTGGCCGGGATTAAAGGCCTCTACTTTCGCGTAAAAATTACCTTCAAGATTCTCGGTAACTTTATTTAGCCGTATCAGCGGCGTATTGCCAATTAGTTCCAGAACATTATTATAAACTCCAATTTTTTCTTTCATAAAAAAACAGTTAATCAAGGATATCTTTCGAT
>CBDUBJ010000050.1:0-17722 GCA_965365355.1 uncultured bacterium
AGCGGACGCAATGTCAAGTCAATAAAAAATATCGGCAGTGCAATCGACGTTAGCGAATTGTCATCTGGAACTTACATCTTAAAAATTGAGATTGACGGTACAGTTTCCAATCTGCGTTTTACGGTTAAAAATTAGTTTTCTCGTGCTTTTTTTTAAAAGCGGTCTTCGGGCCGCTTTTTTTTTAACAGAAGATGAAGATGATTTTTTAGAAAGGCTTATTAATTTTAAGGAAGCTTAATAATATGTTTGGTAAAGTCAATTTACAAGATGAATTGGTGCGCACACGAAATAGAAATTTTCGGGAGGCGGACATCCTGCTCGCTGTTAAGGATATTCTTGAAAAAAGTGAGGCGCAGCGCAACGATATCCGCACCCGGTTAAGTAAAGGCGGCGAGAATGAAAATGCTTTTAATTTCGATCTTTTGGAGGCAGGCCGCATTTTTCATATCCATAGCATTCGCGAAATGTGCATAGAGTACAGATTGAGATTCCTCGATAGCAAAATGTTCAAACAAAACCTTCCAAACGAGGCTATTTCAAATATCTATCAGCTTGAAAAGCTTCACGGTATAAAAATCAGCGGCTTTAAAATTGCGGCACCATCAGAAGCATTTGCGCTTGAAAATTATGATGATCCGCTTCTTTTTGCACCTCTTGGAAACGGATATTATTATCTGATCCACAAATGGGGGAACGACATGAGCCGCTGGCGAAAATGGCTTGTACTTCCATTTAAGAACATCATGAATTTTGTAATGTTCTGCATTTTGATAAGTCTTGTTTTGACCTTACTTGCGCCGGATAATGTTTTGAGCCGTCAGGTACCGATGGCTTCAACGATCATCTTCCTTTTTATTTTTAAGTCGGTGATTGCCGTTCTCATGTATGGGTTTTTTATGGGCGGCCGAAAATTCAACGATATGATGTGGAACAGTAAATTTTACAATAATTAAAAAAAAGCCTCGAGATGAGGCTTTAGTTTACTGCTTTATAAATTTGGTTATAGATGATCCTCGATCACAGTTAACTTTCAGATAATAATGTCCCTGCTGTAAACGTGACACATCGATCTGTAAACTGTCGTCCATATGATTAACAATGATTCTGCCGACAGCATCAAAGATCTGCAGCGAGTTTATCTGCAATGTATCAAGCACATCAATATTCAAAATATCAATAGTAGGATTTGGATATATCCTAATGAAATTTTCGAAATCAAAATCAGATAATTCGAGAAGTTGGATTGTCGTTACTGCATCATTTGTAATGATCGGCCAATTGTAATCGAAATAGATCGAAGCAGTATTGGAAAAAGTTTCCCCGACAGAAAGTGTAGGCAAGGTTTTAATTTTGAACGAAATATAGCCATCATTTGATGCATCATCATATGGCAGGTTGATGTTCTCAAAAATGAATTCCGCTTTATTGCCATCTGCTATTCTGGCAAAATATGTATGGCTCGCCGAAATGGGCATTAATGTTTCAATATCAAATTTACTTGTGTCTATGACATCAGATACCACTACATTTTCAGCCGCAAACGTCCCGATATTTTCAAATCTGATAATATAATGTACATATTCTCCAACATCATCAACCGCAACCACGCTTCCTTCCAGACAGGTTTTATCATTCGGATCAAATGAACCGACCACTACCTGTTTAAGCCCAAAATCATTATCAGCAAGATTAACATCGTTGCCGTTCAAATAAACGTAAGCACCAAAATCCAACTGGTCATCAATATCTACCGCAGGAATTTCCATTGGCGAATTGATATTTAAAGTCACAAAGATGTTTCTAGCCTCGAATGGAGCCAAAGCATCATAATCCCACGTGAGTAACCCAAGCTCAATATTGATCGGACTTGGGCTTGCTGTCTCATAATCGATCCTGTCGTCCATGAAATTTAGAACAACGGTTCCGCTTTGGGTCACATTTCCTTTATTTCGATACGTTATTTTATACTGCGCGTCAAATCCGGGTCTAGCAGGTGTTATCGGTAATAACACAACTTCAATGTCAGACATTTCGCCGATCGGTGTCAGACAAAAATCTTGCACACTAACGGTCTGCGTCTCAGATAAGGAAATGGTTCCCACAGTTGGCGTCACGCTGAAATACCCGTTTTCCAAAATTGGTAAAACGGTATACGTTCCGGTGCCGGCTGGAAAGGTGTACGAACCCATGTTATCGGCATAAACATAATGAACATCAGTATCATTGGAAACTTTCAGCATACCGCCCGCTAACCCCAAAACTGAGGATTCGCATCCGCCGGAATTTGCTTCAATATTGACATCTCCTATACCGTTATAAAAAACACCGCCCGGGACAAATGAGCAATAGGAATTGATCACACATGTAACCGGAATATTTAAGGAATTTAAAGACTGGGTATCCGAAATATCAGCACAGATATACGCTAAACTTGGATCATTATATAAAAATATCGTCTCTTCCGTGCCATTCTTTATAAATAGAGATTGGAGATTTGGCATATTCCCACACGCAATTTGCACTAAGTTATGACAATGGCGCACATCAATAGCGGATATGGCGGTATCGCCACATGAAAAATATTTTAATTTTGAACAATCCGAAATGTCTAATTCTGAGATTTCCAAATTATAACCTATACTGAGATCTGTCAATTCAGTCAACCCGGCAACGGACAGTGAACTGAGTTGGTTTGAATAGAGATCGAGTTTTTTTAGCGAGGTCGCCCCAGAAACATTGACGGTCGACAAATTATTCTGACCCAACTTAAGCTCCTCCAATGTAGATAACCCGCTGGCATCAATAGATTCGAGCATGCTGTCATAACAATTAATTATTTTTATGGATGACAGACCTGAAAGATTCAGATTTACCAAGCTACTCTGTTCCGCGATGAAAGTTTCAATGCTGCTGCATCCGGAAAGGTTAATTGAAGTCATTTCTCCGTACTTGCAATCGGCAGATATTAGATTTGTAAGATTTGAAAGGTCGATTTCATTCAATTCGTATGCGTAACACGTAAACTCTTTTAATCCTGATAAGCCGCTAAGATCAAGGCTGGTCATGTAGCATGAACCTAAATCTAAAACCTCGAGGTTCACCAAACCTGTAAAATCAACGGTCGGCAGCAACATGTTACTTCCAATTTTCAAGGTTTTCAAATTTGAGGAACCGGACAAATTTATGCTTGTAAGGTCGTTTTGGTAGCACAATACCGTTTCCAATGCGGGAAGATTCGATAGATCCAAACTGGTTAGTTCGGTGCTGTAGCAGACGAATTCTCGCAATGCGGTACATCCGGAAACGTTGACATAATTTGTAGGTCCGTTGCTATTCATCAGATTCAGGACTTCCAAATTTACCATACCCGCAAAATCACCGGAGACCAAATCACTGTAGGCCATATTCAGAATATGCAGATTTTCGAAAAACTTGATACCGCCCATATCGGTAACATTATTGCCTTGTAAATTCAGCTGCCAGACAAGAAGAGCTTCGCTGACCTGGATCTGATTGTCGTTGTTTGTATCAATGTTTATGAAGTCACCATTCGCATTCCTAGCTGTGCTGTTGAATGGTCCGGCGTTGATCAGTTCGACTCGCAAATTCTGATCAGTAAAAGTAATGGTCTGCGAAGATGCCGCCATTGTGATTGCGAGCAAAAGGAAAGTGTAAAGTTTTTTCATGAAATCTGCTGTCAAAAAGGTTTCGTAAGTGTTTGGCAAAGTGGTAAATATAATCATTCCCACAAAACAAAAAAGCCCTGCAAAATGCAAGGCTCTTTTTATTTGAATTAATCCCTAACCTATAACTTCCCTAACCTTTTTTCCTATTTCTGCAGGCGAATCGACTACGTGAATGCCACATTCGCGCATGATGCGTTTCTTCGCTTCGGCAGTGTCGTCCGCTCCGCCGACAATCGCTCCCGCGTGACCCATTGTTCTTCCTTTCGGAGCAGTTTCCCCGGCAATGAAGCCAACAACAGGTTTTCTGTTTCCGTCCGATTTGATCCAGCGCGCTGCGTCAGCCTCCAATTGTCCGCCAATTTCACCTATCATTACGATACAATGTGTTTCCGGATCGTTCATCAAAAGTTCAACGGCTTCTTTTGTGGTTGTTCCGATGATAGGATCTCCGCCAATTCCGATAGCTGTCGTAATTCCCAAGCCTTGTTTTACAACCTGGTCGGCTGCTTCATATGTAAGCGTACCGGATTTTGAAACAATTCCAACTGTACCTTTTTTGAAGACAAAGCCGGGCATGATGCCAACTTTTGCTTCTTCAGGCGTGATGACACCCGGACAGTTTGGTCCGATCAGCGTACAATTGCGTTCCTTAATATATTCGTAAGCGCGGATCATATCTGCAACAGGAATTCCTTCGGTGATTGCAATGATCACTTTGATTCCCGCATCGGCAGCTTCCATGATCGCATCAGCTGCAAAGGCCGGCGGAACAAAAATGATAGATGTATCTGCTCCTGCTTTTTCAACCGCATCTTTTACCGTATTGAAAACAGGACGGTTCAAATGCTCGCTTCCACCTTTGCCCGGAGTAACGCCACCAACGACATTAGTTCCGTATTCGATCATTTGCGAGGCGTGAAACGTACCTTCGCTGCCGGTAAATCCTTGTACAATTATTCTTGAATCTTTATTGACTAAAACGCTCATATTGATTTTTGGTTTGTTTTACAAAAGTATGATTTTAGGGCCGACTTTCATTGGAAAATCTACGAAAGCTGGCTCATCTGATATCCGCGGTATAACTTTTCATCTTTAATTTCCCAGATGACGATGAAATGTGCGAGAAGCATTTCCTCCCTTGGATTTTCGATGGTTTTGACATAATGCGAATACCGAACCGACACCAAATCGCCATCAGACAAAATATGCGAAATCCTGATCTTCGAACGCACATAAGCGCGGCTCAATTCTTCAGAAACGGCAACGATCTGATCGCGGTTCATCTGAAAAAAACCTTTACTGCTGTGCCAGTCCAACATCACCTCCGGATGCAAAAATGAACCTGTAAGTTCAGCGTCGAGCAGAACATCCGATTTGTAAAAATTCTCGACGATCTTTTTTGGCGTCATGATTTGATTTTATCTATTAATTCTGGTATTCGTTTGATGTTTGCCATCTGCTTCAGTTTCTCGCGCGATTCTTCGACAGGTGTTCCAAAATAAGTTTTACCGCCTTCGATGGATTTAGTAATCCCGGTCTGCCCCAAAACCACGGCTTTGCTTCCAATCGTGATTCCGCTCGTCGTGCCAACCTGGCCCCAAAGCGTAACTTCATCTTCAATGATCACGCATCCGGCAATTCCGACCTGTGCTGCAATCAGGCATTTTTTTCCAATTACAGTATCGTGGCCGACATGAACCTGATTGTCAATTTTGCTTCCTTCGCCAATCGTAGTATCGCCGGTAACGCCGCGATCGATCGTACAAAGCGCACCGATTCCCACATTATTACCGATCACAACGCGGCCGCCGGAAATGAGCGGATCAAATCCTTCCGGACGTTTTTTATAATAAAAGGCATCCGCTCCAATTATCGATCCCGCATGAATGATGACGTTGTCGCCAATCACAGTATGATCGTATATCGCAACATTCGAATGGATGACACAATTTCTCCCGATCACAACATCATTTCCAACAAAAGTATTTGGCTGGATCACGGTTCCCTCACCTATTTGGGCAGATTCGGATATCGATGCAGACGACGATCTAAAAGGCCTGAAATGCTTTGTCAGTTTATTGAAATCCCTGAACGGATCGTCTGAAATCAATAAGGCTTTACCATCCGGACAATCGACTTCTTTATTAATGAGAATGATTGTTGCGGCTGAATTCAGCGCTTTATCGTAATATTTCGGATGATCCACAAAAACAATATCGCCAGACGTAACCACATGGATCTCGTTCATGCCATCGACCGGATAATCAGCATCGCCAACATAATCACACCCAATCAATGCCGCAATATCTTCAAGCCTGTATGTTCTCGGAAACCTCAATTATCAATTATTAATTGTCAATTATTAATTATTTCACCCTTTCCATATATTGTCCGCTCGCCGTATCGATCTTGATCTTATCGCCTTCATTGATAAAAAGCGGCACGTTCACCGATGCTCCTGTTTCGACTTTCGCCGGCTTGGTTGCATTCGTTGCCGTATTTCCTTTTACGCCCGGCTCAGCATAAGTGACTTCAAGCACAACAGAGGCAGGCATGTCAACAGACAAAGGCGCTTCCGTTTCAGCGTTGATGATCACCATTACGTTCTCGCCTTCCTTCAAAAGATCCGGCGCATCCAAAATGTCTTTACTGAGTGAGATCTGCTCATACGTTTCAACATGCATAAAGTGAAATTGATCACCTTCAGCATAAAGAAACTGGTATTTGTGCGTTTCAACACGAACTTCGTCAATCTTATGACCTGCCGAAAAAGTATTGTCCAGCACTTTTCCATTGGTGAGGCTTTTCAATTTCGTACGCACGAAAGCCGGCCCTTTTCCGGGTTTTACGTGGAGAAATTCAATGATCTTGTAAATATCATGGTTGTATTTGATGCAAAGCCCGTTTCTGATGTCGGATGTAGTAGCCATTGTGGAATTGGATTATAAGATTCTTAGATTGTTCGATATTCGATTATTAGACTGTACTTATTTTGGGCGTTGCGTTCGTTCCTCACGCCGGGCTTTCCGCAGTGCACTGCACTTTGCTTCACACGAGCGAAGCGAACTGGCGTAGCAATCCCTAACGCAACTTCCGTCAATTATTGATTATTACTTATTAACTATTAATTCCTAGTAATTTCCCGTATACCCTTTCATCACGCCGCGAGACGAATTCCTGATAAACAAAATGATCTCATCCCGCTCCGGAGTTGCTTCCATTTCAGCTTCGATGATTCCCAAAGCCTGCGTCGTATTGTAATTCTTTTGATATAAAATCCGGTAAATTTCCTGGATCTCACGGATTTTTTCCGTCGTAAAACCACGTCTGCGCAAACCAACGGAGTTAATTCCGACATACGAAAGCGGTTCTTTCGCAGCTTTTGTATACGGTGGAACATCTTTACGCACAAGCGAGCCGCCCGAAACCATCGCATGATCGCCAATATGAATGAATTGGTGAACGGCAGCCAATCCGCCGATGATCGCAAAATTTCCAACAGTGACGTGTCCGGCCAAAGCAACACCATTCACGATGATCGCATTATCGCCAATATGACAATCGTGCGCAATGTGTGCCGTAGCCATGATCAGGCAGTTCTTACCGATTGTGGTCTGACCTGATGCAATCGTTCCGCGATTTATCGTAACACACTCACGAATAGTTGTGTTATCACCGATAATTGCAAGTGAATCTTCACCTCCGAATTTAAGGTCTTGCGGAACGGCCGCGATAACGGCACCCGGAAAAATATTGCAGTTCTTCCCGATCCGCGCGCCTTCCATGATCGTGACGTTGGAGCCGATCCATGTTCCATCGCCAATGATGACATTGTTATGGATCGTTGTAAAAGGTTCGATCACGACGTTCTTCGCAATCTTCGCGCCCGGGTGGACATATGCTAATGGTTGATTCATCCGCTTTATATTGTTAATCCAAGCCAATGCGCAGGCATCAGCCTTATATTTTTACACACTCGTAGATTTTACGATCTGCGCCATGAGTTCCGCTTCGGCGACCAGCTTACCGTTTGCATAGGCGTTGCCCTGCATATGACAGATTCCCCGCCTTATCGGCGACAACAAATCACATTTAAAGATCAGCGTATCGCCCGGTAAAACCTTGTGCTTGAACTTTACGTTATCGATCTTCATGAAATACGTCAGATAATTTTCAGGATCGGGAACCGAACTTAAGATCAGGATTCCACCCGTTTGTGCCATCGCCTCAACGATCAAAACGCCCGGCATCACGGGCGCGCCCGGAAAATGGCCGATGAAAAACTGCTCGTTCATCGTGACGTTCTTCAATCCAACCACATGGCTCTCGCTCATCTCGAGAATTTTGTCGATCAGCAAAAATGGTGGTCTGTGCGGCAGCATCGACATGATCTTGTTCACATCCATCAATGGCTCCTGATGCAGGTCGTAAACAGGTATTTGATTTCGCTGTTCGATCTTAATGATCTTTGATAATTTTTTAGCAAACTGTGTATTGACAAAATGACCTGGCTTATTTGCGATGACCTTGCCTTTGATCCAGGTTCCTACCAATGCCAAATCACCAACCACATCAAGCAATTTATGCCGCGCCGCTTCATTTGGGTAATGAAGTGTCAGATTGTCTAAAATTCCATTTGGCGTGACCGAAATATTGTCTTTACCGAAAGCGACTTTTAGATTTTCCATCGTACTCGCGGAAATTTCCTTGTCGACGTAAACGATCGCATTATTAAGATCGCCGCCTTTTATCAATCCGTCATCAAGCAGGTTTTCAAGCTCATGAAGAAAACTGAATGTACGGCAGCTTGCGATCTCACTTTTAAATTCAGATAGGTTTTTCATCGTGGCGTTCTGCGTTCCCAGAACCTTCGTGCCAAAATCTACCATCGTAGTTACTTGGAATTCATCGGCAGGCATCAGAATGATCTCACTTCCGGATGTTTCATCTGTAAATGAAATTACTTCCTTCACGACATAGCAGTTCCGTTCGGCATTTTGCTCATCGATGCCGGCTTTTTCAAGCGCTTCAACAAAGAATTTTGACGAACCGTCCATGATCGGCGGCTCGGAACCGTTGAGTTCGATAATCACATTGTCGATACCACAGCCGACGCATGCAGCAAGCACATGCTCCGATGTCTGGATTCTGACACCGCGTTTTTCAAGATTTGTCCCGCGCTGCGTATTGACAACATAATTGGCATCTGCCTCGATGACTGGCTGGCCTTCAAGGTCGACACGAACGAACGAATAACCATTGTTGATTGGGGCGGGCTTAAATGTCATTTTCACTTCTTTACCGGTATGCAGCCCAACGCCCGTCAGTGAAATTTCATTTTTTATGGTTTTTTGCTTAACCATTATTGAGGTTTGTTTGATTTCTTAAGTTCTTCGATATCGGCAACGATCTTTGGCAGGTTGCGGAAATGGACATACGATTTATTCCAATCGGCATAGCCAAATGATGGCGATCCCTGAATGGTGTCGCCGTCGGCAATGTTTTTTCCAACGCCGGATTGCGCCTGGACGCGGACATTGTTTCCGATGACCAAATGACCTGCAATCCCAACTTGCCCGCCGATCATGCAATTCTTTCCAATTTTTGTCGATCCGGCGATACCGGTCTGCGCTGCGATTACGGTATTCTCGCCGATTTCGACATTGTGCGCAATCTGTATCTGATTGTCCAATTTGACGCCCTGACGAATGATCGTCGATCCTAATGTTGCGCGGTCGATCGTTGTACACGAACCAATATCGACATTGTCTTCGATGATCACATTTCCAATTTGCGGCACTTTGCTGTAAGTCCCGTCTGCCGATGGCGCAAAGCCAAAGCCGTCAGCGCCAATGGTCGTTCCTGCATGAATGACGCAATTATTTCCGATAATAGTTTCAGAGTAAATGCGGGCGCCCGCAAAAATGATCACATTGTTTCCGATCACCGCGTTGTCCCCGATAAAACAATTTGGATAGATCTTTACATTGTCGCCAATGCGGACATCGGCACCGATGTAACTGAAACAACCGAGGTATAAATTATCACCATACGATGCAGATTCTGCAATATGGCTGGGCTGTTCAATGCCTGATTTATTAAGCTTTACCTGATTGTAATATTCAAGAAGTTTTGTAAATGAACGATATGCATCGTCAACTTTAATTAACGTTGTAGTATACTCATATTCAGGAATAAATGAACTATTAACTATAGTAATGCTTGCCTTTGTTGAATAGAGGAAATTATTGTATTTCGGATTGGATAAGAATGTCAGCGAGCCCTCAGTTCCTTCCTCGATTTTCGAAAGCCGTGAAACCTGCGCTTCGGGGTTTCCGACGACCTCGCCTTCAAGGATGCCTGCTATTTGTGCTGCTGTAAAGTTCATTCGGGCAAAAATATGAAAAACGGTTTATTTATCAGCTATCTGCGAGTTGTTTTGGAAAGCAGATGTAATATTTGGTAACAGGTTTTGAAAGCGCTTTAAGATTCGTCTGGTCTGACGCTTCCGTAACGTCTTCAATAGTTCCGTCTTTCTTCAGGATGTGAATCGGCTCCAGATTCTTATCATATGCCTGATTCTTGATCTTACCCTTAAAAATGAAGTACTCCGCTGTTTCCCGATTAATATGATTGTCGAAAGCAAATTTCGCCACCAGTTCATCGACTTCCTCGGCCGTAAATTTCTCCGTACTGAAGCGGATTTTTAAAAGATCACGATTGATGATCCGTCGGCTGAGCGAATTCAAAACTTCGTCATCGCAGTCGATCCAGCATTTCAAAGCACTGATGATGTCGAAATCGTCAAGCTTTGCAAAGGTTCTCAGCGTATCATCGGTAAAAGATTCGGCATCGATCCGATTCTCCAAAAAAGTCGTCAATGGTTTTGATGCTCCCAAATCATGTCCTTGCTGCGCCAGTTCCTTCGCACGTTTCAATGCTTTCATGAGCATCAGCTCGGCAACAAGGCTTGTTTTGTGAAGATATGCCTGCCAGTACATGAGCCGTCGCGCCATCAGGAACTTTTCGACCGAATAAATGCCTTTCTCTTCCACAACCAATAAGTCATCAACGACATTCAGCATTTGCAGCAGTCTGTCTGAATTGATATTTCCTTCCGCAACACCGGCAAAAAAACTATCCCGTTTCAAATAATCCATCCGGTCCATGTCGAGCTGGCTTGAGATCAGCTGCAGCATGAATTTCCTGTGATAATCTCCTTTAAAGATCCGCAAAGCCAGCGAAAGTTTTCCATTAAATTCATCATTAAGTGCTTCCATGAATTTCAGTGAAATCTGCTCGTGGCCAACCTTTTCGATGATGCTGTGTTCCATTGCATGCGAAAACGGCCCGTGACCGATATCGTGCAGTAATATAGCGATGTACAACGCGTTTTCTTCCTCAGCACTGATTGAAACATCTTTAGATTTGAGAACCTTTACCGCCTGCATCATCATGTGAAGGCATCCAAGCGCATGATGGAACCTCGTATGGTTTGCGCCTGGAAAAACGAGATACGACAATCCCATTTGCGAGATCCTTCGCAACCGCTGAAACCATGGATGCTGTACGAGATCGTAAATCAGCGTATTAGGAAGTGAGATAAACCCATAGATCGGGTCGTTAAGTATTTTCAGTTTTGCGGTTTGCTGCACACTTTTAATTTGGAAAGCAAATATACTAAAGCACAGTGGGACATTGAAATAAAAAAGAGGCCGAAGCCTCTTGATTGTTATAATTCGACGGGATAGATCTGCCCCGTCGGGTCGTGAGTGTAAATGGCGTCGTCATCGCAGGAACCATTCCCGAAATCGAGATCGCCGTCAAGCCAGTTGCCTTGCAGGTTTATAGTTCCTTCTGCAATATAACTGCAATTGTAATCCTTTTGAAGCGGTGCAGTCACGTTTGCATTCAGCGTACTGTTTTCCATATCGGTAACAGTGTGCGAGCCTGCAGTAATTTCGAAGGTATTGTCCAATAACACTTCCGTATCAAACCCACCGATCTGGCGCATGGTCCTGTTTCCGGAATGCGTATAAACCTCGCCTTCGGGTGTTGTGATCTGGCCGTTCGGCATCGTAATCAGCCACTGTGGATTGAATAAAGTCGTGGAATTGTTCGTATGTGTCACAGTTCCTTCGATCTTATAGCCGTTGATGTAATAATTGATCCTTTCCACGATCATTTCATTACCATTCCAAAGCAGCGGTCCTGTCAGCGTGACTTTCAACGTCCCGCTTCTTGTGATTCCGTTATCATCCGTGCAACCGTTTCCGTAATCCACAGTAAAAATCTTTGGATAGCCGCTCGCATTCTGGATGGAGATATTTCCACAAATTGCAGCCTCGGAAGACATACGCAAACTTGAGTTGTCCGATGCAAGCTCATAGCCGGTCGAAAAATCGGCTTCATTCGCAAAAAAGATCATCGATGTTGCACGCATCAAAGCAAGTTCGCCGGCGATGTTACCCACCGGATTTATGCTTTCATCATCTTCGTCGCAGGAAAACGACAATCCCGCAAATAGGATCGCCGTGAAGTAAACAATTACTTTTTTCATAGTCAGTTTTTTTTTAATTAGTTCACGAGCCGCTTTGGATCATGACATCAATTCAGCACGACAGGGTAATCCTGTCCTGTAGGTTCGTGAGTGTAAACCGCTGCCGCATCGCAGTTTCCATCACCATAATTAAGATCGCCATCAAGCCATTCGCCCTGCAGATTTAATACGCCATCCGACAAAAACGGACACGCATACGCCTTGATCAGCGGTGCGACGACAGTTGCCGTCAAGGAATTGTTTCCCGGGCCGGTAACAGTATGCGAACCCTGCGTAACCTCATAAACATTATCAAGCATAATCAAAGTCCCGACACCAGCAATCTGTCGAACAGTCCGCGTTCCGGAATGCTGGTAAACATCGCCATCCGGAGTTGTGATCTGGCCTGAAGCTATTGTCCGTGTCCACATTGGCATCGAGGGATTTGTCGTCGTATTTGTAAATACAAGTGTTCCTTCAACTTTGTAATCATTGATGAAATAATTTTCACGTTCAACGGTCATTGTGCTGCCATTCTGCAAAACCATTCCCGATAATGTGATCACAAGCACGCCACGGCGTTCGACGCCAAGATTGTCGGTACAGCCATTTCCAAAATCGAGTGTAAATGTTTTTGGAAACCCACCGTTGTTTGTTTCGATTGTTATTTGAGCACAGATTTCAAGTGCATTTTCGAGCGAATGACGCATGCTGTTGTTGTCGTTCGCAACATCGTTCGATGTCTGAAAATCCGATTCATTTACATAATCGATTACGGCGGTAGTTCGCAGCAATTCAAGATCGGACGCTTCCGTTCCGGCATTGTTGGTTTCGTCGTCGCTGCAGGAAATAAATGCGGATGCGATTGCGATGGCCAAATAATAATGCAGATTTCTCATATTTAAGTTTTTAGAATGTCACAAAGTAACGAGTTGCTGGTCGGGCTCAACATCAATCTTATTGAAAATTTTTGCGATTAGCGTATTCAGACGCTGTTTGTAATCGTCTATGAGCCAGTCACGATAGCTTTTTGTCGTTTTATCAAGTAGTTTGGTGTAAATTTTTACCCGGTGGATGATTTCCGGTTCGAGATGTCCCGCTAGCTTGCAGGCTTCCGAGATCGTATCAGCATTGGCGAGACAAATCATTGCATGCTGCCGAATTGAATTCTGAATGGCAGCTTTCGGTTTCTTATCCGTTTCGATCGCCTCTTTGTAAGCCTGCTCAATATCAAAAGCAAAATTCGTGGTTTTCGGAAACATCGCTCGAATCTCTGCAGGAAGGTGATATGAACTGCCTGAAGATTCGCTATCCAAATTTGCATACGCGTATTTTTCAGGATTATCAAAAACATCAAGCCAATCAACAGGATCCGACCAATTTCCGAATCGTTCAACATTATTGCCCAGATCGATGATCGTAAACAGTTTCTTACTACGAGTTTTTCGCGATGCACGTCCGATCATCTGGAAGTACAGCGTCATCGATTTTGTCGCGCGGTTTATTATGACCGCCTGTACCGATGGTTCGTCAAAGCCTGTAGTCAGGATCGACACTGATGTGACAATGCTTCCGCGAGTTTTTTTAAACCAACTTAAAATCTCTGCTCGTTCCTTTGACGGCGTATTGTTGTCGAGATGGCGGATCGGATAACCAGCCTGCTGAAATGCATCACAAACTTTTTTGGACGCAATAATCCCGTTGTTAAAAATGAGCGTTTTCTTACCTTTGGCCTTCGATTCATACGACTGCAGAAGCAGATCGAGCATTGCCTGGGACGAATAAAGCTCATCCGATGACTGCATCGTAAAATCGCCGGCTTCACCCGTTCGCAATCCATTTAGATCAACCTGATGCCCGAAAGTTTCCGCGCGTGCTAAAAATCCTTTTTCAATAAGAGATGGAATGCTCTCGCCTACGATCAATTCGTCGTAATCGCTTTTAAGCGGTTGATCAGGATCGGAACTCAGCGGGGTTGCCGTCACTCCTATCACAAATGCATCAGGAAAATTCCCGAGCAGCTTCCTGAATGAATTATGATGCGCTTCATCGATGATGACAAGACCGATATCGCGTGGGGAAAATTTATTCTGTTCCAATCTGTTTTTCAGCGTTTCCACCATTGCGACAAAACAAAAGTATTCGTTTATCAAGGGAATCTTCTTTACGATGCTTGTAATTGCCTTCGATTTTACGCCAAGAATTTTTAATGTGCGCGCCGTCTGGTTGCAAAGTTCCTGACGGTGCGTGAGTACGATTGCCTTTTTGTTATAAATCCCGGTATATCGGCGTACAATCTCAGAGAAAACTACGGTTTTTCCTCCGCCGGTCGGCAGTTGGTAAAGCAGTCTGTAGTTTTGCTGCCGGTTGGACATTCTGTCAAAGATCGTTTCCAGATCAGCCTGCTGATACGGATATAAAGTTCTTGTTTTGGTGGTTTTTTCTTCTTCTTTCATAGCAAAATTTCCCATCTAATCGGGAGAATCCATTCCGGATGACCGTCCCGATGCACCGTGGCTTGAGCCTCCGAGATTCTCCCGGCTTCGCGTGCTGGTGTAGCGATTGTCGCTGTCGTTGTTGCCTTTTCGGCTTCCCATTCCCGCATCGTAATGACTGTGGTCAGAGCGCGCCGCTTCGCTGCCATAACCATCTGCATCTTTATTGGGGTTTATTTCTTCTTGCTCATCTGCGTAGCGCACTTCGTCGCGGAGATATTTTTCATCGGCCTCATCAGAATTGTAATTGATGTTGTTGCCTTGATTATTCGCGCGGTCCCAATTGTTTTTTTCACTCTGTTCCATGGCTATTCTTCTTTTTGATCATTATTACGCTGTTCGCGGATAATATCTTTCAATGTTCGCTGGCCGGTCGCACCGTAATTTTCATCAGTAAAATTTTCCTTCCGATCCATTGCGCTAACCTGGTTTCCTGTTACCGTGTTTGGATAAAGATCGGTTTCGGAGTCATTCTGCTCAAATTTTCTTTCAACTTCACCATCAAGATCTTCAGGTGTGATTCCTTCGCCAGGGTTGCTGATGTTATGATATTCGCGGTCGGAATGGTTGCGTGTGAATTCGATGTGGTCGTCGTTACCATCATTGGATTGCGGGTTGTTTCTTTCGTCGGTCATAATTATAATCTTTAATAATTGATAAAATTACTGTTGGAAATATGCGAATCCATTACAAAATTTTGCTCAAATGTTATAGTTAAGTCGCCGTTTTCCCAACTTTACAATATCTTTAAGAATCGACGCCTTCATTATTTGGTAAATTGCCGCGTCAACAATTTTTCAATGGATAAAATAAAGATTCTATGGGTCGACGATGAGATCGATCTGCTTAAGCCGCACATACTTTTTCTCGAAAAAAAGAACTATGATGTCACTACCTGCAACAATGGACGCGATGCTGTGGACCTGTTTCCGGACGGCGATTTCGATATTGTGTTTCTCGACGAAAATATGCCCGGGATGAGTGGACTTGAAACCCTCGCGGAAATCAAGGAGAAGAAGGCGTCGACGCCAGTGATCATGATTACCAAGAGCGAGGAAGAATATATTATGGACGAAGCTATCGGTGCGAAAATCGCCGATTACCTGATCAAGCCCGTCAATCCGAATCAGATCCTGCTGGCAATCAAAAAAAATCTTGATAATTCCCGTTTGATCTCTGAAAAAACCACTTTAGATTACCAGAAGACATTCCGGAAAATTGCCGTCGATATGTCGATGGTGAATTCGTGGGAAGAATGGGCCGATCTGTATAAACGCCTTTTATTTTGGGAACTCGAACTCGAAAACATCGAAGATCAGGGAATGAGTGAAATTCTCGATTCCCAGAAGATCGAAGCCAATTCGCAGTTTGGGAAATTCATCGAGCGCAATTACGAAGATTGGTTCGAGAATAAAGCCGACCGCCCTGTTCTGTCGCATACGTTGTTCCGCGAACTTGTTGTTCCTGAGATCGTCAAAAAGGATAAACCTGTTTTATTCGTTGTGATCGACAATTTGCGATACGATCAGTGGAAAGCATTTGAAAGCGTTGTGGCCAACCACTATCGACTTGAAAAGGAAACACCTTATTATGCGATACTTCCAACAGCGACGCAATATGCCAGGAATGCCATTTTCTCAGGTCTGACGCCACTCGAAATGGAAAAGCAATTTCCTCAATATTGGAAAAATGATGTGGAAGAAGGCGGGAAAAATCTATTCGAGGCGGAATTTTTAACCGCGCATCTAAAACGCCTCGGCCTGAATATCAAGCACGATTATTTTAAGATCACGAATTTCGCAGGTGGTAAAAAGCTGGTCGACAATTTCAAATCATACAAAAGCAACGATTTGGTCACGATCGTTTATAATTTCATCGACATGCTTTCGCATGCAAAAACCGAAATGGATGTCGTAAAAGAACTTGCCGCCGATGACCGCGCTTATCGTTCACTGACATTAAGTTGGTTCCGGAATTCACCTTTACTCGAAATCATCCAGCAGGCACAACAACTTGGATTTAAACTCATCATTACGACCGACCACGGAACGATCAATGTCAAAAATCCATCAAAAGTCATTGGCGACAAAAACACGAGCTTGAATCTTAGGTACAAAACCGGTCGCAGCCTGACCTACGAAGACCGCGATGTGTATGCCGTGAAAGATCCGAAGCGCATTCAATTGCCGTCGATCAATATGAGCAGCTCTTATATTTTCGCGAAAAACGATTACTTTTTGGCTTACGTTAACAATTACAATCATTATGTGAGTTACTACAGGAATACATATCAGCATGGTGGTATTTCGCTGGAGGAAATGATAGTGCCTTTTTTAGTTTTCAATCCGAAATAATGGAATTTGAATTTTCGATTGCGGAGATTGACAACGCCGCAAAAAATATCATTGAAAGCAATCCGCGTAAAATTATACTCTTTAACGGAGAAATGGGCGCCGGGAAGACAACTTTGATCAAAGCGATTTGCGAGCAACTTGGCGCTTCGGGAAATATTTCCAGTCCGACATTTTCTTTGGTGAATGAATATCCAATACCTGACGGCAAAATATTTCATTTCGACATGTATCGCCTGAAAACGCCTTCCGAAGCATTGGATATGGGAATCGAAGAATATTTTGATTCGGGGCATTGGTGCTTTGTGGAATGGCCTGAAAAGATCGAAGGCTTGATTCCGGATGATCATTCGGTTGTTGATATTTGCATAGGCGACGATTTAAACCGGCAAGTTCGTATGGATTAAACGTTAGAGGTTTACAACTTTCGTTTTATTACGGTTTTGTAGCACATCCAGGTCTGGTACATTGCGTATTCTTTTTCCGGCCGGAATGCTTAAACTGCATTTTGGATGTAATGCCTGTAAAAGCGTATTGGCATGGTTTAAATCTGACCTATGTCGTTTGTGCCTTTGAAGCTCGCGGCATTAACCCTAAAAAAAGAAAGACATATCATTTTGCCAGATTCGTCAATTTATATAAATTAGTCCG
>CBDUBJ010000051.1:0-17044 GCA_965365355.1 uncultured bacterium
TAAACTCCAATTTTTTCTTTCATAAAAAAACAGTTAATCAAGGATATCTTTCGATAATGACAAACCCCTAAATCCTTGCAAATTTAAAAAAAAAATATTCTAATCGATTTTTATTCCCTCCAAATGTAAAAAAAACGAAAATTCCTTAGCAAGTTCCTTAAGCGCTTCAAACCTTCCGGATGCGCCACCGTGGCCTGCATCCATATTTGTATCTAAAAATAAAAGATTGTTGTCCGTCTTCATTACCCGAAGTTTCGCAACCCATTTCGCCGGTTCCCAATATTGCACCTGCGAATCGTGCAAACCCGTTGATACATAAATATTTGGGTATGCCTGCCTCCTAACGTTATCGTATGGAGAATATGTCAACATGTAATCATAAAATTTCTTGTCATTCGGATTTCCCCATTCGTCATATTCACCCGTTGTAAGCGGAATATTCTCATCCAGCATCGTTGTTACGACATCCACAAACGGCACCTGGGCAATAATTCCTCGATATAGTTCGGGTGCCATGTTCGCAATCACGCCCATAAGCAATCCGCCCGCAGATCCGCCTTCAGCATAAAGATGCTCCTCAGAGGTATATTTTTCTGAAATCAGAAATTTCGAGCAGTCGATAAAATCGTTAAATGTGTTTTGCTTTTGCAACATCTTGCCGCCCTCGTACCAGAGTCGGCCCATGTCTTCACCACCGCGTATATGCGCAATGGCATAGATAAATCCGCGGTCGAGCAATGACAATCGCGTTGATGAAAAATATGGGTCGATCGTTACACCATACGAACCATAAGCGTAGAGTAACAGCGGATTCGTCCCGTCTTTGGCAATACCCTTCCGAAATACAATCGACACCGGAATTTTTGTGCCGTCCTGAGCAGGAACCCAAATCCTTTCTTCAGCATAATTGTTTTTATCAAAATCTCCACCGAGGACTTCCTGCTCCTTTTTAATTTCCTTTTCCCCTGTTTTCATATTGAAGTCGATTACCGAAGACGGAATCGCCATCGACTGATAACTATACCTTAATATATCAGTATCGAAATCGGGATTCACAAGGACCGATGCCGTGTAGGTTTCACTTTCAAATGGCAGGAAATATTCCGGGTTTCCATTCCATGGCCGGATGCGGATCCTGTTTAAACCGTTCGACCGTTCTTCGACGACAAGAAATTCGCTGAAGATCTCAATATCTTCAAGCAGGACATCATCCCTGTGTGGCAGCACATCAACCCAATTTTCCATCGATGTCGCCATTTCCGGCGTTTTCATCAGTTTGAAATTTGTCGCTTTGTCCTTATTGGTGCGGATGTAAAAGCTGTCGCCATAATGCGAAATTCCGTACTCGAGTCCGCGTTTCCGTTTCTGAAAGACTTTAAATTTACCCGTCGGATCATTGGCCTCAAGGATCAAAGATTCAGTCGTCATCGTTGAATCTGAATCGATAATGATATATTTTTTAGACTTTGACTTGTGGACTTCAATATGAAATGTTTCATCCTTTTCATGAAAAACCAGCTCATCATTATCGACATCTTCGCCTAGGCGATGACGGAAAATCTTGTCGGGCCGCAAAGTAACCTCGTCTTGCCGCGTATAAAACAAAGTTTGGTTGTCGTTTGCCCAAACTGCATTGCCGGACGTTTGCATGATTGTATCATGATAAATTTCTCCGGTGTCCAGATTTTTGATCTTTAGCGTGTAAATCCGGCGTCCTATGACATCGGTGGAAAAAATCGCAAGCTTGTTGTCTAAAGTCACGCTAAACGTTCCAAGTTGGAAATACGCGTGTCCTTTCGCCATTTCATTGCAGTCGAACAGGATTTCTTCGGGCGCGTCAAGGCTTCCCTTTTTTCGCGAGTAAATTGGATATCCCTGGCCGGTTTCAAAACGCGTGATGTAGTAATATCCATTATAGAAAAATGGAACGGATTCATCTTTTTCCTTGATCCGGGATTTCATCTCAAGAAACAGCTTTTCGCGCGTGGTTTCCTGATCCGAGGTCATTTCCTGATAATAATTATTTTCAGCTTCGAGATACGCGATGACATCAGGATTTTCGCGATCGTTCAGCCAGTAATAGTCATCGATTCGGACATGGCCGTGTTTCTCTATATTATGCGGAATTTTCTTGGCTACCGGCGGCAAAGGCCGTTTAATATCAATTTGATCTTCGTCGTTCATGAACCGTTAAATGCTTTTGTTTTGACCTTGCAATATAATAATTTTGGGCAGCACGAATTTAAATACGACAATATGTTTGGAGATATTATGGGTATGATGGGCAAGCTTCAGGAAACCCAGCAAAAAATTGAAGAAACCAAGACGCGGCTTGATACCGTTTACATCGACGAACAAAGTTCCGATGGGCTTCTTAAAATCACGATGACGGCAAACCGCGAAGTTAAATCAGTTACTGTCGACAATTCACTCCTTGAAGACAAAGAGCAGCTTGAAGATTACCTGGTAACAGTGATAAATAAAGCGATTGCGAAAGCAACTTCTGTCAATGAAGCCGAACTTGGCGCAGTTGCCAAAGAAGGAATGCCTAATATTCCCGGGCTCGATATGTTCAAATGATCAGACTAGTTTTTGCAGCGTTTCCAAGACGTACGAGTGCATGACTTCCCGGTAATCGAGATGCGTTACCATACGCAATTTTCCTTGTCCCATTGAACTTATCGAAATCCCTTTTTGCTTCAATCTATCGATGACGGAATTTTCATCGATCTTAGGCTGTACGGAAAATATCAGGATGTTGGTTTCGACAGGCTCGACCTTTGAAACCCATGGCAGTTTCTGTAATACTTTAGCAATCTCTTTTGCCCTGCGATGATCTTCCGCAAGACGCTCAATGTGATTGTCGATTGCATACAAACATGCCGCTGCCAGAAATCCTGCCTGACGCATTCCACCGCCGAATATCTTCCTGATACGCAGCGATTTATGTATCGTTTCTTTATCTGAAATCAGAACTGAACCAACGGGTGCGCCAAGTCCTTTTGAAAAGCAAACAGAAATCGTATCGAAGAGCTTTCCGAACGTTTTGGGAGAATCGTTCGTTGCTGCCAATGCATTCCAAATACGTGCGCCATCAAGGTGAAATTTCAGATTATTCCTGTCGCAAACTTCACGGATCTTTTGAAGTTCGGTGACATCATAACATGCACCGCCGCCTTTGTTCGTTGTATTTTCGACAGAAACCAATGTTGTAAGCGGACTATGATAAAAGTCTGGCGGGTTGATCGCATCTTTAACCTGGGCTGCTGTGATCATACCGCGGTTTCCATCCAAAAGCCTGCATGAAACGCCGCTGTTAAACGATACGCCACCGCCTTCATAATTAAAAACATGCGCCCATTTATCGGCGATCAATTGCTCCCCGGGATTTGTATGAAGTTTTATCGCAGTCTGGTTTGCCATCGTTCCCGACGGAAAAAACAATGCTGCTTCCATCCCGAACATTTCCGCTACTCTTTCTTCCAGCGCATTGACCGTCGGATCCTGTTTGTAAACATCATCGCCAACCTGCGCGCGAAACATATATTGAAGCATTTCCGGTGTTGGTTTGGTCACCGTATCGCTGATTAAATTAATTTCCATACTATGAAAATGAAGTGGTATTTTTGCGTCACAAAATTACTGATTATATATGACAAATGCCGAACAGGTCAAAGGTATTGTAGAGCGCCTCGGAGCGCTGAGGAGGTATCTTTGACGTCGATGCCAAGCTGATTGAAATTACAAACGAGGAGGAAAAAACTTTTGCTCCCGATTTTTGGAATAACGCCAAAGAAGCTGAAATTCTTGTAAAAAACCTGCGGACAAAAAAGAAGTGGGTCGACGATTACAACAAAGCTTCAGAGCTTGCAGATGAACTGCTGTTGGCGCAGGAGTTTTATAAAGAAGGCGAACTTTCCGAAGCCGAATTCGATGCAGCATACGAAGCTGCAAATTCCCATATAGAAGCGATTGAATTCCGCAACATGCTATCTGACGAAGGCGACAGCATGAGCGCTGTCCTCCAGATTACCGCGGGCGCGGGCGGCACAGAAAGCTGTGACTGGGCGCAAATGCTGATGCGGATGTATATGATGTGGGGCGAAAAAGAAGGTTACAAGATTCGCGAACTGAATTTCCAGGCCGGTGACGTTGCCGGAATCAAAACCGTAACACTTGAATTTGAAGGCGATTATTCGTTTGGTTATCTGAAAGGTGAAAACGGCGTACATCGGTTGGTGCGTATTTCTCCATTCGACAGCAATGCGAAACGTCATACGTCTTTTGTTTCCGTGTATGTTTATCCGCTTGCCGATGAAACGATCGAAATTGAGGTCAATCCTGCAGATATAACATGGGAAACGATGCGTTCCAGTGGTGCCGGCGGACAGAACGTCAATAAAGTCGAAACAGCGGTACGGCTCCGACATCATCCAACCGGAATCATCATCGAAAACTCGGAAACGCGTTCGCAATTGGATAATAAGACCAAAGCGATGCAATTACTGAAATCGCAGCTCTATGAGATTGAACTCAAGAAAAAGCAGGCGCTGCGCGATGAGATCGAAGCCAACAAGATGAAAATCGAATGGGGCTCGCAAATCCGGAACTATGTCATGCATCCTTATAAACTCGTCAAGGATGTCCGCACGCAATATGAAACCAGCGATGTCGATGGTGTGATGGACGGCGAGATCGATGAGTTCTTAAAGGCTTATTTGATGATGATGGGACAGAAAGAGAATTGATAATTAATAAGTAATAATTAATAATTAGGGTTGAATGTAATTTACAGTCAACCCTAATTTTTTATACTTGTTACTAGAACCTTCACCCTGTATCCTGTACCCCAAACCTCATACCCTGCGCCTTACTACATAAACGCATCCACTACATAAAATACGAGCGCTGCCATAATCGCGGAAACCGGGATCGTAAGGATCCAGGCCCAAAGAAGGTTTAATGTAACGCCCCAGCGAACGGCCGAAACACGTTTGGTGATTCCGACACCGATAATCGATCCGGTGATCGTATGTGTTGTTGAAACCGGAATTCCCATGGCTTCTGTCAGATACAACGTAGCTGCTCCGGCAGATTCGGCAGAAACTCCTTCAAGCGGGGTAACTTTCGTGATCCGCGTTCCCATCGTTTTTACGATCTTCCAGCCACCGCTCAAAGTTCCAAGTGCGATGACTACGAACGAAGCAAGCGGAACCCACCACCAGATGTCGTCCGCAACGAACATTTTAAAACGGTCCGCCGATTCGGCAGCAACATATTCTGCATCGCCAATATTAAGCTTATAGCAAATAACGGCAGCGCCGATAATACCCATGACTTTTTGTGCATCGTTACCGCCGTGACCCAAACTGAAAAGCGCTGAGGAAACGAGCTGCATCCGCTTGAACCATTTATCGGCACGTGATGGATTTGCTTTGCGGCAAAGGTTTAAAATGACAATGGTGATAAAATACGCGATAAACATACCCAGCAATGGTGCAAGGAATATGAATAGAAATGTCGGTAGAACCTTGGCGTAATTGATTACGTTGATGGTTTCCCCATTGACAATTTCCGAAAAAACACCTGCATTGGCAAGAGCAGCTCCCATAAATCCGCCCAAAAGCGTATGCGAAGAAGACGACGGGATTCCCAGTTTCCATGTTGCCAGGTTCCAGATGATCGCAGCGATCAGTCCGGCGAGGATGACCTCGAGCGTAATAAAGTTTTCATTTACTGATTTCGCGATCGTATTACCGATCTTAAATTCACCAATCCAATATTTCGAGATGAAATATGCAGCAAAATTGAAGACTGCAGCCCATAAAACCGCCTGAAACGGTGAAAGTACCTTAGTGGCGACAATAGTCGCAATTGAATTGGCAGCATCATGGAAACCATTGATGTAATCGAAAATCAATGCAAGAGCAATGATTACAATGAGTAGCGTAAAATCCATATAAATATCGGATTATGAATGCTTAACTGAAATCTGCTCAAGCACATTGGCAACGCTCTTGCACTTATCGGAAGCAGATTCGAGCGCTTCAAGAACCTCCATATATTTAAATATGTTCTTCGCGTCGGTCTCTTTTTCGAATATGTCTGCGACGGCTTTATCGAAAACACTGTCGGCCTTACTTTCAAGTTTGTTTATTCTTTTACAAGCGTCAGCAATTTTCTTATGATTTCTCAGATCTTTCAGTTCATGGATCGCAATTCCGATCTGCTGGCAGGCTTCCAGATTGATCTCGGTTAATTTCCTGATCGATTTCGTGATCTTTTCCACCTGGTATAATCTCATCCTCGACGCGGCACCGTGGATGTAATCGGCAACATTGTCGATAGATTTCATCAGTGCAAAAATATCTTCACGGTCAAATGGCGTGATGAAATTACGGCTAAGTTCCAAATGGGTTGTATGCGTAATGCCTTCAATGATCTCCTCAAGCTCTTCGATTTTCTTAAAATAGTCGTCACGCTCTTTTTTTGGAAGGTTCACTGCTTCGTGAAGTGTTTCGGCAATGACGATCAGATTTGCAGCAGCCTGCTCAAACAGTGGAAAGAACTTTTTGTCTTTCGGTACAAAAAACTGAAAAATCGAGTCTAGTTTCATGGTTTATTATTTTCGCTGCAAAAGTAATCTTCCAATGTTAAGATAACATTAAGGATCGGTTTCGGCAACATTTTCAAAGCGGAAAGCATTTCATCCGAAATTCAATCGTTTTCGTACTTTAGCGCATCATTTTTAAGTTGCATCATAAATTTATGGATATTAATTTCAATAAGAACGAAGACCACAATAAACTTTTACTATCCGATTTAAAGCAGCGTTTTGCCAAAGTAAAGCTTGGCGGCGGCGAAAAGCGTATCGCAAAACTACATTCCGAAGGAAAGATGACAGCACGCGAAAGGATCGATTACCTTTTGGACGATGGCGCAAAAAATATTGAAATTGGCGCTTTTGCAGGAGAAGGAATGTATGCCGAACATGGCGGATGTCCGTCGGGCGGCGCCGTTATAAAGATCGGATATATTAAAGGAAAGCAGTGCATCGTCGTTGCGAATGATGCAACCGTGAAGGCTGGGGCCTGGTTTCCGATAACCGGCAAGAAGAACCTTCGGGCGCAGGAAATCGCAATCGAAAATCGTTTACCGATCATTTACCTTGTCGACAGCGCCGGGGTTTACCTTCCGATGCAGGACGAAATCTTTCCGGATAAAGAACATTTCGGACGCATATTCAGAAATAATGCAGTCATGAGCAGCATGGGAATCACGCAGATCGCAGCCGTTATGGGATCGTGTGTTGCAGGCGGTGCTTATCTTCCGATCATGAGCGACGAAGCTTTGATCGTCGATAAAACCGGAAGCATTTTCCTCGCGGGAAGCTATCTTGTGAAAGCTGCGATCGGCGAATCGATCGACAACGAAACGCTTGGCGGCGCGACGACACATTGTGAAATTTCAGGCGTGACCGATTATAAGGCAAAAGATGACAAAGATGCGCTCGACCGGATCAAAAACATCGTCGACAAAATCGGCGATTTTGATAAAGCCGGCTACAGTAGGATCAAATCCTCAAAACCTGCTCTCAAAGAAGATGAGATCTTTGGGATTTTACCACGTACGCGTACGGAGCAATACGATATGATGGAAATCATTTCCCGACTTGTCGATGATTCGGAATTTGAAGCTTATAAAGATGGTTACGGACAAACGATCATCACGGGATATGCGCGTATCGATGGCTGGGCTGTCGGGATCGTCGCCAACCAGCGAAAGGTCGTCAAATCGAAAAAAGGTGAAATGCAGTTCGGCGGCGTGATCTATTCTGATTCTGCGGACAAAGCGACGAGGTTCATTGCGAACTGCAATCAGAAAAAAATTCCGCTTGTATTTATCCAGGACGTAACCGGCTTTATGGTCGGATCGAAATCAGAACATGGCGGAATCATTAAAGACGGTGCCAAAATGGTCAATGCGGTAAGTAATTCCGTTGTGCCTAAATTTACGGTCATCGTAGGAAATTCTTATGGCGCAGGAAATTATGCGATGTGCGGAAAAGCATATGATCCGCGGCTGATCGTTGCATGGCCCAGCGCAGAACTTGCCGTAATGGGTGGAACGCAAGCGGCAAAAGTTTTGGTGCAGATAGAAGCATCTTCACTTAAATCGAAAGGCGAACTTGTCGATGCCGAAACCGAACAAAAATTATTCGACAAGATCAAGGCACGTTATGATGAGCAGGTTTCTCCTTATTATGCCGCCGCGCGCATTTGGACAGATGCCGTGATCGATCCAACGGATACGAGAACATGGATATCCATGGGAATCGAAGCAGCCAACCACGCTCCTATTACCAAGCCTTTTAACCTTGGCGTGATCCAGACCTGATGTAACAAATCGGGAATTGCGAAACTAACGATGAAAAATGTTTTATGAAACAGCTTCTATGCGGGTTTTTGATCTTGACCGGAATTGCAGCACATTCCCAATCGACATTTACACGAAAAGATTCTTTGCACGGCGGATTGCGTCCTGAACGTACTTCCTATGATGTTCAGCGTTATGACCTCAATATAAGGATCGATCCGGAAAGGAAATTTATTTCCGGTTATAACGACATTACTTTTAAAGTTGTCGAACCGACAGCGAAAATTCAGGTTGACCTGTTTGAAAACATGCAGGTCGATAGTATCATTTTTAATAGATCTCAACTACAATATTCCCGCGAATTCGGAGCGGTGTTTATTTCAATGCCACTTGAGCTTGCTTCGGGCACAGAGCATCAGATAAGATTTTATTATTCGGGAAATCCCGTGGCAGCGAAAAATGCTCCGTGGGACGGCGGATTTGTCTGGCAAAAAGATCAAAACGGCAAACCGTGGATTGGCGTTGCGGTCCAGGGAACCGGAGCAAGTCTTTGGTATCCGGTAAAAGATTCGCAGTCTGATGAGCCTGAGCGCGGCGCTTCGGTAAAAGTTGCGGTTCCTGATGGTGTGATGAATGTTTCAAATGGCCGTCTTCTCGGAAGTGAGAAGTTGGCTGATGGTTATACGCGCTGGGATTGGGAAGTCAGAAATCCAATCAACAATTACGATATTACCGTAAACATCGGTGATTACGTAAACATCCACGACACGCATAACGGGATGGATCTCGATTATTGGGTTTTACGCGACAACGAAGCCAAGGCGCGTTCGCATTTCCGGGATGTAAAGCCTATGCTGACATGCTTTGAGTCAAAATTTGGTAAATATCCTTTTGCCGATGACAGCTTTAAACTTGTTGAATCACCTTATCTGGGAATGGAACATCAAAGCGCGATCGCTTACGGGAATAAGTACAGAAAGGGATATTTGGGATCTGATCTTTCGGGAACAGGAATAGGGCTTCGATTCGATTACATTGTCATCCATGAAGCCGGCCATGAATGGTTCGGGAACAGCGTGACATCTAAAGACATTGCCGATATGTGGATCCATGAAGGATTTACAACCTATACTGAATCGGTTTTTGTGGAATGCCTTTACGGATATGATGATGCCATGCGTTACATCAACGGACAAAAATTCCAGATTTCGAATGACAGGCCAATCATCGGGCATTATGGCGTGAACAAAGAAGGTTCGGGCGACATGTATTATAAAGGGACTTTGCTGCTAAATACTTTGCGTCACATTGTTAACGACGATGCGAAATGGTGGCGGATGCTTTTCAAATTTGCAGAAAGCAACAGGCATAAGATCATTACCACCGAAGATGTCGTAAATTTCTTCAATACAGAAAGCGGTATCGATCTGACTCCGGTTTTCAACCAATATCTGCGGACGTCAAAAATTCCGGAACTTTCAATTCGCATCGACGGGAAAAAGTTTATTTATCAATGGCTTCAGACCAATGCGGATTTTAATATGCCGGTTGACATTAAGATTGCTTCAAAAGAAATCCGTCTTTTTCCGACAACATCACCACAAGAGTACAAAGTCGGAAAGATCAAGGCAGACGACATGGAAGTCATGGATGAAGAGTTCCTGATCTTCGTCACGAAATCGTAAAAAATTTATCGTATGTGATTTATAATTAGTAATTTAGGTTCACTAATATTTAAATCATGGACAGGGTAAAACATTTAAACAAATGGGCCAACGCGCATACAAGTTATCCGGTTGACCTGCTCCGTATCGCACTGGGCGTGTTTCTGTTTATCAAAGGAACTTCTTTTATTACCGGTGCGCGAGATATCGGCGACGATCTGTCTTCAATAAGTAACTTTAGCGGTGGCATGTTCATTTTTCACTATGTCGCAGCGGCACATATTATGGGCGGCGTGATGATCGCAGTTGGATTACTGACCCGCTGGGCGATATGGGCGCAATTGCCGATTTTGATCGGAGCCATCGTCGTGAGTTTCATTGGGGAATTCCATTTCTGGAACATGTTCCTTGCTTTCGTAACTTTCGTGATCTGTATCTTTTTTCTCGTTTATGGAAGCGGAAAGCATTCGGCGGATTATTATTTTAAGATGCAGAAGTAACGGCTGTAAGCTTTGCTATCAGCTTTCAGCCAATTATCAACTGTCAATTGTCAACTGTCAATTGTACAGTTTCCTTCCGCATCAATTTCCCGCTTCCCGTTTCAACGAATTTTGCAACGAATCTTATATCTTTCGGTCGCTCGTATTTATCGAGGGCATCGAATATTGAGCGGTCAAAATCTGATGGTTGGCCTTCAATAACAAGGATTAGCCTTTCGCCGAGCGTTTCATCGGGCACACCGCAAACAAAAAAGCGACCCGGAATCTTATCGGATAGTTTTTCTTCGATCTGCTCTGGAATCAATTTAATGCCGCCGCTGTTTACCACGTGGTCGGCACGGCCGATAAATTTAAATTGATTTTCATTGACCAATTCCACCAGATCATTCGTTTCGATGACACCTTCAGAAATTCTTGGTGCATGAATGACAAGGCAATTTTTATCATTATATGAAATTGTAACGTCAGGCAGTACTGTGAATGCGGTTTCGCCGACTTCCTTTGCAGCGATATGTGTGATGGTTTCAGTCATCCCGTATGTTTCGTAAACTTTGCAGGGAAGCTTCATTAGCTCCTGTTCGAGCGACTTCCCCATTCTGACGCCTCCAATGATTATCGTTTTAACAAGATGAAGTTTATCGATCGAACTTTGCGCCTGCAGCGGAACCATGGCGGCAAAATCGTATTTCACATCACAGTTTTCAAGCGGGTTCAATGACGGTGCAACGAAATCCATATCAAGGCCCAGGATAAACCCGCGTACGAACATCATTTTCCCTGCGATATATTTTGTAGGCAAACAATGCAAGGCTTTGCTGCCAGCGCGAATATCAAAAAATTCGCCCGTTGCAACGGCAGAGTTTACCATCGCCTGCTTTTCTATATTGATTATCTTGGGTTCACCGGTTGTTCCGGAAGTGGCGATTTGTATAAATGGACTCTGGTCAAACCAGTCCAAAAGAAAATGTCCGACAGCTCTCTCAAAACCTTCGCCTTCCTTGATAAAACTATATGCTACGCGGCAGAGATCTTCCCTGTCCAGCGAAAAACCATTGAGTTTGAATGCGGTATGTACATCATTGTATGTCGGATTCACCAACGTTCTCTTGCGGTAAAGTACTTCCATGATCTTCAATTTTTCCGGTAAGTTTTTCTTCCCAATTGTTCCACCCGTATTTTTTACTAAAGATAAATAAAAGCACAGGATATACGACGAGCAACGGGAGGAAAACCTCTGAAGCTGCACCGGGTTCGGAAATATCTTTTAAAATGGAATCGGTCCGGAACGCCGTCCAATCTGAAGTAACCAGCAATGCCCCGACCAGGTTGTTTGCGGCATGGAAACCCAGGGCAAGCTCGATTCCTTCATCCATTAAAGCAATGATCCCCAAAAGCAATCCGGTCCCGATGTAAAAACCCATAATTCCATACCCCATTTTTCCAACTTCCGGATTTGAGATATGCATCAGGCCAAAGGTGACGGACGTAAAAACCAGAGGAATCCATCGCGCGGATGCTATCGTTCCGATTCCCTGCATCAGATAAGCCCGAAACATATATTCCTCGGCGCTGGTTTGTATTGGAATGAAAATGATCGCAATAACTGCCAAGACAACAAAACGAACGGGATGGAAATTCCAGACATAATCTTCGGGATATAACGCATAATCGACGACCGTTGCAAGAATTATAAAAAAACTCCACAATCCAAAAGCGAAAAAGATCCTTTTCCAATCGACTTTCGGTCGTGTTGTAGTTAAAGATCTGATGGATTGCTTATGCAACAGCTTTACCACAATGAACAATCCTATCAATGCTGCGACGAACGCGAGAAGCATCAGCAACAGAGTCATATTTGGCGGCAGAAAACCAAGCAGTTCGTTTGTATCGGTTGGTACGGGAACATTATCGGAAGCGGCTTTGAAGAAAAGTGCGATCCCGAATGGAATCTGTCCGATAAATGACGCAAAAATTACAACGATGGTACCAACAATGTATTTCCAAAACTTGTTGTCAGGTGATTGGGCTTGTTCAATAAACATACTGCGAATTTGGTTAAAAGTACTTCAAAAATCATAGTCTGGCAAACCAAAATGAGGACACTGCAAATACTTCAATGGCTAAAACTTAACATGCCTTTATGAAATCGCCGGTAAACCAAAAGTTACTTTTGCACTCTTAACCCGGATATAATCCGCCTATGAAATCGATGAAACCTACAATTGCTTTTTTTCTCCTTTTTTGTTCATTCTGTTTTGCCCAAAATCCCAACGATCCAAAATTCAAAGTTTCCGGAAAAATCATTGAAAAAACCGGGAAGCGTCCGTTGGAATATGCGACCGTCGCTTTTTATCTTCAAGGCAATCCAAAGCCTGTGGCTGGTGGAATTACCGATAGTAAAGGTGATTTTGCAATAGATGTTCCCGCTGGAACCTACAATATAATCCTCGAATTTATTTCCTTTTTGCCCAACGAAATCAATCAGCGAACGATTTCGTCCGATACCAATCTGGGGACTGTCGAACTTTCCGAAGATGCAACTTTGCTAAACGAAGTGACTGTCCGCGCCGAACGAACAACCGTTGACATTAAACTGGATAAGAAAGTTTACAGTGTCGGCACCGATTTGCTGGTAAAAGGCGGAACCGTCAGCGATGTACTTGATAATATTCCTTCAGTTTCTGTGGATACCGACGGAACCATCAGCCTTCGTGGCAATGAAAGTGTCCGTATTCTTATCGATGGCCGTCCCTCGAATGCGATCAACATTACTGAAGCATTGCGAAACATTCCCGCAGATGCGATCGATAAGGTCGAAGTCATCACGAATCCTTCTGCCCGTTACGATTCGGAAGGTGGCGGCGGCTTGCTGAATATCATTCTTAAAAAAGGAAAAAATCAGGGATTGAATGGCGTCATCATAGCAAATGCGGGAGATCCAGAAACTTATGGATTATCGGGAAACCTCAATTTTCGCAGCGAAGAATTCAACCTTTTTACAACCAGTGCATATAATTACCGGACAAATCCCGGATATAGTTCTGTAGAAACGGAATACTTGCTTTCGGACGGATCGACGAGAAATTTTATCGATGAATATCGCGACACCGAACGCATCAACGAAGGTTTCAATACGAATTTTGGAATGGATTGGTTCCTGACGAAATCGACAACATGGACGAATTCATTCAATTACCGCAGATATACCGGCGGAAGCCTGGACCGCGTTACGTTTGATAATTATGACGCAGCAGGAAATTTTACTTTTCGCGAGCTGCGTATCAACGATGAAGACAGCAAAAGTGAAGATGCTGAATTCTCCACTAATTTCGTCCACAATTTTAAAACCGACGGGCATAAGCTGACTATAGATGGCGCTTTTTCGATCAATAAAGATCTTGATGATTCTGAGATCAACAATGCGCTCGAACTTACGCGAAGTGATGAAAAACAGGGCCGCAACACAATCCAGGTCAATTATGTTCTTCCGATAAAGAAAGACAGTCAGTTTGAAGCGGGTTACAAAGGCGACTTCAATAAACTGGTTACGGATTTCAGTGTAGACACGTTGGATGTTGCGAGCGGAAATTATATTTCTGTACTAGAATATACCAACAAGCTTGATTATCGTGAGAAGATCAATGCATTTTATACGCAGTTTGGTTCTAAAATAAATAAGTTTTCGTATTTGGCTGGATTGAGGTATGAACTTTCGGATATAGATATCAACCAGATTGCGACTGCCGATTTCAATAATAAAAAATACAATACGTTGGCGCCTTCGGTATTCCTGACCTATGAATTTAGTGAGGAAAACAGCGTCTCGCTAAGTTACAGCCGACGGATTTCCCGGCCGCGGGGAAGGATGATCAATCCGTTTTCAAATTATTCAAGCAACATCAACATCTTTAGGGGAAATCCCGATCTGGATCCCGCATTCAGCGATGCGTTCGATCTTGGTTACCTCAAGCGCTGGCGCACCCTTACATTGAGCACATCGATGTATCTGAATAAAACCACGGACTCGTTTCAGTGGGTGCGTTTCGAATCGGGTGATTTTGTCAACGGAACGCCGGTGATCCTGACTACTCCGATCAACCTTGCCACGCAATACAGGTTTGGTTTCGAATTCACACTGAATTATTCGCCGTATAAGTGGTGGCGATTGAACAGCAACTTCAATTTCTTCCGAAATGAAACGCAGGGCGATTATACGTACACTGATTTCGAAGGAATCGTGCAGACGCAGAATTTTGACAATGAAGCTTATTCATGGTCGACGCGGTTAAATTCGAAGGTGACTTTACCGTACAAAATCGAATGGCAGACAAACCTTAACTATAACGGCCCGCAGGACAATGCACAAGGCCGATCACGTGGAATGTTCGGGATGAATCTCGCGTTCAGCAAGGATATTTTAAAAGATCAGGCTACCGTCGCGTTTAATATCCAGGACGTATTCAATTCCCGTATCAGGCGTACAGAGACCTTTATACCGGGTGTGTTGAATTCATACAGTGAAATGCAATGGCGAAAAAGATCGGTCAATCTGTCGTTTACATACAGGTTCAACCGTAAGAAGAACGAGCGCGACAAGCAGCCAAGACGTGACGATGGCGGCGGCGGAGATGATGAGTTTCCCGGGTAGCAAATAAAAAAGGAGCAAATTGCTCCTTTTATTTTTTCTGATCAGTAAAGCTTATAGGCCTCCGTTCAAACGGTCTTGATTTTTCTTGGCTTTTCTTTCGAGATACAGCTCGCGGCTTGCGCCTGCAACCCAGTAAAATACGAAATTTATAAGGAAAATCATCAACCAGAATCCCATTGTAAAAATGGTCAGGAATAGCAAAAAGCCGAGATACTGGGAGAATTCAAACATGTTCCGGAATTTTTTGAATTATACGCAAATGTAAGGGTATTATTGAATCCGGACAATTAAAATACTGATTTTTATTAACCGTGAAATGTGTGTAATTTTGAATCCAATTAAAAAATTTAGAAATGTATAAATTGATCAATTCATTTTCTACATTACTATAATTTACATTGTCATGTCACATTGCTACATTTTTACATTGATACATTTACAAATTAGATATGGAGTACAGAATTGAAAAGGATACCATGGGCGAGGTCCAGGTTCCAGCCGATAAGTATTGGGGCGCACAAACCGAACGCTCAAGGAATAATTTTAAGATCGGACCTTCCGCGTCGATGCCTCGGGAAATCGTTGAAGGATTTGCTTATCTGAAAAAAGCTGCCGCATTTGCAAACCACGATCTTGGTGCTCTTTCGATAGAAAAACGCGACGCGATCGCGGCCGTCTGCGACGAAATTCTGGATGGGCAGCTTTGGGACCAGTTTCCGCTCGTGATCTGGCAAACAGGTTCGGGCACACAAAGCAATATGAACGTCAATGAAGTGATCGCCAACCGCGCGCAGGTTCTGGCCGGACATAAAATCGGCGAAGGCGAACCGGTTTTGAAAGCAAATGACGATGTCAATAAATCCCAATCGTCGAACGACACCTTCCCTACCGGAATGCATATCGCGGCTTATAAGGCCGTAGTTGAAACTACGATTCCCGGTGTAGAGAAACTTCGCGATACGCTTGACAAAAAAGCACGTGAATTCATGAATGTCGTTAAAATTGGCCGCACACACTTAATGGACGCGACTCCGCTGACACTTGGGCAGGAACTTTCAGGTTATGTGGCGCAGCTCGATTTCGGAATACGTGCATTGAGAAATACGCTCGCTCACCTGTCGGAACTTGCTTTGGGCGGAACCGCCGTAGGTACGGGATTAAATACGCCAGACGGTTATGACGTAAAAGTTGCCGAATACATCGCACGCTTTACAGGTCTGCCGTTTGTAACCGCACCCAATAAATTTGAAGCGCTTGCCTCGCACGACGCAATTGTTGAAGCTCACGGCGCACTTAAGCAATTGGCAGTCGCACTTAATAAAATCGCAAACGATATCAGGATGCTGGCATCAGGTCCGCGTTCGGGAATTGGAGAAATCCTTATTCCTGAAAACGAGCCCGGATCGTCGATCATGCCCGGCAAAGTAAATCCGACTCAGTGCGAAGCGCTGACGATGGTGTGCGCGCAGGTTCTGGGTAATGATGTCGCCATTTCTGTCGGAGGAATGCAAGGCCATTACGAACTTAACGTGTTCAAACCTGTGATGGCGGCAAACTTCCTTCAATCGGCACGTTTGATCGGCGACGCATGCATGTCGTTTGATGCGCATTGTGCACAAGGTATTGAGCCGAATCACAAACGCATCAAAGAACTTGTAGATAATTCACTGATGCTTGTAACTGCACTCAATACGAAGATCGGATACTATAAAGCGGCCGAAATCGCTCAGACAGCGCATAAAAATGGAACGACATTAAAAGATGAAGCGGTTCGTTTGGGTTATGTTTCTGCTGAAGATTTTGATGCTTGGGTGAAGCCGGAGGAAATGGTGGGACGGATTAATTAATAATTAATA